>NZ_CP047200.1:696715-1393431 GCF_030408675.1 Corynebacterium durum
GTACCAGCGCAAACAGCGTTGGTGCGGCGTCCCAGCCCTCGGCATGGATGAAGTCGACGGCCTCCATCATGGCTTTATTGAGGGCTTGTTGGGTGAGGGGGGAGTTGGTCACGGTTGTCCTTACACTTATAAATGTCCGTAAAGTAGGAAACTACTTGGCATCACGACTATATAAGGAGTTGGAGTTGGCTACCGGCCTAACACCACCATCACCCTCCATTAAACGGCCACCACGCATCCTCACTATCATCATCGCGGTGGTGGCTGTCATTGGGCTGGTTGGACCTTTGCTTGTTAGCTACTACACGGACTGGCTGTGGTTCGGCGAAGTGCAATTTAGGAGTGTGTTCACCACAGTGCTGGTCACGCGCCTTGTCTTGTTCTTTGTGTTCGCACTGGTCACGGCCGCGATTGTGTGGCTAGCAGGGTATGTGGCATACAGGAATCGCCCTGATTTAATGACGGAATTCGGGGTCTCCAGCCCCATCGTGGAATATCGCAGGATTATGGAACGCAGCGTGAGGAAAATACTGGTCACGCTGCCCATCCTTGCGGGTGCCGTCGCAGGTGCGATTGGTCAAAATTCATGGCAGACCGTTCAAATGTTTTTGAATGGTCAGTCATTTGGCCAGCGTGACCCGCAGTTTAATATGGACTACGGCTTTTACGCATTTACGCTTCCTATGCTTCGGCTGGTCATTGGGTCATTCTCCGTGCTTCTGCTTGTCGCATTTGTGATTATGCTGATCGGCAATTACCTACTGGGTGGCATTCGCGTGGGTAATCAAGCATTGGGTGTGAAAAGTAGCATCACCACCGCAGCTCGTGTGCAGCTCATGGTGGTATTGGGCCTTTGGATGCTGCTGCGTGTGGTCTCGTATTGGCTGGATCGTTTTGACCTTTTAAGTTCCCAGCAGGCTATGTTCACTGGTGCCGGATATACCTCTATTCACGCGATTTTGCCTGCGAAAATCCTCCTCATGGTCATTGCCGTAGTGGTCGCGGCCGCGTTCTTCTCGGCGATTGTGCTGCGTGACATGCGCATTCCCGCTCTTGCCACAGTGCTGATGCTGTTTAGTTCCCTGATTATCGGCGTGGCCTGGCCTTATGTTGTGGAGCAGTTCTCTGTTCAGCCTAACCGCGCGGAAAAAGAAACCCCCTACATTGGCCGCAATATTGAGGCGACGCGCTACGCCTACGGTCTGACTGACGACAAAGTCACCTACATGAACAACTGGGGTGCTCAAGGGGCCACCGACGAGGAAGTAGCAAGTGATGCCAACACGCTATCCAACATTCGCCTCCTCGACCCAGAAATTTTGAGTCCCACGTTCACGCAGCAGCAACAGCTGAAGAACTTCTACGGCTTCCCCAAGAGCCTCACTATGGACCGCTACAACGTGGATGGCGAACTCCGTGACTATGTGGTCGCTGCCCGCGAGATGGATCCGCAGGCGTTGAGCGACAACCAACGGGACTGGGTGAACCGTCACACCGTGTACACCCACGGCAACGGTTTCATCGCAGCACCGGCCAACAAGGTTGATGAGGTCGCCCGAGATGTCGGCTCCACCCGCGGTGGTTTCCCCGTGTACACGGTGTCTGACCTACAGTCCATCGAGCGCAACGCCAGCAGCCCGGATGCGGAATCCCCCGATAAGCTGGGCATTAACGTCACCCAGCCGCGTATGTACTTTGGTCCGGTTATCGCAAACGTGCCGGAAAACCTGGATTATGCGATCGTCGGTAAGGCCGGTGGCGAGAACTCCTTTGAGTACGATACGGACACCTCCAACTTCACCTACGACGGTAACGGTGGTGTGAATATCTCCAATCCGGTCAACCGTGCGGCGTTTGCGCTGCAGTACCAGGAAATGAAACTGCTGCTTTCTGATCGCATCGGTGATGGTTCGAAGATTATTTTCAACCGCGATCCGCGCGCCCGCGTGGAAAAGGTGGCACCGTGGCTGACCACGGATACCACCACCTATCCCACCGTGATCGACGGCCGCATTAAGTGGATCGTGGACGGCTACACCACGCTGGAGAACCTGCCTTACTCCCAGCGCACTTCCCTCACCGAAGCCACTGAGGATGCCATCAACCCCACCGGAACCACGCAACAAATGCTCACCGAGCAGGTGGGATACATCCGTAACTCCGTGAAAGCCGTGGTGGACGCCTACGACGGCTCGGTGGAACTTTATGAGTTTGACGAGCAAGACCCAGTGCTCAAAGCCTGGAAAGGTGTGTTCCCCGGGACGGTCAAACCCAAGAGCGAAATTTCTGACGAATTGCGCGACCACCTGCGCTACCCAGAAGACCTGTTCAAGGTGCAGCGTTCCTTGATCACCAAATACCACGTCAATGACCCGCGGCAGTTCTTTACCAACGATGCCTTCTGGTCTGTCCCTGGTGACCCGACCGTGGAAAACGAGAACCGACAGAGCCTGAACCAGCCGCCGTACTACATCGTGGCCGCCGACCCGGAAACCAAAAAACCTAGTTTCCAGCTGATCACCCCATTCCGCGGGCTGAAGCGCGAGTTCCTGGCGGCGCACATGTCGGTATCTTCCGATCCTGACAACTACGGCAAGATCACCGTCCGAGTTCTGCCCACTGATACCCAAACTCAGGGACCGAAGCAGGCTCAGGACACCATGATGTCCTCCGACCAGGTCGCCCGCGACCGCAGTCTGTGGAAAGGCACCAACGACCTCAAGAACGGCAACTTGCTCACCCTGCCGGTGGGCGGTGGTCAGATCCTCTACGTTGAGCCGATCTACTCGCAGCGACGCGACCAAACCTCTGCCTTTCCGAAACTGCTGCGCGTGCTGGTGTCCTACAACGGCAAGGTCGGCTACGCACCCACAATTGCGGAAGCACTCAGCCAGGTTGGTATTGACCCCCGCGAAGCCAGCGACGTTGAAGATGCCGTCGCCGCAGGTGCGGACACCACCGCCAACAAGGGTGACGACGCCCAGGGCAACAACAACGATACCCAGCAACCGGCCTCAGCTCCCGCAGCCAGCTCTGAAGGTGAGGCGCTGGACCGTGTGAACAAGGCCCTTGATGGGCTTCAGGAAGCCAAGGGCAAGTCCTTCGAGGAATATGGCAAAGCCATCGACGAGTTGGACCGCGCGGTGGACGAGTACCGCAAGATCAAAGGCGGAGGTGGGCAGTAAGCTGTCGTAAGTTTGCTGAGTTTTCGCAGCTCAGTGCCGCGATTGGTGTTTTAGGCCGAACCTATGTAAAGTGATCATTCGTTGCCAGTTAATGGCAACAAGGTGAATAAACACCCATCGCGGGGTGGAGCAGCTCGGTAGCTCGCTGGGCTCATAACCCAGAGGTCGTAGGTTCGAATCCTGCCCCCGCTACTAAGTAAGCCCCCTACCAAGGAAAACACCTGGTAGGGGGCTTTATTTTTGCTTCAGAAGTGCTAGGTGACCTCTTTGAAGAATTTGGCTACTTCTCATCGTCCTCGTCGCGGACGATGAGAATCTTCTTCGACGCGGCCATCAACGCCGCGTTCCACTTCTCGGCCGTCTCATCAATGTTTGCCAGGGAAAGCATCATAGCCTTATAGGAGACGAAGACGGCAGCGCTCACGGTGATCATGTAGGCAATGGCCGCAAAAACCGACAATACAAAGCCACCAAAGCCGTCAGTGGCCACACCTGCGATCCAATCCCCAAAAGAGCCGATATCGAGAGCGCAAGCAGCCACGTCGAGCGGTAGCAAGACCCACATGGCCGATAGCAGTAGGGCAGAAGCATGAAGACCGATGCCGCCGACTGCCCGCCATAGCGCCCGCTGCCACGACCGCCCTGCCTCCATCTCTGCTGCGTAGCGCTCCCGCTCTTCTCGCAGTTCCTTGACAACCTCGTGGTGATACTTCACAGCGTTTTCCGAGCGTTGCGTCGCAATCTCGGCACGCTCGGCCGCGTTTTCGATCGCTGCCGTCACATTCTTTGAAACGTCAATGGTCAACGCTCGCAGCCATTGAAGGAAAGGATGGGGATGCTCTGATCCGTATCGCGATTAATACTGCGCTGGAGAACACCACCTGGTCGAGACGAGATCAGCCATCTTCACCGGGTCGTGATGGAAGTTTCTGCGCCTCAGCCCAGATTTACTTGGTTAATAAAATTCGTGGGACGATTGTTAAGACGCTTGAACCTTCAATTTTTGTGGCAGAGCACGGACATCATGTCATCACGGCTTTCCCCACCAATACCTCGAAGTGTAAATGATATGAGTCTTGCACAAGAATTTATCGATGCTCTTAATACAGATAACTCTGCTGATGCCGACCATGCTGCTTTGATTGGATCTGACGGTGATGCGCTTTTGGTGAGATATAGGGGGCAAGACCTGCCATGGCAGATTCCTGTACGAATCCAAGAGTCCGGGTGGAGCAAATTACAGCACAATTTAGAGAACCCCTGGGGGCCGAGCTTTGGTCTCAGTCTTCTAGAGGAACTGTATAAGCTCGACGAAAGAGCGTGGATAAAACCAGAGCTACATTTAATCAATGACTCTGGAGTATGGCAACTGCTAGAGACTGCCTAGAACTAACTGTTGTTATAAACATCTGTCAACCCCGCACGACTTCTCAGCCCTCAGCAATGGCCCCAGCGGTCTGTCTCCACGCCCCCTACGACATCCGTGGCCACTGGGTTAACCTGGCCGATCTCGACCTCGACGAGCACACCGAAATGATCGTCGACTACGAATACTTCCCACACGATTACATCAACTGCCCCTGTCGTCGCCGCGTTCGAGGCGTGGCAGGACATCTGAGGGGTTTTGTTGTGTGTACTGCGTTAAGTTTGCCTATTTCCAGGTTGGGAAAAGAGGTATTTCGACTCGCCGTGATCTATCAAAATCGCGTTTTAGGCAGGGTTTTCGTGCAGTTTGGTAGAGCATGAGAAGTAATCCATCCGCCCGTTCACAGGGCGGGCAACGTAGGGTTCCTCAAGGTAGGTAACTTCTTCGCTCGTGAGGTTTATCTCAAGTCTTCGTACCGCGCTGTAGTTGAGTTTCATGATCTTATCCATCTTCCACCGCTCGGAATTTGAATGCCATTCGCGACGTGCCAGGTGCCCAGATGAGAGTGGGCTGTAGGGGGTTATCGCCAGGTCGTAGTGGCGGCATACTGGCAGCAACTCCCGCTCGTCTTCGCAGTAAAGCAGATTTTAGTGAATTGCATTGATGTAAAGGGTATCCACCCGTTTAGCTCAGCCACGATCTCCATGTTGTGCAGCTGGTAAGCGTACATTTCTGAGGCGCCTAGGGCGCATACCTTCCCGGCCTTGACCAGGGAATCTGGTGCCTCCATGGTGTCCTCAATGGGGGTGGAGTAATCAAAATCGACGGTTCTAAATAGTCGGTGCCGAGCCGTGTCAGGCTTCCGTCGATCTCGCGGGCAATAGCCTCAGCGGAGAGAGCGCCGTCGTTGAAGTACACCTTGGAGGCAAGCACGACGTCGTCACGCGGGACCCCCAGGTTTTTGAGTGAGCGGCCGATGAATTCTTTGCTGGTTCCGTGCGAGTACACGTTTGCGGTGTCAATAAAGTTGATGCCGAGTTCCAGTGCGCGCTTGATGACGTCGCGCGTGGTGTCTTCGTCGTGGGCCCAGGGCGTCGTCACGTGGAACCGTCGCACACTGTCCAGAGTGCGATAATGGTGTCACTATACGCCTTTCTTGGGGGATCGCTTGTGCCGATGACGGTGCGGCAGTGCCTTTTTCACCCCCGCGACACAAGTATTTTTGTCAGTCACATACACCCGGATACCCCCGAATAACAGTGTTCAGTCGCAGATTCTTTACTTCTGAAAATGCGATATTTTTCACTAGCCAGCGGTTTGACGCGGTTCTTGCGCACCTGACCAGGGTTACCTAATTTTTTCATTATCGTGCATATATGCCCGTTCGGGCATGTTTTTGGCGAGGTGCTTCTGCAAAAGGCTGTTGTAAACCGGACAGCTGTACCGGTTTTTTGCCTGCATATACCAACAAGATCACATAGATTTGGATGTATGAGTCCGCGAAAAATTGGCGTAACGGAAGTCGCTCTGCGCGATGCGCACCAGAGCCTCATGGCCACACGCATGGCTATGGAAGACATGGTTGGGATATGTGAAGACATGGACCAAGCAGGTTTCTGGAGTGTTGAGTGCTGGGGCGGCGCTACGTTCGATGCCTGTATCCGTTTTTTGAATGAAGATCCATGGGAGCGTTTGCGCACATTCCGCAAACTGATGCCCAACAGCAAGCTGCAGATGCTGCTGCGTGGCCAGAACCTCCTGGGATACCGCCACTATGAAGACATGGTGGTGGACAAATTTGTGGAGAAGTCGAAGGAAAACGGCATGGACGTTTTCCGTGTGTTCGACGCCCTCAATGACCCCCGCAACCTTGAGCACGCCATGGCCGCCGTAAAGAAGGTGGGTGGGCATGCGCAAGGAACCATTTGTTACACCGTGTCCCCGCTGCACACAGTGGAGGGATACATTGAACAAGCTGGTCGCTTGCTTGACATGGGTGCAGATTCAATCGCCCTGAAAGATATGGCTGCCCTGCTCAAGCCGCAACCGGCGTATGACATCATCCGTGGTATCAAAGACACCTACGGTGATGACACTCAGATCAACGTGCACTGCCACTCCACGACGGGTGTCACTCTGGTGACGTTGATGAAGGCCATTGAGGCTGGTGCTGACGTGGTGGATAGCGCCATTTCCTCTATGTCGCTGGGTCCGGGCCACAACCCCACCGAGTCTCTGGTGGAAATGCTGGAAGGCACCGATTACACCACTGACCTGGACATGGATCGCCTGATTGCTATCCGTGACCACTTCAAGACCATTCGTCCGAAGTACGCCGAGTTCGAGTCGGAAACTCTGGTGGACACCAACATCTTCCTCTCCCAGATTCCGGGCGGCATGCTGTCCAACATGGAATCCCAGCTGAAAGCTCAAGGCGCTGGTGACAAGATCGATGAGGTGATGCGGGAGGTGCCGCTAGTCCGCAAGGACGCTGGCTACCCGCCGCTGGTTACCCCGTCCTCCCAGATCGTGGGTACTCAGGCCGTCTTTAACGTATTGATGGGCCGCTACAAGGTGATGACCGCCGAGTTTGCAGACCTCATGCTGGGCTACTACGGCGAGTGCATTGGCGAGCGCGACCCAGAGCTGGTCAAGCAAGCCGAAGCGCAGACCAAGAAAAAGCCCATTGACGTGCGCCCCGCCGACCTGCTGGAACCAGAGTGGGACCAGCTTGTTGAGGAGGCCAGCAACCTCGAAGGCTACGACGGCACGGATGAGGATGTGCTCACCAACGCACTCTTCCCAGGTGTCGCACCCGGTTTCTTCAGCACCCGTAGCGAGGGTCCGAAGAACGTGGGTAAGACCGCTGAGCAGCTGGAACGCGAGAAGGCTGCCGCCTCGGGTTCCGCCAACGCTGTGCGCGAACCGATTAGTTACAAGGTCACTGTGGGTGGCCGCTCTCAGACCGTCAAGGTCGAACCGGCCTAAGGAGGATTGACACATGTCTACTGAACCCACAATGCAGGAGCGCCTTGACCGGCTCGACGAGGAGAAGGCTCGCGTTTCCCTTGGCGGTGGCCAGGACAAGATTGAAAAACAACATGAGCGCGGCAAGCTCACCGCTCGCGAGCGTATCAACGCCCTGGTGGATGAAGATACATTCCAAGAGACCGGCATGTTTGCCACCCACCGCACCACGCACTTTGGAATGGATAAGGCCGATGCGCCTGCTGACGGTGTGGTGACTGGTTCGGGTGCCATCTTCGGTCGCCCGGCTCACATTGCGTCGCAGGACTTCACTGTGATGGGCGGTTCCGCTGGTGAAACCCAGTCGAACAAAGTGGCTGCCATGATGCAGGCTAGCGCTCACACGGGCACGCCGTTCATCTTTATCAATGACTCGGGTGGAGCCCGCGTCCAGGAGGGTATCGATTCCCTCTCTGGCTACGGCAAGGTGTTCTACAATAACGTGCTGCTGTCCGGTCTGGTGCCGCAGATTTCCATCATCGCCGGCCCCTGTGCTGGTGGTGCTGCCTATTCTCCGGCGCTGACTGACTTCATCATTCAGACCCGCAACGCCAATATGTTTATCACCGGCCCCGGCGTGATCAAGTCCGTGACTGGTGAGGATGTTACCGCAGAGCAGCTGGGCGGTGCAGATGCACATATGAACAAAGCCGGCAACATTCACTTCATTGCCGACGATGACGAGCAGGCCGTGCTGATCGCGCAGAAGCTACTGAGCTTCTTGCCCCAGAACAACACGGAAGAGCCACCGATCGTTGATCCTGACGAAATTGTTGAGCCAGATCCCGAGCTTCGGGACATTGTTCCCGTGGAAGGCAAGAAGGGCTATGACGTTCGCGAAGTCATTGGCCGCCTTGTAGATCATGGTGATTTCCTTGAGGTGCAAGCTGGCTACGCCCAGAACCTGGTGGTCGGTTTCGGTCGACTCATTGGACGCACCGTGGGTGTGATTGCCAACCAACCGAACGTGATGTCGGGTGTGTTGGACATTAACTCCTCCGACAAGGGCAGCCAGTTCATCCGTTTCTGCAACGCTTTCAATATTCCGCTGCTGACGCTGGTGGACGTGCCGGGCTTCATGCCAGGCGTTGCTCAGGAGCACGGTGGCATCATTCGCCACGGTGCGAAGATGCTGTACGCCTACTCCGCCGCAAGCGTCCCGAAGGTCACTGTTGTGCTGCGTAAGTCCTACGGTGGTGCATACCTAGCCATGTGCTCGAAAGACTTGGGAGCAGACCGCGTGTTCGCATGGCCGACCGCTGAGATTGCTGTGATGGGTGCCGACGGTGCCGTCAATGTGGTGTTCCGCCGCGAGATCGCCGAAGCGGAAGACGCGGAATCCAAGCGTGAAGAGCTTGTCAAGCTGTACAAGGAGACATTCTCTACACCGTTCATGGCTGCCTCACGTGGCTTGGTGGATGACATCATTGATCCTGCCGATACCCGCCGCGAGGTCGCGATGGCATTGGAGATTCTCACGAACAAGCGTGTCGCTCGCCCGGCCAAGAAGCATGGTCTGGGGCCGGTGTAAGGAGAAAGGTCATGCAGGAACTATCTCAGGAGCAGCTGCTTGAGCTGGTGAAATCACTATCTACGCGTCTCGACGCCGTGGAAAGCGAACTCGCCGATCTCAAGGCACGCTCCGATTCCGAAATCTCTGAGGATGTGCTGCTTGCCATCAGTGCCGCTGTGTCCGCGTACATGGGCAACAAGGGCAAGGTTAGAGCTGTGCACTTCAGCCGCCACCGTACCTGGGCTGCGCAGGGTCGTCAGGCCGTGCAGGTCCGAACCCGTCGCTTGTAGAAGATCGAAGGAAAAGTCATGAAACTTAAAGTGACCGTCAATGGCATCGCCTACAGCGTCGATGTCGAGGTCGAAGAGGAGCAGCGCAAGCTCGGCTCCATCATCACGGGGGGTGGCGGCGGCGTAAGTAATACCCCCGCCGCTCCGACCACCGCCAGCGTGGAGGGCATGTCCGCCAATGCTGTTGTGGCTCCGCTAGCCGGGTCTGTGTTTAAGATTTTGGTCAATGAAGGTGACGAAATCGAAGCAGGTCAAGTGCTTTTAATTCTGGAAGCCATGAAGATGGAGACAGAGATTACTGCCCCGAATGCGGGTACTGTCGCCCGTATCAGCGTTGCGGTAGGCGACGCCGTGCAGGGTGGTCAGCCTCTGGTCGAGATCAACTAAAAAAACGTCCCCCTGAGTTATTTCTTTGCTCAGGGGGATTTTTGCTTCTATGATGCTAAATCTTGTGGCATGATAGGCAGGGCTTAAGTTTTTTCATGCAAGAAAGTAGGTAACCCTGCCTCATGCACCTTCGGAACCTTATGCGGTCTGTTGCCTCAACAGGAGTCTTAATAGCCGCAGTTATGAGTGCGCCCCATTCCATGGCTCAGGACGCCACAGCCTATGTGGATAAAGCCTCTGGCCCTAACTATCACTGGACTGAAGATTTGCAGTCCCAAATCATGGCCGGTCGTGCCGGCGCGATTCTGCATCGCGTCGCTGGAAGCTGGTTTAACGCCCCAGACATCCCGCAAGAGTCGAAGGATGCGCAGGCGCGTGGTAAATCCCTCTACGGCCCCGGTACGCCGCTTTTTGTGGGCCCCTCAACGCTGTGCACCTTGGCTGTAGCAGGCATTGATGGACAAGGGCGTATGGTGGGCATCACCGCAGGGCACTGCGGGGGCGTCGGTGATGCCGTAGCTTCCGCAGACTCCTGGGAGGTTGGCGTCTCTGGCACTGTGGTGAAGGTGAACCCCCAGCTGGACTATGCGGTCATCGAGTTTGGGTCTAATGCAGAAGTGACTCGCAGCTATAACGGTGTCACCATCAATGCTCTAGGTGGGCCCATTGGTAATCAGCAAACATTGTGTAAGCAGGGCGTCGCATCTGGGTGGACGTGCGGTCCGTCGTGGCAGACGGGCAGTGTCTACAACACGTCTCAAGTGTGTGCTATGCAGGGTGACTCAGGGTCCCCGCTGCTGATTGGGGATCGTTTTGTCGGCTTGATTTCCGGTGGTACGTTGCCCGTCCCAGAATGGTCGTGCCGCACGCCGCTGCAGGGGTCCGCGCATTCTCCGACTAGTGGGCCGATCGCCGATGTGATTCTGGCTGATCTGAACGCTAGTGGGGGAGTGGGGGCAGGTTTCCACCTGCCATAACGTAACCTGCGCTAACCCGTTGTGAATCGATGCCGTCGCTAGGGGGTGAGGCGGCGGAGTACCTCATCATGGAGGAGCCCGTTGGTGGCTACAGCATCGCCACCATGCGGGCCCTCTTCGCCTTTCAGGGAAGTAAAACGCCCGCCTGCCTCCGCGACCAGGATGCTTAAAGGGGCCAAGTCCCAGAGGGAGACTTCTGGCTCGGCAGCAATGTCCACGCTGCCCTCTGCGACCAGGCAGTAGGAGAGGAAATCCCCGAAGGCGCGTAGCCGCCATATGTCCCTGGTGATTCCCAGGAAATGTTCTTGCTTGGCGCGGGTTTCCCAACCCTCGAAGGAAGAGAAGGAGAGGGAGGCGTCGGCGAGTGTCGATACTTTTGATACCTGCAGTTGGCGTGGTTTCCCGCCGTTGAAGCTGCGCCAGGCACCCCCGCCACTGCTGGCCCACCAGCGTCGCGTCAACGCAGGCGCGGAGACGACACCGACGACGGGCACCCCATCTTCCAGTAGTGCAATGAGTGATGCCCACACTGGCACTCCGCGTACGTAGTTTTTGGTGCCGTCGATGGGATCAATGATCCACTGGCGGCCATGCGTGGCGGCGTCGCCACCAAATTCTTCGCCGAGGATGGAATCGTCGGGTCTGTGCTGTTCAATAAGGTTGCGTAGTGCACCCTCACAGGTAAGATCCGCGTCTGACACGGGCGTCATGTCGGGTTTCGAATCAACCTGCAATGTGGAAGATTCAAAACGGTCAAAGGTGATCGCATCGGCGGCATCGGCTAGCTGAAGGGCAAAGGCTAGATCTGTGGAAAAATCGCTCATGCCTGGTTATTCTACGGCACTCATGCTCTCAGACAGGGCGTGCTGAATCTCCGAAACAACCGTTGCGTTTCCGGCAACATGCCAGGTCACGCCGCCTGCTGGAATGGTCAGGCAGGTGCCTCCGACACCTTCAACTAGTGCGCGGCCGGGCAGCCAATCCCATTCAGCCACGGAATGTTGCATCCACGCGCCTAAAGTTCCTTCCGCCACTCCCGCCAGGTCAACGCTGCCGGCCCCGAGCATGCGGATGGATGCGCAGTGGGTGGACACGGACAGCCATGCGTTCCTAACCTCCACCTGCCCTAGGTACGTGGGGTGCAGGTAGGTTCCCAGGCCCGTATGGGACAGGGGGACGTCGTGAAGCTCTGGCAGAGGCTTGGCATCGCGGGTGGTGGGAATGCCCGGCCCGCCGAACCAGGTGTAACCCATCGCTGGGCGGTGAACCGCGCCGAAATGCAGCTGCTCGGGGTTGCTCGGATCGCCGGTGACCAGCGCCAGCGCCGAACACCAGTAGTCGGAGCCGCAGCTAAAGTTGTACGTTCCGTCCACTGGATCCACCACCCAGGTTCGCCCGCTTGTCGACGCCGCGTTCGTCCCCTCTTCGCCCACGATGCCGTCCTCGGGGCGCAAGGCCGCCAACGCGCCAGCAACGAAGCGCTCGGCGGCGTGGTCGGCATCTGTGACCACGTCGGAAATGGAAGTTTTCTGCTCTGTCTGCACCCCCGCTTCGCGCATCCGCCAGGCCAACCTGCCAGCGTTAAACACCAGTGCTTGTGCCAAGTGTTCGTCCGTATCCTGGTCGTGGGCGATCACAAAGGTTTTGGTCACTGCATCGATCATGGTGTTGAACTCGGTCGGGTTCTTCGGAGCTGTCATGATCCCTATTGTGCCCTGCACAGCGGGGATATGCATGCGGTAGGCTTATGCACTGTGCAACCAGACGTGACTGCAGACATCAATGATCTCAATGCCGCTCTGACCACCATTGAAAAGGTGCTTGACCTCGATGGCATGGCAGAGCGAGTGCGCGAGCTTGAAGCCCAAGCTTCCGACCCCTCACTCTGGGATGACCCTGACCATGCGCAGCAGGTGACCAGTCAACTGTCCCATGTGCAAGCGGAGTTACGCCGTGTGACGGAGCTGCGCCAACGGCTCGACGACCTTCCCATCTTGTATGAATTTGCGGAGGAAGAGGGAGACGGCATTGAGGCCGCCGATGAAGAGCGTGCCGCCGTCCGTGCTGAGATTGAAACGCTGGAAGTCAAAACTATGCTGTCGGGGGAGTACGACGCCAGGGAAGCGCTGATCAATATTCGCTCCGGTGCTGGTGGAGTGGACGCGGCCGACTGGGCTGAAATGCTGCTGCGCATGTACACCCGGTGGGCGGAAAAAGCAGGGTACAGCGTTGACATTTACGATATTTCCTATGCCGAGGAAGCCGGCATCAAATCGGCCACCTTCGTAGTGCATGGTGAATACACATATGGCACCCTGTCCGTTGAGCAAGGGGCGCATCGCCTTGTACGTATCAGCCCCTTTGACAATCAGGGGCGGCGGCAAACGTCCTTCGCTGAGGTAGAGGTGCTTCCTGTGGTGGAGCAGACCGACCATATTGAGGTGCCTGATTCGGAAATCCGTGTGGACGTGTACCGTTCCTCCGGGCCGGGTGGGCAGTCAGTGAACACCACTGACTCTGCGGTCCGTCTCACGCACATTCCGACGGGGATTGTGGTGACCTGCCAGAACGAAAAATCCCAGATTCAGAACAAAGCGTCCGCGATGCGTGTGCTGCAGGCGAAGCTGCTGGAGCGCAAACGGCAGGAAGAGCGGGCAGAGCTAGACGCGCTGGGTGCGGGCGGCAATGCTTCGTGGGGTAACCAGATGCGGTCGTATGTGCTGCACCCGTACCAGATGGTGAAGGATCTGCGCACCAAGTACGAGGTCAACGACCCATCTCAGGTTCTTGATGGTGAGATTGATGGATTTCTTGAAGCGGGGATTCGGTGGCGCATGGCCGAGGAGCAGCAGAATTCCTAACCTAACAAAGTTGGCAAAACCTCAGCGGGGTTGCGTCGCCTAGGGCCGAGAGTGAACTAGTGTGATGTGAGTGATCACCTTCGACCAGATAACAAAAACGTATAAGACATCAACGCGCCCAGCGCTGGATAATATTTCGGTGACCATTGAGAAGGGGGAATTTGTCTTCCTCATTGGTCCGTCTGGTTCAGGCAAATCCACGTTTCTGCAACTGATGCTTCGAGAGGAAACTCCAACGTCGGGTGATCTGTACGTTGCTGATTATCACGTGAATCGACTTCGCGGGTCGCAGGTGAACAAGCTACGCCAGCGCATTGGCTATGTGTTCCAGGATTTTCGGCTTTTGCCGAAAAAGACGGTGTACGAGAACGTTGCTTTTGCCCTAGAGGTGATTGGCAAGCGGAGGTCTGTGATTGATAAGCAGGTTCCCGCAACGCTTGACATGGTTGGTTTGGCAGCCAAAGGTGACCGCATGCCTGGCGAGTTGTCCGGTGGTGAGCAGCAGCGTGTGGCCATCGCCCGCGCTTCGGTGAACCGACCGTTGTTGCTACTTGCCGACGAACCCACGGGCAACCTCGACCCGGAAACAGCCAACGACATCATGGTCTTGCTCAACCGCATTAACAAGACGGGCACTACCGTTGTTATGTCCACGCACAACAATTCGGCGGTGGACGCTATGCGACGCCGCGTGATCGAGCTTGAGCTTGGCAAACTAGTCCGCGACGAAGCCCACGGCGTGTACGGCGTCGGACGCTAACCAACGCCGACGCTACAAGGAGAAAGTACATTTCATGAGACTTGCATTCGTTTTCCGTGAGGGCCTGCGCGGGCTGGGGCAGAACATCACCATGACCATCGCGTTGGTCATTACCACGGCCATTTCGCTGGCCTTGCTGTCCACGGGTTTCCTTGTTACCGGTATGACGGAACGCACTAAAGAAATTTACCTTGACCGTGTTGAGGTCATGGTGGAGCTGGACGAAGATATTTCTGCCAGCGATAAGGACTGCTCCTCGGCGAAATGCAGTGAGGTGCATAAGCTGTTGGAGGAATCCTCGGGGGTGGAAAGCGTGACCTACCGTAACCGTGAACAGTCCTATCAGCGTTTCATGGAACTCTTCCAAGACTCTGACCCATTGCTGGCGCAGGAAACCTCCAAAGATGCATTACCGGCGGTTCTGCATGTTCGCTTGAAGGATCCGCTGGATACATCGCCGCTGGATGCTGTGCGGGGTCTGTCCCAGGTGAGTGACGTGATTGATCAGGTAGAGGATCTTCATGGAGCGACGGAAAATCTGGATGCGATCCGTAACGCCACGTTTATTCTCGCCGCTGTTCAGGCGATTGCTGCAATGTTCCTAATTGTGAACATGGTGCAGATCGCGGCGTTTAGCCGTCGGGAAGAAATGTCCATTATGCGCATGGTGGGTGCGTCTCGGTGGTTCACACAGGCTCCGTTTGTGCTGGAGGCTGTGCTCGCAGTGTTGGTGGGGTCGCTGCTGGCTGTCTTTGGTTTGATCATGGGTAAATCGCTTGTGGTGGATAAGGCCTTGGAAAGCCTGTACCGTTCCCAGCTGGTAGCCCCAGTGACTACTCAGGACATTGGCGTGGTGTTCCCTGTCGTAGCGCTAGCCGGTATGATATTTGCTGCAATCACTGCGGCTGTTACTTTGCGGCTGTATGTTCGGAAGTAGCGGCGTCGATAAGTGAGTTGATTAAGACAGTGAGCGATGCAAAACCCAAGAAGCCGAAATGGCGGATAACAGGGCTGTTTGTAGTGCTGGCGGTGTGCCTGGGGCTGATTGGTGGTGGAGTCGCGGGTGTGGTCTGGTGGCTGAAGAATACGGAGCTTCCGGGCGACGGGTTGCCGGCTATTGTGGATCATACGTCGGCACCTCCGGCACCTGGGCCGGAGTTTGACACCCCGTCTGCTCACATGTTCGACCGAATTGTGCAGGAATTTTCTGCGCTTCCTCTGGAGGAGGCCGCTGGTCCGGCACCGTCCGCACAGTGTCGAGACCTGTCGACGGATCCACGGCCTGAGGGCACCCGCCACATGTGTGCTATCCAGGAGCGTGAAGGGCGGTCGATCACCTACCTGGGGTTCGTCTATCGCGCCGACTTGAACAACTCTGGTTGCACTGCGGATCCAGTGGCCGTAAAGGACGGTTTTTCGGCTGCGCTGCAGCGTACCTGCGCGAGTGAACAGCACCCGGTGTTGTATCTTCTCGACGAATCCCGCGAGGTCATCGCTTCTGACGGCCAAGTAATGCATCCTACGCTGGTTGTGGAGGGCGTGGAGACACAACAGCAGGCGGAAGAGCTGCTGCGCACGTGGGGGATAGCGCCGTAAACGTTGGTAGTGTTTCGGTACACTTGACCGGGTTATGGCTAAGAAAACGAAGAAGAAAAAAGGTAACGACAACCCGGTTATTGCCACGAATCGTCGGGCACGGCACGATTACACCATTCTTGATACTTACGAATGCGGCATTGTGCTCGTGGGCACAGAGGTGAAGTCGCTTCGCGAGGGCCGGGCCTCCCTGGTGGATTCCTTCGCCACCATTGACGAAGGCGAAGTGTGGCTGCGTAATCTCCACATTCCCGAATATTCCATGGGTTCCTGGACTAACCATTCCCCGCGCAGGACCCGCAAGTTACTGCTGCATCGCCGGGAAATTGATTCCCTCATGGGAAAAGTCCGCGACGGAAACAAAACCCTCGTTCCGTTGCGACTGTATTTCAGTAATGGGCGCCTCAAAGTGGAACTGGGTCTTGCACAGGGTAAACAGGACTACGACAAACGCCAGGACCTCAAACGTCGCGCCGAGGAACGCGATATTACCCGCGAACTTGGGCGCAGAGTGAAGGGAATTAAAGGATGACTGTTACCGCCGTTAAAGTCCACGACATTATCCATGACCCACCACTTATCGACGTCGTGGGGGCCACCGTCCTCGTTGACCGACTCTGGCCACGTGGGGTGGCAAAAACACAGTTCACACCCGATTATTGGCTGAAAGACGTGGCACCCTCAACTGAACTGCGAAAGTGGTTTGGCCATGAGCCAGCGCGTTTTACAGAATTTCGGGAACGGTACCTCGCGGAACTTGATGCTGCATATTCTGCGGGTAGTCAGGAACTTCATGAGTTGATGTCCCTTGTGGAGTCCGGCGACGTGGTGCTTGTGTACGCAGCGCATTCCCGTACCTGTAACCATGCGATTGTTTTAGAAGAATGGTTGTCTGCGCCTAAAGATGGGAGTGAATAACTTTTAACTCGTGGCCGTCAAGTTGTTTCTGTAGACGGGAGAGAAATGATCCGGTGATGCTGTGTTCTGGGTTGTGAAAGGTTATCGCTAATTCTCCGAGCGCCCACGGTTCGCCGTCACTCCATGCCCACTCCGAAACGCGGCTGGTGTGCGCGCAGTGAGGGCAGGCCACACCGTCCTCGCCGCGGTACTCGACCCAAGCGGTGAGAGTATCGTTTGCGATGTCGACCCAATCGGATACCTTGTTGCTGCATCTCGGGCAGACGGCGATGGTGCCGCAATTTGCGTTCGGCGTAAAAACCCGCCGACCAGTGTCAATGTCGGCGGTGAGTTCTTGTTGATGCAGCCAGCGCTTCAGGGCGTCGGCAAGCCGAGTGATCTCTCGCTCACCGCGAACATCCAGGTCAACTATGATCACCGAACTATCACTCATGATTATCCCTCCTGATCCAAAGTGTAGTACAGTAGGAAGTCCTTCCACGCAGTCCTGGCACGGGACCCGGCGTGAAGGATGCACGGGGCTGATATGGTTTCGACTTCGTACATTGAGTCAGGGGAAGCGTGCCGGTGCAGGCTAGAGACCACCGTAAGCGTCGTAGCAAACTCATAAGCGCCGAGAATACTCAGCGCGACTACGCCCTCGCTGCCTAATACAGCGACCGCGTGTCTGTCGGCCCAGGTTTGTCCCTGACCTGGCAGCCGGCATCGACTAAGGGACTTGCTGCCCAGCCGTGTTGACGGGGTTGGGTGGGACTTCATACCGCCAACTGGGCCCATCATCTGGACGTGTTCGACCGATCCAGAGGGCCGAGTAGAGATTCCGCGCGAACTGCGCACGGAGAAGCCCTGGCAAAGCGACGGAGGACCCGGGTTCAATTCCCGGCAGCTCCACAGATGGAAAACCCCTGGTAGTTATCTACCGGGGGTTTCTTTCTTGTTTTCGCAGGTCACAGCGTTTTTAGGGTGTGTACATTTGTATACATCTGAGGGCATCTGTACGCTCAAATTGTGCAATAATTGTGCAATAGAAAAGGAAAGCAGTCCGGGTAATATGTCCAGGTCAAAAAGCAGTTTCGGCAACGTAAGGAAGATCGGGAAGTTATGGTACGCGAAATACTTCCACCAGGGGCGAAGTCACACGCCGGGGCATTCATTCCGCGCGAAAGCAGCCGCGCAAGCGTGGCTGTCGTCCGAGTGGAGGCTGATTGAGCTTGATGAGTGGACGCCCCCCGCGCACCGCGCACAGCAGGCAGAGTACGGCAACGTCACCGTGGGGGAATGGCTAGAGCAATTCCATGCGGCGCTGGCAGCCCGCGTACGTGCCTCAACCCTGCAGAACTACACCAGGGTAGCCAGGCTGCGAATTCTCGACGCAGACGGCAAGGCAGGCAAGCTAAAAGGCATTCCCCTAGCGGCGCTCACGTCCGCCGATGTCCACGCCTGGTGGGATGCAGTCTGTGCGGCTTTCCCCGGGGCTGAGACCACCAACCAGGCCGCGTACAAAAGGTTGCGTGCGGCATGCGCGGAAGCCGTGGAGCGGGGCCTTATCCCCACCAACCCCGTCAACGTACGTGCGGCGCGACGGCGGCCCGCAACCAAAGTGAAGAAAATGCCCGATGATGCGGAATTGCGCGCCATCTACGACGAGATGGGGGATCGATGCAAGCTGGTCACGGCGCTGTGCCTTTTCCACGGGGTGCGGGTAGGGGAGGCTTTGGCGTTGAAGCGGCGGCACGTCGTCGTGAAGGGCGGGAAAATTGTGATCAAGATCAGGGGAAATGTGCAGAGAATCACAAAAGATGGGCATGTGGAAATGGTTTTGCAACCGCCAAAATCGTCAGCAGGCAGGCGTGATGTGCCCATTCTCGCAGAATTTGCACCCCTGGTTATTGACCATTTGAAGCGGTTCACCGGCCCCAAGGCGGATGATTGGGTGACTCCCACCAGCAATGGGGGCGTGATGTTCGACACGTCGTATCGGTCGATCTTCATTCGGGCGCGTGCCCGCGCTGGTGTGCGGGACGATATTACCCCACACCATGGCCGGAACTGGCTTATAACGCGCCTGCTGGAGCAGGGGGCCACAGTGAAGGAAGTTGGTGCGTTACTCGGTCAGGACGACGTGGCAACGATCCTAGGGGTGTATGCGCGAGTTTCCGATGGACGCCCCGCCGCCCTTATGGAGGGCGTGGGTAAGGCGCTTACCGGCTAGCTTTGCGGGGCCGTCCAGTTCTGCCTGGACGGTTCGCCCACCAGGTTTTAACGGCTTCAGCATCCCATAGGCGGGTGCGTTCGACATGGTGGGTGGGGGCGGGGGCCTGGCCCCGCGCAACATATGAAGTGAAGGAGTGCGGGGGAATGCCTGTGTATTCGCTGATCTTGGTGACAGACCAGAGAACCCCGCCACCGGGGAGCATGATTTCGGTGAGCGGGGCAGTCATTAGATGCGCCCCTTCGCCTCGTAGAAGGCGCGCACTGCAATCAGTGCGGCGGCAGCGATAGTAATCAGCCAATTGCCGTAGCAAATGCCGCCAATCAGGCAAACAGTGCTGATCAGGTAGGGTACGATCCGCGCCACTAGAGCAAGCTTTGAGGGGTGCCCCTCAAACTCTGGAAGCTCGTCGATGTAGCCTAGCGGCTTGAACTCTCCATCATGCTCAACCATGACCCGGTATTCGCGGGGGTCAAACTCGAATTTTTCGTCTCCCATTTCTTTTCCTTCCTGGGATTACCCGGGGCGCGCGGCCCTGGGGTTTTGGTTGTGGGCTAGTTTTGGCTGCTGTCGTGCTTGCGCACGATGTCCCAGAATTCGCCATCATCGGCGGTGATGATGAAGCCCTGCGTTTCGGCGTCGTAGGTGCTGATTTCGCTGGCTATGGCCTCGATATCGAAATCTTGGGGGTAGCCTTCGGAGGTTGCCAGGACTTTGTGCACGTAGTCTTTGACGTCGTTGATCGTGGTGTATGCGGTCATAGGTCTTGTCCTTTCGGGGTTGGTGTGGAAGGATTTCCCCTTGCGGGGCTGGATATTACGGTTATCCAGCCCCGTGGGTTACTTGCGGTGGCGTCCTTGGTACTTCTTTCGGCCTTGTCGCACGATGTAGATAACTTCAATGGCCTGAAGTACGATCGTTGCGATCATAAGCTTTTCGGAGAGTGTCAAGGTCTTCACCTCCCTTCCACTATTGAGTTTTCGTAAGGGCTGTTTGCCTTACAAGATTTATATTACAGCAGACTGCGACCACTTTCAAGTGGTGTGATACCTTTACCCTACAACGGGGGGCATTGGGCATTAGAAAACATCAAGCAATTGCGGTGCGCAACGCCAAGCCTCATGCCGCCGCCATACCCCAAGCAGGTGCCGGGTCACCCCCAATTCCTGAGAGATAAGAAAATCCTCCCCCGGAAATAGTCGCTCCAATTCGCGATACTCATCGGCATCGATAAGCGCCCTTGCCGCCCACCTATCGGCCGCTAGCTCATTGCAGGGTGAGTGCCCCGCCGGGTGTCTAAAATGAGCGTGCCCCAACTCGTGAGCAAGTGTACTAACAGCCCCCCCCCCTATCAAATCTTCCCTGATAGATACGCGTTTCAGGTGCGGTATCCATGCCCCTTTGGGGCCGTGTTTGTGGCAGGTAATTTCCACATTGAGGCGTCTAGCTTCGGCCTCCAGTCGTGCGTAGCTCATCGGGCCATGTCTCTTCCGGGCTTGAGTCAGCGGCGTATTCGTGCGGTGCATAGTCGAATACTGGAATGCCTTCATCGTAGCTATTCTTCTTACGATTTGCATGTATTTCACTTATATTTTTATTTGATTCTTGTAAGGTAGCTTCTTTGAATCTTGCGGTGTCGAGGTCGAGCCGCGCGGCAAGTTCCTGCACTAATTCCCGCCCCGTGAGCCATTTGGTTTCGCCGGTTGAGCGCTCAAGATCGACCTCATCTAATGTGAGATACCCGGTGGACACTAGCCCCTGAATGGGGGACTGGTCATAGGCGCGACAGATAGCGATAACCGTTTCTGACAAGAGCCTCCCCCTGCGCAACTGTTGACTGATTACCGAATCGGAAACGCCGATCTTCCTCCCCACTTCGCGAAACGACGCGCCGTCTGTGGCGACTTTTAACCATTCTTTGTGGTCCATGTGCACAACTTTACTCACCCGTACGCATCTGTGCAAAAGCTTAAAATTGCTGGTTAATCTGCTTAACGGGGGCAAAGAAGGGGCGGCAATATCGAAGACGTTTGACAAATCTTCACACTTGAGTAAAACTGTGGTCAGTCGAGCAAGGCGGGCGGCTTGGAAAACCACCGCACAGCGGAACGGCGTACCGGCCATAACCGGTAAACCAATCCCCGCCAACCTGACAAGTGTTGTGTGAAAAACCAATAGTGCATAGCTGGCAGCGTGGCCATGATCACGTTGCCGCCCACCTAGATAAGGCCACTTGCCCATGCGAGCAGGGGTTTTAGAATGCGATGACCATGGGTGCAGATATGCGGAAACCTCCCCACAACCGTAGCGGGCTAGGGGAGAGGTAAGCCTTATCGACTTTCGGGCGTTAAACAACGGCGTGAACCAGCGACTAGCCGGGATGCGAGTACCCGGCACGCCACGGGGGAAGTGAATCGCCCCATATTTTCACACTCATCTTGGAGGAAAAATGTACTCACCATTCACGATGTTTCTACTCACAATCATTAACCTGCTTGTCATTTCCTACTGGTCATAACAAAAAGTGTGCATGGCTTCACAGACATGCACACAGAAAGAAAAAGACATGAGCAACAATACCCCGAAGCCACAGGCTTCACAAGCAAACCGAAACGATGCCCCCAAAGTCGGGGGCGTCGATAAGCTCAACATCCCGCCCACCCTGGAGCAGCTGCAAATGCAGCTTTCCGCCGCACGCACGCTTATCGACGCCGCTAGCGACACCCTAAAACAGGTGCTAAAAGGTTGCTTCCACGAGCGCACACGCGCCGAAGTCAAGAGCGTTGTGCCGCGAATCTATTCCGCGTTAATCCTGCTTGAGCGCGACCTTTGCGTACAGTCTGGAGACCTTGAAGAGATGGAAACACTTTTTCAGGAGGCTTCCGACGCTGTGTGTGTCGGATGGGGTGAAAAAGCCACAGTGACAAAAGAAGGTCACAGCGTTCCGGGTGATAGGTTCCACGAGCTTTTAGATGAAATGTTCGAAAACGAACGGAGAGTTTCATGGGTGAACTGATCCCCATCACCCGCACTGACGAGGGGATGCACGCGGTCATGGGCCGCGACCTGCACGCCTTCCTGGAAGTCAAGACGCGCTATAACGACTGGTTTCCGCGCATGCTCGAATACGGCTTTGAGCAGGGCAAAGAGTTTTACTCATTTTTGAGCAAAACCCCCGAACAGGCAGGACGTCCCCGCGAAGATCACATCATCAGCCTGGACATGGCCAAAGAAATCGCCATGATTCAGCGCACCGAAAAAGGCCGCCAAGCCCGCCGATACTTCATCGAAGTCGAAAAACAGTTCAAAGCACAAGCCCCCGCGCCGCTGCAAGGCCACGAACTCATCGCCGCCGCGCTCATCGAAGCCAACGGCATCATCGACAATCTCACGCGCGAACGCAACCAGGTAGAGGCGCAAAACATCTTGCTTCATGCACAGGTGGGGGTCGCGCAAAAGCAGCTTGAGGAGCAAGCCAGTGAGCTGGCCCCGAAGGCCCAAGCCTACGATGCGTTCATTGAGGCTGAGGGCACCTACTCGGTGGGGTCGGTGGCGAAAATGTTCGGCTTGTCGCAAAACAAGCTGTTTCAGATGCTGCGAAATGCCGGCATTTTGATCCCGAAGGGACACATGCGGAACACCCCATACCAGCGGTACATGAAGTATTTCGAGGTGAAGGCATACGCCTACCAGCGCGGCAACGGCACCGACGGGGTTTCCTACACGACGCGGGTGCAGCCGTCTGGAATTGACTTCATCCACACGAAATTGGGGCTGGAGTCATGAGCGATCTGAATTGGGCCATGTGGGGAGCCGTCAACGGCGTCCTTCTCGTGGCCATCGTCACACTAGCTGTTTGTTTCTAGAAAGAAAGTTTACGACATGGGCGGATTCGTCATCGACAAAAAAGACCTCACCCAAGCACTCAAGGAGGTCACGCCGTGCGCAAGCAAAGATGAAAAGCTAGCACCAATCAACCAGGTGCAAATCGCCATCATCGAAGGCGTACCACTACTTTTGGCCACCAACCGGATCATCTGCATCGCGAAAAGACTCGACGCAGTAGCAACCCGAACAGGGGAAATGCCAAACGCCGCGCTGTCACTCGCTGACTGTAAAAGCCTCAAAACATGGCTGGCAAAAAAACGAGGAATGGTCACACTCGTTTTCGACAAGGAACATGTGCAGGCAACCCAAGGCACCGACCGCATCGAATTCAACAACGCCGCACTTGCGAAACCGCTGGACATCATCGGCATGATCAAACTCACGGTGGGTAACGCCACCGACACCATCAACACCAATGAGCTACTACCCGTCAACCCGCACCTGTTGCGACACCTGAAAGGCATCGCCGTCCGCCCCGTCGCGGCCGGAGCCACTGCATGGGTGTTCCACAGCCTGTACGACGAAAGTGTCATCGGGGTTGTCATGCCCATGTGCCTCGCAGAAGAAAAGCAATCAATCGACTACCTACGCCACATGGCCGGAATAGGGGGAGCCAAGTGAAAATCCTGCTCAACACCAGCCGTGAGGAATGGCTGGAACAACGCCGCAACGTCGTCACCGCCACCGACGTCGCACGCCTCCACCTAGGAGGCCCCGGCACGTGGCGCACCGTCCGCGCCGAAAAGAACGGCAAAACCCGCGACCTCAGCAACAACCCCGCCATCAAATGGGGTGTTGCCCGCGAACCCTTCATCAGTGATTACGTCACCCTTTTCGCTGACCAGACACTCACGCACAATGACAAGCTGATCTTGTCTGATGAGGATGAGCGGTTCGCCGCGACCCCGGACATGATCGGCCCCAACAGTATCGGTGAAATCAAAACCACCAAGCACGATTGGGACGAGATTCCACAGAACTACCTGCTTCAGGTGCAATGGCAGCTTTTTGTGACCGGCATGCGCTGGTGCGTGTTCGCCTGGGAGGTGCACGACAATTACACCCCGGTCGAGATCAAGCACCAGGTCATCCATGCTGACCCGCAAATACAGCAGGAGCTGAAGGCAACCGCGTTGCGCTTCCTCGCGGGCGATGAGAATATTCCGACCGCTGACCAAGTGGAATGGAGCATACTCATCGAGGAGTACAAGCGCGCGTTTTTCGCGCAGCAGGAAGCCAAGCACCGCCTCGACGCCGCCAAAGAGAAAATGCGTGAACGCGCGGGAGGCAAGGACATGAAGTTTTCTTCCGACTGTGGGGCCATCACGATTTTCACCCCGAAGCCAGCGGCACGCTTCGACGCGAAACGCTTCAAGGAGGATCACCCGGATTTGCATGCCGAGTATATGCGTCAGGGTGCCAGCACAACGCAGCAGGTGAAAGTGACTTTGCCGAAGAAGGACGGTGAATAAATGGCGGGAAAAATCAACCTCAATGACTATGAGCCGGTCGAAGAGCGCCTAATACGCTTCCGTGAGAAATACCCCCACTACCGCATCCAGACGGAACTAGTCGAACACATGGGCAACATCGGGGCGACCCGGTGGGTGATGAAGGCCACCATCTGGAAGCACAAGGATGACGAGAAGCCCGCCGCAACCGGTTGGGCGTTCGAGGTGGACGGCAAGGGCATGACACAGGCCACAGCCGCGCTGGAAACCTGCGAAACATCAGCCATTGGCCGCGCGCTGGCAAACCTTGGGTACGTCGGAAACAAACGCGTCACCCGCTCCGAAATGCGCAAAGTCAAGGTGAAAGAGCTTGACGACCGCATCAAGAACGCCCAAAACCCCGATGAGCTGCGCGAGATTTGGAACGACGCACAACAGAACAACGTCCTTGACAACGTGCGTGAACAGCTCATGAACCGAAACAAGCAACTTCAACAGCCCGTAGAGGAGAACGGCAATGCCGCCGCGTAAAACCGAACCTGAACTGATCGGGGTGAAAGACGCCGCCGCACTGGTCAGCGTCCACCCCGCCACGATCCGGCGATGGATCAGCCAGGGCGTCCTGAAAAGCTATTGGCGCGGCCGCACCGTGCGACTGCGCAGGGAGGAAGTGCTTGGAATCTTCAGGGAGGGGCTGTGACAACCCCCGTCCTGAACCCGGTGGAGGTTGAGCAGCGAATCCTTGAGCTGTCCAACCGGATCGCCAAAGGCGTCGCCGTGGTCACCGACGCGCTGAAAGCCCGCGACGAGTCCGCCCGCAACTTCGACAAGGAGTACGCGGCGGCGTTCCTTGGGGCTGAGGGTGCGGTGAAAGAGAGGGAAATGCGGGCGTCCCTGCTAACCATGCCCGCACGTGAGGAGAAAGAATTAGCCGAAGCCGCCTATCGATACTCGGACAGGTTGGCCAAGGCGCTGGAACTGGAGTTGAGGGCGTTACAAAGCGTTGGTGCCAGTGTGCGTGCGATGTACAGCGTCGCGGGGAGGGGTGAGTGATGTTTGAGGTGAAAAGCCTCAACGAGAAGGGCAAAGAACTGGGGTTTGTCGAGTCGGAAAACCGGCGAACCTACACGTTCATGCGACACGCCTCAGGCCGCGCTGTGATCGTCGAGGGTGGCGGCAGTGACCCCGCCTACGCGGACACCGTGGAGCTGCTGGAGCGCACAGCAGGCCGCACAAGCCGGGGAGATTGCTACATTGACCGGCTGGAATCCCTGATCGAGGACATTGACAAGCAATTACGTGTGGTGTGCCGCGAAAAGTCGAGGCGCGCGGCCATGGATGCGCGGCGACTGCTGAAGCGCCGCCGGGGCCTGTGTGACGATTTGAAAGCTGCTGGGGGTTTCCCCTGGGAGTTCAACATGAATGTTGGTTCAGTGTTGGTAGGAGCTGCGTAAATGGAAGACATGGTTTCGGTCACTCTGCTTGGCCAAAATTTCACAACGTCGGAAAAGTACATCGTCGGAAGCGACTACGTGGCACGCCCCATGGCGGGGAACTTCCCCCTGATAGGCGTCGATGCGTTCATCACCGTGAATAAGTCAGGGTTAGCGACGCTGCGTTTCGTGCCGAAGGAAACCGGCATACCGAATGTTGACCCCGCGATTTTCGAAGTGATGTGCGATGCTGAGGCGCTGGCCGCGCTAAGCGCGGTGGCGCAAACGCTGATCGACCATGCAAGGGCACGGTGGGGGCAATGAACGCCAGTGTTGTGAACACAATCCTTGAGCGGTCTCAAGGCTGCTGTGAGGCGATGCTGTTGCAGTCTGGGTGTAATGGGCGGGGTGAGCATATTCACCACCGGCGATTGCGTTCACAGGGCGGCGGCGACACGGCCACAAACTGTGTCCACATCTGCCATAAGTGCCATGATTATATTCACCGGAAAACGGGGGATTCTTACCATCGCGGTTTGCTGTGTCGGTCATATTGGGAGCCTGATGCCGTGCCGGTTGAGTATCGCGGAATTTTGGTTTTGTTAAATCCAGACGGCACATATATTAAACAGTGTGAAGGTGGTTTTTATGCGGAAAGATAGATTTGATTTCTTCTGGTATTTCACAATTGTAATGTTCACGTGGTTTTTCATGCTGATCTACATGCTTGAGGGGCTGTAAAAATGAGCTTGAAAGCAATGATCTGGGTCATGGAAGATGCCCCGGTCGAAAACCATGCTGAACTGGCGATCCTATACGCGCTGGCGGACAGGGCAAATGACGATGGCACAGCCGCATGGCCAACGCAGGCATGGCTGGCTGAGCGGGCAAGATGCTCAGGTAGGACGGTTCGACGTCATCTAGCCGCGCTTGAAGAGCGTGGGGTTATTCGCAGGGGCGATCAGCGTCTAGTTATGTGGGAGCGATCCGACAGGCGACCAATCGTGTGGGATTTGAACATGTCTTTGGCGCGCCAAAGAAGTGACAAATCCCCATCAGCGGCCGGACAAAATGACCCCCCGCCAACGGCCGGACAAAATGGCCGGGCGGACAAATCAGGTACGAACGGCCGGACAAATCAGGTCGAACGACCGGACACAGCTGTGTCCTATAAACCGTCCACAACCATCCATAGAACCGTCCTAACCCCCTCAAGTCCCCCAGCGACGCCAGCGGTTGCCGCGAACAACGTTGATGTGGCTCACGCCACATCGAGCGAGACTATCAAGGATGGCTACCCACCGGAATTTGAAACCTGGTGGATGATCTACCCGCGAAAAACTGGGAAACGCGCAGCGTACAAAGCCTGGCAGCAGGCACTTAAGCGCGTCTCAGCCGATGTGCTTTCCGTGAAAACCGATGCATTTGCGCAGCTAGTGCGGTCGGAACGGCGCGAAACCAGGTTTATTCCTCACGGCGCGACCTGGCTAAACCGCGATGGATGGCTGGATGATCTCGACGCCGAACGGCATGCGGGAACGGGCAACGCGTTCCTGGACATGCTCAGCGCCCCGCAAACCGCCGATTTAAGCGGTTTGAAACAGCTTCCCCTACACAGATAGTCAACCCGCCCTGAAAGTTGCCCAGACGGGCAGCCAGTCCCGAAAAACAGCAAAAATACCGAACGGAGGTCACGACATCGCAAGCCAGTCGCAGAACTGGCCAGAAATCGCGCAAATGGTGCTCGCCGCCACAGCCGAATTTGACAATCGGCTGAGAAACCTCGCACCCGAGGAAGCCCGCAACAAGGTTTCCGCCTGGGCACAGGCCCTGAGCAGGACAAACCTAAGCTTGGAAGACCTGCTAGAGGGCGTCCTGAGAGCCTACCGAGACGCCCGCCGACCAGATAACCCGGTTGGGGCGATCATCCAGGAAGCCAAAGCCCACCGCTTGGCGAAACCACGGGCACGGGAATTGCCCGCAAACGTCCACATAGGCGGCGTCGGATACGCAATCCCAGCCGCCTACGAAATCGATGACGTTCTGCACATCCAATGCGAATGCGGCGCGAAACCAGGGGAGTACTGCACCCACAACGGGGAGACAAAGAAAATCCCCCACGAAACCCGCCTCGCAACCGCCTGGAGGCTCAACAACCCAGAGGGTCGGAGATTGCATCAGGAGCGCGAACAACACCTAGCCAGATTCCGAAAAACAAACCACCTCAAACGTAAATAGAACAGGAAAGTCAATTGGCACACATAGCCTTCTCAGGCAACCTCGGTAAAGACCCCGAACTGAGATACACAAACGACGGACGCCCCTGGGTGAGCCTGTCGGTCGCATGGTCTGAACGCCACAAGACAAACGGCAACTGGGAGGACGGTCCCACCGAATGGGTGAACGTCACCGTCAACGGCCCCATGGCGGAAAACATCGCCTCATCCCTGCATAAGGGCATGACCGTGGATGTCGCGGGCCGAATTTCACCCCGCGAATGGAACGGGCAGCAAGGCCCGCAACGGTACTTGCATGTCATGGCGGACACGGTGTCCCCGAGCCTGCGTTTCCAGCAGGCACAAGTACAGCGCATCCAGTCGAACAACCCGCCGCAAGGGCCAGGTAACCAGTATCAGCCGCAAGGCGCTGGTGACGTGTGGGGCTCACAGCAGGGAAATCAATCGTGGGGAGGTGATGTAACCGCCGTCCAGGATGAACAGCCCCCGTTCTAACCGCGTCTTCATCCCCGGTGTCCCCGCCCCACAGGGCTCTAAACGTCATGTGGGCGGGGGCCGGTTGGTGGAGTCGTCGAAAAAGGTCAAACCGTGGCGGCGAGCGGTCAACGCCGTCGCGCGACAAGCATTCCCTCAACCCCTCACTGGCCCCGTGGAGCTGCATCTTGTGTTCCGCATGCCCCGAACCAAAGCCCACGGCAAAAAGACCGCGCCGCCGATGGTGCAGCGCCCCGATCTGGATAAGCTGATTCGCTCCACACTCGACGGGCTCACAGGTGCTGTGTTTGTGGATGATTCCCAGGTTGTTGCGGTGCACGCGTCGAAACGCCGCGCGGAAGCCTGGGAAATCACCGGGGTTGAGGTTCAAGCCACAGAAATTGAGGGATAGTGACAAGCAAACCCATAAACGTAATCATCTACACAACCAAGGTATGCAACGCTTGCATGCTTACCAAACGCCTGTTTCGCCGCGCGGGCATCCCCTACGAGGAGCGGGCGTTAGCCGCGCACGGCGATGTGGCGGAACGCTTCATCGCGAAAGGCGCAACACAAGCCCCCATCGTGCAGGTCATGCGCGGTAATCACGTCGAGGACGAATGGGCCGGGTTCCAGCCCGCGAAAATTAAGCGCTGGTGCGGCAATGGCTAAACCCTACCCACTGGACGACGCGCACGAATACATCGACTGGCGTGGGTGGGAAATCCGGCGGGATGCAGCCCGCGAACTGGACTATGAAATCAGGAAGGATGAGGCCGTGGAATGGGCGTCCTAGACAATGTTGACGCGTACAGGTACTGGACGTCACCGGAAACCGAAGAACAGTGCTTCCAGGCCATCCATAGCAGCTACACGCGCCGTAACGAGGCCGTGTGTCCACACGCTCCGCTTGGGTTGACCCCGGTGCAGGGAGCCAAACCCGGCTCAAGCAAAAGCATCAGGCGTATCGACGCCCTCATACTTTTCCGTAACGGTGAGCGGTGGGCAGTCGAGATCAAGGTCAGCAAGCAAGACCTTGCCCAAGAGTTGCGCCGCCCGGAGAAAATAGCCTTGTGGAAAGAACACGCACACGCGTTCTACTATGCCGTGCCGGTCGGACTGCTTGGGTATGCGCTGGAAAGCGTACCCAAAGGTGTTGGCGTCATGGTGTGCGGCCGTCATTCCACGGAAATCGCACGCAGGGCACGCAAAAACAAAACCCCCACCGAGATTCCCTACTCGACATGGCGGCGCATCGCGGGACGCCTGGGGGATGCACACATCAAGAAAATCGAACAAGAGAAAAAATGACCCCGAGTGAACTGCTTTCAAACCTTCAAGCGGCACATTAGGCCATCCAAAAAACACATCGCTACTGCGCAAGACTGCACGGCGGCCAGAATCAGGCCCATTGATCACCGGTTCCCAAATGTAACCTTCATCAGGAATGTGGGCCTGGAAACCTGTGTGATCCGTGACGACAAAACCGGCAAGCTCGCGATCGATCTACTTACCTCAATGCCCATGGCTACATTACCGCTCATGACGCGGAAGAAATGGCGTGGGAACTGTTTGCCGCTGTGGATGAGATCAAACGGATTGAGAAGGAAAAATCTGGTGAATAGCCTGCGTATTGGTTCACTGTTCAGTGGCTATGGAGGCATTGATGTGGCGGTGCAGGTTGTGTTTCCCGCCGCGCGCCCTGCCTGGTTCGTGGAGCGCGATGCCGCCCCCGCTACCATCTTGGCTCACCATTGGCCCGACACACCCAATTTTGGCGACATCACCGCCATTGACTGGAGCGCCGTGCCGCCGGTGGATATTTTGACCGGTGGGTATCCCTGCCAGCCATTCTCACACGCAGGACGACGAAAGGGGGAAGCCGATGAGCGGCACCTATGGCCCTATGTCAGGGAGGCAATTCGCCACCTACGACCCCGCTACATCTTCCTGGAAAATGTGGCCGGACACAGGTCTTTGGGGTTCGATCAAGTACTCGGAGACATGGCCAAGGACGGGCTGCATGCGTGGTGGACAAGCCTTCGAGCTTCCGACATTGGTGCCCCGCATCACCGCGAGCGGCTTTTCATCCTCGCGGCTTTTCCCGACTCCGAAAGCCTCCGACGGGATCATGGGCAGGCCCCGCACGCGGGGCCGCCCGATCGAGAAATCCACGCACCTCACCACGATCGTAACCTTGCTACCGACCCCGAGGGCGGCGGACCATCAGGCCACGATGGGATCGGCGGGGGCGCGCAGGCACGTGGAGAAAGGCAACGGCTCGCTAGCGGAAACCGTGGGGGTGAGGCTGCTGCCCACGCCCACGGCGTCGGATTCACGGCGGGCGGACAGTGCGACCGACAGGGCGCGGAATACCCCATCTTTGACGGTGGTGAGCGCGTATTTTCCCGATTTGATTGGGGAGATTATGAGCCCGCGATCCGGCGATGGGAAGCCTTGACCAGGCCAGCACCCAACCCGGTTGAGATGAACCGCAATGCGCGGCCGCGTCTTTCTGCGGCGTTCAGCGAGTGGATGATGGGCCTCCCCTTGGGGCATGTCACTGGCGTGCCGGGGCTATCCCGCACGGCACAGTTGAAAGCCATCGGGAACGGGGTCTGCCCACAACAGGCAGCCGTTGCGCTGCAGCAGCTACTAGCAATGAAAGGGGAGTGACATGCCTGGCGGCGATATGCCGAAGGCGAGCCTGTTCAAGATGCCGAAAATCGTGCGCATCAACACCGATGCGCTTGAGTGGGTCATTGCGATCCAAGAAGAACACAGGAAGCTTATTTACGAGCTTCTTGCCAACATCTACGAAAAGGAGAACAAAATGAGTCGAGAACTCGCACAAAGCGCAAGCCTTGGACTTGCGGCCCTGCACCTCAGGGACGCGGGCATTATGACCGAGGAGGGTACTCACGTTGAAGCATACAGGCGGTTGAACGCCGCGTACGAGCGGCTAACCGAAGTGCCGCATGGACTAGAGAAACAGTACCGGGCCGCCACGGTTGGGCTGGACGGGATCGTTTACAGGGGGTGGGTTGACAGCCTTGAAACGGCTCGCGCGGAGGCGGACACTGAGGGCGGTTTCGTTCAGATGCGGTTCGTCACCGAGCCGCAAAAAGTAGCATCTGTTGAGGTTGGGGGTCGTCATGCCTGACGGCGATGTGCCGCGTCTGAGCATTGGGACCATCGCGATCCTTACTGTTGGGAGCTATATCGCGGGGTACATGCGCGACGCAGGACTTTCCGCGTGGGGGATTAAAGAGGTTGAGCGTCACATACTGCTGCAGGTGGTGACGAGGGAAATCGAAGGGGTTGAAACCCCCGTATTGCACTGCGTTGAAGCGTACAGGGCGGCCTGCTGTGGCTACATCTACGTGCTGGAACAGCTTCTACTTGATGGTTGGGAGCTTGCGGTAGTTGATTCGCCTGAACAGTGGCGGAAAGCCATCGGGGAAGCCAGGTAGAAGGAGGAAAAATGGAAACAATGCAAATCAGCTTGGATGAGCTGCTGCGCATCTTCAGGGGACAACCTGAAACCCTGGAGCAGATCATGGCCCGCAACTACGGAGCTGATGGGCTCGTGGGGGTGCATATCGAAACGATTGATCGTGAGCACCTAATGATCGTGGACCCCTGGCCTAATGAAGATCAGGAGGTACGGGCGGTCACGCATGCGCCGGATGGTGATATGCAAATCCGCCATGTTGACCTTGCACGCGTGAAGGAGTTCACCCCGTCGAACGGCATGCACGCCACGTGTCAGGAACAACAGCTGAAAGCCGCACGGAAGACCTTGGGGGAAAGCCCCATCGAAGAAGCACGAAAGGGCGAACCACAGTTTTGAAATTCCGTGTGCCCTTCACCACGACCATCACACACACCGAAATCATTGAGGCTGACAACTGGGAAGACGCCTACGACAAAGCTACGGCCATTAACCTACCGGACGCACTCAAAATCGAATTTGAGCAGGATGACAGCTGGGAAATCGACCACGAGAACATCGAAGAAGTGGAGGAATGATCAAAAACCGCATTATCGACGCCCGGGGATTCCAACGCCAAATCAAACGCGTGGCCGGGCTGTTCGCCGAACTGGATGACGCGAAAACCCAGAAACAGCAGCACAGTGAAGGCGGCGGCTCGAAAGCCTTCGGCCCCCGCGACCCCGGCAACGCATGGGCTATCGGCCTATCCATTGAGCTGACGGAGAACCTGTTTGAGGTTGTCCGCGATGCCGCGAACCACATCACCCCCACCCGCATACTCAGCAAAGACCCCATTGAGCTGTGCGACTGGCTGGTGTTCAACGCGGATGGGGTGCTACGCCTGGAATTCGCGCATGACCTCAAGGGCGAAATCAACAACATTGACAAGCGCCTCACCGGCGCGCTGCACCCGGAAGACCTGGAGGCACAGCGCAAGGAAGAGAAATGGGAATCAAGTGAAAGCATCATCGTGAAACTTCGACGACGTGGCCACCACGTCACCCGTGACAACCTCCACACGTGGGCGAAACGCGGGCATATTCAACGCCGCAAGGACGGCCCGAGAAACACCTACCGCATGGGTGATGTACTAGCCCACCTGTCAGGCGATTCAACCCGATTAGGCAACTGACCGGAACGTGTGTATAATGGGGGGTGGAACAAAACCCATGCCCGCGCGGCATGGGTTTTTGAACATTCACCCCCTCCACTGGAACAACCCCCAGGGAAAGGGGACGAGGGCAATGGCCCACCAACCAAGCCGGGTAGACACCCGCACCATAATCCAGTCCACCCTTGACGAGTACGAGGATCAAATACGTTTAGGACTGGTCACCGCATTCCAAGTCGCATCTATCGCCGAAGCGCGCCTGTACGCCAAAGCTGTTGAGTGCAAAGCAAACCGCGCGGGGCGACGTAATGCCATTTGACTCAAGCAGATACTCACGCAAGTTCAGCAAGCAACTGCGTGAAGAATGGGAAGCAGTCAATGCGCCTTGCTACCTGTGTGGGCAGCCAATCAACTATGCGCAACGCGGCACACGCGACAGCCTTGAGATTGAGCACGTCATACCAACAAGCAAACAACCAGAGCTGATGTACGACCGCGCGAACCTGCGACCAGCTCACCTGTCATGCAACCGCGCCAAATCCGACGGCGCACCACAACCTGAACTAGGGGAGCTAAGCGAACAATGGTGAGCGCCTTGAACACCTTCAAAACCGATGCACTTCGACGCTTCGCAAGTGGACGACGAGTGTCACGCGCACTGACCAAAACCCTTCTACATGAAGGGTTCATAGCACGCGATGAATACGGAAGCTTGATCCTAACAACCAAAGGGAGTGAGGCGCTGCAAAATGCGTGAACCAATAAGTGACGCAATGAAGAACCTTAGGAACGCCGTCAACCTAGTGAGAGCGGCTTTCAATGTAGTCGCGGAACGCCTCAGGCGCGTATACCGCGAAATCGCGCCAATCATCAAACAAGTCGTAAACATGAAACATCGTGGCATCACCCACGTGGGACGCCCATCACCAATAGACGACAAGTACATCCTTAGGCACGTTCACATTGGTGACCTGCCAATACGGAAAACGCCGCACCAATACCGACGCGGCGCATAACCCACACAACCCCCTAATAGGTGACCAACGTCACCAACATGCCCAAACATGGGGGAGGGGGCCACAAAATCACAACACCCAACCGGCCGGACAGGAAAAAGGGCCGGAGCTGTCCTCCCTCCCCACTTGGATAACCCCCATCGCGCGCGCGTGGGGGTTTCGTCGTGTCTAGCGAAAGGAGGGGGCATGGTTGGTGAGTTGGAGCAGTTCGTTATTGATTCCGTGGCTGCGCGGGGTTCGGCTATCGGCGATTCCGACGCGGCGGCTGTAGCGTTGGCGCGGTCGTATGCGGCTCAGATCGACGCGGTGCCTTTTGATGCTGGTCAGGATCGTACGAAGGTCTTGTATTTGGGGCCTCATTTGTTGAAGGTGCTTTCCGCTTTGGGGTGTACCCCTGATTCGCGGGGCGAGGCTTCGGCGGAGGGGAATGCGCCTGCTGGCGGTATGAGCATTCTGGAGCGTATGAAGGCGGCCGGTGGTGGTCAAGGAGGTTAAGGGCTTCGAGCAGCCGCGCCTGTTTCCCCCGCCGTTGCGCCCGCTGACCCTGGAAACCTCGAAGGGGTTTGAGGCCATTGAGTTCGCGGAGCAGCTTGGCATCAGGCTGTATCCGTGGCAAAAATGGTTGCTGGTTCACGGCTTGGAGCTGAATGAAGACCTGACCGACTTCCGGTTTAAACGCGTCATTGTGGAGGTTGCCCGACAGAATGGGAAGACAACCCTGATGACGGTGCTGGGACTGTGGCGGTTGTTTATTTTTGGGGCGTCGGAGATCGTGTCATCGGCGCAGAAACTCACGGTCGCTGAGGCAACCTTGGAAGATGCGTTCAAGATTGCGGCTTGGCAGCCGGTTCTGAGGGGCTTCCTTCCTGATGATCCGCGCCCGAAGGATGGGCGGTTCAATGGCGCGTGGATGCGTGAGACGAACGGCAATAAGCAAATTGAGCTGAATGCTGCGCCGGTGCCGGAAAAACTCGACGTGTTCGGGGCGCTGCCTACGTGGTCGGTCACCACAGCTGACCGCAAGGGTGGGCGTTCCTCGTCGGTGGATTTGGCGTTCATTGACGAGCTGCGTGAGCTGCTTACGTGGGACGGCTGGAACTCTATCGAACCGACCATTAGCGCGCGGCGTGAGTCGCAGCTGTGGGGTTTCTCTAACGCGGGGGACAAGCGTTCGATTGTGTTGAAGTCATTGCGTGATGCGGCGATTGAGCGGATTGAGCTTGGCAGTACTGACGGCATGCAGACGGCACTGTTTTCCTGGTCTGCGCCGTCTGACGCTGAGGTCACCGATGTTGACGCGCTGCGTCAGGCGAACCCGTCGATGGGGTATGGGGCTATCACTCTGGATAAGCTTCTGGCTGAGGCTGAGGAGACGAAAAACCCCGATGGCTTTAAGACCGAAAAGATGTGCGTCTGGGTTGAGAACCTGGAGCCGGGCAAGATACCGGTCGCGGCGTGGCGTGAAATCGCAGACCCGTCTTCCGTGCGTGGCGCGGGGGAGCGTGTCGCGGTGGGCGTTGATGTTTCAAAGGATGGGCGGTTCGCTTATGTTGCGGTCTGTGCCTTGCGTGCTGATGGCATTCCCCATGTCGAGGTGGTGGCGCAGCGGGCCGGGTACGCGTGGGTGGCTGAATGGCTGCGTCAGCGTCTTGCTGCAGCGTGGTTTGATGGTCGCGTCGCTATCCAAGTGAAGGGCGCGCCGTCTGCTGATCTAGTTCCCGCTCTGCAAGCGGTGGAAGGTGTTGAAATTGTTGAGTGGCAAGGCTCTGCCATGTCTTCGTCAGTGCTGGGTTTCTTTGACGCGATTCGTAGCGGCATGCTGGCGCACCGTGACCAGCCTGTTCTTAATCTCGCTGCTGAGGGGGCGAAGGACAAAAAAGCCGGCGATTTGTTCATCTGGGACCGCCAGAACAGTGTGGGGGATGTATCCCCACTCATTGCGGCCAATATTGCTTGGTGGCATTTGACGCACGAGACTGAGGAAAAGTTTGTTTCAGCCTACGCGGCTGATTACTACGACGATGATCTTATCGACGCTGCTGACTATGACGATGACGATGACTACCTGTTGATCGTCTAGAGGGGAGGGCCATATGGGGCTTTTAAGCCGTTTGGGGATTCTCCCTAAGGTTACTAGCGCGCCTGATGCTTACGTGCTGGCTGCGCCACTGATGGAGGCGATTTCAGATGAAATCGGGGCGTACAGTGTAGAGAAGCTTTGGAAGGAGCAGCCGCACCTACGTGCGGTGACAACCTTCATCGCCCGCAACATTGCGAACATTTCCATCCATGCGTATGAGCGTGACGATGATGGTGGCCGCGTCCGCGCGCGCGGTGGGGCGCTTCCGCTACTGCTGAAGCGCGCGAATGCTTCCCAGCTGATGCAGACTGTTATCTACAATTCGATCATGGATTTATGCCTTTATGACGAATTTATTTGGATTATTGGCGACGATAACGGGGAATGGGAAATATATCCCATTAGTCCCGCATGGGTAATTAATCGCAAATTCAAAAACCCATGGACACTCAAATCAATCACCTTCAGCTACGAGGGTGAACAGATCGAGATTGATGCAGATAATGTGATCCGCGTTTGCGGCTACCGGCCTGGCAGCTTCAAAAAAGGCTCAAGCCCTATCAATGCCCTGAAGGACACTCTGCGTGAGCAGCTGGAGGCGGCCGCGTATCGCGGGCAGCTGTGGCGTCGAGGCCCGCGAATCAGTGGGGTGATTGAGCGCCCAATGGGGGCGAAGTGGGAGAACTCTGACCGGCGTCGCTTCAAAGCGTCATGGCAGGCACAGTACTCAGGGCGTGGGTCTGGAACCGGCGGTACCCCGATCCTTGAGGATGGCATGAAATTCGTGCCGCACCACCTCAGTGCGCATGATGAGCAGCTTGTTGATGTGGCCAAGCTGAGCTTGGCGACGGTTGCCAGTGTGTACCACGTCAATCCCACCATGGTGGGTTTGCTGGATAATGCGAACTACTCGAATGTGCGCGAGTTTCGCAAAAGCCTTTATGGCGATTCCCTTGGCCCGATCATTAAGCAAATTGAGGGCACGCTGAATGTGTTTCTGCTTCCCAAAATGGGAATTGACACCGATAGGTTTTATGTTGAATTCAACCTAGAGGAAAAGCTACGCGCCTCATTTGAGGAAAAAGCTGCGGTGACTTCCACGGCTGTCGGTGCGCCGTGGATGACAGTGAACGAGGCTCGTGAGCTGAATAATCTCAAGAACATTAACGGTGGCGATGAGCTGATAATGCCGCTGAACATGACGAAAGTCGAACAAGGTGGCGATGAAGGTGTTGGCGATGGTGTGGACCAGGGAGGTGATTGAGTGAAAACGAAAAACGTTAATATCCTCGTCAAAGCGGTAGGCGACGAGGGTGATACCGGCGATCAAGGCGTGATTGAGGCGTACGCCTCGGTGTTCGGCAATCGGGATTCGTACGGGGATGTAGTTATGCCTGGCGCATTTACTGAGACCCTTCAGGAATGGGCGGAATCAGGGAATGCGATTCCCCTGCTGTACGGCCATGACTTTGGTGACCCGTTTAGCAATATCGGCGCGGTTACTTCCGCGTCGGAGGATGAGCATGGGCTGAAAATAACAGCTAGCCTTGACCTTGACAACGCCAAGGCTAAGCAGGTGTACCGGCTGCTCAAAGAGCGACGGCTGACACAGATGAGCTTTGCCTACGACATTATTGACGGCGGCGAGGGGAAGCTTGATGATGAATGGTGCTTTGAGCTTCGAAAACTGAAACTATATGAGGTTTCGGTAGTGCCGATTGGTGCCAATCAGGAAACCGAAGTGACATCAGTTAAATCATTTGATGACGCGGAAAAGAAAGAATCCACAGGCCGGAATAATTACATTAATTCCCGGCTGCTAATCCTGGAGAAGGAGTAAATATGAAGCTTAAAGAACGTCGCGTTTCCCTGCTTAATGAGGTCAAGGAAATGCACGCCGCATACGGCGATTCCATGACTGATGACCAGTTCGCGGAAATCAAATCCAAATTCGACGAGGTGGACGCCCTTGATGTTGAGATCAAGGCCGCTGACGAGCGCAATGGCACTTTACGTCGCCTGAAAGCCATGGGCGGGGATGATGACCCGCGAACCGACACGCATGAGGTGAAAGCTGCTAGCGTTGGTGAGCACTTCGTCATGCACGCCAAGGGCGCGCTGGCTGGCTGGGAAAAGGGCACACCCCTAAGTGTTTCCGCGCCCGAATACAAAGCCGCTGATGATGCGTTCAAACGCACGGACACGCTCAACAACTTCGAGGCTGAGCGCATCCGCCCAATCGTGAACCAAAAGCGCGAACGCCTGGTAGTCGCGGACCTCATGGGCGACCATCCCATGAGCGGCGCAATTATTCAGTACCTTGTGGAGAAAAACAAGCGCATCGCCGATGGCGGCGCAGACACTGTTGCTGAGGACGGCAAGAAACCGTACATCAAGTACGACGATTACGATCTTGTGACGGAAGCCCCATCCAAGATTGCGGTACTTACGCGCATCACCGACGAGATGATGCAAGACCACGCGTATGTGGTGGGCAAAATCAACTCTGATCTGGTCTATGACCTGTCGGTCAAGGAGGAACAGCAGCTGTTGTTTGGCGACGGCTCAGGTAGTAACCTGCGCGGCGTCGCCAACCGTTCCGGCATCCAGACGCTGGCAAGCTCTGCTTTCACCAACTGGTCTGATGATTTCTACCGCGCTATCAACATGGTAGGTAACGCCACCGACTTCGAGGCTGACGGCATCGTCATCAACACCGCTGACTATGAGAAGCTGCGCCTAATGAAAGACAGCAATGGTCAGTATTTGGGCGGCGGTATTTTCCAGGGTCAGTACGGTCAGGGCGGCATTCTCATCAAGCCGCCACTGTGGGGCCTGAACACTGTCGTGACGAATGCCGTGCCGAAGGGCACCGCGTTTGTTGGCGCATGGCGTATGGGTGCGACGATCCTGCGTAAGGGGGGCATCCGCGTGGATGCCGCGAACACCAACGTTGATGACTTTGAGCACAACCGTGTGACGTTGCGTGCTGAAGAGCGTCTAGGTCTGATGATTCAGATTCCGGCGTCGTTCGTGAAAATGACGCTGACTGAGTGATAGGAGAGCTGCGTGAACGAGTATCGGGTCAAGTTGCCGAACGGTTTTGAAACAACGTTGCTGCTCGACGAGGAGCACAAGGAGCGTGATTACCCTGATGCCGTCCCCATGTCTGACGTTGATGCGGGGGATGATCTGAAAGCAAGCAGCACAGTGAAAACCGAATAGGGGGGATATGCCAATGCCTGATCACGGCATAACCCCCGACATGGTGCCAACCAGTAGCGCAATTACTGGTGATCAGATTGATGCGGTGGTGGAGACCGTTAGACGTATATGTGGTTGGCATATCTGGCCGGTGCGTGAGGAAACGGTAAAACTTGATTCTTCCGGCGACTGCCTTCTTTTCCTTCCTACTAAACGGCTCGTGGAGCTCAAGAGCATCGAGGTTGGTGGCAAGTCTGTTGGCCTGGACGCGGTGCAATGGTCGGAAGATGGCTACCTGCAAGGCCATTTCCCCGAAGGGCTACGGAACGTCGCCGTGACTATGCGGCACGGATACGACAGTGCCCTTGATTTGGTTGGTGTGTGCCTGCAGATGGCGAAACGGACGGCGGAAGCTCACTCCAGCTACCAGGTTGGTGGCATATCGGTGGGGGCATCCAACGGCATCACTCCACAGTCAACGGAGTGGCGCATAGTCGATTGCTACAAGCTGGGGCCGTTGCCATGATCTTCAATCAGCGGATCAGTATCCTGCGCGCAGGTAAAAAGCAAAGCCCTTACTCCACCAAGCCTGTCGCAGATTGGGGCAACCCAATAGTTATCCCCGTTGATTTCTTTGTCTCTATTCAACCTCAATCTACTTCCGAAGGCCCCTTAGAGCGCCCGAAGGTTGAAGCATCATGGCGGATGTACACGCCGCCCGGAACTGATCTTGATTTGCGCAGTGGTGACCGCGTACGGCTGTCTGGGATGCTCGATATGAATGTTGTTGGGAAACCGGCTAAGTGGCCAGACCCGTTCAACCCCGGTGCCGTCCACCATGTCGAGGCAAGTCTTGAGGTTGTTGATGGATAAGGTAACAGATGCTGTATGGCGTGCGGCGAACAAAAACGGGGAACTAACGCGCAAGATGCAGGAAGTCGCTGAACGCATCGCGGCCAGCGCAACGATGATTAGCCGCCGCGAAGGCGGTAAAGCAAACTATCGGGTTGAAACATCCATCCGCCCCGCTGGGCGTGCGCAGGTTCTTGTGGTTTCCGACGACCGCGATGAAGAGTATGGCACAGAGAAAACTAAACGGATAGGCGCTTTACGGCGCGCGGCGAAGGGGGAACATTAATGGATGTTTATAAGGCCCTTGTCGCCTTCCTGGGGGATAAGGGGTTCGGCCCTGTGTACACAGAGCTTCCACACGATGCGGAAGCGGATGGACTACCTTTCGTGGACCTGCAGCCCGTGGCGAAGCCTTTCACCACACATGGACTCAACGTACTCGGATTTGACGAGATCGATATTGATATTGATCTTTACGTTTCAGCCGATGACTGGGCTACCGGCAAGGCTGCGCGTCTTGCGCAGGTTCTACGGCTTCGCCTGCACGCGTTCCGCGATCCAGCGATCCGGGTCAAGGCCATTTCGGCACCTGCTCGACGCCCTGACAGGAACAACAAAATACGACGATTAGGGATAACTGTCACAGTGATGGTTCCCGCTCATATAGGAGATGATTCATGACCACGAAACTCTATACCGATGTTGACCTTACGGAACCGAATTACGCGGCTGAGCTCGCTCTGATTGGCGTGACCGGCGCACTGCACTACGCACCCTACGGCACGCCGCTGGCTCTCAATATGGCGCAGTATGAAAAACCGCATGTGGATTTCGGCTGGATTTCCGAAGATGGGCTAACGGAATCCTTGTCTGAGGATAAAAACGACTGGACCCCATGGCAGTCGCTGGATGCTCTGCGTTCGCAGATTTCCAAACGTGAAGTCACTTTCAAAGTTGTTGTGTGGTCCATTGGCGGCCTCGCTAATGCACTGTTTTACGCGGTGCCTGAGGAGGATATGGCCTATGACGCCAGCACGGGTATCACTAGCTTTGAGCAGGGCCAGAACATCCCGGACAAGTACAACTTTGTCTTGAGTATCGACATCCTCGACGGGCAGAAAGCGCGGCGTTTCATCATGCCGAACTGTGAGGTTGTGGAGCGCGGCGACATTAAGTACGGGCGCGGTGACCTTGTTGGCTATGAGTTCACGTTTAAGGCTGCCTACGATAAGGAATCTGGCTACTCCATCCGGCGTGAGTTCCGTGAAGGCTGGAAGCCTGGCACCGCTGGTACTGCACTGGCTGGCACGGCAAAAGTGAAGTCGTTGGGTGACTGGTCTGGTAATGCAAATGAGAAGGCTGGCGATGGTAAGACCTACCTGTTCAGCCTGAAGGGTGCCACCGGCGGCGTGTTTAAGATCACGGTTGGTTCTGCTGTTGTCGATGGTAACGGCGTGAAGATCACTGATGAGAAGCTTCAGGCTGAGCTGCGCAAGGCCGGAGAGTCCAAGGCAATGGTTTCCGGTTCGATCAGCACCGGATTTGTAGTGTCTGGTGTGTCTGCTAAGCCGGTACTTGACATCACGAAACTTGAGGGTGTATCCACGGCCGAAGTAACGGAAATCCCGTAGCCAATTACGCCGCACGCGCGGCAAACCACAAGGGGAGTCTCCAATGAGGCTCCCCTTTTTCTATGAAAAGACTTCAATAGGGGAAGGCAACAATAATGACTGTTATCAACATCGATGCAATGCTTGAAAAGCGCCGCGAAGTGCTTGGCGAAGGTGACCGATTCCAGATCGTCGTGAACGAAAAAGAGTTCTGGCTAAAGGCTCCGGAACTAGCTGATCAGGAATGGAACGACGAGTTTAGCGCCTTCCGTGAGGATGCCGAAGCTGGTCGCCTGACCAACGCCGATGCCCGCGAATGGCTGGTTAGCCTGTTCGTTGATGATAAGGAAGTCGAAGCCCTCAAAGAGGCATGCGCGGCACTGAAGATCGACATTGCCGCCGTCATTCAGTACGCCATCGCAGAGCATGCCGAGGAAGTAGCGGAAAACCCTACCCCGAAATCCTCGCGACGTTTCCGGCGGCAGTCGAAGCGTCGCTAATCGCTCACTACGGGGGGCGCGATTGGGTGGCCAAGTTTTGGCGCGGGGAGATCACCACACGCATGCTGGTCGCCCTTATCGAGGGGCTGCCTGAGGATTCCTACCTGCAGCGCGTCATGAACGACGGCAAGCCGTGGACCACGATGCACGCAATCATGTGGCAAATCCTCCACCAGGAGGCTGTTAATAACGTCAATTGGGCGGCAAAACTGTCCGGCAAGAAGCAGGATTACCCAGACTGGCCGGAAGACCCCTGGGATAAAACCAACAAGACCAAGCAGAAGCATCACGGGCTTGTCGAGCGCGGCGATGAAGAAGCGGCGGTTAACTACCTGATGGGATTGTCCGTGAGGGGGTGAATGTTTCATGTCTGCAACAGACGGGACAATGTTCGTCCCAGTTTTGCCTGACTTCAGCAAGTTCTTTTCCGGCGTCGAGAAGGCAAGCAAGGAATCCGGCGACAAGGCCGGTAAAGACTTCTCGGAAGCCATGCAGGACGGCATGGACCGCGCGGAGCGCGCCCGAAACAAAGCGGCCGATGCTTATCAGCGGGCTATGGACCGCGCGCAGGCTTCAGCCGAAAAGGCTACTGTCCAACAGCTGAAGCTTGTCGAGGCGGTTGAGAAGTACGGCGATGAGTCGGTTCAGGCCATCGATGCGGCGAACAAGTATGCGCAGGCCATGCGCGAAGTGGAGCGCAACGAATCTAGTGCAGCATCCGCATCCAAGCAACTTGAGAAAGCTGAGCAGGCTTTAGCTAAAGCCGCTGGTGAGGCCGATAATGCCATATCGCTTCAGACTAAGAATTTCGGCAAGTTCGGCACCGCAATGGACGCCACGGAAGGCAAAGCCAACAAGTGGCGTTCCGTGCTGTCTGGCATGGGAGCTGATGCTGATGGGTTCGGCGGTAAACTGTCCGGCATTATCGGCACCGTCGGTAAGTTCGGCGGGCTGATCGCCGGGGGCCTGGGAATCGCGGGCGGCGTGTCTTTCTTTGGCGACGCCATTGGCAAGGGGCGGGAGCTGTCCCAGGTGATGGGGTCACTGCAGGCGGTGACCGGCTCGACGTCCGACGTTATGGCGCAGGTCTCGCAGCGCGCCCGCGATCTTGGCAATGATGAGACGCTGGCGGGCACTTCGGCCGCATCAGCAACGGATGCGATGCTGGCGCTGGCGAAAGGCGGCATGTCCGTGTCCGACGCGATGGAGGCGGCCAAAGGGTCGATCCAGCTGGCGGGCGCGGCGCAGGTGGACGCTGGTACAGCGGCTGATATTCAGATTGCCGCACTGAACGGCTTCCACTTGGCGGCTAGCGACGCTTCCCTTGTTGCCGATGTGCTGACGAATGCGGCGAACAACAGTGCTACGGGCCTGGTGGAGCTTGGTGATTCCATCAAGTACGCCGCGCCTACGGCATCTACCTTGGGTATTAGTCTTCAGGATACTAGTACTTACCTGGGCCTTTTCGCCAACCTGGGCATCAAGGGTTCCGAGGCTGGCACTGCGATGCGGTCCGCGCTGCTGTCCCTAACGAATCCATCGAAAGAAGGGGCGAAAGCCCTTGCTGAGATGGGTGTCAACGCGTTCGACGCGCAAGGCAAGTTCGTGGGCATGCGGGAAATTACTGGGCAACTAGCGGCCGCGCAGGACCGCATGGGGGCATCGGCATTCACGGCGGCGGCGGCCACCGCGTTCGGGCGTGAAGCGGTGAGTTTCGCGACGACGGCCGCGAACAGCGGCGTTGAGGGGTTTGACAACCTACGCGCTTCCCTCGACAGGCAAGGCTCTGCAGGTGAAACTGCAGGCGCTAAGCTTTCCGGCCTAAACGGCGTTATGGACCGTATCGGTAACGCGGTCGATGACCTGCAGTTACGCCTGTACGAGCTTGCAGAACCGAAACTGTCCGAGTGGGGCGACAAGCTTGGCAACGCCATCGGCTGGATCACCGACAAGATTCCCACAGTAATAGGGTTCCTTAAAGAGCATAAGGATTTGCTGGTGGTCACCGGCGGCGCTGTCGCTGGCGTGGCTTCCGGCATGGTGGCACTGAAGGCGGCGCAAACTGGGTTGTGGGCAGTGTCTGCGATTTCCAGCTACGCCAAGATGCTTTCAGCGTTCCCCGCGTTGCTGGCGGCACAGCGCGCGGGCACTTTGCAGGCCACGGCGGCACAAATGGGCTTGAACGCAGCCATGCTAATCAACCCTATAGGCTTGATTGTCGCCGGTATAGCCGCCGTTGTTGGTGCCCTGGTCTTGTTTTTTACGAAGACCGAGACGGGCAAGCGGATTTGGGGCGAGTTCACCAGCTTCATGGGGCAAGCCCTGCAGCCGGTGTTCACACTGTTCGACAATCTGAAAGCCGCATGGGGTGAGATTACCGAGGCTTTCAATGGCGGCGACGCCGGATTTGGTGCCCTCATGGACATCTTCGGCGCTGACAAAGCGCAGGCAATCGTAGATTTTGCTGAACGCATGGGCGTTGTATTCCAAAACGTGAAAGCTTCTATCGGGGAGCTGTTTGCTGCGTTCCAGGGTGATGATGCAGGTATCGGCGGCCTGACCGCCTTGTTCGGCGCTGACGCTGCGCAGGGAATCGCCGATGCTTTCACGACCGTGGGGAACGCGATGGAATGGATTCGCGGGATCATTACGGATTCGCTGAGCGGCACTTTCACGAGCCTGTGGAACACTGTCACGACCTTGGCCACGACCATGAACGGGCTTGGGCAAACAATCGCGGGCGGGGTGTGGAATGCCCTTCAGGGGCTTTGGGCACTGTTGTTGCAGCTGTGGAACCTACTTGAACCTGTGCTGATGCCAGTGCTAAAGACCGTTGGCATCGTTGTTGGTGGCGTGATCATCGGGGCGATTCTTGGCGCAGTGAAAGCGGTTGAAGGGTTCGCCTGGATACTCTCTCAGGCAACTAACGCTCTGTCGTGGATTGTCACAAACGGCTTTAACCCGCTGATCAGCATCATTGGCGTGGTGATTCAGTGGGTGGGAACGAACCTGGCTGACGCTACGCGCGCAGGCATTCAGTTCCTAGGCGACGTCTGGAACGCTATTTCGGTGGGCATTTCCTGGGCGTGGAATACCTTAATCAAGCCTGCTTGGGATGCTTTGGAGTATGCAGCGAAGGTTGGACTAGCGGTCATCGGTACCGTGGTGCTGACACCGCTGCTGCTGGCTTGGGAGGCCCTGTCATGGGGCATTAAAGCCGCATGGGAAAACCTGATTAAACCGGCATGGGATTTGTTGCAGGGAGCAGCAAACTTCATGTGGACTAGTGTTTTGATGCCGATCTTCGGGTTCATCAAGTTTGAATGGAACGGCCTGAGTCTTGCCATTCGTCTTGCGTGGGACACGATCATCAAGCCTACATGGGATTTGCTGATGGCCGGTATCACATGGCTGGCAAATAATGTGTTCACACCCATGGTCGGGCTCATTAAAGCGGCGTGGGATGGCTTGGGGTCGGGCATCAAGTGGGTGTTTGACTTTGTGATTACGCCCACTTGGAACCTGATGCAGACTGGTTTGCAGGCGCTGGGCGATTTCTTCTCCAACATCTGGAATAACTACGTCAAGCCCACTTGGGAGGCGCTAGGCAATGGTATCCGCTGGGTGGCAGATAATGTAGTCCACCCAGTGTTTGAAGGGCTGAAAGACGGCCTGACTAGGGTCAGGGATTGGTTCAGCCAGACCGTCGATAATATCGGACGCATCTGGGATGGCATCAAGGACAAGACGAAAAAACCTGTCGAGTTCGTGGTCAACACGGTCTACAACGGTGGCATCCGCAAAGCCTGGAACACGGTGGCCAAGCTTGTCGGTCTCGACGAACTGCCTGAGCATCATTTCGCTACCGGCGGTGTGATGCCTGGCTATTCGCCTGGTCGCGACATTCATCACTTCTTTAGCCCTACCGGCGGTTTGCTTAGCTTATCTGGCAATGAGGCGATCATGCGCCCTGAGGTTACTACGGCCATGGGCGGCGAACCCGCCGTGAACGCTCTAAACGATGCCGCTATTCGCGGCGGCGTGAGTCGTGTTAGGAAGCTGCTGGGTGAAGGTGCGGCGTTCGCTAAGGGCGGCGTGTTCCGTACTTTGGCGTTCGCTAAGGGCGGCGTGTTCCGTACTTTGGCGTTTGCTAAGGGCGGTGTGTTCCCTAATGGCGGCACCGAGCAGCGCGATAAGCTGACTGAACGTATCGCATCACTGTTCGATGCGATTAAGAGTGAGCATGGCAAGCCTTATCAATATGGGGGCACCGGCAATCCCTCATGGGACTGTTCGGGCCTGTGGTCAGGCATTGTACAGTTCCTGAACGGTGGGAATTTGCGCGGTGGTCGCATATTCAATACCGAAAGCAATTTCGGTAACTTCGGTTTCGTCCCTGGACTGTCCGGCCGTGTGACCATTGGTGTGCTGTCTGGCAAAGGCGGTGGTGAGAACGGCCATATGGCGGGCACCATCGACGGGGTTAACCTGGAATCCGCTGGTGACCACGGTGTGCAGATCGGTGGTGCGGCTCGCGGTTCCGATAATGGCATGTTCAACCACGTCTACACGCTGCAGGAGTTCCTTGGGGAGTTCATCAGCGGCGGCAACGGCGGTGGTGGCGGTTTCAACCTGGGGGCCATGGTCAAAGGCTTGTGGGATGCGGCGATCAGCAAGATCGGAGATTTCCCAGGCAAAGACAAAAATGGTGACTTCGGGAAACTGCCTGGTGCTGTGGCGAAAACCTTGGCCGATAAAGCTTGGGATTTCGTCAAGTCGAAGATCGGCGTGTTTGCCGGTTCTGCTGGTGTCGCTGGTAGCGCCGAATCTTGGCGCGAAATGGCGATGGCGGCGATGCGTCGCCAGGGCTTCAATGCAGATGATCCACGCCAGGTTAACGCCATGCTGGCTCAGATTATGAGTGAGTCGGGCGGCAACCCCGGTATCGCGCAACAGATCGTTGACGTCAACGGCACCGGCGACAGTGCAGGCGTTGGCCTGCTGCAGATCATCCCGGGGACTTTCGCGGCTTACCGTGACCCGGAACTAGCTGATGACAGACGTGATCCGTGGGCAAATATGAATGCCGCGCTCAGGTACTACCGGGCCAAGTATGGTGGCGATCTGACGAGCGTATGGGGTCATGGTCATGGCTATGATTCCGGCGGCTGGTTGAAACCAACCCCGAACGGGTTTGGCACCTACTACAATCATTCTGGCGAACCTGAGGCCGTTCTGACTGGTCCCCAATGGCGGGGCGTCGAGAAGCTGGCCGATGGCGTGTACCGGCTGTCCAAGCCGCTTGGCGACATGGTTGCAGGCTTCCCAGCTGCTGTTAGGCAGATCGGTGATGCCTTGCAGCACACGGCCACTACCGGGGATTATCCTGGTGCACCGCTTATTGATGAGGATTCACCCCTTGTTGATGCTGCGCTGGCTGTGCATCGCGAGACTGATTTGCTGGCGACGGCGCGGGGCGAATTGGGTACGGCGTTTGCTGGTGGTGATGATGGGTATGGTGCCCTTGCTGACCTGCTGGGTAACGACGAGTTGGCGCGGAACCTGGTGAACTTCACCGGCAATGTTGGTGTTGCTGGCCAGGAGCTTTCTACGGCGTTTGCTGGTGGTGATGATGGGTATGGTGCCCTTGCTGACCTGCTGGGTAACGACGAGTTGGCGCGGGCAATCGTAACCGGTATCGGCGACGTCGGAACTGCTGTCCGCGAAACCAGTGCCGCCATCGACCGCGCACACAAGGGCTTCAACGAGTGGGCCGCCGAAAACGAGAACCATGGACGCATAGGGTCACCTGAAGAGTGGGCCTTGCACTACGGTTCAGCGGCCGGGGCTAGCATGCTCGACGACGCCCTTGGGCTTTTCGGTCTTGATGGGATCGTTGGCGGCACTCTGAAGGATTCGTTTGTGGAGCTGGTTAACCAGTCAGCGAACTACACGAACGGGGCTTTGGACTACTACGGCGTTCCCAGCGCACGGTTCGGGCACATTTCAAAGGACTCACTGAAGCCTTTGAGTGTGCTCGATAATGATGGGCGCGTACCAAAGGTTGAGGTTGCACAGCCTGCCACAGTGGAGGTTAATGACACTGTGACGGAAAGCAAGCCTGCGGCCACGGGCGACCCGTCAGGCGGGAAACAAACGATCATTGTTCAGCTGGAAGGCGATAAGACCTACACAGGTGAACAGGTCAAAAAGATGTTCAACCAGCTCGACGAGAAATACGATTCCCTCAAATTCGAGGTCGAAGACCTCAAGGACAAGAACACCGCCCCGGTAACTTCCGGGGTAGGTGGAATCGTGTAAGGAGGTTGTCGTGTTTCTGTCGGTCACCTGGATCGGCGCGGACGGTTCGGTGTGGCCCCTTGAGGGGGAGCTGACCGACTTGGCTGGCGTCGTCTTGGCAAAGCCTAGTGGTTTGACGTCGAAGCTTGACCGCTCCACAATGGTGCGCCCCAATGGTGTGGGGGTGGACGTTGCGGATTACGCGATTCCCGCTATTCAGGGGTCGCTTGATGTGCGTGTCCACCCCGATAAAGCGGCGGGCTTGTCGCTTGGCGATGTGTGGCGTGCGTGGTGCGCGTCATGGTCGATGATCAATCCGGGGGAGCTGGTGGTGTCGGATTCGTCTGGCTACCGGTGGCGTCTGCAGGCGTTGCTTGAATCGCCTATCGACGCCCCCGCCGTTTCCCCTGAAGCGCGTGGCGTGCCGTTCATTGACTCCACAGTCAACTTGTTGGCGACTGGTGGGGTGTGGCATGGCGAAAGCGTTGCGAGCGGCGGCAATACCGTTCAGGTATTCAACCCCGGCGATCTTCCTACCTTCCCCCGCGTCGGTTGGATTGGGCAAGGTAAGCACGTCACCCCGCCTACCGGCGGCAAGATACAGCTGCCTACCTCGTCTGATTGGGTTTGGCTTAGCACAAATCCGGGCTTGGGGTATCGCGTCGAGAATGAAGCGGGCGAAACAAAAACAGCGGTGTGGGCATCAATGCGCGGCCGCCCCGTACCCGGCATTCTGCAGCCGGGGGCAACAGCCTCGTGGAGCATGCACAGTGATGTACGCATCGAGGTTGTTCCCGCCTGCACTAACCCGTGGAGGTGATTGATGGACTGGTCTGATGTGCGCGCTGCTGTGCACAATGTCGGCGATGGTTGGGGTTTGTGGCTTCTCGACAAGGACATGAACCCCATCGCTGACCTGCATGGGGCCTTGTCGATCGAGCTTCCCGAAGCAGTGAATGAAACCACGGCATGCAAGATCGAGATTCGCGGCGACCATCCAGCCGCAAAGCTCATCTTGCCACTTGATGGGGCGAACCTATCTAACCCGTCCGAGACGTGGAACCGGCTTGTAGACGATGCGCAATGGATCATGGCGGAAGGCCCTGGAGGCGAAACAGAGCGCCTGGTGTACCGGGTCGCGCGGGTTACAGATAAGTCCGAAAACCACGGTCCGGGCCGGATCACGATTGAAGGCAAGTCGCTTTACAGGTATGTGGAGAAAATCGCATGCCGCGCTGACCCGGCTTCCCCGTTGATTGCGCAACTTCGTTACCGTGACTTCCGGGCTGGCGATTCCTTGCGAGTCATCAAGGAGTATCTGCTTGTTAACCTCATGCGGGATTTCCAGCCTCGCGCTATTACCGGTTGGGACTTGTGGTCTTCGACTGCATGGCGGGCGGTGTCCCCGACGCTTTGGCCCGCAATAGTCAACCCGGTCCATAAGTCAACTTCCACGCAGGCCGCAGTACTGGATGCGCGATTCGACATGGCGGCTGATCTGTTTAAGGAAACGCTCAATGCTGCAGGGCTGATGCTTACTGTGAACTTGTGGCTGGAGGGTGATAAGCAGCCCGCCCAAAGCCATATGACTTTGAGTGCCCCGACGCTGCTTATCGACGTCGTTCCACGCCAGTTTGACACCTCGACTACCGGCGGTGCGCTGGATGTTTTACGTGGCGTTGTTCGAAGTTTCGACAGGGACCGCAATGCCCCTAAGCTTGGGTTGGGGGATACCCCCTCAACCGCGTCCGGGTTGTTGCCGTGGGTGGTGTGGCGGCCGGAAGACATGGCGGGTATCACATCAGAGTTCACGGTGGTGAAGTCAGAGGATTGGCATGTAACCGTTGGTGGGCGTTCCCCGGAAGTTCTGAACAAGTTCATGGCGGCGGGCACAAAGTCCCTGTTTCAGGGATTGGCGGCGGCGCTATCGGCTGCGTTTCCCCCGTTTGCGCCTTTGATTGCGGCGGCTGGCGCGTTCCTTGGGGACGTTGTTGGGGCTTCGCTCAAGGACAAGCTTTTTGCCTGGAACGAGTTTACCGACGCGGTGCGACGTGAGGCGCATGGGCGTTTCGCCTACCGCGATGCGGTGGGTTCCGGCGACGGCTGGACGCTTTCGGCGTGGCAGCAGGGGTTTCAGATGCTGGCGCAGGGCGCGGGAATGGTCAGCGTGGGGTTCCAGTCTTCTGGGGCGTCGCCCTATGAGTGGGGTCGTGATTTCCGTGCGGGGGATCAGCAGGGCCTACTGCATCGCGGCGTGTTGTTCGCCACGTATGTGCATAGCGTCACGCTGAAATACCAGGTGGGTAAAGGCTGGTCGCAGGAGCTGACTTTGGGTGACCCGCGCGCCCGTGAATCGTTTGTACGCGGTGCTACGCGCTCAATCAAGGGCGTGAAAAACGCTGTTGACCGGGTTAAAAGCTTCATTATGTAGAGGGGAATGACGGTGGAAGATATATACCCTTATCAGGTTGCTGATAATCATCACCCACTATCGTGGGTTTTCTTTAACGCGGGCGGGTTGAGCCTTGACCTGGAGACCGCTGAGGCGCTGGCACGCCATGTTTTCGACGCCCTTGGATGCGGGAAACCAGGCAGCGCGGCCGTGCCGTCCATCAAGTACGACGCGCTTGGCGGGTCTGGCGGGCCATGGGAGCCGGGTGTGTGGATACCGGTGAAGGATGCCCGCATGGGGGTTTCCGTGACAGTGCCGCATGTAGACGTGGGGGCAATGAGTGAGGCTGAACGCGCTGAGCTGCGTGCGGTTCTTGATGCCGCCGATGACGCGGCACGTGCAAGCTCCCTTATCGACGCCGAAGGAGGTGAAGCTAATGGGGGTTAATCTATCCGGGCAAATACCCGGCAACCCGTCGCAAGTGGGGAGTGTTTTCGACCTGCTGCATAACGGAGCCGGACCCATCGGCACCGCCATCGGACAGGGGTTCACGGCCCTAGTTGATGGGATCGCTTCGGCACTCGCGGGCGGCATCGCTAAGGGGAACCCCTTCTACCAGATTTCCGAGGCCACAAAGCCCTTCCGCGATGGACAGCGAGACATCCAGGACCGCATCGACCTGCTTTCCCCGCTGCTTGATTACGGTGCGGTGACACTAGCTGAGCGCGGCAATCGCGGCAATGGGAAGCTTGGGTTTTACGACCAGGTGGGGCCATTACGCGGCATGGAAGTGCTATCCGGCGGGGGTTTCAAGTTGCTGGACAAGGGCCTTTGGGATATTGACGTTCAGCTCGAACCTAGTACGGTGCTGCTTGACTTCGGTATTTTTGTCACCACCAAGGTGGAGATTCGCGTGTTGCGGCCGAATGGATCGACGTATGCGGTGCGGGATATTGTCACTGGCTACGGTAATCGTCACACGATGAATGGGCGCATGAGTGTCGTTGTTCCTGAGGCCGGTTACCGCATTGAAGTGTGGTGCACAGAGATTCGCACGTTGCGCACTTTCGATTCGGGCGAACGCAGTTCAATCCTTGCTGTCCAGCACATTTCACGGAAAACCAGCTAAGGGGGTTAAGTATGCGAACACTCACTATCGACGTCAAGGATGTTGGCGGCACTGCAAGCATTGGCGATTCTGTGGTGATCCGGTCGCCCGCCGTGCGGGCTTCCGAGACTAGTGGACGCCTGGTATCCCCAACCCCTATCGTCGTCGCCCTGAATAACGGCGTGGGGGAGGCGCAGGTGGAGCCGGGGCCGCTGCTAGTGCAGTTCAGGTGTCGCAACGTTTCCAACACTGAGCCCATTGAGGCGACGGTACCAGCCGGTACGGGGCGCATTACGCTACGCGAGCTGATCGAGCAGCACATCAAGTATGAGCCAGCGGTGATCCGGGGCGCGCAAAAAGCGGAGCGGGACGCTAAGGAGTCCGCTGACCGGGCTTCCGGTAGCGCGTCTTCAGCAGGAAGTAACGCCACCCGCGCGGAAAAGGCCGCTAGAAGCGCGGAAGGCAGCGCAAGCACCGCCTCAGGTGCAGCGTCAACCGCGTCGCAGCACGCTTCCGCTGTGGAGTCAGCTAGGCAGCATATTGACCAGCAGCTAAAAAACGCCGATGCAGCAAGGTCTGATATGAACGCGGCGGCGACGGTATTCAAGTCGTGGGACGCCAAATACCAGTGGTTGCGGGACAACTTTTCCACCTTGTCGAACACCGTTAATTCGATCATGACGAGCGCGGCCAGTACGCTGCGTTCCGAAGTGCAGGGCCTGAAGGAAGCTGCTGAACGGTACAAGAACGAGGCTGGCACACACGCGCAACGAGCGCAGGTTGCAGCTAACAGCGCGGCGAATGCGGCCACCGCCGCTGTCACCAACGAGATCAACAAGCTGAAGGGTAATGCCCCGGCCGCGTTTGACACGCTGGAGGAGATTGCGAACCGCGTCAAAGCTGGGGGTTCGCTTGAGGGAGAGCTACTAAACAAGCTTGCGACTAAGGCAAGTCAAGCGGATTTTCAGAACCTGCTTGACCGAATGAATAAACTGAATATCGGTTCAATTTCTGGACTTTCCCAGGCGATTTCAGGGTTTATTTCGAATCAAGATGTATCGATAACCGGCACTCCCTATAAGATCGCACGACGAAACGGCAACGGAAATTTATTGGTGAATCCAACCACGTTTTACGACAACGACAATGTGGCAGTGTCAAAAGGCTATGTTGACCAAGGAGGGATCACTGCGCTTTACTCGCATGGCAGTATACAAGTTCGTCGTGCCGGAAGAATGGTGACGATAACTACGAATTCGAGTAACAGCAATTCGGGCGCTTCCCTCAGCGACATAACTAACCTAACTTTGCCCGAGTGGGCTAGGCCACACTCCATAATTCATGTCGCTCCAGTAAATATGTCTGGCGAACTTTTCATAAACCCAAGCGGGGAGATAACCGAATATTCTATGCGCTCGTCCGGCATTAGATTCTCCGTTACTTACATTGCCTAAAACCCCTAATCATTAAGGAGATGTGATATATGACAACGATGCCCGTTGAGCAGGGCTTTTACATTACATCGCCGTTCGGTTGGCGTGACGGCTTCATACACTACGGCACAGATTTCGGCTGCGACGGCGGTTCTGGCGGGCACCCCGTCTACGCGATTCGTAGCGGAACTGTCGTGCACGCGGGCCCCGCAAGTGGCTTCGGGCAATGGGTAACCGTGGATCACCCCGCCGAAGTTGGCGGCGGCTTCAGCGTCTACGGCCACACGATCCCCGAGGTCACACCAGGTCAGCATGTGGAGGAAGGGCAACGCATCGCCCGGATCAACCCCGATCCGAACACTAACGGCGGCTTCCCCCCGCACCTGCATCTAGAGTTCCACCGCTACGTGTGGAGCCCACCGGGGCCGGATCGACTGGACCCGGAGCCAATACTTGCAGGCGCTGGGTGGCCTAACCAGCAACGAAAGGAGGAAAAACCAATGAGTGAAACAATTTTCGGCGTGGACGTTTCCGAATGGCAGGACGGTATCAGCCTGCGTCGTGCCGCCGATGAAGGTATCCGCTTCGCGATTATCCGCACCACGGACGGCACATATCGCGACCGGTGCTACCAGTCGCACATGCGTGATGCCGAAGCGGCGGGGCTCGTAACCGCCGCATATCATTTCTTGCGCAATCCAAGTGAAGGTACAAGCGTGCGGGCACAAGTCGATGCGTCACTTGACGTAATGGGCGACCTGCGACGCCCCGTGTGGATTGACTGTGAAACCGAAGCAGGCTTGTCTATCAATGACATTTGGGAGTGCAAGCGCCTGTACGAGGCGAACGGGGTGCGCGTCATTGGCATGTACAGCTACATTCCCTGGTGGGAGGGCCGGGTTTTCGAAGGTGAGCCAGACCTGAAAGACAGCGGCCTTGGCGCGCTGTGGATGGCCTACTACGGGCAAAACCCTGGTGGCCCGCCCGCTGCGATCTACCCGGGTGACGCACACCCCAAGTGGGATTACCCGCTTGGCAATGTCAAGCCAGTCATTTGGCAGTTCGGTTCACAGGGGCATGTGGCCGGATTCACAGAGGTTGATGTCAACGCCTTCCGGGGCAGCGTGGAGGAGCTACGTGCTCTGTTCTATGGGGGCAACCCCGAAACCGACGAATTGGAGGAAATTTTGTCTACTGTACGCCCGTCTCTTATCAGTCCTGATAAGCAGTTTGACGGCTTCGATTTTCTGCGTTTCAGCGACGCGGCCGCATGGGAGATTCGCGTGTTGCTGATCTACCTGATGCATGCGTTGAAGCTCGACCCGGAAAAGGTCTTGGCTGACGCCAAGGCCACAATCAACAAGTGAGGAGATTCACATGCCAAAGCATTTGAAAGTTGACGGGGCCGTGTTCCCCGCACAGGTCCGCAAGGGCCTTTATTCCGTGGCCACGCTCGTGGGCTTGGTGCTCGTGTGGTTCGGTGTCGTCCCCAATGACGTCGTGGTGACCGAGTGGGTGGATAAGCTGGAGCCGGTTTTCGGCGCTGTGGTGGCGCTGGTGAGCATGGTGGCCGCGCGTCACGTGCCCGCCCCGGCGGCCACGCCTGAGGCCCCGAAGCCGGTTGAGGTGAAGCCCAAGGCAAAGCCCACTGTGTCGTTGGACACTCTTCGGGAGCTGCTGGCTAAGTGATGAATGTCTCCCTTCTTGGGGAGGCGTTGCCCTTCGGGCTTGACCTGAACGTCATTTTTCAGTCTGTTTTGACGGCGGCGCTTGGCTTTTTCACAGCTATTGCGACGATGCGCGGTGACGCGCGGCGGGCTAATAATGACGTGCTGGGCCGCCTAATGGAGCGTGTGGACCAGCTGGAGGATGATAAGGATCGTCTTTCGGGGGAAGTGGCCGACCTGCATGAGGACCGCGTGAGCGATGCTTATGTGCGCGCCTACGCACGCATCCTGTATGACGCTTGGCGACGCCCCCCTGATCCGCCTGAGCCTTCTCCGATTGCTGCGAGGGCTTTGGGCCTTGAGTCTAGCTAGTTGTTTGCCCCTGCCTTGTGCGGGGGCGTTTTTGTTTTGCGCATTGTGCAGCGCTAGCGCTGCATGGGGAGGTGGTTTGATGACACCGATTATTACCGATGAAGTAACGGGCGTGAGATTGCTCACGTCGATGGAGTGTGCGGCAAAGGCTGGCATCGCCATAGGTACATGGCGCGCGTATGTGGCATTGCGGAATGCTCCGAAGCCGGTGGCGAAACTGGACGGCCGCACGCCGTTGTGGAGCGAAGGGGAGGTGTTGCAATGGGTAAAAAGCCGCGCGATTGTGCAATGATTGTGCAATGAACACGCCTATGAAGATAAAAACCCCTTTTGAACAGTATTTATATTCGTCGTATTTCATTCCCCGGCAGCTCCACAGATGAAGCCCCCAGTTTATGGTTTGAACTGGGGGCTTTGCCGCGGTGGAACTGCGTGCGTTGTGTTAAGTGCCTTAGTCGTCAACCAGCCATTCGGCGAGTTCGTCGGCCGCGTTGCGGATGTGGTGGATGACCATTCCTAGTTGGGTGTCCTCGGCGGAGACCCAGAGGAGGAGGTTGTTGACTGGCTCGTAGTCGACGCTGACCACCATGATAATTTCGTCGGGCATGGTAACGGCGACGACGGTTTCCCCGCCTGCGGCATCAGGATGACCCATGAGCTGTACCTGAGCGCCTGAAACACCATACATGGAGGAGTTTAGGGCGGACAGGCGGGCGGCGTCTTCGGCCTTGCTAAGTCCGACGGAACAGATGTGAATGCCGTCGCGGGTTCCCAGAAGTACGGCACGGATGCCGGGAAGTTCTCTGCGGATTCTGGTGATGAATGGCAGCGCAGCAGCGGCAATGTCGTTGGTGTTCAGGTCGCGACCACGGATTTTGCGATGACGTGCGCCGGTTTCTGCTGTTTGTGTGGACTTTGACATGGCTTAAACTCCGTTGAACTGTAAAACGTCGTTGACAACGCGGCGAACATCGTCAATGTTTCGAGGATCGGCGGTAGTGACGCGGATATGGCCGAGTTCGAGCTGTTCAAGGGTTGCTTTAATCTCGTTCAGACCTTCGTCGGTGGGATAGTTCACGCCGATAAGGATGCGGTGGCTGTTGGTCGGGCCGCCTGCTGTGGTGATCCACGACCCCAAATCAGTGCCTAGTGTGTCGCTGTCCCCGTAGAGCCAGATCACGATTCCCGCGTCGGGGTTGAGTAGGGGAGTGCGGGAGTCGGTGAACCGATCCTGTCCGGTTGTTCCGAACAATCCGATGACTTTCCCGTCTGGACGTACCCACATTCCGTAGTCAATGCCAACGGTCGTGGTGGTTTTTGACGTGTGCAAAAACTCCTCCGCCCCTTCAAACATCATGACTTCAGTATTGATTGGTGGCACAGACGACAATGTCTGCACCGCAGTGGTTTTGCCCACACCAACGGGGCCAATGAACACAACCTCGGCATCAGAAGGGGAGCCGACGATCGCATCATTAGCGATTTCTTCCTCTACCGTTGCTTTTCGACGCCGTGACCGTCGCGGTTGTTCGTTAGTAATCGGGTGTTCAGTCATTTTTCCTCCATCAGTTGAAACAAATTATCACAATTTGTTTGCATGTCTACTAAACGGTATGATTGTATAGATAAGAAGTAACTGAAAGGAACGTGAATGTCACGCCAAGAAGAACTTAATCGTCTGATCAATAACATTGCCTCTGACCTGGAAGGCTTCATGGGGGCCTCGGTGGTAGATGTTGAAACCGGTATGTCTCTCGCCAGCGTCTCGCGCATCAACGACTTTGACCTGGATGTTGCCTCTGCGTACAACAGTGAAATGGTGAAAGCTAAGCTCAAGACCATCCGTGCGTTGAACCTTCAGGTCAACCTGGTGGACATGCTTCTCACCCTGGAAAATCAGCTCCACCTTGTACGCCTCCTTGACTCTCAGCTGTTCCTCTATGTGGCTGTCAGTAGCGATAACTGCAACTTGGCCCTCCTGCGCTCCACCGTTGCGCGTCGCGTTGCTGAACTGGGATAGAATTGGCAGTTAGAAGACTGCTTGGTTGCTAGCTAACGACCCTCACGGATAACAATAGTGAGGGTCGTTAGCATTTGCGATAAAAACGACTGAACGTAAGCAAAAACTCAGATAAATTTAAGTATGGCCCGTGAGGCCAGGCTGCCCTACAGTGGGGGTGTGACTGTCTTCAAGGGAATCTTGATCGGGTTGGGAACGGTGTTCCTTGTGCTTGGGGCAATAGGCGCAGTGGTGCCTTTGTTGCCTACCACGCCGTTCCTTCTTGCTGCGGGAGCATGTTTTGCGCGAAGCTCTGATCGAATGCACGCTTACCTGTATAACCATCGGATTTTTGGAGAGTATCTCCGTAACTACGAAAAACGGGAGATGACGACTCCTCACAAGGTTCGGACGTTGACGGTGATGTGGTTGGGGATTGGACTGTCCATGTTTCTTTCAGGTAAGCCGATTGTGATTGTCATTCTTGGATGTATCGCGACGCTGGTCACAATACATATCGTCCGCCTTAAGCCTGTTCTTACTGCTGAGCAAGTGGAAGAGCGAGCTCCATCATCGTTGTAAACGCATGTTGCCTTTCTTCCGGTGTGGTTTTCGCTCCGGTGACAATACTGTCAGAGACAGTAAAAATTCCCAGTGCCTCAACGCCTGCATGAGCTGCAATCGAGTAGAGTGCTGCAGTTTCCATCTCCACAGCAAGAACGCCCATGCTTGCCCAGCGCTCATTGAAGGCGGAGTCAGCGTTATAGAAAACATCACTAGACAGGACATTTCCTACATGTGGGATGACTCCCTGGCGCTGTGCTTGCTCTAGCACAGCGGAGATAAGCGGCCATGAACCGGTTGGGGCATAGGTTCCGGGCAATTTGTATTGCTGTAAGAAGTTGGAATCAGTGGACGCTGACTGTGCAATGACAACATCGTAAAGGTCAAGATTTTGCTGCAGTGACCCGCACGAACCGACACGAATCAGCCTCTTTGCGCCAAAAACATGAATGAGTTCCCAGGCGTATATCGATATCGATGGCATACCCATGCCGCTGCCCATCACGGAAACCAGGTTGCCCTGATATGTTCCAGTAAAACCCAACATGTTCCGCACTGAATTGAACTGCACAGGATTCTCTAGATACGTCTCGGCAATGAACTGTGCTCGAAGTGGATCACCAGGCATAAGCACGGTCTCGGCTATTGGGACTCCTTGTGGGTTTATATGTGGTGTGCTGGCCTGGCTCATGAAGTCTCCTTGGCGGTGAAGGGTAAGAATCTGATTCTTATGCTAAGAATGTGCACAATGTTTGGCAACGATGTGAAAGGTGCCGTCTGCTGGTGCGAGAAAAGTGCCCTGACCACCACACTTGTCACACCACACACCACTCTGTATATTAGAACAACGTCAGCGCAACAACACTGACACCAACAACCAGCACCCAACACAGAGTTGACAACCAACCCTGCAAGCCGGTAAGTTGGAAAAAGTCACTCCTCAACCCTTAAACCAACATAAAAAATTAAGGGACACCTTGAGAAGCGCTGACAATACCTCTTTTTTGTTGTGTGAGAACTCAATAGCGTACCAAGTACTACACACACCCACACACTAGTGTTGTGTGGGTGTCGCACACCCCGACCCTGGTAGTGGTGGGGGTGTGTTGCTCTTGTCAAGAGATACACGCTTGAAACACTATTATTTTGTTTTTGTTTTGTGCACGACACACGCATTTGTTTGTGTGTTGTGGTTGGAGAGTTTGATCCTGGCTCAGGACGAACGCTGGCGGCGTGCTTAACACATGCAAGTCGAACGGAAAGGCCTGCCACCTTGGTGGTGGGTACTCGAGTGGCGAACGGGTGAGTAACACGTGGGTGATCTGCCCCGCACTGTGGGATAAGCCTGGGAAACTGGGTCTAATACCACATACGACCATGGCGTAGGGGTCATGGTGGAAAGCTTTATTGCGGTGTGGGATGAGCCCGCGGCCTATCAGCTTGTTGGTGGGGTAATGGCCTACCAAGGCGGCGACGGGTAGCCGGCCTGAGAGGGTGGACGGCCACATTGGGACTGAGACACGGCCCAGACTCCTACGGGAGGCAGCAGTGGGGAATATTGCACAATGGGCGCAAGCCTGATGCAGCGACGCCGCGTGGGGGATGAAGGCCTTCGGGTTGTAAACTCCTTTCGCCCGGGACGAAGCCCACCTGGTGGGTGACGGTACCGTGGAGAAGAAGCACCGGCTAACTACGTGCCAGCAGCCGCGGTAATACGTAGGGTGCAAGCGTTGTCCGGATTTACTGGGCGTAAAGAGCTCGTAGGTGGTGTGTCGCGTCGTCTGTGAAATTCCGGGGCTTAACTCCGGGCGTGCAGGCGATACGGGCACGACTAGAGTGCTGTAGGGGTAACTGGAATTCCTGGTGTAGCGGTGAAATGCGCAGATATCAGGAGGAACACCGATGGCGAAGGCAGGTTACTGGGCAGTTACTGACGCTGAGGAGCGAAAGCATGGGGAGCGAACAGGATTAGATACCCTGGTAGTCCATGCTGTAAACGGTGGGCGCTAGGTGTGGGCTGTGTGTTTGCAGTCTGTGCCGTAGCTAACGCATTAAGCGCCCCGCCTGGGGAGTACGGCCGCAAGGCTAAAACTCAAAGGAATTGACGGGGGCCCGCACAAGCGGCGGAGCATGTGGATTAATTCGATGCAACGCGAAGAACCTTACCTGGGTTTGACATGCACCAGATCGGCGTAGAGATACGTCCTCCCTTGTGGTTGGTGCACAGGTGGTGCATGGTTGTCGTCAGCTCGTGTCGTGAGATGTTGGGTTAAGTCCCGCAACGAGCGCAACCCTTGTCTTATGTTGCCAGCACATTTTTGGTGGGGACTCATGAGAAACTGCCGGGGTCAACTCGGAGGAAGGTGGGGATGACGTCAAATCATCATGCCCTTTATACCCAGGGCTTCACACATGCTACAATGGTCGGTACAACGGGTTGCGACACTGTGAAGTGAAGCTAATCTCTGAAAGCCGGCCTCAGTTCGGATTGGGGTCTGCAACTCGACCCCATGAAGTCGGAGTCGCTAGTAATCGCAGATCAGCAACGCTGCGGTGAATACGTTCCCGGGCCTTGTACACACCGCCCGTCACGTCATGAAAGTTGGTAACACCCGAAGCCCATGGCCTAACCACCACTTGTGGTGGGGGGAGTGGTCGAAGGTGGGATTGGCGATTGGGACGAAGTCGTAACAAGGTAGCCGTACCGGAAGGTGCGGCTGGATCACCTCCTTTCTAGGGAGAATATGTGGTGTGTATCCATAATGGGGGTGTGGTGCTTGGTGTGGCTGTTGGGTGTCCCACATAATAAATGTGTGGAATTTTACGTCCTTGTCTGCTGGTGATCATGATGGTTGCTGGTGGTGGGGTGGTGTTGTGTGAGAACTGTATAGTGGACGCGAAATCATTTTTCTGTTTAATTTCTTGTGTTGTTTTGTGTGTGTTTTTCGTGTGGCGCACCGCCATTGAATGCAGCAACCCCCGTGTGTGGGGTTGGTGTAGGTGGTGTGTTTGTTGTAAGGGCGCACGGTGGATGCCTGGGCATGTCAAGCCGATGAAGGACGTGAAGGGCTGCGTTAAGCCTCGGGGAGTTGCCGATTAAGCGTTGATCCGAGGATGTCCGAATGGGGAAACCCGGCCGTGGTTATGTGCGGTCACCTGCTGCTGAATGAAATAGGTGGTATGGGGGTTACGCGGGGAAGTGAAACATCTCAGTACCCGTAGGAGAAGAAAACAATATGTGATTCCGTTAGTAGTGGCGAGCGAAGGCGGAGGTGATGGCTAAACTCTATGCGTGGATGATACTTGGTAGGGGTTGCGTGTAGGGGGTTGTGGGATGCGTGTGTCTGGCTGGCTACCACTGGCTGGCACCCTTGGATTGTGTGTTAGGGGAAGTGGTGTGGAATCGCCTGCCGTAGACGGTGAGAGTCCGGTACCTGAAGACATGTGGTTGGGGTGTGTGCGTATTTTCCCGAGTAGCAGCGGGCTCGTGGAATCTGCTGTGAATCTGCCGGGACCACCCGGTAAGCCTGAATACTTGGCGTGACCGATAGTGTAGTTAGTACCGTGAGGGAAGGGTGAAAAGTACCCCGGGAGGGGAGTGAAATAGTTCCTGAAACCGTGTGCTTACAATCCGTCATAGCCCCTTGTGTGGGGTGGTGGCGTGCCTTTTGAAGAATGAGCCTGCGAGTCAGCGGCATGTCGCGAGGTTAACCCGTGTGTGTGGGGTAGTCGTAGCGAAAGCGAATCCTAATGAGGGTGTGTTAAGTGGCATGTTCTGGACCCGAAGCGGGGTGATCTACCCATGGCCAGTGTGAAGCGGTGGTAAAACATTGTGGAGGCGCGAACCCACTTAGGTTGAAAACTGAGGGGATGAGCTGTGGGTAGGGGTGAAAGGCCAATCAAACTCCGTGATAGCTGGTTCTCCCCGAAATGCATTTAGGTGCAGCGTTGCGTGGTTGTTGTTGGTGGTAGAGCGACTGGTTGGTTGATGCGGGACGATCATCTTAGCGATGCCAGCTAAACTCCGAATGCCAATAATATGCGAGCGTGGCAGTGAGACGGCGGGGGATAAGCTCCGTGACGTCGAGAGGGAAACAGCCCAGATCGTCGGTTAAGGCCCCTAAGGGTGTGCTGAGTGGAAAAGGAGGTGTCATCGCGAAGACAGCCAGGAGGTTGGCTTAGAAGCAGCCATCCTTGAAAGAGTGCGTAATAGCTCACTGGTTAAGTGGTGATGCGCCGATAATGTAGTGGGGCTTATAAAGTACACCGCCGAAACCGCGGCAACATGCACGTCTTTGGTGTGTGTTGGGTAGGGGAGCGTCGTGCATGCTGAGAAGCTGTCACGGAAGTGGTGGTGGAGTGTGTGCGAGTGAGAATGCAGGCATGAGTAGCGAAAAACATGTGGAAAACGTGTTCGCCGGATGACTAAGGGTTCCTGGGTGAAGCTAATCTTCCCAGGGTGAGTCGGGACCTAAGGCGAGGCCGACAGGCGTAGTCGATGGATAACGGGTTGATAGTCCCGTACCCGTGTATGCGCGACCAGTGGTGACTCGGTTGTACTAACCACCCACTACCATTGATGTTCACACGTTGTGTGTTTGTTGGTGTGTGGTGCGTGGGATCTTGATCGTTGGTAGCCAAGCGATGGGGTGACACAGATTGGTAGTCAAGGCCACTGAGTGGATTGTGGTGTAAGCGTGTGGCCCGCAGGATAGGTAAATCCGTTCTGCATATAAGGGTGAGGCGTGATGCGTACCCAGATTGTTGGGGATGTTTGATGTGCCTGTGCTGTCGAGAAAAGCCTCTAGCGATGTGTGTGCACGGCCCGTACCGGAAACCGACACAGGTGGTCTGGTTGAGGATACTAAGGCGTTCGGGTGAACTATGGTTAAGGAACTCGGCAAAATGCCCCCGTAACTTCGGGAGAAGGGGGGCCATGTGCGGCAATCACCCTTGTGCGGTGTGCGTTGTGTGTGGCCGCAGAGAAGTGAGGGAAGCGACTGTTTATTAAAAACACAGGTCCGTGCGAAGACGTTGCAAGTCGAGGTATACGGACTGACGCCTGCCCGGTGCTGGAAGGTTAAGAGGACTCGTGAGCACACCACGTGGTGTGTGAGGCGGGTAATTGAAGCCCCAGTAAACGGCGGTGGTAACTATAACCATCCTAAGGTAGCGAAATTCCTTGTCGGGTAAGTTCCGACCTGCACGAATGGCGTAACGACTTCCCTGCTGTCTCAACCATAGGCCCGGTGAAATTGCAGTACGAGTAAAGATGCTCGTTTCGCGCGGCAGGACGAAAAGACCCCGGGACCTTTACTATAGCTTGGTATTGGTGTGTGCTGCAGCTTGTGTAGGATAGGTGGGAGACGTGGAAGCATTCACGCTAGTGGGTGTGGAGTCGATTGGTGAAATACCACTCTGGTTGTTGTGTGCATCTAACTGTGGGCCCTGATCGGGTTTTGGGACAGTGCCTGGTGGGTAGTTTAACTGGGGCGGTTGCCTCCTAAATGGTAACGGAGGCGCCCAAAGGTTCCCTCGGCTTGGTTGGTAATCAGGTTTTAGAGTGTAAGTGCAGTAAGGGAGCTTGACTGTGACACTGACGGGTGGAGCAGGTGCGAAAGCAGGGACTAGTGATCCGGCATCAACGTGTGGGTGTGGTGTCGCTCAACGGATAAAAGGTACCCCGGGGATAACAGGCTGATCTTCCCCAAGAGTTCATATCGACGGGATGGTTTGGCACCTCGATGTCGGCTCGTCGCATCCTGGGGCTGGAGTAGGTCCCAAGGGTTGGGCTGTTCGCCCATTAAAGCGGCACGCGAGCTGGGTTTAGAACGTCGTGAGACAGTTCGGTCTCTATCCGCCGCGCGCGTGGAAACTTGAACAAGGCTGTCCCTAGTACGAGAGGACCGGGATGGACGTACCTCTAGTGTGCCAGTTGTCACGCCGGTGGCATGGCTGGTTGGCTATGTGCGGGAGGGATAACCGCTGAAAGCATCTAAGCGGGAAGCCTGTTGTGAGATGAGGTTTCTGTTGAGGTTCCCTGTAGATGAGGGGGTTGATAGGTCGGAGTTGGAAGCATCGTAAGGTGTTGTGAGATGACCGATACTAATATGACCGACACAAACACACCCCATAGTGGTGGTGTGCCACAGGATTGTGTGCGATAGGGCACATGGTGTGGGAAACATATGCGTGTGTTGACAACACAGAGGAATGATGAAAACAGGACGTCGCTGCCGTTGGTGGTGTGTGGTTTCGTGGTCTGCTGTGCAGTGTCTGGCGCAACACCTGGTGTGTTGTTGTGTTGGGTGTGTTGGTGGTGATAGTCGCAGGGTCACGCCCGGTTGTCCTTTTCGAACCCGGTTGCTAAGTCTGTGGGCGCTGATGGTACTGCACCTGGGAGGGTGTGGGAGAGTAGGTTACTGCCAGCATTGATAACTTCAAATAGATGGTGGGTGGGGTGTTGTGTGTGCCTGGTGTGGCACTGGCACCCCACCCCCTTTTTTTTGTTGTTTTGTTTGTTTGTTTTGCTATACGGGTGCGGGGTTATGGGGTGTCGTTGATGTAGGCGATGAGTTGTTGTGCTTCGTTGATCAGGGGGTTGCCGAAGAATCGGGGACTAGACAACAACACCAACACAACACCAGCCGCCAGTACGTGATAGAAGCAGAGCCTAGAGATCGATGAGATTATGGGGGGAAGAAAAGACCTCGTCAAGGCGTCCTTTATTTTGTTTAAGCAGTTCCCATTGTTCCTGCGGGATTGCAGCGTGAGCATCGGCAATGACCTTGCTGGAGGGGGTTGCCCAGGCGATGGGCATGGGAGTGATTTCGTCCCACTGGTCTTTGGTGTTCAGGGAACGTCGGCCAGACACACCTACGCTGGGGACTTCTTCACCCTCAACCCGCTCATGTCCGTTGATTCGGGTGATGTTACGTGCAGCCAGGGCCCATTGAGGTGAAAGATCTGGGTCGATGTTTTTGTTTACGAGTGCAAGGAGAACCAGGTCGCGCGGGTTGACTTGGGCGATGATGGCGGGAACGAGGGGGTACTGGCGGTAAATGTTCTCGGGGGTTCCTACTTTTTTGGGGATGATGTTGATCATGGCGAAGCTGATGATGGCCATGATGCCTAGGACAATGGCAAGAATCCAGCCCCAGATGGCTTGGTTGGACCACCATAGTGCGGCCGCAGCGAGGATGAGTTGGAGAAGTCCGTAAACGCCGGCGCTGGTTTGCAGTCGCTTTGTGTCTTTGAATAGTTCGTTGTTTTTCTTGTTGTGCTCGATATCCACGTCGAACGTGAAGTTGTTCATCCTAGTTGTCCTTGATGGGGAAGAGTAGATCGTCGGCATCGACAATGCGGTAGGCGTAGCCTTGTTCAGCGAGGAAGCGTTGGCGGTGTGCCGCGTATTCGGTGTCGAGCGTATCGCGGCTGACTACGGTGTAGAACAGGGCTTCGCGACCGTTAGCTTTGGGCCGGAGGAGGCGGCCTAGGCGTTGGGCTTCCTCTTGCCGAGACCCGAACGTGCCGGAGACTTGGATGGCCACGGCCGCTTCGGGGAGGTCGATAGAGAAGTTAGCCACTTTACTCACGACCAGCACGTTGAGGGTACCTTTACGGAAGGCATCAAAGAGTTCTTCGCGTTTTTTGTTGGAGGTCTTGCCATCAATGACAGGGGCGTCAAGGATGCCGCCGAGTTCTTCAAGCTGGTCAATATAGGCGCCGATCACCAGGGTTGGCTCGCCTTTGTGCTGCTCTACAAGTTTTTTTACCACTTTGTTTTTGGTTTCAGCGCAGGCTGCAAGGCGGTAGCGGACCGATCGTTCAGCGGTGGCGTAGGCCATGCGTTCTGCTTTTGTCATGGTCACGCGTACTTCAACGCATTCGGCGGCGGCAATGTAGCCTTGGGCTTCGATGTCTTTCCACGGGGCGTCGTAACGTTTGGGGCCGATGAGGGAGAAGACGTCGCCCTCTAGACCATCCTCGCGGACAAGCGTGGCGGTGAGGCCGAGGCGGCGGCGGGATTGCAGGTCCGAGGTCATGCGGAAGACGGGAGCGGGGAGAAGGTGAACTTCGTCGTAGATTATCAGTCCCCAGTCGCGAGAGTCGAAAAGCTCTAGCGCCCGGTATTCACCTTTTGTTTTTCGGGTGACTACTTGGTAGGTGGCGATGGTCACAGGGCGGATTTCTTTTTTTTCTCCCGAGTATTCGCCGATTTCTTCTTCGGTTAGGGACGTGCGGCGGAGAAGTTCGTCGCGCCATTGGCGGCCTGCCACAGTGTTGGTCACCAGTATGAGGGTTGTGGCCTGGGCTTTTGCCATTGCTGCAGCTCCCACCATGGTCTTCCCGGCTCCGCAGGGAAGGACGACGACGCCGGAGCCACCTTCCCAGAAGGAATCAGCGGCGAAGCGCTGGTAGTCACGCAGTGACCAGTCGGTTTCTTCAAGGGCGATAGGGTGTGCCTCGCCATCAACGTATCCGGCGAGGTCTTCGGCAGGCCAGCCTACTTTCAGTAGTTCTTGTTTCAGGCGTCCGCGTTCGGAGGGGTGCACGACCACGGAGGTGTCGTCAATCGTGGCTCCCAGCATGGGGGCTATTTTTTTGTGCCGGGTGATTTCGGCAATGATGGCGGGTTCCGCAGATTCCAGAATGAGCCCGTGGGCTGGGTGTTTGTGAAGCTTGACCCGGCCATAGCGACTCATGGTCTCCACGACGTCAATAAGCAGGGGGTGGGGAACGGGGAAGCGCGAGTAGCGTTCCAGGACGTCGACAAGCTGTTCTGCATCGTGACCGGCGGCGCGGGCGTTCCACACGGCAAGCGGGGTGATGCGGTAGGTGTGAACATGCTCAGGGGCGCGTTCCAGTTCCGCGAAGGGCGCGAGGGCAGCGCGGGCTTCGTCGGCAAGCGCATGATCGATTTCTAGAAGGACTGTTTTGTCGGATTGGACGATGAGCGGTCCATCACCAAAAGCCACGAGGTCTCCTTACAGTATGTAAAGTAAACCTCCATTCTAATCCAGTATCACCTCAGTGATGCGGTGTAGTTGAAAGCGGTGGACCTTCCCGGTTGCGGCGTCCAGTGCGTCCACCTGCCCGCCAGATACAGTAAGCGGCCGCACCACACGATGCATCTGCGTCCCTTGCTTATCGACGAACCCGAGGGTTACTGTTTTCCGGCCCCGTACGGCTGCCTGCAACACACTTAATGCCTCCCGGCCTTGGAGTACTTGCCCTTGGTCGTTGGTAGCAGTGGTTCCTTGGGACGCTGCGGTGGTGGCGGTGTTGTTGCGGCGCAGTTCGGAGACAACAGCATGGATGAGTCCGGCGTCGATAGCCTCGCGAGTGGCGGCAGGGCGACCTTGGTAGGAAGTGATACGGCTGGGGGATGGGCGGACGTCAATACTCGCGCCGGTGGCATCTTCCGCGACGGGCTGGAAGCCTGCCTCGCGGAGGTTGTCCAGCACCTCAATGAGCGGTGCCTGGGAGATGGCCACGGTGGGGGCGATGAGTCGCAGTGCGAGACGTGCGGCGGCTGGGGTTTGGACAGCCTGAGCGAGGAGCGCGGGGTCGTCGCTACGTAGGTAGGAGATGGCAGGACCACCGCGGAGGGTGCCGTGCCGCCGCGCTACATCAGTGATGAGGTAGGTGATGGATTGGGGGACGTCGCCAAGGACGTTTTCTTCAAGGAACTGCTGCAGGTCCGCACCCGTGCGTCCGGTGTCCAGAGCCCTGCGTATTGACGCCTCGGTGATTCGGTACACGCTGGCAAGACCCGGAGATTCCACGTCCGCTAGTGTTTCCACCTGTTCTTGAATCTCCGTGGTCAGTGGCCCTGGTGCGAGGATCGTCATGTCTGCCTGGGCGATGAGGGTGGTTCCGGGTTCTGGGGTGAGGCTTTGGGTGACCTTGCGTAGTGCCTCATAAGCATCGGTGTCGGAAGTACCCATCATGGTGCGGAGTGGGGTGCTGGCGGCATTAAGGGCGATGGCACCTATCCACTCCGCGTTGCTGCAGATATCAGCAACGCGGGTGGGATCGATGTGACTGCCACGCAGGGGAGAAAGGTACCGCATGTCCATGCTGACATTGTCTGGTGGTACTGGTGTCCCTGGGGGGAGGCGGAGGAACGGGCGCATGGTTAGCGCGGTGATGGCTGGGAGGTGAGTGTCGAGTGCTGCGTGATCGAGGAGGTGGATGGTTTTGTTGGTGTCGTCTTTGTGCCCCACGAGCCAGGGCGACCATTGCGAGTTTCGCCAGGCTTCCAGCAGGCTTGCCCATTGGTCGGCAGGATCGCTCTGGAGCCAGTCGTCGGCGAGCGGGGTGGGGGCGAGGTAATCGCCGAGGTTGTCGTTCTGCGGCGGCGGATCGGGTTCGCCAGTGCTGATGAGATCTGCGCTGTCAGCTAGGCACATCAGGCGGGCGAGGGTGAGGTTATCAATGTCTAAAGTTTTGGCGAGCTTTGTGGCTGCGCGAACGCCAAGGGACCCATTTTTGAGGCAGGGTGCGGGTTCTCGACCGAGTTCCTCAAGCAAGCGCCGCATCATACGGGTGACCTCTAGACCGGCGGCGGTGGCGGCCTGGTCGACCTTCTGGACATCTTTATCCGAAGGCGGAGTATCCGGCATGCGGGTTGCCGGGACGAGGGTATACCTGTGGGGCGTGTTGCTGGGGTTGAGGAGTACGTTGCGGGTGATGGCCCGCAGGCGCACAGTGTTGTGATCAACCCGGGTGAGTAGTCCCTTGGCTATGAGCATGGCCACGGGGCGAGTGGGGTCGGCATCGGGTGCCGCGTCTTTGCTGAGGCCCACGCCACCAGCCTGCGCGAGTGTATCCAGGATTTTGCTTTCCTGTGGGCTTAACGCATCAAGGAGTTCCTCGACCTGCTGGTGGGTAAGTGGTGGACCGGCGCTGGCGGATTCCGGCAAGACGAGGAAGTGGCGGGGTATTTCGCTCATTACCTCTGGGAGGAGCTGGAAGGAACTTCCGTCAGTGGTTGTGCTATACAGCAATGCATGGTCTTTGAGCGTTTCCAGTGCGGCCTCGACGTCGTATTGGGTGGGTATGTCCTCGTCGGGGGTAGAGTACGCATGAAGTCTCCCCCTGATTTCCTCCACCACTTCGGGGGTAGACACTGGTTGTAATTCTGCGCCTCGTGCTGAAGCGGCTTCAACCACAGCGATGTCCATGGCACCGAGCTTGTCCACGGCGCGTTTGACCGCAAGGGGGAGCCGCAAACGTGCAGCTAAAGAGCTGAAACTTGGAGGTATGGGGAGCGCACAATCAGGGCGGTTTCGCAATATGGTTGCCAGCCGTTCGTCTGGTTGCTCACTCAGCCATTGTTCGAAAGTGAGGGGGGAGGCGGAATCCGCATTGTTGTTGTTCATGCGTTTTTTCATGATGCACCTCATTGTAACGCCACCCTGGAATGCCCAAGAGGTGACTTTTTTGGCCAAGGTTTGAAACAATGGCCTCATGGCAAAAATGGAGAAGAACACGTACGTTGATCCTGGCTGGCCGGAACACACGCCTGGCGAACACCCAGTTACTGAGCTCATCTCTAAAGTGACTGGTGCGTCCAGTCCTTACGGTGATGAAACCGCATTCCCCGTACCAGCAGAGCAGCTGGGTTACGTCCACCCGTATACCAAGGTGAATAAGTCTTAGATTAGTGCTTGCGCATGAGGCCGCAGCATGAGGCCACGGCCCCGCACTCTCATGTGAGTATGTGCGGGGCCGTGGCTGTTGTTGAGGTGTGGGGCTGTTAGCACTGGCTAGTGCTGGACCGCCTTTTCCACGCCTACACCGGTCAGGGATCGAACTTCCATTTCCGCAGCCAGCTCGTCGTAGTTGTCCGGCTTACCCACCAGGGTACCAATGATGCCTAGCAGGAAGCCCGCAGGAATGGCGACAACGGAGGGGTTGGTTAGCGGGAACCACGCGAAGTCCATGCTGGGTATCATGGCTGTTTCTGCACCCGAGACGGCCGGGGAGAAAATGATCAGCACAATAGAGGTGAGTAGCCCGCCGTAGATGGAAAACAGGGCACCGGTAGTGTTGAACTTCTTCCAGTACAGCGAGTACAGGATGGTGGGCAGGTTTGCCGACGCCGCGATACCGAATGCCAGCGCCACCAGGAAGGCAATATTTTGCCCCATGGCACCAATGCCTAGAACAATGGCCAGCACGCCAATCACGACGACTGTGATGCGGGATACGCGAACCTGTTCTTCTTCCGTAGCCTGGCCGTTGCGAAGCACCGAGTTGTATAGGTCATGCGCCACTGATGCGGATGCGGTGATGGCCAGGCCCGCGACCACTGCGAGAATGGTGGCAAACGCAATGGCGGAAATGCAGGCCATGAAGATCGTCCCGCCCACTCGAGAGGACAGCAACAGTACAGCAGAGTTCACTCCGCCAGGAGCAGCCTGAATTTGCTCGGGGCCAACTAGGGCTGCAGCGCCGTAGCCCATGACGACAGTGAGTAGGAAGAACAGCGCGACAATCCCGATGGTCCAGGTCACGGAGCGGCGAGCCTCCCGGGCGGTGGGCACCGTGTAGAAGCGCATTAGAACATGGGGGAGTCCAGCGGTGCCGAACACCAGGGCGGCACCTAAGGAAATGAAGTCCAGTTTGGTCAGTTCGTTCTTGCCGTATTTGAGTCCCGGGTTCACAATCGCTTCGCCTTTGGGGTGGTTGGCAATCGCGGTTTCAACAACAGCGTTAAAGCCACCCTTGATGAACCAGAACGTCAACAGCGCGATAATGATGGAACCACCAACGAGCAGAACGGCCTTGATCATCTGCACATAGGTTGTGCCCTTCATGCCGCCGACCAGAACGTAGATGATCATGAGTACACCGACGATGGCGACAACACCGGCCTGCGCGGCTTTGCCGGAGATGCCCAACAACAAGGCAACCAAGCCGCCCGCACCGGCCATCTGCGCGATTAGGTAAAACAAGGAGATCATCAACGTGGACATCGCGGCGGCTGTGCGCACAGGTCGCTGCTTGAGGCGGAATGACAGCACATCGGCCATGGTGAATTTCCCGGTGTTACGCAGCGGCTCGGCAACGAGGACCAAGGCAACGAGGAGGGCGATGAGGAAGCCCACGGAGTAAAGGAACCCATCGTAACCGTAGAGCGCAATTGCGCCGGTTACCCCGAGGAACGCGGCGGCGGACAGGTAGTCACCTGCGATGGCGAGGCCGTTTTGCCAGCCAGAGAAGGATGCTCCGCCAGTGTAGAAATCGGAGCCTTTTTGTGAGGTCTGCCGGGTTGCGCGCACCACTATGGTCATTGTGGCGACGATGAAGATGACAAAAATGGCAATGTTGAGAATGGGGTTGCCGGTTTCGATTGTGTTCTCTGCTGCGAGAATGGTGGAGTGGAGAGTCATTACGCGTCCTTCGGATTTTCCATCATGGTGCGAATAGCCTCGGCGGCCGGGTCAAGCTTGTTGTCGGCAAAGCGGACGTAGGCCCAGGTGATTAGGCCGGCAGTGACAAACTGCGCGAGTCCCAATACCATGCCGACGGTGATGACACCGAAGACGGGACGCTGAACAAAACTCGTGGCGTAGGTGGCGGTAACGATGTAGCCGAGATACCAGGCCAGGAATGCAATGGTCATGGGGAAAGCAAAGCTGCGGAACGTGGTCTTCAGCGATGCAAACTCAGGGCTTTGGGAAACCTCAAGGAATTCCTTGGGTGTTGGTGTGTGTGTCGGTATGTGCTGGGCACGAGTCGAATCAGTCATCTCTACCTTTCTCGGTAGGCGCTAGGGGATCGTGCTGCAACGGCGCGATCCTCAGTGAGCAATGTACATCACCTAGAGATGGCGATGTGAGTCATTACACATGATGTTTTGTCTCATGTCACATAATTGGCAGAAAAAGTTGTGAGCAATAGCGGAGCTGAAGGGTTGGCGGTGGTGTGCGCAGTGCCGCATTATGGGGGTGGGGTTGATGTGCTCTTTGGGCTTATGAGGAGTGCTTTTGGTCGGGGCGTCGATACGCAAAAAGCCGCCCCACTGCGATGTGGAACGGCTTTCGGGAACCTTGTTTTGCGGTTTAGGGCACAAAACAAAAACCCCCATTTCGGGGGTGTTTTATGGGTGCTTAATGGGCAAGCATCGCGTCGATGGTGCCGCGGTTAGCGTTGTAGAAGTTATTGAAGTCGTGGCGGTTAGCGTTGTACAACGCAGTCACCTGGCTGGGGACCTCCATACCGCGGGAACTGAACGCGGAAGAGATGGCATCATACAGGGAATCCACAGCGGCGGAGTCGGATGTGTTGTTCTGAGGGGCGGCCGGCGTGGATGCGGCAGGCTGGGCTTCGTCGCGTGGGGTGGCGCCGGCGCTTAGGCCTAGTTTGCGGGAGCAGGACGGCCATGCGCCCCAGCCCTGTCCGGCCAGGACTTTTTCGGCCACTGCAATCTGCTGTTCGCGAGTTGCCTGGTAAGCGTTCGGGGCGTAGCGGTTGCCGCCGTATGCGTTCCATGTGCTTGGGGAGAACTGAAGGCCACCATGGAAACCATTGCCGGTGTTGATGCTCCAGTTGCCACCTGCCTCGCACTGTGCAAGGCGATCCCAGTCGGAATCGGGGGCCGCGGAAGCCGTCGGGGACATAATCGTAGCGGCGGTCCCGAGGGCTACGGTAGATGCGGCGAGCTTAGCGAAGGTGGACTTGGTAGCAGCTGCATGACGTGCCATGAAAAGTGTGTTCCTCTCATAAAAAATTGTCGCCTGCGAAGTTAGCTGTCGGATTCGGACCGAGGAGCACCACCGTCCGGTTCAGGGATAATCTGAACTTCATCCTGGGGGAAGTGCGCTGGTGAGCACTTCCTGTGGCTTTCTGGGGGAGCCAATGGTTTCCCGCCCCTGTCTGCATTCAGTTTGTATAAGTGGTACGAGTACCTTTTTGGTCCGGCGCAGTTGAGCCTTAGGATCACGCCCCTCCCAGACAGGGTTTGGCGAAAAAGGAACGCGAGCCTTCGCTGTGCCTACCTATAAACCGTAGCGGTTTGTAACGAAATAGTCACGTTCGGATCGATGAAAGTTCATCAAACGTGACCAACTGAGCCGCTCCACCGGGATGTGGAACGGCCTTTGGAAACCTTGTTTAGTGGTTTATGTCATAAAATAGATGCCCTCGATTGGGGGATCTGTGGGCGATTTAGTGGGAAAGCATCGCGTCAATGGCTGCGCCGTTTGAGTGGTGAAAGTCATGGAGGTTAGCGTTATATGGCGCAGCCGCCTGGTCAGAGACCTCCATGCCGCGGGATGATAATGCGGAAGAAAGGGTGTTGTCCGGTGAGGTGTCTTGGTCCTGCGTAGTTTGTGTAGTGTCGTCGCCCTCCTGTGGCTTAGATGGCTCAGCTGGCTTGGCTGGCTGTTTATCCTGGTCGGCGGGTTTGTTCTGGTCGGCGGGCTTGCCTTGATCGGTAGGTTTACCCTGATTGGCGGGCTTGCCTTGGTCGGCGGGTTTGTTCTGGTCGGCGGGCTTGCCTTGATCGGTAGGTTTACCCTGATTGGCGGGCTTGCCTTGATCAGCAGGTTTGCCTTGGTCGGCGGGCTTGCCTTGATCGGTAGGTTTACCCTGGTCGGCGGGTTTGTTCTGATCGGCGGGTTTGCCTTGGTCGGCGGGCTTGTCCGGGTGGGCTTCGTCGCGTGGGGTGGCGCCGGCGCTTAGGCCTAGTTTGCGGGAGCAGGACGGCCATGCGCCCCAGCCCTGTCCGGCCAGGACTTTTTCGGCCACTGCAATCTGCTGTTCGCGAGTTGCCTGGTAAGCGTTCGGGGCGTAGCGGTTGCCGCCGTATGCGTTCCATGTGCTTGGGGAGAACTGAAGGCCACCATGGAAACCATTGCCGGTGTTGATGCTCCAGTTGCCACCTGCCTCGCACTGTGCAAGGCGATCCCAGTCGGAATCGGGGGCCGCGGAAGCCGTCGGGGACATAATCGTAGCGGCGGTCCCGAGGGCTACGGTAGATGCGGCGAGCTTAGCGAAGGTGGACTTGGTAGCAGCTGCATGACGTGCCATGAAAAGTGTGTTCCTCTCATAAAAAATTGTCGCCTGCGAAGTTAGCTGTCGGATTCGGACCGAGGAGCACCACCGTCCGGTTCAGGGATAATCTGAACTTCATCCTGGGGGAAGTGCGCTGGTGAGCACTTCCTGTGGCTTTCTGGGGGAGCCAATGGTTTCCCGCCCCTGTCTGCATTCAGTTTGTATAAGTGGTACGAGTACCTTTTTGGTCCGGCGCAGTTGAGCCTTAGGATCACGCCCCTCCCAGACAGGGTTTGGCGAAAAAGGAACGCGAGCTATCACTGTGTCTACTACCCACCGTAGCGTTTGGTAGCGAAATAGTTGTGTTCGAAACGGTAGAGGTTTACTACACAGCACTAGTCGGGTCGCAGTTTTTATTAAAAACCCAGGTCATGGCAATAACGTGAAAAAGGTCATAAAGGTGTATAGTTATCACTTCATAGCACTTCGTAGCTAAGCAAGGAACGATCCAACGAAAATTTTGAAGGAAACGGTGAGTGCACGTGCCTATCGGAAAGGTGAAGTGGTACGACGCTGAACGCGGTTACGGCTTTGTCTCTAACCCGGGCAACGAGGACTGCTACGTCAGCAAACAAGTACTACCCGACGGGGTGGAAGAACTCCACCAGGGCCAACGCATCGACTTCGACTTCGCAGCCGGACGCCGCGGCCCCCAAGCGCTGCGGGTGAAAATCCTAGACACCCCCCGCGTCTCTAAAAAACCCCAGCATAAATACGAACCAGAAAAGCTCCACGGCATGGTCTCTGACCTTGTGACCCTCCTAGAGTCTAAAGTCCAGCCACTCCTGCGGTCAGGGCGTTACCCCGACCGAAAAACTGGCCACCAAGTCGCAGAAATCCTCCGCGCCGTGGCCAAAGAACTAGACAGCTAACAACTCGCATAACACCCCTACCACCTGCTAGTCAGTGACTTTCACAGACCACACCACCGAGTAGGGCGTTTCCTCCCCGGCATCGTTATGCCCAACCATGGCGGTGGAAATTTCCACCACCACCAGACGGGGGCGGGTGGTGCTGTCTGCGGTACGTGGTTCCGCAGAACCCGACACCTCCACCTCTTGCTTCTCGTGAGCTTTAAACGAAGATTGGTCGTTGGCGGCAGGGTCGTCGTAAATGGTCAGTAGTGACCAGCCCTGGTCATAGACCTCTTTGGGCACGGTGACCTTCACTTTGTCTTGCTCGCCAAGGCGCACCTCTGGAACTGAGTTTTCAGCACAGGTGGTTCCAGGTTCGCACACCGTAAATGGGCTGATTTTTTGTTCCCCCGACGGTGCAGACACCGTCAACTGAATGTCTCGCGGCTCTGGGCCTGGGCGATTGTTCCACCAACGCTGGAACGTGATGGAAATTGCCACAACAGCGACTACAGCCACCGTCAACATCAGGAATTGCGTGAGGTTTCTGCGCCGTGTCTTTTTGCTGCCCGTCTTTTTGCTGCCCATAGTCCAAAATCCTAACCATCAGTGCTGTGGGTGGTGTCACCGGGGGACAAAGCGCACCTCATAAAGCTGCGGCCACCGCTTGCCGCCCACAAGAAAACGATCCGTACCTGGGATGTGCGCAATACCGTTCAACACATTGTTGGGGTCCGGTGCGGCGTTGCTGGCCAGTGTGGAGGCATCAATGGTGTCAGTGACGTTGCCTGACGCGGCGTCGATACGCACGATTTCGGAAGTGAGAAAACGGTTGGCATAGATGTGTCCGTCGGTGCAGTCCAGTTCGTTGAGCTTGTCTAGCGGAGCGCCGTCGCGGGTGACCTGGATGCGCTCGCGTTCCACAAAGGTGTCCGGGTCGAGGACGCGCAGCTGGGAGGTACCGTCGGACATAATGAGGCGGTCCCCGAAGGAACATAAGCCCCAACCCTCGCCGCTGTAGTTCGTGCGGGCCACCTCGGCGAGTGATGTCGCGTCACGCTTGACAGCCGTGCCGTGCCGCCAGGTCAGCTGCCACACGTGATCCCCAGCGCGGGTAATTCCCTCGCCGAAAAACTCGCGGTCTAGGGGAACCGACTGCTGTTCTTTGCCGTCAAGAGAACTGCGGTAGACACGGCTTTCGCCCTCCTGGCCGGTGCTGATCAGCAGCGAATCCCCCTCAACCTCAAGACCCTGGGTAAAACTTGACTGGTCAAAAGGATGCGTAGCGACGACCTCGACCCCCATGGTGGGTTGTGCGGTGACGCTCGTTGGTGGTTGCTGCCTCTGGTCGGCGGTGTCCGTGGAGGAACTACACGCCGCAAGGGTTGCCGTGAGGCTCAGCGCCACGACAATCCCAGCGAGTGTGCCGTGAGTGGTTCTGCGGTGAGAGAGGGGATGGCGGTAAGCGTTCATGAACAACATCATGCCTTAAAATAATCCGGTGCCAACCTCACGTCACCCATCACAGCATCGCCGACGCGCTCGCAGCGCCGCCCGCACGCCAGCGTTTCTCCACGGTGACAACGCAGTGGCGGTTGCCCGCGCGGCGCTGATCGAGGAAGGCGGTGCGGCTGCGGTTGGGGAGCATGTGTCCGTGACATCCCACGGGGACGGCGTAGCGGAGCACCGTTTCGCGGCGACGGTACCTGGTTACTGCGGATGGGAATGGTGCGTGATCCTTGCCTGCGTGTCGGGGTCGAACCGTATCACCGTCAACGAGGTGGCGTTGCTTCCTGGAGCGCAGGCGCTGCAGGCCCCCGCGTGGGTGCCGTGGGCGGATCGGGTGCGGCCCGGCGACCTGAAACCTGGTGACCTGATGCCGCCGCGTTCCGACGACCATCGGCTTGACGACGCTCCGGCGGGTCACCCATCACAAAAAATACTCAGCACCGAGGGCCTGCATACTACGATGGCTCGGTGGCGTAGCGGTGATTTTGGGCCCTGTTCTGAATTTGCTAGGAAAGCGGAAGAACACTGCGCTACCTGTGCGTTCTATCTACCCATGCCCGCGCCAGCCGGGACAGCGTTCGGCGCGTGCGTCAACGAGTTTTCCGCTGACGGGCGCATCGTCCACTCCGACTACGGGTGCGGTGCCCATTCCAACACCCGTGCCAATGAAACATCAGTGGTGGAGAAACCCTTTGATGATGGTAACTACTAAGAAAAGACGAGCATTAGACGACGTCCGCCTGCTCCCACAGCCATCGGTTGACTTCTTCTGATGTGGGCACCTGGGCTGCGGCGGCCCGACCAGCCGGAACATCAATCACATCCCCGTATTCGGCCCATGCTGTGACCAGTCGAATACCAGAAAACGCGTTGAGATCCCACACTTCCGCTTCATGAAGCTCCTGGAGAGTAAACCCTTCAGTCCGTTCCACCACTGTCATACCGCACTGTTGCAGATAGGGGATCACCTGGGCTGCGGTGATCGAACGTAATGTGCGAGGGTGTGTGCTCACCGCAACCTTGTTGCCGTGGAGCGCAATCAGATGGGCGTAAATCCCCTCAATGATGCGGCCGCTAGGGGCTTTGAGCAGGCCCTCATCCGCGCCGCGACCCTTGGTAATGTTCATGCGGGTGGATAACCACATCAGGTCGGGGCCTTTGACCTGAGGTTGGCGGCGCTCGTCGTTATGGGGGTGTGCGTCCATGATGATGTGGGATTTGATGGTGCGGTCGGGGCGCACGTCTATGGTCCATGATCCCGTATCGGCCCAGATAATGGGGTTAATGGCGTAAGCGCCGCTGGCGGCGGCATCGTGGACGCGTTGACGCAGCTCTGTGCGCAGCCGCTGGCTTTCAGCTTCAGACAAGCCCAAGCGTTCAAGATGCCCGGCCAGATTGCGTACCTTGCCGTCACGGACGCGAAAGGAGGTAGCTCTCACAGATCTTCACTCGCTTCCAGCACTAAGCGTAATGGCAACATCTTTACAAGCACCTCTTCGTATTCTGCATCTGCATCGCTCAACCTGGTCACCGCACCGCCAGCCCCATAGCGCACAACAGCATCCTGAACCACGGCTGTGCGGATTAAAATATTAAAATCCACGTCACCGTTGGCGGAGACGTAACCAAGGCAACCAGAGTAAAACCCACGAGGTGCAGCTTCTAACTCGGCGAGAATATCCATACTTCGTTGTTTCGGAGCGCCCGTCATGGAACCGCCAGGAAACGCTGCTAGCACCGCGCCCAACGACTGCATAGGTGTTGCTGCATGAGGCAACCGCCCTTGAATAGTGGATATCATCTGGTGAACCCGGCTGAAAGTGTACACCTCGCATAGTTCGGGGACGGAAACAGATCCGGGGAGGCAGGAACGTGCGAGATCATTACGCAGAAGATCCACAATCATGAGGTTTTCCGCGCGGTCCTTCACGCTGTGCTGCAGCTCAGCCTTCAACGCTGCATCTTCCTCGGCCGTCGCCCCACGTGGACGGGTGCCCTTAATCGGGCTTGCCGTTACCAGCCCGTCCCGCACCTGCACGCAACGCTCTGGGGAGGATGAGAGCACCGCATAGTCGGGTGTGAGCCACAGCCCGGCCATCGGTGCGGGTGCCACCGACCGCAGACGAAGATACAGGTCCAGCACATCTGCAGGTGTGGTCAGTCCTGTGACCGGTGCCGATGCCGAGGTGGTCAGACATAACTCGTAGCTTTCGCCGCGATCTATGAATTCTTGACAGCGGCGCACCAACGCTACGTACTCCTCGCGGCTATGCCGCAGAGTGATGGGACCAGCATCCACCGGGCCTGTGGGTGTGACCTCCTCGCTGTGTGAGGGAAGCGGTGGAGGTGCGGCGTCAATACCCGCGCGCTGCATGAGGAAACACCGCCCGCACTCATACTGTAGAACGACCTCGGGGACAAGCAGCTTCTCCTCGGAATCAACGTGGGATGGCAAGGTGCCGTCCCAGCCGCCGGTGGCCTCGTAGCGCAGTGCCCCCAGTGCTCCAGGAATAAAGTTGAGAGCCGTTTCGGCGCTGTCCGGGGTGAGGTGGCCCGGTGGAATATCAACGGGGTGAACCAGGGTGTGGCCAGCTGCGATGATGTGTGTTCCTGATGGGTCCGTCGCGGTGTCCAGCCAGCACACATACGGGTAATGCTCGGCCCACAGCGTTGCGACGGCCGTTGGGTGAGGTGAGTAGTCAAGCTCGGCGCGGTGCCAGAGCGGCGTGCGCAGTACTCCGGCGGCCTCGATAAGATTGCGCATCAGGCGCTCACCAGCTGCAGTCCCTATGGATTCGGGGTGAAACTGCACGCCCCAATGTGGACGGTCAGTGCGGCGCAGAGCCATGATAGTGCCGTCGTCCGCGCGGGCCAGCACCTCAAGAGGGGCCTCACTGTCGGCATCAAGTGTGACATCCAGGGAGTGGTACCGAATCACCCTCATGGGTGAGGAAATTCCCTCAAACATACCGGTTGAGTTGTGGATCACATTGCTGGCGAGGCCGTGCATCGGGGCCGTCGCCCGCTCTACTCGAGCGCCCGCTTCCAGCGCAATGGCCTGATGCCCCAAACATACCCCAATGACCGGGGTTGTCTCCTGCTGAACCGCCAGTGTCGACGCCCCGATATCTTCGGCTACCCCAGGGTGGCCAGGGCCGGGAGAAATGACAATTAAGTCGGCGTTGTCCAAGGTAGACGCCGTTAAATCCGGGGAATTATTCGGCAGAATTGTCGGGGAAATGCCTACCGCGCGCCAGATAAGGTCACCCAGCAAATGGGTAAAAGAATCGTGGTTATCAATAAGCAGAATCTGCGGGGGAGCAGAAGTGATAAGAGGCTGTGTTGGTGAGTGCATTGAATAACCAGAAATTTTTTATGTTCTACCAGAGGCTACGCAGTTGCCGAATGGCCAGTTTAGTGCCATTGTAACCGGTGGTGCATTATCACAAATTGTGCCACCACATCTTAAATAACAATAGGGAGAACTCACAATGACTGGGAGCTCAAGCAGCGCTCAGGGTACCAGCACCCTTGATCGTTTCTTCCACATCACTGAACGCGGCTCCACGGTAGCAACCGAAGTCCGCGCGGGTCTGGTGACTTTTTTCGCCATGGCCTACATCATCATTCTTAATCCCCTGATTATCGGCACTACGGAAGACCACACAGGCCATGCGTTGGGTATCCCACAGGTTGCGGCGGCAACGGCACTGGCAGCAGGCGTGATGACCATCGCCTTCGGCCTGATCGCCCGCTATCCTTTCGGCATTGCCACCGGCCTGGGCATCAACACACTTGTTGCCGTGACCTTAGTGTCGGGGGAGGGGTTGACCTGGCCGGAAGCCATGGGGCTGGTGGTCATTGACGGCATCATCATTGTGCTCCTCGCGATTTCTGGGTTCCGTGTGGCTGTGTTCAATGCCATTCCCCGTGAGCTCAAAGCAGCCATGGGTGTGGGTATCGGCCTGTTCATCGCCATGATCGGACTAGTGGACGCTGGTTTTGTGCGTCGTATCCCCGATGCCGCAGGCACCACCGTTCCCGTTGGGCTGGGCATTAATGGGTCCATCGCATCCTGGCCAACCTTCGTATTTGTGGTGGGGTTGATTATGTGTGGCATTCTCGTGGCTAAGCAGGTGCGCGGTGGGTTGTTCATCGGCATTGTGCTCACCACTGTTTTAGGCATGATCATTGAGGCCGCCACCGGTGCTGGCCCCTCAGTAGTGGACGGCAAACCCAACCCCACCGGCTGGAACCTGGCCGTGCCCACCATTCCGAGTTCCTTTGGTGGTTTGCCTGACCTCTCACTGGTTGGGGCAGTGGACTTGATTGGTGCGTTCTCCCGCATTGGAGTGCTCTCGGCCTCCCTCCTGGTGTTTACTCTGGTGTTGGCTAACTTCTTCGACGCCATGGGAACCATGACTGCGCTGGGCAAGCAGGCGGGGCTGGTTGATGAAGATGGCAACCTCCCCGACATGAAGAAGGCCCTGATCGTTGAAGGAGCCGGAGCGATTGTGGGCGGTGGCGTATCCGCGTCCTCTAATACCGTCTACGTTGACTCTGCTGCAGGCATTGCTGATGGCGCCCGTACCGGCCTCGCCAACGTGGTCACCGGCGTGTTGTTCCTGCTAGCCATGTTCCTCACGCCGCTGTACGAGATTGTCCCCATTGAAGCGGCCTCTCCGGTGCTGGTCATCGTGGGTGCCCTGATGATGGCGCAGATCAAGGATATTGATTTCTCGCAGTTCCACATAGCGCTACCAGCGTTTTTGACCATCATCATCATGCCGTTCACCTACTCCATCGCCAATGGCATCGGCGTCGGCTTTATTACCTACGTGCTGGTTGCCGTAGCCACGGGCCGCGCGAAAACCGTGCACTGGTTGCTGTGGCTGATCGCAGTTCTGTTCCTGGTGTACTTTGCTATTGATCCGGTGATGTCCGCCGTAGGATAATGCTCATGTTCATCACCGACCCCGGCGACCCGCGCCTTGATGATGTTCGCGACCTCAACAGCTCTGATAGCCGCCCAGACCTGCCAGGCGGCAAAGGGCTGGTGATCGGGGAGGGGCCACTGGTGGTCGGCCGGATGCTGGAATCCCGGTTTCCCGTGCGGAGCATCGTCGGATTCGCGCCGAAACTGCACACCTTCCTGGATACACACCAGGTGCCGGATGACGTGCCGGTCCACGAGGTTCCCCGAGAGGTGCTTGCTCAGGTCGCCGGGTTTGACATGCATCGTGGACTTGTTGCCGCTGCTGATCGCGCCCCCGCGTTGAGCGTGGACGAGGTTATCCGCGATGCCAGCACAGTGGCGGTGCTGGAGGGGGTGGGGGACCACGAAAACATTGGCTCGCTGTTCCGCAACGCGGCAGGTATGGGGGTGGACGCCATCTTGTTCGGCGCGGGCTGCGCCGACCCCCTCTACCGCCGCGTGGTTCGGGTATCCATGGGGCATGTGCTGCGGCTTCCGTTCGCACACCTCGGTGGCACCACCACGACGTGGCAACGCAGCCTGAGCCAGCTTCATCACGCTGGGTTCCACACTGTCTCACTCACCCCCGACGCAGGTGCCGTGGACCTTTCCACCGCACTTGTCGACGCCCAGCACACGCCCTATCCACGGTTGGCGCTGCTCGTAGGGGCTGAAGGTCCAGGTCTCACCGAACACGCCATGCGCGCCACCCATACCCGGGCACGGATACCTATGTCGGAGGGGACCGATTCACTCAATCTGGCAACGGCTGCGGCCATTGCCTTTTATGAGCGTTTGCGCTCGTGAGGGTCGTCGGAATCCTCGGGGAAATCCTCAATGGGTTCGTAGGCGAGGATGTCCGCCTGATCACTGATATGGTCGCTGATGCCTTCGGTGATTTCGGCGACCTCGAGGATCTCAGTATCCGTGGTTTCTATCTCCTCTGAAAAGTCTTCTTCTGGATAGTCCCCCAAGTACTCCGGGTTGTTGCCGCGTCGGCGAAGTCGCCTGGGTAAACGTTGGGTGCGTGGTTGATTTGGGTCGCGGTCGGTGTGCCGAATCTTTTCATGCAGACTCGACCCGAACTCCCGAAACCGGATGCGCGTGGTGTCTCGGGCGGAACCTAACGCGCGCAATCCCCGCTGGGCGATGCGATTTAAGGGGTTGGGGTCCTCAAGCTCGCCATCTTCGTAGTCATCATAGTCACGGGTTGCGGGATTAAAACCCAACTTGTTGGATGCTGCCGCAACCAGATCACCGATATTGCGCTGCTTTGGGTTGTCCACCACCTTCGGTTCTGGGCGACCGTCAATGGCGTAGGCGACAATGTTAATGTCCGGTCCGTCGGGGGAGACGGGCACACCGATCCATTCTTGCTGGGCGGTGTCCACCAGATCGATGGGGTTGAAGGGGAGGTTGTTGCTGCCGACTTCCGGGGCATCGTCGTCGCTATTCCAATAGCGGTGTTCAAAATCCTCGGGGAAGCCAATATCCTCATAGACGCGATTGCGCCGGGCGCAGAACGAACGTTTCAATGTCCCGCCGCGCCAATGCGCAATCCCGCCCAAACCGGTGGACGGGTTGGCAGCCAACGCGTACACGTCGGTCGCAGGAATAGAAGTGAGCAGTCGTGCATCCAGCTCGGAAAGCTGGTGGGCGTTATTGATCACCGTCTGCACGATGGCCACCCCTGGGTAGCCTCCCACGTAGAACTCCCCCGGGGAGGCGGGCACGGATCGGTTCAAGTCAAATTGCCCAATGGGAGTGATTGGCCAGGCCGGGTTCAGGTGGGCCAGATATTTGCGGCCATACCCACGGTCAGCTTTGGGTTCGGCACGGAGCGTACGTGCGGGTTCGGCGGCCGTAATAAACCAGAGTGTTACCACGGCGTCGTGACGCGCGACCATGGACCTCAGCTTTCGTCTCGTTTAGGGGAACGCTTGGTGGATGGGCGGACACCCAACAAAATATCCTCCCACCCTGGGGTGACAGCCTTGCGGCGGCGTCGTGACGGCGAGGGGGTCGGTGCCGGGTGCGCTGGGCGGTGCACCGGACCTGTATCGTCGGGGCCGTCGTCATCATCGGTGATCACGGGCAGATCGTCCCTGGTGTCCTCCACCGAGGGGGTCGTCGGCACGCGGGATAAGCTGCGGACGGGCTGCGCAAACGACGGATCGATGAGGTCCGCCGCATTAGCGTTCCGGGCAACAACCGTCAACGTGCCATTCTTGCGGTGGAAAGTCCACTCGGCGGAATTGTGGGAAATGCCGGACTGCCAGGTCACCCGAACCACCCATTGGTGAGCGGGGTCACGGTAAGCGTCCCACTCAGTGGTGGTTAAATCCAAACCTCGTGCGGCGAAAGCCGTGGCCAGGACTTCCCAGAGGGTGAGCTTGGCGGGGCCGTCGTCACGCACAGGGTTCGCCTGCTTCGCCTGCTGAGCAATGCTCGCACGATCCGCCAGCACGGGATGTGCAAACGGTTCGATGCGGCTGACCGGAACACCGATCTCGGCGGCAAGTTCAGTCAGCGACGCCCCACTGCGGATCCGGTCCTGAATCTCCCGCGGGCGCATCGTCAGCGGTGCCGAAAGATGCGGATCTGGCTGCTTGGAGTGCGTATCCTTATCCACGTCTTCTTCCGGTGTGACTCCAGAAAGATGCTCCGGTAGATTTTTCGGAAGGTTCGGCGTCTCCTGCGGTGTGTCCGCCATCTCCACCACATTCTGTTGTTTCTCCGACGACTCCAGCTCAGTGGTGGCGACCGGAAGTTCAACGGGTTCCTCGTGCTCCACGACGCGCGGAGCGGGGAGGGTTTGGTGGAAGACATCGTCAGGCGAGGTCAAAATCTCCAGCAAGGAATCATCTACTGCCAGAAAAAATTCCTCATCCGAGTCGGCGGCGCGGAACACAAGCGATGTAGCTGTGGACTCATTGGCAACGAGGTGCACTTCGCGCATGCGGACTCTCCTCAGGGCTAAACGTGACTGTTGTTATTTACAGACCACCATAACCCACAAAGGCGCAGGAACGTGGGACTCCATACGCCCGTGTGTGCCAATTTTTAGGCGTTTTTAGGAGTTCGCGTAGCCGCTATTCACAATAAAGTCGATCGCCTGGGTTAACGTCCGAACATCAGCAGAATCGATAGCGGGGAACATGCCAATCCGCAACTGATTGCGACCCAGCTTGCGGTACGGTTCTACATCCACAATGCCGTTAGCCCGCAGCGCGGAAGCAATCTTTGCGGCATCAATGGAATCCGCAAAATCAATGGTGCCCACCACTAGCGAACGCTTCGCAGGGTCGGTGACGTAGCACGATGCCACCTCGTGGTTATCCGCCCAGCCGTACAGAATCGAGGATGATTCCGTGGTGCGGTCCACCATGCCTGCCAGGCCGCCATTGTTATTCATCCACCGAACCTGATCGTCCATGAGTAGCAGCGTGCTCACGGCCGGGGTGTTGTAGGTCTGGTTTTTGCGGGAATTATCCACCGCCGTTTGTAGGTTCAAAAACGCTGGAATGAAACGGTCTGAGGCAGCAATCTTTCCGATGCGCTCGATGGCTGCCGGACTCATGGCGGCGAACCACAGACCACCATCAGAGGCGAAGCATTTCTGCGGAGAGAAGTAGTATGCATCGACCTGCGACATATCCACTGGCAAGCCGCCAGCACCAGAGGTGGCATCAATGGCAATCAAGGCATCCGTATCCGGTCGGGTCACCGGAACCATGGCACCTGTCGACGTCTCATTGTGTGCCCACCCAATCAGGTCACAGCCCTCCATGGGTTGCGGTGCTGGTGCGTCACCCGGCTCGCTAGACACAACCGTGGGTTCCTCAAGCCAGGGGGCCTTCTTTGCGGCCGAGGCGAACTTCGAGGAAAATTCACCGAAACTCAAATGTCCCGACTTTTTCTCAATCAGACCGAACGTAGCGGCATCCCAGAAAGCAGTGGCTCCACCCAGGGACAGGATAATCTCGTAGCCCTCAGGAAGTTGGAACAGCTCACTTAACCCCTCCCGAATGGACCCCACCACGTTCTTCACTGCAGGCTGGCGGTGGGAGGTGCCCATGATGCCTGGGTTGCCCTTGCTGACGTTGGTGATTTGGGAGTCCCGGACCTTTGAGGGACCGCAGCCAAAGCGGCCGTCGTGGGGAATGAGTTCGGCGGGCAGGGTAGGGGTAGTGGTGTCAGACATATTCACAGCACTTTCTTGATGAATGTTTGCAGCTAGCTCATGGCTAGTGTGCTCATGGCTTCGGTGAGGATCTGGACCTACTTTAGTACTGAACGTTGCCATTATGAATGGTCTTACTTTCTTCGGGGTTAGGTTTCGCGGTTTTTGATACCTGCGCATGTGGTGTCGATAGGCATCGGGGGTATCTGTCGGGGGAAGTGATCTAGGCGATGTGAACAGTAAAAAGGGAGGTGAGTTAAGGTGCTGTAGAAATGTGACTAGCGTCTCAAACTGAGATGTCATTTCCATCACACATTTTGCTACACTGTGGGTTATTCCACGCACCAAGATGCTGTAAAAATAGTCTCCGTGACTACAAAAATTGCTGTTCATGGTAGGTAAACGCGGTTCGGTGCAGTGGTGACAACTAAACAATGAATGACGGACCAGCCGTCAGGCTTGCATTTCAGCATTCCACTGCCAACAACCCACCATTTTGTGGCGATACCGCGATGGTGGGGAAGCCGCTCAAGATTTTTCGTTCGTGTGGCTAAAAAGAGTATCTCCGGTATAGCGTGTATGCATGCCCATCAGGGCGTATGTTCGGGCTGGTTTGCGGCTGGTTCAACGACAGAAGTGTGAAAGGGAAACTGTGGCTACTGAGAACAATAAGGCTGTGCTCCACTACCCGGGCGGCGAGTTCGAGATGGACATCATCAGCGCAACCGAGGGTAACGACGGCATTGCGCTGGGGAAAATGCTGTCCGAGACGGGTCTGGTCACCTACGACCCAGGTTATGTCAGCACAGGCTCCACGCAGTCTGCCATCACCTTCATCGACGGCGATAAGGGGATTCTGCGTTACCGTGGCTACTCCATTGAAGACCTCGCAGAGCACGCGACCTTCAACGAAGTCAGCTACCTGCTTATCAAAGGCGAACTTCCCACCCAGGAACAATTACTGCACTTCAACGATTCTGTTCGCCACCACACCCTGCTGGACGAAGACTTCAAAGCACAGTTCCGAGTCTTCCCACGTGATGCGCACCCCATGGCTGTGCTGGCTTCCTCCATTAACATTCTGTCCACCTACTACCAGAACGAACTCAGTCCCCTTGACGAGGAACACCTCGACCTGGCTACCGCGCGACTCCTGGCCAAAGTTCCCATGCTTGCCGCCTACGCACACCGCGCCCGCAACGGCCAGCCTTACATGTACCCCGATAACTCCCTCAACGCGCGGGAAAACTTCCTGCGCATGATGTTCGGCTTCCCCACAGAACCGTACGATGTTGATCCGCTTCTAGTCAAAGCCCTTGACCAGTTGCTCATCCTGCATGCCGACCACGAGCAGAACTGCTCCACCTCCACGGTGCGTATGGTCGCCTCCGCGCAGGCCAATATGTTTGTGTCTGTAGCCGCAGGCATCAACGCGCTGTCTGGTCCCCTCCACGGTGGTGCCAACCAGGCTGTGCTGGAAATGCTGGATGAGATTCACGCTCGGGGTGGCGACGCCACCGACTTTATGAACCGGGTGAAGAACAAGGAACCCGGCGTACGCCTTATGGGCTTCGGACACCGCGTGTACAAGAATTATGACCCGCGCGCCGCAATCATCAAGAAGACCGCGCACGAGGTGCTAGAAAAGCTGGGTGGGGATTCCCTACTTGAGCTTGCGCTCAACCTGGAAGAGATCGCGCTGGCAGACGACTACTTTATCAGTCGCAGGTTGTACCCCAACGTGGACTTCTACACCGGCCTGATCTACCGTGCGATGGGATTCCCCACGGACTTCTTCACCGTGCTGTTCGCCATGGGTCGCCTGCCAGGCTGGATTGCTCAGTACCGTGAACTGGTAGAAAACCCCGCATCCAAGATTTACCGTCCGCGTCAGATCTACGCGGGTGAAGGTTACCGGGCGTTTGTGCCGCGCAACGAACGCTAGAAATAACACCACAAAAGGGCTGGCCCTATCGCGCACCACGTACACTGGTGGGGATAGCTCCAGCCCTTTTTGGCATTTTCACTGACGATCATAAGGAGAGTGCGCCTGATGGAAAAGCCTCACGTCGAAGCGAAAACAGCTCCGGCCCCCGAGGATGTAGTCATCGCCGATCTGATTGAGGGCGACGGCCCAGAAGCCCAACCAGACGGCTATGTTGAAGTCCACTACGTGGGCGTTGATTACGAAACAAACCAGGAATTCGACTCGTCCTGGGACCGTGGCGGTCCGGTTGGGTTCTGGCTGAATGGGCTGATTGCTGGGTGGCAGGAAGGCATCCCAGGTATGAAAGTCGGCGGTCGGCGTGAACTCATCGTCCCGCCGGAAGCTGCCTATGGCCCCGAAGGCGGCGGCCACCCACTGGCGGGCCGCACGCTGGTGTTCATCATTGATTTGATCGGCGTCGGTTAGCTTTAGATTCGGCTAGCGACGCCGCGACCATCGGCGTTTACTGGCCGGTTACTGCCGCTGCTTGGACGGCGGCACTCACTGCGGGAGCCACCCGCGTATCAAGGGGGGAGGGGACAATGTGCTCCGCGTCCAGCTCATCGCCCACAATGTCGGCGATAGCACGGGACGCGGCAAGCTTCATTGCGGAGGTGATCTTCGGGGCACCCGCCGCCAACGCGCCGTGGAAAACACCCGGGTAGGCCAGCACGTTGTTGATCTGGTTGGGCATGTCTGAACGGCCCGTAGCCACCACGGCACCATATTTGTAGGCCAGTTCCGGGCGAATTTCTGGATCTGGGTTGGCCAGTGAGAACAAAATCGGATCGGGGGCCATGCGCTGCAGCTCTCGTTCCCCCACATGGCCGCGGGATAAGCCGATGAAGGTGTCGGCCCCATCAAGAGCCTCGGAAATTCCGCCCCGAATGCGGCGGGGGTTAGTGATCTCCGCGAGTTCTGACTTCACGCTGTTGAGCGGCGTGCGCTCCGGGTGAATGATGCCGCGGGAGTCCAGAACAACCACATCCTTCACGCCAGCAGCGATCAACATCTTTGCGCAGGCGACGCCGGCTGCGCCCGCGCCGGAGATGACTACGCGAAGGTTCTTCAGGCGACGGCCCAGCAGCGTACAGGCATTACGGAGGGCGGCGGTGGCTACCATGGCAGTGCCGTGCTGGTCATCATGCATAACGGGAATGTTCAAGTGATTCTTCAGCCGCTTCTCCAGCTCAAAGCACCTAGGCGCGGAAATATCCTCCAAGTTGATTGCGCCGAAAGAGGGTGCGATGCGGCAGATGGTGTCAAACATTTCGTCCACATTGGTGGTGTCCAAGACGATCGGGACGCCGTTGAGACCAACGAAGCGTTGGAACAACTGGGCCTTACCTTCCATCACGGGCAGTGCCGCCTGCGGGCCGATGTCGCCCAAGCCCAGTACAGCAGTCCCGTCCGTAATGATGGCCACGTTGCGTCCTGCCCACGTGTAGTGGTGTGCGAGGGAAGGGTCCTCATGGATGGCCTCACACACGCGCGCCACACCGGGGGTGTAGGCGATAGACAAGTCGCGGATGGTTTCCAGGTTCAACCGAGAGGTTGTTGCGATTTTTCCACCCTGGTGGGCGTTGAAAATCTCGGCATCGGTGAGGTCAGCGAACTCGTGTGACGTGCCATGGATGCCGGGAACGTCGGCGCTGATGTGGTCGGTACTGCTTGAATCGGACATAAACCCACTTCCTTGGTGTGGAAAGCAACAAATTGTGCGGCGTTCTTACAGATAACTTAGGTGATCATCATTAATCTACGGTCAAGAATGTGAGAAAGGCAACAGGGTAATGTTTGGTTGTGTGGTACCGGGCATGTGACTCCCAGCTAGAAGTTGCGATGTTCCGGCTTGTTATGCGCGGGCACCATTCCAGAAAACATAATGAGCTTTCCGTTCAGGGTTGCCCATATGTGCTGAAGTACGGTGTTGTCGAAGCTCGTGGTGGTCCCCAGCACCACCTCTACCTCCGAACCGTTCGCGGTGGGGAAGAAGTGCTGTTCAAGAACATGCACGTTACGCAACCCCCGGCGTGGATTATCGCCAGTAATAAATTGTTGCGGAATGCGCAAAAACTCCGTCAAAGGTTTTATTTCTCCAGTCCCCATTGTTAATGCTGCCATGTGGGGGTGTGCTCGGAAATGTGGTTGGGGGAACGTATCTAAAATGGAATAGCTGTACTCGCCGTGGGTGTCTATGAGTTTTTGTATCTCCGCCTGATATTCCTTGGGCTGATAATCCGGCTTTTTGCTCAAGTCTATGGATTCCACGCAGAGGCGAGGTGTCCCTTCAACAACAAGAAGCGCGTAACCCGACCAGGGAAAGATGTCGGTGAATGTCCATAATGCCACGTCGTGGGTGAAATAAGTGTGCAGCACTGGGGTTGGGGGTGGCAGGGTATCCGGCGCCGCAAACGACAAGTACCAGGCATGTTCATCGAAGGTGCGAAGGAGATGGTTGCCTCTGCCAAACCCTAATGTGCGGGAACGGTCGCGCTGAACGCTGTGCCCTTTTTGGTATGCAATGGCTGTTTCGTAAAGGCGGTCGAGCCATGCTTGTGGGTTATTATGCGAGACATTCATAATAACACCATAGGCTTATATAAGGCGTTTTGCTAGCGACTCATAATGTTGAAAACGTTGCTCCCTACCAACGCGTTGTGGGGACGTCTCTAATTCCTTTATGGTGTGCTCAATATAAAACATTGTTCGGCGAACAAACTCTTCTGGTTCTGCAGCTGCATCGCCTTTTTCGGGAATGATGTCATCAACAATTCCGGCGCTCACAAGCGCCCGCGCGGACACTCGTTGTTCTTCCATCATGCGTGGGGCATGGGAGGTGTCGCGATAAATAATTGCCGACGCACCTTCTGGGGGAAGAGGGGAGAGCCACGCGTTTTCTGCAGCGAGCACGCGATCCGACGGCAGCATGGCCAGCGCGCCACCTCCACAGCCCTGCCCGAGGATGATGGACACGGTGGGTACATCGACGTCGACAAGCTCTCCCAGCGTCCGTGCAATAGAGCCGGCCATGGCGTTTTCCTCGGCGTGCTGTGATAGCTCCGCGCCAGGAGTGTCGATAATACTGATCAGCGGTAGTTGCAGTTCATGCGCCAGCTGGATGCCACGCCGCGCCATACGAAGCGCCGATGGTCCCAGCGAATGCCTGCCCAGCGGCGGCTGTTTGTGCCGGTCCTGGCCGATCAACACCACCGGACGAGAGCCAATCCGCGCCAGCATCACCGTTACTGCGCGGGAGGTGCGGCCGTCGCCCGTTCCACTCAACGCCACCGTGTTCGGGGACAGCGCCTCCACTAGATCCCGCAACCCAGGGCGCTCTGGGTTTCGGGTGATGGTGATGCTCTCCCAGGCGCTGCGCTCTATGCTCACTTCCGTGTCCAGCACACCGGTATCGACGTCTTGCTCCTCCTTCTCCGCAGGAAACAGCACCGACACAATCTTCAGCACGGCCGTTCGCAGCTGTGACGGGGAAATCACGCCATCAATCACGCCGTGGCGGGCGAGGTTTTCTCCGGTCTGCACGCCCTCCGGGATGGGAGTGCCTGTGGTCAGTTCCACCACACGGGGACCAAGGAAACCCAGCAGCGCGCCGGGTTCTGCGAACGTGAAATGCCCGGCCGATCCCCAGGAAGCCAGAACTCCGCCGGTGGTGGGGTTGCGCAGGTATACAAGGAACGGCAGGTTTTTGTCTTTGTGGCGGTATACAGCGGTGGTGATGGAGACCATCATGGCGAATGCTGGGCTGCCTTCCTGCATGCGTGTCCCGCCCGAAGAGGGGGAGATAAGCAGGGGAAGGCCAAGCTCGGTGGCGCGGTGAATGCCTGCGATGATACGGCGCGCGGTGGCGGCGCCGATGGAACCGCCAAGAAAGGAAAATTCGCTGAGAACGAAGGCAACTCGAACGCCGCCTACGGTGCCTTCACCGGTGATAACTGCCTCGTCAACGCCGGATTTTTCACGTGCTCGGGCGAGATCGGCCTCGTAGCTGGGTGAAATACTGCCGTAGTCCGGGGGTGCGTCCCAGCTGATGAAAGAATCGGGGTCTAATACCTTGTTAATCAGATCGTGCGCGCTGGTGTGAGTCATTGTTACACCATAACGTGACGGGCAGGTGAGGTGACAGGAATTGTGGTAAGTAGGGGTGCCTGCGGGTGTGGCTGCTCCGAATATGTCAAGCTCACCTAAAGTTAGCTGCATGAGTGTTTCGGTTCCGCAGCGCGAGGACTGCGTGACAGGTCCTGGCGGCCTGAGCCAGAAGGACGTCGATACGCGGGTATCTCAGGGGCTGGTGAACCATTCCGTGCGCCGTACCGGGCGACGGACTGTGGACATTATCCGTAGTAACGTGTTCACCCGCATCAATGCGATGCTGGGAGTGTTGCTCATTATTGTGCTGTCTACGGGGTCTTGGATTAATGCGGCATTCGGGCTGCTTATTGTGGTGAACTCAAGCATCGGCATAATCCAGGAACTGCGGGCCAAACGAACTCTGGACCGGCTGACCATTGTGGGGGAATCAAAACCCACAGTGGTACGAGAGGGCGAACATATATCGGTGCTGCGGGATGAGCTGGTGCTGGATGACCTCATTGATTTGGGCAGCGGCGACCAGCTGGTGGTGGATGGGGTGGTGCGCTCTGCCGACGGCCTCATGGTGGATGAATCCCTCCTTACCGGTGAGTCGGACCCGGTGCTTAAAAAACCAGGTGACGCCGTGTTCTCGGGGTCGTTTGTGTCCTCTGGTAAGGGAACTTACCAGGCCACTGCCATCGGTGACGATGCCTATGCTGCGCGGCTGATCGCGGAGGCCGGGCGCTTCCAACTCACCGACTCACGCCTGCAGGCGGGCATCAACAGCATCCTGCAATTGATCACCTATCTGTTGGTTCCCACCGGCATACTCACCATATGGACACAGCTCAGCCGCACCGGCGCGCCGCTTCGCGACGCCCTGCTGTCCATGGTCGCCGCGCTCGTGCCCATGGTCCCCGAGGGGCTGGTGCTCATGACCTCCATCGCCTTCGCCGTCGGCGTTGTTAGACTGGGCCGACGAAACGCCCTGATCAACGAGTTACCTGCCATTGAAGGACTCGCGCGAGTCAACGTGGTGTGCACCGACAAAACCGGAACTCTGACCGAAAACCGCATGGAACTGGAGCACATCCAACTCCTTGATGACACCAGCCTTGAGACTGTACACCGCGTGTTGCAGGGATTCGTCGCTGCGGACAACCGGCCCAACGACACGCTCCACGCCATTGCGGAAGGCGTCGGTGACGAGGGCTTCGGCGACGACGTGCTGGATTGGGTGGCCTTCGACTCCGCCCGCAAATGGTCCGGCGTCTCGCTGGCGGAGTTGGGGGACTGGGTGCTCGGCGCGCCTGATGTGCTGCTACCAGCAGGTTCGGAAACGCTGGAACAGACTCAGCCACTGGAAGAACGCGGACTGCGGGTGCTGCTGCTGGGGGCGGGTGACGGGGCGTCGACAATCGAACCCGTGGCGCTGGTGGTACTGGGGCAGAAACTGAGGCCCGATGCTGCCGACACCCTCGACTACTTTGAGCAGGAAAACGTAGAGGTCAAGGTGGTGTCGGGTGACCACGCGACCTCCGTTGGGGCCGTGGCACACCAACTCGGCATCACCGATCCGCCTATCGACGCCCGCACATTCCCCAGCGACCCACTTGCCTTCCGGGAGGCAGTAGTGAACGGGCGGGTGTTCGGGCGTGTGACCCCCGAACAAAAACGCGACATCGTGCAGGCCCTCCAACAAACAGGCAGCACAGTCGCCATGACCGGGGATGGCGTCAATGATGTGCTTGCGCTCAAGGATGCCAATATTGGTGTGTCCATGGGGGCTGGTTCCCCGGCTACGCGTTCCGTGGCGCAACTCGTGTTGCTCGACAATGGGTTTTCCGCTTTGCCTCACGTGGTGGGGGAAGGGCGGCGCGTAATCGGCAACATCGAACGCGTGGCCAACCTCTTTCTCACCAAAACCGTGTACTCAGCGCTCATGGCGCTCATTGTGGCGATCTGGGGCGTGAGCTTCCCCTTCCAACCCATCCACGTGACCATGGTTGGCTGGTTCACCATCGGAATTCCCGCCTTCATACTGAGCCTTGCCCCCAACCATGAACGCGCTCTGCCAGGATTTGTTGGCCGGGTGCTGCGGCTCGCCCTCCCCTCAGGGGCCATTATCGGCGGCCTGACTGTGCTGTTCTGGATCTGGGGCAACCCCGGTGTTGATGCTGCGATAGAGGTGAAGCAGCAAGCCAGCACCGCCACCCTCGCGGTGCTACTCATCATGGCGCTCTGGGTGCTGTGCATCGTGGCCAGGCCCTACCAATGGTGGAAAATCGTGCTGCTGGCTGTCGCCATCGGATTCTACGTCGTGCTATTCAGCGTGCCCGTGCTCGGGTCGCTGCTCTTGCTGGACAACTCCAACCACGGACTCATGCTGGAAGCCATCGGCGTGGGCGTTGGTGGGGCAGCGCTGATTGAAGCCTGCTGGCAGATATTCGGGCGGTGGAAAGGGAGGCTACTGCGGCGGATTATGCGAAATGGGGATTAAGCAGCGGAGAAGGACTGCACCACGCGGGTGATCTCCGTGATCTGCTGCGGTGTCAGGTTATTCACCGTCAGGTTGTGGAACGCCGGAATTTCACGAAGCTGCTGCAACTGCTGTGGTGTCAAATTCAGTGCCGAAGAGGATAGGTTTGCTGCTGTGGGACCGTTGTTGTGGGTAGCAGTTGTCGTCGGTTGCGCCCCGTTAGCATCGCCGGGAGCCCACTGACCCCAGTCTTTGGCGTACACGTTATTCACGTCCACCGTCACGCCACCGACGCTCTCCTGCCAGCCAGCCTTCTGGTGAATAGTCACCTGCGGGTGGATCTGACCCTCAGAACCCCAATCGTGTTGCCAGAAGAACTCGCCCAGGCCATCCTGAATCGCCCAGTTGATGGTGTTGTAGTTGCCGTAGATGCCCATAGAGTAACCCGCGTCAGACAGCAGTGTGCGGAATGTCTGCAGGTAAGGACGGATCTGGTTGTCGTACTGCTCGCGGGTGGGGTTGTCGTCAATGGCGACGTAGATCGGGCGGCCAGTCGGGCCACCAGCAGCACGATGAAGCTCAATTGCCTGCGGGGCGTGGACACGAGCACCCTCCGCGCCCTGCTTCCAATCCGCAGTCTCCTCCTTGCCGAACTGGTACACACTGGCAGTTTTCAGGCCGAGATTCGCCATAGCATCAGTTTCCTGCCTGGTCACAGGCTTGCCGAGCATCCACTCCGCGCCGGGGCGGCGCTGCGACACGTAGCGCACAGCACCAAGGTAACCACCATCCTTGACGGCCTGAGCATCTGGAACGCCAGCCGCGAAATCAATGACAGTTCCGACGATCGTGCCAGGCTCTGCTTTGGCAAACGGTGCGGTTGCGGTAGTGAGGGCACCAGCGGTGATGGTGAAAGCGGCTGCCTTGAGCAGGCTGCGACGGCTGATACGTGAAGCGAACATCGTGGTCATGTGCAGGTTCTTTCAGGTCTCGTGGAGGCGTTCGTTGTGGAGTTGGGTCTGGTGTTTGCCAAGGTTTTGTGCTGTTGCTGGCCCCAAGCTCAACAAGAAAAACTTTAATTAACAGTAGTCACAATAGTAACAGTGGTGCACTGCTGTCAATGGGTTGGGGTGAGCGTTTCGTGGATGTGGCGCCCGGGCGGTTTGTGAACAGTGCTGACATGCAGGGATGGTGTGAAGTGTGCATACGCTGAGGTCTGAAAATGGGGTGTTTTGAGGCTTGACGGTATACATGCTTTGTGGGGGTGGATGGTTTGATAGAGCGTGGCGGGCGGAAAAGTCTTGAACACTGTTAGTGCAAACATTTGCATAAAAATAGGTCCATCGCTGGGTACGGAAACAGGGTGTTTTCGGACCTGGCAGTGGACCTATATGACATGCATGGTGGTTTCTAGTGGTCGTGGGTAAGGTGCACAGCGGTTTTATGAAGAGTCTGTAGGGGTAGCACCAATACGTGCCGCAATCACAGATGAGAGTGGGTATGGGCGCTCGTGGGCGAGGATCTCGTTGAGGAGGCTGGTGCGTGTCATGTTTTCAGACGCTGCGATGCGGTGCACCGTGGATGTTATGTCCGTGATGCTGGTGACCCATTCACTGGCATAACGGGGAACAGCGTCTCCTCCCACGCCAATCTGAATACTCCGCCACTCCAGGCGATCTAGTGCTGCGGATCGTTCGGGGTCCCACTGGATCCGCACTGGTGATTCTGTCTTGAGCGTCGACCATTCTTCTTCTGTGGCATAGGTGTTGGGTTCATAATGCGATAGACATGAATGCGACAGTGCCCATTCAAATCCTTCTCGGGTGATGTCCACGGCAAGAACTCGCTCCTGACCAGGCTTGGTGGCCCATCCGCAGCGATACATCATCCATAAAAACGACGGCTTGATCCACGTCATGCGGTCAAGTGAAAAAGGTGGGACGAACCGGCCTGCTGCCACCGCCGCATCAGCGATCTCGGGGCGATAAGCCTGATATACGCGGACTGTTTCTGAATCATAGCGTGCGCGGATCTGACGGTACGGCGGAGGCGCAAGGAAGCTGGTAGAAGATGTGATATTTTGCATATGGCTAGGCTACGCCAGTGCGTTTTTGATGGGAACTTGCACCATATGCCCCCACATGCGCTAACCTTATGGAGTTCCGCCCTAGTAGCTCAGTGGATAGAGCACGGCTCTCCTAAAGCCGGTGTCGGAGGTTCGATTCCTCTCTGGGGCACAACGTAAAATGTAGGGTATTAGCCCAACGCAGTATCAACAACCACGCGCTTGCCATCACTGTCCTCGTCCCACTGTTGATAAAGCTCGCAAGCACACCGCATAACATCGTCCCAGTTGGGAGTTGTGGGGTCCGAGCGGTGGCGTTGCGATACTCTGCGTCGATGAAGATCAACATCGCGCAGCACACATTCGAACTGTATAAGGTGGATGTCCATCTCAGCAGCGAGGTCAACGAAAAGTGCGCGGGTGCAGTGGAGGGGATTGACGGCATCAATAATGACATCATGGCCGAGGAGTAGATTTTCTCTCGCAACATTCGATGCGGACCTGTAGCCGAAGTCGCGCAGGTCGCCGAATGGGGTGAAGGGGGACTCCAGGGCGTCGATACGCAGGTAAACGGCATGCAGTGTGGCGGCGAGTTGGCGGGCGAGGTGAGTTTTGCCGACTCCAGGTAGTCCGGCAAACACGATGAGACGGTTCATGGTGACCATGCTTTGATACGGGCGGCGGCGATGGTCGTTAAGCCCTGTAGTTCCTCGGGATTCATACCGTACTCGGCAAGTTGATCAACTGTTCCATGCCACGAGCCTATTACAAGACAATGTCCATCAGCTGTGCGGAAAAGAGTCGCGGAAGCGTGTGTGGGGCCAAGGGGAGCGACCGTGAGAATATGCTGCGGGAGGGTGATGTTCGCATGGCCGATGATTACGGCGGAATCGGAAATGTGGGCACGCCCTCGGATAACAGAATGCCCCGAGATGTGCGCATTACCTGCAATGAAAGCAGCGCCAGAGATGTGCGCCGACGCACCGACCTGAGCGTAGTCGCAGATGTGAGCATCACCCTCTACATGGGCGTGATCAAAAATTCGGGCGCTAACGTTGATTTTTGCCGTCCCATCAACGGTAGCGTTGCCAAAGATTCGAGCGGAACCCCCGACCTGGGCATGCCCAGATACGATGGCTGAGCCGAGGATCTGTGCGGAATCGCTCACCAACGCTGCGTCCGTCACTTGTGCAGCACCTGTAACCAGGCAGTTGTGAACCCGAGCATTGCCGTTTACCTGCGCAGCTCCCATTACTCGCGCATTTCCTGTGAGCTGTGCGGAATCCCCGACGTGGGCCTGCTCAGAAACCATAGATTGGCCGCTAAGTAGTGCATCGTCCGAAACAGTGGCTCGCCCAGATATTTGTGCTTGCTCAAAGAGAGTTGCGTGATCGGACATCCGCGCCCGACCAGATACTGTCGCTCCTTTATCTGCGTCAATTGTCACAGAATCGGACACGACGGCATCGTCGCTGATGATCACTGGACCGCTGACCTGAGCTTTATCCCGTACTTCGGCTCGCCCGCAGACGAGAGCATGACGCGTTACAACAACGGAACCCAGAACTTTTGCGGAATCGGCGACCCAAGCGCCGTCACTAAGCTGTGCTTGCGGGGAGACCCAACCGCCGAGGGTGCCTGCCGCTACCCCCTGTTCTGGGATGGCGTGGGTGGCGCGAATGCGGTGCAGTGTTTCGCCAACATGAGTGATCGTTGAGGTTGTTAGCTCCCAATACTGGTCGGCAGGCGAGGGGGTGGGCATGGTGATCAGAGTACTGTGGACCCCACTAGCCGCGAAGGAGGACACCGTGAGTTCTGTTGCGTACTACATCCCGATTGATCAACGCCAGGCCGACGAACTACGTCACAGTGCTGACGCGAGTGCGTGGGCGGAGGAAAGGTTGGAGGAGGTGGTGTTGAACGGGGCGTCGATAATAGATGACCAGCAGTGGATGGGCATGTATTTTGCGCTGCGACAGCTACCCCAAGCGCAGGTGACGCCGGAGCTTCCGCAGGCGGCGACTGGGATCGAGCAGCTGGGGGAGGAGCCGCCAGTGGTGTTGGTGCCCGCCGAGGCCGTCTCCGCAATAGCAGATGCACTATCAGGGGTGGGTGCTGAGGAACTTGAGGCGGCTGCAGAGAACGTTCGGGCCGAGTACCCCGATGTGCTGCTTGACGACGCCGAGACATCGCTGAAGGCTCTCACCGCTCTGTATCGAGAGGCTGCTGAGTCGGGTAAAACCGTGGCGGTTGTGGTGTCGTAGCTGGGCGTTACAGTGGCTTGCGCGTGTTATGTTAGGGGTGTTGGAATGCATACCCCCGCACGGCTTGTTTTGCTGCGGGGTCGGAAATTTCATTCTAAGCTGTACTGGATACTATCTCGTGACTGGACCCAAAGGGGTGCTCTTTTGACTAACTTAAAACCAAATTTCACCGACGTTGATGGCCGTAAAATTGTCACCCGCATCGTTGAGCACAAGGACTTTGAATATTTATCAGTAGAGCTGCTTAATGAGGAGGACGGTACCACCGAAATTCTCATGAGACTGAACATGTACGACGCCAAGAAAATGGGTAGCGCTTGCGACGTGTTTCTCCAGCACACCGTGGCTAAAAACTTCGGCAACTTTAGTGGGCATCTTTCCCCAACGGAACGCGCCGACCTGTTCAATGACGACGACGTTTAAAACACAGTGAACCTGCCTACGAAAGGCAGGTTTTTCTTATCAAGGAGGCCATAAAGGTGCGCCACATACGAGTAATAGGAATAGGTGCAGGTAATCCGCAGCACATCACCCTCGAAGCCATCAGTGCGCTTCAGGGCGCCGACGCCGTTCTCGCCCTCGACAAAGGCGAAATCAAGGCCGACCTGCTCCAACTCCGACAACTCATCGTGGACACCCACGCCCCCGCGGTGCCCATCGTCACTGTTGACGACCCGCCCCGCGACCGCTACCCCCGCAACTACTCTTCCGAAGTCCGTCGCTGGCACCAAGCCCGCGCCCAGCTGCTTAACGACGCCCTGGTGGACACTGTTCCCGAGGATGGCACCGCCGCATTCCTTGTCTGGGGGGATCCCTCCCTTTACGACTCCACTCTTCGCATCATCGACCACATGCGTGAAACCTGCGGACTCGAATGCGATGTGAGTGTTGTGCCCGGCGTTACTGCCGTCCAAGTACTGACCGCAGCGCACGGCATCACCATCAACCGTATTGGCGAAGCCATCCATATCACTACTGGGCGAAACCTGCACGCCACCAGCGAAAAAGACCGGCGTAACTGCGTGGTCATGCTCGACGGCGGCACCGCCTGGCAGGACGCCCACACTGAGCACACCTACATCTGGTGGGGAGCATATCTGGGTACATCCCAGCAAGAACTCCGTTATGGATACGTCAAAGACGTGGGTGACGAGATTGCCGAGCTGAAAGCCTCTCTGCGTGAGGAACACGGGTGGATTATGGATACGTATTTGCTGCGAGAGGTTGATTGAGTGGGGGGATTGATTGGTGAATATCTGGACGGTTGCTACTAATAACGGGTAATAAGTTTGCTTTTCATTATTCCCCAATCAAAAAAGGAATCGTCTATATCACCACTGGAATAGGCGGATATATATGCGGGGCGATGGGGGAGTCCCATGTCGCCCTCATTATCTTCATAGAAGACCATTAACGCCCAGCCGTTGTATATCTCTTTCTGGAAGGGGTTGCAGTCTTCTCCTTCATATTCTGGGTTGAAAGTGTTTTCATAATGCTGGATGATATTGTTTGGGAGTTTTGAATCCCTTGCGATCATTAGTTTTCCGGCGGAGCGTAGTTCTGTGCCATAACATATCGAACTCAGTTCTTTGGGTGACACTGAGGGTGATATCTCAATAATTGCCCCGTAGTTTCGTTCCGTGGGTTGGAGGGCTTCGACAAGTATGGGTATGAGGTCAGCGTCTAGTTCTGGTGTTATATCCTTCCACCAATGCACTGTAACGTGATCATTGTTTAACCAGCCATCAATTTTATCCTTGGTGCAGCGATCTGCAAAAAGAAAAAATTGTGTTCCTGGGTGTTTATTTACATACGTGACAAAACGATCAAAAGGAACCGTTGTGGGCTCATTCATGGCGTCCACTTCATAGAAATAGTATATGAAGTTACCGTCTGATTCTTGTGAGGGCATGGTGTTTCCTTATTCTAACAGGGTGGAATAGAGGATTCCATTGTAGCCGATAATCGCGTAATGTAGTTCCTAATCGCGTGTGGATACTAGATGCTAGCAAGCATCTAAAAGAATTCTTGCCTGCGCTTGATCTGCAGCTTTGTCAATGGTTTTGGCATTGTGGGCGCGGGCCCACAGTCTCATTAACTCACCCACCGACAGTCGGTTCTTCGTGGCCTCCATCTCGGCTTGAGCCACTTTTAATACGTCTTGCTGTCCCATTGATGAACAACCGCCAAATTGATCGCCAATGGAAGTATCCAGCCAGATAAGCTCCCACTGTTCAAGATCCACAATAAGCGGAATCGCTGAGATGGAACGAACAGTAACATGCGCAGCGGTTTCCACGGTACGGGGTTCAAACACTTGACCAGCCATGCTGTGGGTCCTGGTCATCACTCCGGCGACGGTGTCAATATCGGCAAATAACTCTCCGTTGTAACCTTTGTTAGATGAAACTATAGACATAATCGCGTAACGGGCCGATGGGAATTTCTGTATAAAGTCCGGCCTTTTGCCAATCCGCGACAGTATGTGATTGTGCTTGTGGCGCAGCGTGATATCAATAAACTCGCACATGCCATCCTGTGTCGAGGCATTGGTAATATCCCCTGAATGTGTGACAAAACCGTGCATAGGATTACGGATAATATTGGCGTAATCCAGAGAGTCGATAATATGTTGGAAGTGGGTGTCGGTGAATACCACACCGAGACAGATATCGTGTCCGAACCCATGAACAAACATACGGATGATGTCGGTGGTATCTTTATCCGGCAACGGAAGGCGTTCACCACGGCTGATGTGTCTTAGCTTTGGATAGATATCGTTGCCGAACCAGGGGACAAACATGCGGATAACATCAGTGATGTCCCTATCCTGCGCTGGAAGATGCTGACCACAACTGGCATGTCTTAGCCCTGACGAGGCATCACGCCTAACCAATTCTACTGGGGCATCACCAACTACTGGTACTGGCGCTATAGGCGGCGGGGCGGTGGCAAGGCGCGCGACCATGCCGTCCAGCAACGCTGCTGTGACATTGCCCAATAATTTTGCATCAACTTTCGTTATTACTCGTTCACGCAGCTTGTTACTGCGACTGCCCACCCGGGTAACCACCACACGCGAATCACGGTTTTGTAGGCCGTTATACGCCGAAATTAAAGTAGTCAACGAAACTTTGGACAGTACTTTGCGGGCTGTATTTTCGATAGCACGTGCTTTCTTCTCCCAGTCTTTTGTGCGCGATGACGTAGCCAGACGCATTAGGTGGTCCAAGCGGCGAACAAAGTTACCCGGGGTATGTTCTAGTAATCTGACTGCTTCAACCACGTCACTGGTCTCCAAGGCTGCTTCAATGCGGGAGTTTAAGGTGCGATAGTTGCTGTTTCCATGGATAACGTCAAGTTGGTGTTGCGCGGCCTGGTGGCCAGTGACATCAAAGGGGTGGATGCGCCGCATCAACCGCCGCCAGAGGTGACGACGGTGTGCCAGCAGGTCGAGGTTGAAGTCGTTGCTAAATCGTGCCAGTGCGGTGATGATGGCCACGCGGTGTCGCCTGGGTATAGGAGTGATGTTGACGGGGTGCTCGGCGCTGCAGAGCAGGTCGCGGGCGCGTTCGGAGTCATCCACGAACACAGTGAGCACGGTGCGCAGTACATCGTCAACATTGCGTGCGGAATCCAATCCTGCGCTCAGGGTGGCGTCCTGGTTGCCGCCGGTGGCGTACCACACGTCCCACAGCGCGGTCGCGAAGTTCTCACCGTTGCGGAAGGTGGCTGCCTGGAATAACGCAGCAGTGTCCGTGTCCAGGTATTCAGCGAGATCGTGCACAAACTCACGGTCTGCTTCTGACAAAGCCCTAGCCTTTTCCCATTCGTTGACCAGCATGAGCGTGTCAGGTGTGACTAGTGCGAGCACTCGCGGTGAGGCGGTCTTCAGCTTTGAATGTTCGTCCGGTCGCCACTGCCTCAGTGTGAGGTAATGAGTTATGGCGTTGAAGAACACTGCACCATCGGATATGTTCATGACCTGCTCGGGGAAGCCTGGGTACATGGGCACCCATGTACGGTCCGCACCAATAAGTTGTGCCGCCGTAGCTATAAGTTGTTTGAGTTCCTCCACGGGAAGTTGTTGAAGCTGTTCAGGGTTGGCGATAAATCCGAGGTTGAGTAGTTCGATTGCTGCGGTGGTGGCGACGATACGATTAGACGGAGAAGCGGCCGTGGGTCGAGCAACAAACAGTCCACGGCGCATAAACGCAGCGGTAGTCATGATAAACCTTTGCAGGTAGGGAAGGTGCGAAGACAATTTATCCCCCAACTATCATGGCGCGTTGGGGGATAAGTGAGGAAAGAATGCCCGTGAATCTATTCCGAGGATAGTGTAAAAGTAACGAACAGATATGCCTCACGCAGATTTCAGTGAAGCATATGTGAAGCCTGAAATCAAGCCTTACAGATCTAGCAGGTTATCTGCTATTCGGCAGTGAGGGTGTTTGGTCTGGCTTGCAGGTCAAAGTTCTCAAAACGCTACCAACATCTCGTGTCTTGCGGTGGGGCTATTCGCGTCAGCCCCACATTCCTTTTATCCCGCAAGCTCGTCAAGTTTGCGCATGACAGCTCGGGCGCGGGGGTTGGTGGCGTGGCTGCCGTCGGGGTATTTGACGGTGGGGACGATGCGGTTGCCGTCGTTGACGGATTTGACCCACTCGCCTGCGGCTTCGTCTTCGTCAACGTCAATGTTGACGTAGGTGACTCCAGCGGCATCAAGATCGCTAGTCAGGCGTTGGCAGAAGGGGCACCAGGTGGTGGTGTAGAGGGTGAGTTCATTCATTGTTTAAGTCCTTACATAGGTGATGTATTTGTACCGTAGTGGCGTCTTTTTGCCGCCGACGCCACTAGAGTCAACACCATCGTCACTGCGAATAATCCCACGTTCGGAGGTGAGCCAGTCGGTTTCTGATTCGATGGTGAATTCGCCTGTGATGTCAGGTGCGAAAACAGCACGGTTACCAAGGTGAGGGGCCAGGTGGGCGTCGATAAGTGTCATGGTGATGGCATCAACCAGAGGGAGTGTGCTGGCGTAGACTTGGCCACCGCCGATGATCCAGCCGTCTTGTGGGGGCTCTGTGGTCACGGTGGCGCCGGTGGACCAGTCGCCAGGCGGGCGGGTGGATAGGATGATATTGTCACGGCCGGGCAGGGGGCGGCGGGGAAGTGATTCCCACGTGGCGCGGCCCATGATGATGGGGTGGTCGAGCGTGGTGTTTTTGAAGTGTGCTAGGTCTTCAGGCAGGTACCAAGGCATGTCGTGGCCGTTGCCGATGACGCGGTCGTGGGTTTGAGCCCAGATGGCGCGGAGCATTAGACGGCGACCTGTGCGCGGATGACGGGGTGTGGATCGTAGCCTGTGAAGGTGATGTCGTCGAAGGTGTACTCAAACATGCTGTCGGCTTTTCTGAGTTCTAGTTGCGGGTAGGGGCGGGGTTCGCGGCTGAGCTGAAGTTTGACCTGTTCGCGGTGGTTGTCGTAGATGTGGCAGTCGCCGCCCGTCCAAATGAATTCGCCGACTTTTAACCCTGCTTGCTGCGCAAACATGTGCGTGAGTAGCGAGTAGGAGGCGATGTTGAACGGTACCCCAAGGAACATGTCAGCGCTGCGCTGATAGAGCTGGCAGGACAGCGTCCCGTCCGCTACGTACAGCTGGAAAAGTAGGTGGCAGGGCGGCAGCGCCATGTTGTCGATCTCGGAGACGTTCCAGGCGGAGACGATGTTGCGGCGCGAGTCGGGGTTGTTTTTCAGCATGTCCAGCGCTCCTGCGATTTGGTCAATGTGCCCGCCGTTGGGAGTGGGCCAGCTGCGCCATTGCACACCGTAAACGGGGCCGAGTTCGCCGTCGGGGGATGCCCATTCGTCCCAAATGGTGATGCCGTGTTCGTGGAGGAAGGAGATGTTTGAATCGCCGCGCAGGAACCATAACAGTTCCCCCACAATGGACTTGACGTGCACTTTTTTGGTGGTGATCAGTGGGAAGGAGTGCTGAAGATCAAAGCGGATTTGCTGCCCGAACAGGCTGGTTGTGCCGGTGCCGGTGCGGTCGTCTTTGTGGGTTCCGTGTTCAAGGATGGTGCGGAGGAGGTCTTCGTAGGGTGTGGCCACGCCAGTCATGGACAATAGTGTACAGATGCTCGTACGGGTTCCGTGGAAGGGCATGGGAGGTTATTGTCGTGGCAACATACACTCTGTAGCGCAAGCACTTGAACACTGCCAGTGCAAACTTTTGCATAGAAAAAGGTCTACCGTCAGGTATGGAAACGCCCTGTTTTCGTACCTGGCAGTGGACTCATATGACACGCATGGAAAATATGCTTATCCCCAAGCTGTAAAACACCCCATTTTCATGCTTGAGCATAAGCATACTGTGCGCCGGGAAGCGATGGTCTATCAAACTGCCACCCAACAGCCCCTAGTAACTCCCGTTCTCTTCCAGGAATCCCGCAGCTGCCTCTAGCATGTCGTCAGCGAGTTCGGGTCGGCAGATGAGGATATCAGGCAGGTAGGTGTCTTTGTTGTTGTAAGTGAGGGGAGATCCGTCGAGGCGAGAGCAGTGCAGCCCGGCGGCGGTGCAGACTCCCACAGGAGCAGCGCTGTCCCACTCGTATTGTCCACCTGCGTGGACGTAGGCGTCGGCATCGCCGAGGAGAACGTGCATGGCTTTAGCGCCGGCGGATCCCATTTTGGTGGTCTCAAAGCCGAACTTGTCGGCGATGTGGTGCGCGACGGCGGGCGCACGGTTGTGGGACACAACGATGTTGCGGGAGAGTGGCCCGAGGACGGCTTTGACGTCATCGGAGTGGAAGACTACGCCGAGGTCGGGCAGGCCGACGGCGGCGGTAATGGGGAGGCCGTTTTCAACGAGGGCGATGTGTACGGCCCAGTCTTGCCGCCCGGTGGCGAATTCTTTGGTGCCGTCAAGGGGGTCGATAATCCAGACGCGGTTTTTGCCGAGGCGCGCGGGGTTGTCGGCGGCTTCTTCGGAAAGGAATCCGTCGTCGGGTCGGTCTTGTTCGAGGACGCGTGCGATCCAGCTTTGGGCGAGGTCGTCACCAGCCTCACCGAGGTTGCGGCCGCGGAGGAGGCCAACGTTTCGAACACCTTTGAGGATTTCGCCGGTGCCTTGCGCGAGGCGTCGGGTGAGGATGGAGTCGTCAAAGTGAACAGTCATAACTTAAATCCTAGTTGTTTGGTTGTATGGAGGTATGGCTGACAGTGTGCTTGCTCGTTTTTGCCCTCCAGTGGCCGAGTGGTTTCGGGGTGTTTTCGCCGCCCCGACTCCAGTTCAGCAGGAGGCCTGGGAGGCTATTTCTGCTGGTGAGCACGCATTGGTGGTCGCTCCGACTGGTTCGGGTAAGACGCTGGCGGCGTTTTTGTGGGCATTGAATTCTCTGGTGTCGGCACCGGGGCAGTTATCGCTTATCGACGCCCCTCCTACCGCGGCGTCGTCACGCAAGGGCACTGGTGTGCGGGTTCTGTATGTGTCGCCCTTGAAGGCGTTGGGCGTGGATGTGGAGAATAACCTGCGTGCGCCGCTGTTGGGTATCGGGCGCACAGGGGAGCGTTTGGGGCAGCCAGTGCCGGAGGTGCGAGTTGGTGTGCGATCGGGGGATACGACGAGCGCTGAGCGCAGCAGGCAGGTGCGCCAGCCGCCGGATATTTTGATCACCACTCCGGAGAGCCTGTATTTGATGTTGACGTCCAAGGCGGGTGACATTCTGGTGGATGTGGATACGGTGATAATCGATGAGATCCACGCCATTGCGGGCACGAAGCGCGGTGCTCACCTGGCGCTGAGCCTGGAACGACTGGAACGCATCACTACAACTCCGCCGCAGCGTATCGGCCTGTCGGCAACTGTCCGCCCGTTGGAGCGGGTGGCGGAGTTTTTGGGCGGCAACCGCGAGGTACGGATCATTAATCCGCCCGCAGAGAAGAAGTGGGCCTTGGATGTGCGGGTGCCAGTGGAGGACATGTCGGATCTGCCCACCCCAGAGATTGGCTCAACCATCGGGGAGGCGGTGATCGATGATCCTTTGGGGCTTTCCGGCCCGAGTCCCCTGGAGGAGTCGGCGCTGCCAACACAAAAGTCTATTTGGCCGTTCGTTGAGCAGGACGTGTACGCGCAGATCATGGCAGCACATTCGACGCTGCTGTTCGTCAATGCCCGCCGCACGGCGGAGCGCCTGACCAGCAGGTTGAATGAGTTGTGGGCGGCGGAGCATGACCCGGAGTCATTGTCGCCGCAGCGGCGTCGAGACCCGGCGCAGATGATGTCCTCAGCGGACGTGGCAGGGAAGGCCCCGGTGGTGATCGCGCGGGCGCACCACGGATCAGTAAGCAAGGACGAGCGCGCACTCACGGAACAGATGCTGAAGTCGGGGGAGCTGAAATGCGTGGTGGCCACCTCCTCGCTGGAGCTGGGCATTGACATGGGCGCGGTGGACCTGGTGATACAGGTGGAATCTCCGCCATCAGTGGCCAGCGCCCTCCAACGTGTGGGGCGTGCTGGTCACACGGTGGGCGCGGTGTCAACAGGTGTGCTGCATCCGAAAAACCGCAGTGACCTGTTGCAAACCGCCGTAACGGTGGAGCGCATGCTGGAGGGGAAGATTGAGGAACTGAAAGTACCCTCCAACCCTCTCGATGTGCTGGTGCAGCAGACCATCGCTGCCACCGTCACAGCCGATATTCACGTGGACACCTGGTACGAGACGGTCCGTCGCGCCTACCCGTATAAAACCCTGGACCGCGACGTCTTCGATGCTGTCATTGACCTAGCCAGCGGCGTGTACCCCTCAACGGATTTTGCTGAGCTCAAACCCCGCATCGTGTTCGACCGCATCACCGGCATGCTTTCCGCGCGCCCAGGCGCGCAGCGGGTGGCGGTGACCAGCGGCGGAACCATTCCTGACCGTGGCATGTTCGGGGTGTTCCTCATCGGCTCGGAGGACACGAAAGCCCCACGCCGTGTTGGTGAGTTGGACGAGGAGATGGTGCACGAATCCCGCGTGGGCGACATCTTCACGCTGGGGGCCACGAGCTGGCGGGTGGAAGATATCACCCGCGACCAGGTGCTGGTCTCACCCGCGCCGGGGCATACGGGCCGTCTGCCCTTCTGGAACGGGGACGGGTTGGGTCGACCCGCCGAACTGGGCAAAGCCGTGGGTAGGTTTCGCCGCGAACTAGCTGCCGACCCGGCGCGAGTGGCGGCTTTCAGCGATAATGCGCGCGCCAACCTGGTGAATTATGTGCAGCAGCAACAGGAGGCCACCGGGGTGGTCCCAGACGAGAAGACCCTGGTGCTGGAGCGTTTCAAGGATGAGCTGGGGGATTGGCGCGTGGTGCTGCATTCCCCGTATGGGCGGGGTGTGAATGCCGCGTGGGCGCTGGCCATTGGCGCGCGTATCGCGGAGCAGACGGGGATTGACGCGCAGCCTGTCGCTGGTGACGATGGTATTGTGTTGCGCCTCCCCGAGGGGGAATCCCCGCCGGGCACCGAGCTGGTGATGTTCGACCCAGGGGATATTGAGCAGATCGTGGCGGAGCAGGTGGGTAATTCGGCCTTGTTTGCGTCCCGGTTCCGGGAGTGCGCCGCCCGTGCGTTGTTGTTGCCGCGCCGGAATCCGGGCAAGCGCGCGCCGCTCTGGCAACAGCGTCAACGCGCAGCGCAGCTGTTGGATATTGCCCGGAAGTACCCCTCGTTTCCCGTCATTTTGGAGACGGTGCGGGAATGTCTTCAGGACGTGTATGACCTTCCAGCCTTGAAGTATCTGTGTCGAGACCTGCAGGAACGCCGTGTTCAGGTGGCTGAGGTGACGGTGGAGCAACCCAGCCCTTTTTCCTCCTCGTTGCTGTTTAATTACACAGGCGCGTTCCTGTATGAGGGCGACAGTCCCCTCGCGGAGAAGCGCGCCGCCGCTTTGGCTCTGGACCCGGCGCTGTTGGCCAAGCTGCTAGGCACGGTGGAGCTCCGGGAACTGCTCGACCCGGACGTGATCGAACAAACGCACTCCGAGCTGCAGCGAACCCTTCCCGGTCGCCAGGCCCGCACTGCTGAAGAGCTTGCGGACGTACTGCGGGTTATCGGTCCGATTCCCTACGATGACCTGCCCGCGCACTGTGCCTTCGACGAGCCCTTCGCCGCCCTGCACACCCTTGGTAATCGCGTGATGCAGGTACGTATTGCCGGGCGGGAGCACGCCGCCATCAGCACGGATGCTCCGTTGCTTCGCGACGCCCTGGGAATCCCCGTCCCGCCTGGGGTTTCGGCACCCACGCATTTCGTGGATGACGCCTTGGAACAGCTAATTCATCGCTTCGCCAAAACCCGTGGGCCGTTCATCGTCAGCGACGTGGCAGAGGCTTTTGGCCTTGGCGTGGGCACCGCGCACACCATCGTCCGGGAGGCGGCACGCGCCGGGATTGTGGTAGAGGGGAGGTATCGGCAGGGCGTCGATACGCAGGAGTATTGCGCAAAGGATGTGCTGCGGACCATTCGTCTGCGGAGTTTGGCGCGGGCGCGGGAGCAGGCCGAGCCGGTGAGCCAACACACCTACGCGCGGTTCCTGCAGCAGTGGCACGGTATTGCGGAGGTAGGGCAGCGCCCCGAACTGCAGGGTGCCGACGGTGTGTTTGCTGTGGTGGAGCAGTTGGCGGGTGTGCGGCTGCCTGCCAGTGCGTGGGAATCCTGGATTTTTCCGACGCGGGTGGCGGGCTACCAGCCCACCATGCTGGACGAACTCACCACCAGCGGCGAGGTCAGCATCGTTGGTGCGGGCAAAGCCGGGGCGCGCGATCCCTGGATCATGCTGCTGCCCAGCGACTATGCCGCCGAACTCGCGCCGATTGTGGACGTCACACTCACACCCACTCAGCAAGCGGTGGTGGATCTGCTGGCGCGCGGCGGCGGATTCTACTTTCCCGAACTGCTCAGCGACGTTGGCGGCGGGCTCGTCGTGCCGGGTACGATGCAGGCCACCGAACTACAGGACACGCTGTGGGAACTCGTGGAGATGGGTATGGTCACCCCGGATGGCTTCGGGCCGATTCGTGCGCGCCTCGCCGCAGGTACGTCAGGAAAGTCCGCGCACCGCGCGAAACGACGCCCCGTGCGCGGCAGACTTCGCCGGGGACGCACCAGTTTCGGCCCTGTGCGCAATAACCCTACGCCGCCCGACATGCTGGGGCGCTGGTCGCTGGCTGTCACTCCTGCCACCGACGCCACCCACCGCTCCATCGCCCACGGTGAGGCATGGCTGGAACGCTACGGCGTGGTCACTCGTGGCAGCGTGGTTGCCGAAGACACCATCGGTGGGTTCGCCCTCGCCTACAAGGTTCTCGCCGGGTTTGAGGAATCTGGCAAAGCCACCCGCGGCTACCTTATCGACGCTCTGGGAGCCGCGCAGTTTTCCACGCCCGCCGTGGTGGACCGCCTGCGCGGTATCGAACGCGCCTCTGCGCCATGTGGCGTGGTGGTTCTCGCCGCCGCTGACCCCGCCAATCCCTACGGTGCCAGCTTGCCGTGGCCCGATGATGGTGCTCGTCTTACTCGTGGTGCTGGGGCACTGGTTGTGCTTAACGACGCCCAGCCTATCGCCCACCTCACGCGCGGCGGACGCACCCTCACTCTCCTTGGCGAGGACTGCGTGGGGCTTGTCGTGCACGCTTTGGGCGATGCGATTGCGCGGGGCATGACCAGCAGAATCACGGTGGAGAAAGTCAACGGCGACCCTGTTTTGGAGTCCGCCCTGCTTGCCGAATTCCGCGCCGCTGGAGCGCACATCACCCCACGCGGCGTGAGCATCGGGGGAGCCGGGAGTACTGGTTCGCGTGGCGGTGCTGGAGCCAGTGGCATTGGGGGTCGGTCGCTGGGTGAGGCATTGGCTGAGCTGGGGGATTAGGGGTGTGGCGTAGTGTTTGCTTATCAAACTGTCGTTTTTGGGGCTTGAACAGGACAGTTTGATAAGCAAACATTACGGGGAAATATTGAACCCCCATCCCCTATGGCACAATAGCCACCATGCCTGAAGGCGATTCGGTATTTCAGTTGGCGTCCAGGATGCAGTTCCTGGTGGGCCGGGAAGTGCTGCATACGGACCTGCGGGTAGCCTCGGTGGCTACCACCACGTTCACAGGAGAGACCGTCGAGCGCATCTGGCCATACGGCAAGCATTTGTTTATGCAGCTGGGGGAGCAGGTTCTGCATACGCACCTGAAAATGGAGGGCACGTGGTCGTTTCATCTCAAGGGTGATAGGTGGAAGAAGCCTGGCTATAAGGCTCGCGTGGTGTTGGCTGTGGATGGCACTCCGCACCCGCGTCCGATTGAGGCGGTCGGGTTTGAGCTGGGTTTTGTGCGCGTGTTTTCGCTGCGTGATTACCCAGATCGGATCGCTCATTTGGGGCCGGATGTGCTGGGGGAGAACTGGAATCCGGAGGAAGCGACAAAGCGGATTCTCGCCAGGACAGAGCGCCCGATTGGCACGGCGTTGTTGGATCAGCGGAATCTGGCGGGAGTGGGAAATGAGTATCGCGCGGAGGTGTGTTTCATTGCGGGCGTGCACCCTGCCACGCCGGTTGCTCACACGGATGTGCCAAAGATCGTGGACATCGTGCGTCGAGTCATGTGGGCGAACCGTAATTCACCTATTCGCGTGACCACGGGGGTGCGACGCGCCGGGGAGAACGGCTACGTGTTTGGCCGGAATAACAGACCGTGCCGTCGATGCGGGACGCTGATTGTAAAAGGCGAGTTGGGCGGCGTCGATAAGGGTGGTGACGAGGGGGAGTTGGAGCGCATCATCTGGTGGTGTCCGGCGTGCCAGCCCCGGGTTTTGTGATGTAGCTACACTGGAGGGGTATGCGAACGCTATTGAATATTATCTGGGTGATCACCGGCGGGATTTGGCTGTCGTTGGGGTATTTTTTCTTCGGGCTGCTGGCGTGCGTTCTGGTGGTGACCATTCCGGCAGGTGTGGCATCGTTCCGCATGGCTAATTACGCGCTGTGGCCGTTTGGGCGCACGGTGGTGGAGAAGCCGGGTGCGGGCGCGATGAGCGGCCTCAGTAACGTGATGTGGTTCTTTGTAGCGGGCTTGTGGCTGGCTGCGGGGCATATCGCTACGGCGGCGGCGCAGGCCGTCACCATCATTGGCATTCCGCTGGCCATTGCGAACCTGAAGATGATCCCGGTGACGTGCTTTCCGTTCGGCAAGGAGATTGTCAGCTCACGTTAGACGGACTGCCTCCTGGACGCCACCTAAAGCCGTCCGGGTAGCGTGTCGAATAGCTGGGCCACGGGGTTGAAGATGCGTGCGGGTGCCTTGTGGTCCTGGATTTCCTGGAGGATGAGCTCGGGAGCGCCTTTCCAGATGGTGGTTACTTCTTCCAGCACCCAGTCAGCCTCAAGCCCGGCGTCGGTGGCAAACTGCTTCCAGTCGCTCATGGTGACGGTGCGGAAGTTAAAATTCGTGCCAATAGACAGTGCAAGTTCTTGACTGTAGCTGGGGTACGGTGCCACGGAAATGAGGTCGTATGCGGGGGCTAGCCGAACCTCGCCGCCCGGTTTGATCAGCAGCGAATGGTTCTTTCCGTGCGCGTCACCGTTGCCGATCGCCACGTTGAACGCTGCCTGCCGCACCAGCGCCTGCACATCCTCCTCGGCGTTGCTGGAATGCTCACGCAGGAACCGCACATAGTCGCTTAACGACGGCCCGCCCGCCTTCTGGTATTTCTTCTCAGGGCTCAGACCCCATGCCTGAATGATGTCTTCTTGATGGATACGGAGAGTTCCTTCCGGCAGCATGGTGCGGTCAAATCGTGCCGTCACGTACGCGCGCTCACTGCCGACGCCCACCAACCCGGCCGTCGCCGTATTGATTCCGATGGTGCGTGCCGCCGTCATGATCGCAGCTTCAAGGCGATCAATGTCCCGAAACTGCATCGATGCAGGTTTAAAAATATGAGTAGACGGGGTGGTCCCATCAGGCAAGAACCATTGCTTGTCGTGGTAGGCCAGCGCAATCTTCTCGTGCGCCCCCGAGAGGGTAGCGCGGGGAATCACACGATGTGAGGGGAGTGCACCGCCGAATTCCCGCACCGATGCAATGAGGGTTTCCACGTCGCGGTCGCTGAGCGGATGGGAAAAATCATCAAAACCAGGGATGTTACCTGTGCGAACAAATTGTGCTGCGCCGGCAATGTCCTCGCCCATATGGCCAAGAACCTCAAAAGCATCATTGGCGTTGACAATGTTATAGCGCCGACCCCAATCAGACAGGAGCTTCTTATTCTCCGGTAGCAAACCCTGTAAAATGTATTCTATATTTGTGGTGGTATGCGGATCTGCTTGCAAAGGCAAACTTAAAGAAAAAGGATAAGCATCTGGGTTGGCAAGCCATTCATCTGAATATTGAAGTAGGCATTCGCCATTAGCGTCGCGAGAGACGTAAGCAGCAAACTGTCCAGAAAGGTACAAGTCAAGGCTCTTTACTTTACCCACTGTCTGCTCCCTCGCTTTGATTGCCCTGCGTTACGCGCATGTTGTTTTTCCCAACCGTTTTTCCGACCATGGACAGTTTACACAACGAACATGTCCCCCAAACCGCGCGGCCGCGTGCCGACTGTAGCTATATTGCTATATAAATTTCTTTGTTAGCCTGAACTGCCGAAATGCTGCATTCTGAAAAGGTAGCAGACTCGCGTAAAAATGGGGTGCTGGATTGATCTACCCCCGAGATGGAAAGTGTTGTGGCTTGGGGCGCTGGGTGGTGTGTGAAATGTGTATACCGTTAGGTCCGAAAATGCGTTTTTTGTTGCCTGGACGTATACATACTTAGATGCAAACGGTGTAAAAATGCTAAGCCCCGCACAGTGTGCTTATGCTCAAGCACGAAAACACCCCCTTTTGTGGCCTGGGGATAAGCACACTTTTCATGCTTGCCATGATCTATCAAACTGCACGTTCGACCAGTGAAAAGCGGGAGTTTGGTAGATCATTGGCAGCCACCCCTGCGCCATGATCTACCAAACTCCCAGAAACCCCAAAAGAACCAAACCTACCGGTTGGCGCGGTACCACTCGATCAAAGAATCGGTGGACGGATCACCTGATTCAGGCGCTGCTGCGCCAGTCACGGCGGGGAGCAGGTCGTTGGCTTGCTTTTTACCGAGTTCCACGCCCCACTGGTCGAAGGAGTTGATGTCCCACACCACGCCTTGCACGAAGGTAATGTGCTCGTAGAGCGCGATGAGTGCGCCCAGCACAAACGGGGTGAGTTCTTGTGCGAGGATGGTGGTGGAGGGGCGGTTGCCGGGCATGACTTTGTGGTTGATCAGGTCCACAGGCACGCCTTCGCCGGAGATTTCTACCGCGTTTTTGCCAAAGGCGAGGACTTTGGTTTGTGCGAAGAAGTTGCTCATGAGCAGGTCGTGCATGCTGCCTGTGCCGTCGGCGGTTGCCAGATCGGTTTTAGGCCGGGCAAACCCGATGAAGTCGGCTGGGATGAGCCTGGTTCCTTGGTGCATGAGCTGGAAGAAGGCGTGTTGCCCGTTGGTCCCCGGTTCGCCCCAGTAGATTTCGCCAGTGTCGCAAGTGACGGCGGTTCCGTCGTGGCGGACGGATTTGCCGTTGGATTCCATGGTGAGTTGCTGCAGATAGGCGGGGAAGCGTGCGAGGTCCTGGGAATAAGGCAGCACAGCGTGGGTTTGTGCGTCGAAGAAGTCGGTGTACCAGATTCCCAGCAGACCCATGAGTGCGGGCACGTTTTTTTCAAGCGGGGTGGTGCGGAAGTGCTCGTCCATGGCGTGGAAGCCGTCGAGGAAGCGCATAAAGTCCAGGGGGCCGATCACAGCCATGAGCGAGAGCCCGATAGCCGAATCGACGGAGTAGCGGCCGCCCACCCAGTTCCAAAAGCCGAACATGTTGTTGGTGTCTATGCCAAATTCGGCGACTTTCTCGGCGTTGGTGGAGACGGCGACGAAGTGCTTGGCCACGGCGGCCTGGTCGCCATCGAAGGCATCAAGAAGCCAGCGCCGTGCAGCAGTGGCATTGGCCAGGGTTTCCTGGGTGGTGAAGGTCTTGGATGCCACCACAAACAACGTGGAGCCAGGGTCTAGGCCGTCAAGTTTGCTCACCAAGTCTGCTGGGTCAACGTTGGAAACAAAGCGGGCGGTAATTCCAGCGGTGGCGTATTCCCGCAGGGCAAGCGTCGCCATCGCGGGGCCGAGATCGGAGCCGCCGATACCAATGTTGACGATTGTTTTGATGGTGTGCCCGGTGTGTCCCAGCCAGTCGCCGGAGCGCAGGGCATGAGCAAAATCACGCATCCGCCCAAGCACGTCGTGCACGTCAGCAGCGACGTCTTGGCTGTCCACTACTAGGTCTTCCTCCACGGGTAGCCGCAGCGCGGTGTGTAGTACGGCACGATCCTCGGTGTTGTTGAGGTGGGCGCCGGTGAACATGGCTTCCGTTTTTTCTTTGAGCCCAGCGGCGTTGGCAAGGTCAATGAGCAGCGCCAGGGTTTCATCGTTCACGCGGTTTTTAGAGAGGTCAACATGCAAACCCGCAGCGTTGAAGGTGAGTGTGGAGGCGCGGGAGGGGTCGGCGTCGAAAAGCTCGCGCAGTGTTACTTCCCGTAGCGAATTGTGGTGGTTTTCCAACGCTTTCCACTGGGTAGTGGAGGTGATGTCGGATGCCATGTTTTCTCCTTAAGAAACTATCTATGAAATGGGTATTAACCTCTTCCACGTTAGTCAATCTCACACACGCGCGCCTGGGGAGTACGTCACTTAATTTGATACCTAAGACATACAGCAGACACACACCGACCCCATAATCACAATAGTTAGTTTTGCTGGCATAGTGGTAGCCATGACAGAGCTAAACACCCAAGAACAAACCCAAGCGCACAACACCCAAGAACACACAACCCATTCGCACGGTATGCATGCCGCGCCCTCGCAGACTGCGGGTGTGCAGAGTGTGCAGGAGCGCATCGATTATTTGATGAGCTACACCCCAACGGGGCTCTTTATGAACGGCGACTACACCGACGCCTCTGATGGCGGCACGTTTGCGGTGTATAACCCGTCAACGGGCGCGGAGTTAGCCCAGGTAGCGTCGGCCACGGCGGAGGATGCGCGCCGGGCGTTAGACATGGCCGTCGATAAGCAGGCAGAGTGGGCGGCTATGTCCACGCGGGAGCGTTCGGAGATTCTATACCGTACGTACGAGCTATTGCTGGATGTTACGTCGGAGTTGTCGCTGCTTCAGAGTTTAGAGTTGGGTCGCGCTTTGCCGGATTGCCAGGCTGAGGTGGCGTACGCTGCCGAGTTTTTCCGTTGGTTTGCGGAGGAGGCGGTGCGGGTTCGCGGTGATTTCCGCCCCAGCCCCACCGATAATGCGCGCTTCCTAGTGACTCAGCAGCCGGTGGGTCCGGTGCTTGCAGTGACGCCGTGGAATTTCCCGCTGGCGATGGGCGCTCGCAAGCTTGCCCCAGCGTTGGCGGCGGGCTGCACGGCGATTGTGAAACCGGCATCGAAAACCCCGCTGACCATGTTGTATCTTGCGGTGGTTCTCCGGGAGTCGGGCCTGCCGGACGGAGTGCTCAGCGTGCTGCCCACGGCCAATGCTTCAGTGATTTCGGATCTGCTGGATGATCCACGCCTGCGCAAGCTCACCTTCACCGGCTCGACGGGGGTGGGGCAGCAGCTCGCTGCGAAGGCCGCCCAGCACACCACGCGCGTCAGCCTGGAGCTCGGCGGTAACGCGCCGTACATTGTGCTTGACGACGCCGCGGTGGACCTCGCCGCACGCGAGGTTGCGGTGGCGAAGATGCGCGGCGCGGGACAGGTGTGTATCGCGGCGAACCGCTTCCTGGTGCACGAGTCCCTGGTGGATGAGTTCGTGCCCGCTGTGGTGGAGCAGATGAAGAGCTTCACCATGGGGCCGGGTTACGAGGACGGCGTAACGTTGGGTGCACTGTCCGGGCCGGATCAGGTGGATTCGGTGGCGGAACTCGTCGACGATGCGATTGTCGCAGGCGCGACCCTATGCCTGGGCGGGATTCGTGAGGAAGGGGAGGGGTCGTTTTACCCCGCCACAGTGCTCACGGAGGTTCCAGCTGAGTCCAGGATTGCCAAGGAGGAGATTTTCGGCCCAGTAGTGGCGATTCAGACCTTTAGCACCGATGCGGAGGCGATTCGCCTGGCTAACGACACTCACTTTGGCCTGGCGGCCTACGTGTTCAGTGAATCCTTGGAGCGCGCGCTGAACGTGGCGGAGTCTCTGGAGGTGGGCATGGTGTCCATCAACAAGGGGGCGCTGTCCGATCCGGCAGCCCCGTTTGGCGGTGTGAAGGAGTCGGGTGTCGGCCGCGAGGGCGGTTTCGAGGGGATTCGCGAATTCCTGGAAACCAAGCTGATTTCCATTCCGCCCCGCTAGCCCAAGCTGCGCGACCCCAAGCCCAGCTAGCCTAAGCGTCCGCGTCCTAAACGCAGGAGAATGTTTGCCAGGGCGGGGCCTTCTTCGCCGAGTTCTTCGCGGAACTGGTTGATAATGGCTAGCTCTCGCGTGTAGACCAGCCGGGTGCCGCCTGAGCCCATGCGTGTCTTTCCGATGGCTTTGGAGATGTCGCTGCGGCGTTTCACAGCATCCAAGATTTCGCGGTCCAGCCGGTTGATTTCTTCCCGGTACCGCTGGATTTCCGCATCAGACAGGGGGTCATCGGTGCCGGACGGCATGCGGATCTCAAAGTTTTCGGGCATGGTCCATATTCTGCCATGATGTCTGACGCACCCTGTAGGTTAGTAATCACTATGGAAAATTCGCGTGATCTCACTGCGGGGTTGAATCCGCAACAGAAAGAAGCTGTGGAGCATACCGGTGTGCCGTTGCTGATCGTGGCAGGTGCCGGCTCTGGGAAAACAGCGGTATTGACCCGCCGGATCGCGTATTTGCTGCAGCACCGTGGGGTGCATCCGGGCCAGATTTTGGCGATCACATTTACGAATAAAGCCGCTGCGGAAATGCGGGAACGTGTCATGGATGTGGTGGGTCCGGTTGCAGAACGCATGTGGGTGTCCACTTTCCACTCGACGTGTGTAAGGATCCTGCGTCAGCATGCGAGCATGATCCCCGGCTTGAACACTAATTTTTCCATCTATGATTCGGACGATTCCCGGCGACTGCTCGCGCAGATTGCCAAGGATATGCAGCTGGATCTGAAAAAGTTCACTGCGCGTTCCTTGGCCACGGCTATTTCCAATTTGAAGAATGAGTTGGTCTCGCCGCAGGATGCTGCCACCGAGGCGGAGAAAACCCGCAACGAGTTCGAGGTGGTGGTGGCCAAGGTCTACGCCGATTATCAGGCGCAGTTGCGCCGCGCCAACGCCGTGGATTTTGACGACCTCATCGGCGAAGTGGTGGGTATCTTCCAGCGGCACCCTGAGGTGGCAGAGCATTATCGACGCCGCTTCCGCCACGTCCTCATTGACGAGTACCAGGACACCAACCACGCCCAGTACATGCTGGTGTCAACGCTGGTGGGTAAGCCCACGGACGATCCTTATGCGGCGCCCCCGAGCGAATTGTGCGTGGTGGGTGACGCAGACCAGTCCATTTACGCTTTCCGTGGTGCGACGATCCGCAACATTGAGGAATTCGAGCGGGACTACCCACAGGCGCGCACGATTCTTCTGGAGCAGAATTACCGTTCGACACAGAACATTCTTTCCGCTGCGAACGCGGTGATTGCCCAGAACGAGGGACGTCGGGATAAACGGCTATGGACTGCCCTAGGGGACGGGGAGAAGCTGGTCGGCTATGTGGCGGATAACGAGCAGGACGAGGCGCGTTTTATTGCCCAGGAAATTGACAACCTTGCCGATGACGGGGCGTCGTTTAGCGACATTGCAGTGATGTACCGCACGAATAATTCCTCCCGGGCGCTGGAAGATGTGTTCATTCGTACGGGCATTCCGTACAAAGTTGTGGGCGGCACCCGCTTCTACGAGCGCAAGGAAATCCGCGACATTGTGGCCTACCTGCGTGTACTGGATAACCCAGACGACAGTGTGTCGCTGCGGCGCATCATTAACACCCCGCGCCGCGGTATCGGGGACCGCGCGCAAGCCTTCATTGCCTTGCACGCCGACACCAATGGCATGAGCTTCGGTTCTGCGCTTATCGACGCCGCGAACGGCAAGGTCAGCATGCTAGGCACCCGCGCCAAAAACGCCGTGGCAAAGTTCGTGGACATGATGGACGGCCTGCGTTTTATCGCGCAGACCTCCATCAATGAAGACACAAACTTGCCGGACCTGGGGGCGATCGTGTCGTCGATTTTGGACGTGACTGGGTACCGCAGCGAACTGGAGGTATCCAACGACCCGCAAGATGGCACCCGTCTGGATAACCTCAACGAGCTGGTCTCCGTCGCTAGGGAATTCACCTCCGATGTGGCCACCATGCTGGCCTACGCGGACGATGAGCAGCAGCAGGATACGGGGGAGCCGGAACCCGGGAGCCTTCAGGCGTTTCTGGAACGCGTATCTCTAGTCGCGGACGCGGATCAGCTTCCCGACAACGATCAGGGTGTGGTGACCCTCATGACCTTGCACACGGCGAAAGGGTTGGAGTTTCCCATCGTGTTCCTCACTGGATGGGAGGACGGTCAGTTCCCGCATCTGCGTGCGCTGGGAAACCCGCGTGAGCTCGCCGAGGAGCGCCGTTTAGCATATGTGGGTATAACGCGTGCCCAACGGCGTTTGTACGTCTCTAGAGCGCTGATGAGGGCTTCCTGGGGCAATCCTGTGACCAACCCGCCGTCGCGCTTCCTCCAAGAGATACCCGGCGATCTGGTGGACTGGCGTCGAGAGGAACCACAAGCCCAGTCCTGGAATGAGTGGGACGACTGGGGTGAGAGCTCCTACCAAGCCTCATCAAGGCCGTGGCAGCCACCCGCCGCCCCCAGCCCCCAGCGTGGCGGGGGACGCAACAAGGAGCTGAAACTTGCGGTGGGGGACCGCGTGAACCACGAAAAATACGGTCTGGGTACCGTGCTCGAGGTCAACGGCACTGGCGTGCGCGCGACCGTGGTTATTGATTTTGGCTCGTCTGGGACGGTCCGGTTGATGCTTATTGGTGGTCTTCCGATGGAGAAGCTGTGAGCTGTTCCATGAATCCTGTGCTGGTCAGGGCGTCGTAAAACACATCCCTCAGGGGGCGGACACTGCCGTCGAGATACCACTGTTCCAGGCTGCCGAAGTAGACACCGAACACCAGTGACCGCGCGAGTACGCGCGCCTTGAGAGGGGAATGCCCACGTTGTTGTAGGTCAGGGATAAGTTGTTCGGCGTAGTCATCAAGTTCGGCGTTGATGGCTACGCGGACAGACGGTTCCTGCAGGATGTAGGTCATTCCCGAAAAATTCGAGGTGGCGGCAATCCGATCAATGGATCCGATGAGGTCATCGAGATCAATGAGCTTCAGCATGCTTCCGCCCTGATTGCGCAGCGGATCTGTGGTGATGAGCCCTTCCTTGGTGCCGAACCAGCGGTAAAACGTTGCTTCGGAAATCTTCGCGGCTTTGGCGATTTGCGCGATGGTGGTGTTTTGGTATCCCTGCTGTTCAAACAGCTCGAACGCAATGGTGGTGACGTGATGCACCGCCTCAATGTGTCGTTGTTCGCGCAGGCTTAGTGTTAGGGGTGGCTCATCCACGCAGTCCAGTATAACAAACATCACACGCAATGAGAGTTGCTTTCATATTGACAGTAACTCTCATTCGGGGTGACGATGGGTAGTGATGTACCCCATGCCCTAAGGAGGTAGCTGGAATGACTCTCTATGTGATTACCGAATCATTCTTCGGTAACACTCGACGTATCGGTGAAGTGATTGCCACCGAACTTGATGTTGTCCTTTACGGTGCCGCGAGTGCGCCAACGGATTTTGCCGATGGCGATGCCGTCATTGTTGGCGCACCCACCCACAATGGCCGCCTACCCACGCCCGCGACTCGTGAGAAAGCGCTGGCCATGGAAGGTGCGCGGATGTATGACAACTGCGCTGGACTTTTGGAATGGCTGGAAGAAGTTCGTGGCAACGGTAGCAGTGTCCGCGCGGCGGCCTTTGACACCGTTGTGCCTGGTGGTGCGTGGTTTGGTTCTGCTGCGAAGCGATCAGTAAAGAAGCTCAAGCGTATCGGCTTTCAGGTGGATACTCCCGCTGAGCATTTTCTTGTTGCCGGCACTCCGCCGGTTTTGCGGGATGGCGAATTGGTCCACGCCCGTGACTGGGCAGCGCGTCTTGCTGAGCGGTGGCAGGTTGGGTAATGCACGCTGCCCTGAAGTTCTCAAGGGAATGACGCCGTTTGTGGTCAGTCCAGCTCCTTGCGAGAACGCCAAAAACCCAGTCCCTGTAACCGAGATGGGACTGGGTGTTTTTGGAAGTTAACAGCTTCTAGCTGACAGCAGGAGAACTGCTTAAACGGAGATGCCTCGCTCTGCGAGCCACGGAACCGGGTCAACGGGGCCTCCGCCACCAGGGTGGACCTCGAAGTGTAAGTGGGAACCTGTGGAGAAGCCACGGCTGCCCATTCCGGCGATCTTCTGGCCTGCGGTCACGTGCTCACCGACGGATACGTCAAGGGTTTCCATGTGGCCGTAGACGGTGATAGTGCCATCGTCATGGCGGAGGCGGATCCACTGCCCGTAGCCGGAGGCTGGGCCGGAGTCGATGACGGTTCCGTCCATGACTGCGTTGATCGGGGTGCCAATGTTGTTGGCGATGTCAATGCCGTTGTGCATTGTGCCCCAGCGGGGGCCGAAGGGGGAGGTGAAGGTGCCTTGCGTTGGTGCGGCGACCTGTGGGGCGCGGGCTGCTTCGTCGGCTGCGACGCGCTCTTCGTTGTAGTGGATAGCTTTGGTGAGCTGTTCGCTGAGGTTAGATACCGGCTTGAACTCAGAGATTGAGAGGATCTGGGGTGCGGCATCCAATGGAAGGGACGAGGATGAAGCGTCGCTTGCCAGCTCGATGGAATGATTCTCGGTGGTGTTCGCCTGTGCATGTGCCGCTGCAGCTCCACCTGCTCCTGCGGTGGAGACTGCTCCGGTTGCCATTGCGAGCAGTGCTACGCGGCTCTTGGCTGCGGGCGATACAGTCTGCTTGCGGTGGGCGCCGCCGGTTTTCCGCTTAGCGTTCTGTTGCATGAAGCCTACTTCCTCGTTGTTCCTAAACTCGATGATTCTCGGTTGTAACCATCTTGTTACCTAACGAGGATTTACGATAACGGTTTGTTACATTTCCAGCAACCTGTTTCGCTGCGTTTCCTAATATTTTTCTGATCTTTCGACGAAGTTGGGGCCAGTGTTACTGATGGGGGTGGTGGTTTTAGCCCTCTTTACCCCCGCTGGAACCCTCTCGTATCGAACAATTTTGAAGGGGGCTTCGACGCGCCTCACCGATGCGGTGGGCTTGGCGTGGCAGAGTGTGGGGGGTGAGTAAAAAGTCGAGTCCACAAGCACGTTCGGTGCGTCGTCCGCGTTCGCGTGGGCGCATAGATTCGGATGTGCGAAGTGTCCCGCAGGCACGTCGGGGGCGGCAATCAGGGCGTGAAAAAGAGACGGATCGGGTGAGTCTGAAAGGGCGGATTACCTATTTCCTACCTTTCACCGTGGTACCTAATGTGATTATCGTCTCAGTCCTGTTGATGCTGGCCATAGCAGGTTTGATGTTTACGAACACGACATTAGTGGCACTTCCGGCGACAGTTGCCCAGCTCTGGCTGCTGTTTAACGCCTCTCCATTATCGGGTGACGGGCAGGTGGTCGCTGCCGTACCGATTCTTCCTGCGCTTATCCTCGTCGCCGTGCTGAGCAACCGCGTGTTCAAGGCGGTCAAGGATAAGGTCAGTTTGGCCGACTTGAATGTACTGGTGGGGCTGGCGCTGGGCTTTCCGCTTACTTTGACGCTTATCTCCTGGGCCATGCTTCTCGACGCCGCGTCCGTCTTCCCGGTTGATGCGCCGCCGCTGTTGGCTGCCTTAGGGCGCACACTGCTGGTGCACGTTTTGGTGCTGGTGATTGGTATGGGGAGCAGGTTGTGGCGTGCGTTGTGTCGTCGTTTCGGCCTGCCGCAGTGGATTGTGGACGCGAATTTCACGGCGTTGAAGTTCCTGGGCTCAGTGAGCGTGGCCGGGCTGCTGTTGTCTGTGATCATGATGGCCGCCCACACCAGTTCGCTGGGGCAACTGTTTTCCAACTTCCACGGCGTGGGCGCGGCGGGTTTGGTGCTGCTGTCGCTTCTGTACCTCCCAAACGTCATGGTCGGGTCGAGTTCTGTGCTGTTGGGCGGCGAGTACCACTTTGGGGACGCCTGGGTCTCGTTGTTTGGCTCCCACACAGTTCCCTTTCCGACGCTGCCTTGGTTTGTGGTGATTCCTCAGACTGTGTACCCCTTTGCCGGTGCGTTGCTGATCATTCCGGTGGTGCTGGCTGTGTGGGGGGTGCGTGGCCGCCTAGATCGCACGGATCAGCCCTTTGCTGAGATGATCGTCTCCGGCTTGTTCACCGGGCTATACACACTGATTGCGTGCCTGCTCATTACGGGACGCATGGGTGTCTATAGCCAGACCGGCCCCATGACATGGTTGACTGCGGTGCTGGCGGTGGCGTGGCTGTCTGGGGTGGGGCTCTTGGTCTCTGGGGTTCAGAACATGATGGGTCGTCGTGCGGCAGCGATGCCGTTGCCGCCTGAGCCGGATTACCCGAATGATCCAGAAGATCTGGACTACCCGGATGATGAAGAAGGGGCAGATAAAGAAACGACAGAGGACCCTGCAGAAGAAACAGAAGAAGAAGTGGACGACTCTGACGACCTCCATGAGATAGATGAGGACGTTGACGAGTACGCAGACGAAGACCCTGAAAGTGATCCCGAAAGCAACCCCGAGATCCAAGAGCCGGAATCCACTCAGGAATTCACTCAAAGGGATTAAAATCATCGGCGTGACCTCTCAACACACACCCATGCGAGTGGTGATTCTGGCCAGTGGAACCGGCACCCTCGCCCAGGCAATCATTGACGCGGCGGATAAGCACTACACGGTTGTTGGTGTTGTCGCTGATCAGCCGTGCCAGGCCATCGCACGCGCGGAGGCTGCAGGAATCAGCCACACTGTCGTGGAATTGGGGGAGGATCGGCAGGAGTGGAACCGTAGGCTCGCGGCGGCCGTCGATACGCATCGCCCCGATCTGGTGGTGTCGGCGGGTTTTATGCGGATCCTTGGGCCGGAATTTCTGGGTGTGTTTGGTGGGAAGGTCATTAATACACATCCGGCGTTACTGCCGTCGTTTCCGGGCGCACATGCCGTGCGGGACGCGCTGGCGCACGGAGTGAAAGTCACGGGAACGACCGTGCACTACGTAGATGAGGGCGTGGACACCGGACCCATCATTGCGCAGGAAGCCGTTGTCATCCAGCCTGACGACACGGAAGATACTCTCCACGAACGCATCAAGCAGGTGGAGCGGGCACTCATCGTGAGTGTGTTAAAAAATGAAAGGTTTGCATCCGTATGAGCACCGACCAGAGTGATCGCAAGAACATCAAACGCGCCCTCATCAGCGTCTACGACAAAACAGGACTCGACGACCTCGCCCGCGCCCTAGATGCCGCTGGGGTGGAGATCGTCTCCACTGGCTCCACCGCAGCAACCATCGCGGGCCTGGGCATCAACGTCACGCCCGTGGAAACGCTCACCGGATTCCCCGAATGCCTGGAAGGCCGCGTGAAAACCCTCCACCCGCGTGTGCATGCCGGAATCCTCGCAGACACCCGCAAACACGACCACCTGGATCAGCTCGCAAACCTCGAGATCGAGCCCTTCCAATTGGTGGTGGTGAACCTGTATCCCTTCACTGAGACCGTCGCCTCCGGTGCCGACTTCGACGCCTGTGTGGAACAAATCGACATTGGCGGTCCCTCCATGGTGCGCGCCGCCGCCAAAAACCACCCCTCCGTCGCCGTGGTCGTGGCGCCCGCGCGCTACGGCGAGGTTATCGACGCCCTCGCCGCTGGTGGCTTCACCCGCGCCGAACGAACCGCACTGGCTGTCGACGCCTTCCGCCACACCGCCGCCTACGACGTCGCCGTGGCCACCTGGTTGGGCAATAACGCTGAGGCGGGCACCGGAAAATTCCCAGCCTGGATTGGTGCCACCTACGAGCTGTCCACACCGCTTCGCTACGGAGAAAATCCGCACCAAGCTGCGGCGTTGTATTGTGACGAGGCCGCTCCTGTTGGGCTTGCTCAGGCCACCCAGCTGCACGGCAAGGAAATGAGCTACAACAACTACACCGACTCGGATGCCGCGTGGCGTGCCGCCTGGGACCACGAGCGTCCCTGCGTGGCCATCATTAAACACGCCAACCCCTGCGGCATTGCCGTGTCCGACCAGTCCATCGCCGCAGCACACCAGCGCGCACATGCCTGCGACCCCGTGTCCGCCTTCGGTGGTGTTATCGCCGCCAACCGCGAAGTCACCGTGGAGATGGCCACCAACGTCGCCGAGATTTTCACCGAAGTGATCATCGCGCCCAGCTACGAAGACGGCGCTGTGGACATCCTGGCCCAGAAGAAAAACATCCGCATCCTCCAAGCACCGGCCCCTGAGCGCGCAGGGGTGGAGCGTCGGGAAATCTCTGGTGGCCTGCTGGTGCAGCAGCGCGATCTGATTGATGCCGAGGGTGATAACCCCGCCAACTGGACTCTTGTTGCTGGTGACGCTGCATCCAATGAGGTGCTGGCAGAACTGGAATTCGCGTGGCGAGCGGTTCGTGCCGTCAAATCCAATGCGATTCTGCTGGCCCGTGACGGTGCTACCGTTGGTGTGGGAATGGGTCAGGTCAACCGGGTGGATGCTGCAAAACTCGCTGTTAAACGCGCCAACACTTTGGGTGATGAGGAACGTGCGTCTGGTTCCGTGGCGGCTTCGGACGCATTCTTCCCCTTCGCCGATGGGTTCGAGGTGCTGGCCGATGCCGGTGTGACTGCGGTGGTCCAGCCAGGCGGCTCCATCCGCGACGCCGAGGTTATTGATGCCGCGAACAAAGCCGGGGTGACCATGTACCTGACCGGTGCGCGGCATTTCGCCCACTAACTGCTCCTATACCAATGGTTGATAGACGCGTCGGAGCTTTTCCAGGGATAATGTGGATGAGATGGAAGGAGAGCCATGCATCGCTCACGGCCTGATGACTTGATTGTTGGACCCGCTATTTTGTTCGCACCCGCAAATCGCCCCGACATTTTCCCGAAGGCGACGGCGATCGCGGACATGGTGATCCTTGACCTAGAGGACGGCGCGGGCGATGCGGAGCGCGACGTGGCACGCAACAACATTGCCCAGGCATCGCTGGACCCATCGCGCGTGATTGTCCGGGTGTGCGGCCCCGATGATCCAGGATTTAAGGAAGACGTGGAGATGGTACGGTCCACCCCGTATTCCCTGGTAATGGTGCCCAAGGTATACACGGACATTCCGAAGGAACTGGAAGGTCTGCACGTCATAGCCATGATAGAAACACCCCAAGCGGTGGTGGGCATACAGGGCATTGCTGAACACCCGGACGTGGTGGGGTTGTTCTGGGGTGCGGAAGACCTGACCGTTCTCCTGGGGGGTACGCATTCCCGGTTCATGCCTGACGAGGGCGCACCCGATAACCGTCCAGGCCCGTACCGAGACACCATGCGCCTGACGCGCGCTCTGATGCATATTCACGCTGCTGCTGCTGGAAAATTTACCATTGACGCAGTGCATGCCGATTTCCACGACCAACAGGGCATGTTCGAAGAGGCTGTTGACGCCGCCCGCTCAGGCTTCGCCGGAAGCGCCTGCATTCACCCGAAACAGGTGGAGACAGTGCGGCGGGCGTATCGCCCCGAACCCGCTCAGGTGGAATGGGCTCTGCGAGTGGTGGATGAGTCCCAGCATTACCCCGGCGCGTTCAAGCTGGATGGGGAGATGGTGGACGCCCCGCTGATCGCCCAGGCGCACCGTGTGCTGGCACGGGCGCACGGCGCGGGCTAGCAGCTAGCGGTAAAAGGGGGTATCCACGCCAAAGGCATCGATAACGGCGATGATTTCGGAGTCGAGAAGCCCTTGGCCGTGTCCGCCTTCCATGGCGTTGCGGATTTCGTACATGGCACCGGTTTCGGCGTATTCGGTTTTGTCCACGGCGTCAAGGGGGGAGACGTCGGAACGCACCATGATGCCGTGTTTGGACCAGATGGTCATGCGGTGGTCGCGTAGTCCTCGCACGTTGTTCTCCATGAGGGTATCGGACCCGGGAACCATGAAGTCTAGGACTTCCACACCGTCGGGAAGTTGGACGATGGTTTCTGGTTCCCACCTGAACAGGGCTTTGTTGAAGTCGGTGTTGTTGCGCAGTGCTTCGTTGTGGGAAAGTTGCACCAAGTAGGGTGGCTGTGCGTGAATTACAGCGTGAATGGCAATGCCGCGGCGCCCAATCTGGTCCGCATGGACCGCGAGGTGCGAGTTGAATTCACTGGTGGGGCGGGCAAAGGTGCGGTCGTGGTGGTAGCGCCATGTTGCGGTGGTGCCGTCGGGGTCGATGATGAAGGCTGAGACGGTGCGCGTTGGCTGCTGAGCGACATCACGGAGCCTGCACCCGGACCCTGTGACCAGGATGGTGTAGCCTGCGAGTTCCGGTACGGCCAGCGGTAAGGGTGCACCGGGTTCGGCATTGGGGAAGAGCTCGTCGAGTCCATCGACATCTCGGAGTGCAACGGAAAGGTTGCCTGCGCCTGCCTCGACGGCATGCATGGCATCGAGGCGTTGCCCGGCTGCGCCCATATCGGCGAGCGCGTCGGTGATGGTGGGGTTCATAGGGGGTCTCTCCTTGTTAGTGGGAAATGGTGGCGTCGAGGCGGTCCCACAGCGCCAACTGTTCGCTTCGTGGGTAGTACATGGTGGTGGTGACGGAGGCGCGGATGATCTCCCGCACAGCCTCACGATCGGCGCCGAGGGGCGTGGTGGCTGCGGCCTGAACAACCAAGTTGCCCAGAGCGGTTCCTTCGGTGGGCCCTGCGACCACGGGAATGCCCGTGGCATCGGCGGTGAGCTGGCACAGCAGCGTGTTATTGATGCCGCCTCCCACCATGTGCACCGTGTTGAGGGGCGTGCCAGTCAGTGCCTCGGTGGTGTGCAGGGCGCGTCGATAGGCGAGTGCCAAGGAGTCAATGATGCAGCGCGTCACCTCCGCCTGGGTATGTGGTTGGGGCTGGCCTTGTTCGGCGGCTATCGCGCGGATGCGGGCGGGCATGTCGCCGGGAGCAAACAGGCGATGATCGTTGATGGGGATGACGCAATGACCAGCAGGAATGGACGCCGCTTGCGCACACAGGGTGGGAATGTCTGCGTCGTTCCAGCGGTGCGCGCATTCGTTGAGCACCCACAGACCCATGATGTTTTTCAGGAAACGAACAGTGCGCCCGTACCCCAGTTCGTTGGTCATGTTCGCTGCGCAGGCTGCGTCGCTGGTGAGGGGTTGGGTGCGCTCCACACCCACCAACGACCACGTGCCGCAGGAAATGAAATAGGGGTTGGGTGCATCAGTGGGTACCGCGACCACGGCGGATGCGGTGTCGTGCGAGGCCACCGTCACTACCTGCGCGTCGTGTCGCTGGCCCACCACGGTTCCCGGTTCCACCAGCGGCGCGAACAGCTCGGCTGGCCGCCGCCCCGTTTGCTTCTCGATGACCGCCCCTACCGCATCGTCCCAATCCCTAGTGACGGGATCCAGGAGTGCGGTGGTGGAGGCGTTGGTGATGTCGGTATGTGGTTCGCCCCCCAGCCAGGAAGTGAGCAGGTCCGGCATGAGCAGAGCCTGTTCGGCATGTTGGAGAGACGTGCTTCCAGCAGCTGCGATGAGCTGGAAAACGGTGTTGAACTGCTGGAATTGGATGCCCGTCCGGCGGTAGTGCTCGTCCCGGGCTAGGTCCGCATAGAACTGCTCTGGCGCTGTGTCGGTGCGGGGGCAGCGGTAGCAAGACGGATTGGCCAACAGTTCGCCATTGCGCCCAAGGAGGGCGTAATCCACCCCCCACGTGTCCACGCCGATACTGGTCGGAGTGAGGCTGGTCAGGGCGTCGATACGCGCGAGTCCCTGATCAATGGACTCCCACAGGTCAAGGATGTCCCAGTACAGGTAGTCGCCGCGCCGGGTGGGCAAAGCAATTGGGCGGTTACGGAAGCGGGCGATCTCCGTCATGGTGATCGTGCCGCCGCTGAGGGTGCCCGCGATGATGCGGCCGGATGAGGCGCCCAGGTCGATCGCGAGGTGGAGGGTGGACATGGAGGTTAAGCCCCCCAACCTGCTTGTTCGCCGCCTGCGCGGGCCGCCCGAATGGTGTCAAGATAGCCGGATTCCGCAAAAGCGGCCATGGGGTTTGCGGCGAGTCCCTTGCTTTCCCGCAGTTCGGCGAGCGCATCGCGTACGTCGGTGTTGTAGGCGTCCATGAGTACGGCATTGGCGGCGAGTACATCGCCGGAGTGCTGGGCCTCGGTAAGGGCGGAGTGGTCGACTAGCAGAGCTTTTGCAGTGGCTTCCTGGATATTCATCACCGAGCGAATTTGGCCGGGGATTTTTTCTTCCAGGTTGTGGCATTGGTCCAGCATGAAGTTCACACCGGAGTTTTTGTCCAGCGCTCCTACGGCGACGATTTCGTGCATGATGCGGAAAAGCTGGAAAGGATCGGCGGCACCGACCATGAGGTCGTCGTCCGCGTAGAAGCGGGAGTTGAAGTCAAAAGCACCGAGTCGTCCGACGCGCAGGAGCTGGGCAACAATGAACTCGATGTTGGTGCCTGGGGCGTGGTGTCCGGTGTCCAGAACCACCATGGCGTTGGACCCAAGTGCCTGGCAGTGCACCAGCGCGGTACCCCAGTCGGGAATATCGGTGTGGTAAAACGCGGGCTCGAAGAACTTGTATTCCAGGATGATGCGTTGGCCCTCGCTGAGGTCGGCATAGATCTGTTGGAGGGAGTCGGCGAGGCGGTCTTGGCGGGCGCGGATGGAATCCTGCCCGGGGTAGTTGGTGCCGTCGGCCAGCCAGATTTTCAGGTCGGTGGACCCCGTCTGGTTCATGATGTCAATGCACTCGCGGTGGTGGTCAATGGCCTTGGCGCGGATGCGCTGGTCGCTGTGGCAGAGGGAGCCGAGCTTGTAGTCGTCGTCCTGGAAGACGTTGGAGTTGATCGCCCCGATGGTTACGCCGTGGTCGGTGGCGTATGCGGCTAGGTCGGCGAAATCGTCCACGCGGTCCCAGGGGATATGGAGGGAGACGCGGGGTGTGATGCCGGTGTAGGCGTTTACCTGAGCGGCGTCTTCCAGTTTTTCGTAGGGGGTGCGTGGCACGCCGCCGGTGGTGAACACTTTAAACCGTGTGCCGGAGTTTCCGAACGCCCAGGAGGGGAGTTCGATGGTTTGTTCCTCAAGGAGGCGACGGGCTTCGGGGGTGTAGTCGTTGAGAGTGGTCATGGTGGAAGATCCTTACTGGTGTGCTGGGTTACTGGGTCGCAGTGGTATTGGTGACTTTGGTGCCATAGCGTTCGATTTCGATCTGTTCCAGGCTCTTACCTTGGGTGCGCGGGGCGAAGATGGTGCCGATGAGTGTGGCGGCAACGAGGAAGCCGATGAGAATCAGACCGTCAATGAGCAGGCCGTTGGGCTTCATCAGGATGACTGGGAAGATGAGGGAAATCGCGCCACTGGCCATGCGCACAATGAAGAAGACGATGCCCTGCGCGCCAGAGCGGTATGGGGTGGCAAACAGTTCAGGTGACCACACGGAGTAGAAGGCTTGGGCCGAGGGACCTGCGGACAAGCCCCAGATGATGGCGTAACCGAAGGCCACCCAAGCTGCATCGGAGGGGCCGAAGACCAGCAGGATCCACGCGGCGATGGCCAGCAGGCCGCCAGCGAAGTAGTGCCAGCGATATGACACGCGGTCCACCAGGTACATGAAAATCACGGTGCTGATGATCACAAAAGCCCAGGAGAGCATGGCGAACAGGTCGGACCGCGTGGTGTCGTAGCCCATGGAGTTGAGGATGGTGGGCAGGAAAATACCGTTTTGGCTGGCCGCCTGGTTCCAGAAGGTATAGATGGCGGCCAGGAAGATGAGCGCTGTGATGTTGACTTTCCGGCTAAATAGTGCGCGGAAGGATGCGAACATTGATGGCGGTTTGGCTTGGGCTCCGCCTTTGGATTCCTCCCAGGATTCTGATTCCTGAAGGCCACGCCGAATCCACCAGGTGACCAGCGCGATAACGACGAGGTGCGCGAAGACAATACGGCTGCCCAGCAGGCCCAGTGGTGCTAGCGCGGCGGCCAGTCCGAATCCGATGAAGGGGCCAAAAGACCAGGCCAGTTGGGTGGCGCCGATGTGTCGGCCGCGTTGCTCAGTGGGAGCGAACTCCGCAATGTAGGTCCAGCCTGCAGGTACTGAGGCACCTACCGCCAGGCCAATAATCACGAATCCGATGAACAGCATGGGCAGGTTCATAGCAAAGGTGACGATGATACCGCCGAGCGCGTATACCAGCAGGTCGTAGGTGTAGATGAATTTTCGCCCGTACTTGTCGCACAGCGGTCCGCCGATCAGAGCACCGATGGCGGCCCCGAAGGCGTTGGAACTGAAGGCGGCGAGGATGCCGGCAATGGAGCCGTCGTCGTTGGGGAAGTAGGCGGCACCCCAGAAGGCGAGGGATGTGGCGATAGCGATGATCGAGCCGGAATCGATGTAGTTGGACATGGACACCGCAGCGGTGGCTTTCCACCCGGTGATTGGTGCGGGTTGAGACATGATGGTGGTCCTTATTTCACGGGAATTAGGGAAGGTAGAAGTACTGCTGAAGGGGGGTCGGGGTTCCGCCGTCTGGCTGGACGAAGTAGCGTTGCATCTCTGCTTGCCAGCGGGTGTTGACGTCTGTGTCGGCCATGGCTTCCATGGCGGCTGCAGTGTCGTCGGATTCGAAGTATCCGACGACCAGGCCGGTGTCGGGGTTGAGGAAGAGTGAGTAGTGCCGCCAGCCTGCTGTGGTGAGGGCGTCGCGCATCTCCGCCCAGACTCGTTGATGCACGTCCACATATTCTTCGAGGGCTTCTGGGCGGACGTGAAGGAGGAAGCAGGCGCGGCCTGGGTCTTTGGCGCTGGTGGTGTTCAGGAGGGTGGTGAGGGGGTTGGTGGGGGATTGATCAGGCATAATGGTGGGGTCCTGTTGCTGGTGTCGGGGGTGTCTGGTTTGGCTATCACAGGTTGCTGCAGCGCAGAATGTTGAAACGTTTCATTTTCAGGTTTCGCAAATCTGCGGCGTTGTTGTGATGGCGCGGTTAAGCTGGGGAAATGGTGAAGAAAGTTCTACGTTTCGTTGTTTGAAACGTTTCATTCTTAACCATAAAGAAGGGGTAGCTGATGTGTCAATAGTCGCTGTGTTTGCTACATTGTGGCACTGCCCACAGCCACCCCCGGTAGTGCACGCCCGCATCGGGGTGAAAAAAGGTAGCTGAGGTAGACTTTTCCCACGTATCTTCCATCACCTACCTTCCACACATGCCACACCAGGCAGAGGGAAGGAGGACACAGCAAAGGGGAATGTCCGCAGTGACCATGAGCGGTGAACAACCCCGGCCTTCAGTGCGCGATGTCGCCAAAGCGGCGGGGGTATCCGTCGGCACGGTGTCCCACGTGCTGAACCACCCCGAACGCGTCAGTGAGGAAACTCGCCAGCGGGTTCATGACGCCGTGACCTCCCTCGGTTTCGTGCGTTCGGCATCGGCTCGTCAACTGCGCCAAGGCACCTCCACCACCGTGGGTGTGATCATCCTGGATTTCACCAACCCGTTTTTCATGGAGGCGGCGCAGGGGATTGACCAGCGCCTCCAGCGCGATGGCTGCATCATGACCATCGCCTCCTCCAATGGCGAACCGCGCAGGCAGCTGGAACTGCTCAGAATCTACGAATCCATGCAGGCCAGGGGGATTATCCTCACGCCTTGCGGCACGCAATCACCTGCAGTGGTGGAGGAACTTGATCGGGTGATCCATAAGCTCAAGGTTCCGGTGGTGCTGTTCGACCACCCCGCCATTATCACTGGCATTCCCACCGTTGATGTGGATGATGTCACCGGACAATCGCATGCCATTAATCACCTGCTAGAGCTGGGGCATCGCCGCATTGGTTTTATTAACGGACCGTTTTCGGTGCGTCAGGCGGTGGATCGCTGGGACGGCGCGTGCCATGCCGTGCGTGCGTACGGCCTTGATCCTGAGGATGTGCTCACGCTCCAGACAGCCTCTGCGTTTACGGCTGCGGGCGGTGCGGAAGCGGCTCAGGTGTTGTTGGACACGTCCAGCGACACCAACGACTCACCTGTCACCGCCTTTGCCTGCGCAAATGATGTTCTCGCCATTGGGGCGATGCGGGTGCTACGCGCTAGGAACATTCCCATCCCCCAAGGAATGGCCATCACCGGCTACGACGATATTCAAGTCGCGGCGGAACTCATCACCCCCCTGACCTCTGTACGTCAGCCCATGCGCGAGATGGGGTGGCACGCCGCCGACAACCTACTGGCTGCGGCGCAGAATCCCGACACCCCGTACACAGAACTGTTTCAACCAGAACTGTCCATCCGGGAATCCACGGCCGGTCACTGCTAAAGCAACTCAGGTCAGTTAGCTGGGCAGAAGCTCTCGTGTGCGTTCGATGCGGTCATCCGGCAGGGGAGCGCCAATGACGGTGAGGGCGGCGTCGGCAAGCATGATGGCGGTTTCCGGTAATGCTCCGTCGGCGGGGTAGGGGGCTGTGCCGGTGTTGTCTCGCATGTCCGTGACGGTTTGGGCGATGTGGAAGGGCAGATCCAGTCGAGGGTCGTCAGCACCCACGATTTCCGCAGCGAGCGTGCGGTAGGTATTTTTCAGCTCGTGGCGCTGGGCATGGAATTCTGCGAATTCTTCTGAGGCTACGATGGGAAGCTGATACAGGCGCCCGACGTTCCAGCGTGTGGATAGCAGCAGGTGGGTTTCCGCCGCCACCAACGCCCACAGGCGTTGTGCGGGACTCGCATCAGAAGCACCCAGCTCGGCCGCGAGCGCCATGGACGGCTCCACCGTGGATTTCAGCAGGGTGAGAAAGATTTCCGTCTTGGATGGGAAGTGGTAGTACAGCGACGCCTGGCGGATGCCCACCGCGTCGGCAATTTGGTGCGTGGAGGTCGTGGCGAAACCGCGCGTGGTAAAAAGCTCCGCAGAGGCATCCAGAATCTCCTCGCGAGCGGTGTTTCCCCGCCGACGAGGGCTGTTTTTGCGTGGGCGACCAACGGCACCTGCCATACTGTCACGTTCCTTCTGTACTCAGGCTGTAGCCATCTGATTTTACACTCTGTGATGCGCTGCAATCGATTGCATCACCAGTGACACATCCCGGCAGCACGCCCCAAACAACGCCCGCTGCACCTGCGTTAACTGGTCCAGTGTCGTTCCGTTGCCATCGAGATGCTCTGCCCACCGCTCCAGGCGTAAGGCAATGCCTGCCCGCCACGCTGCCGACAGGTAATCCGCCTCCTGCTGCGTGACGACGCCCCCGTGCACGCCCGCCGCGATCCGGTCCAACGTTTCCGTTGCCGAGGATCCCGCCGCGATCGCTGCCCAGCGGGCCAGTCTAGCCAATGGGCTAAGAAGATCACGGCGAATATCAATGGGCACGTCCTTGCGAGGGAGCCCAGCCTGAGTTTGCACCGCCGGGGGCCGGTGCTCCACCGCATTGCGAAGCAACGCCGGTGGGGCCATGCGTGAGGCTAAAACCTTCTCTGCCATCCACGTGCCGGCATCGGTGTACACTCCCAATGCTTCACCATCCCCATGCTCCAGAGCATGATCGATGCGATGTTCCCAATCCTCGCGAGTGGTGGGCAGCAGTGTTGCAGGCAGGGGCGCTAGCACAAATCCCGTTTCGGTCAGAACCTTTTCCAGATTCTGGTTGTACTGGTACGGCACGCTTTTAGGGAGGATACTGAGCCATTCCACGGGGGAGGTGGGCATTCCCTCGCCGCGACCGAACGGGCCGGTCACAATTTGGATGCGGCCGTCGGTAAGTTCCGTGGCGGCGGGGCTGTGCAGGGCGTCGGTAAGCAGGCGCGAAAACCAGTGTGCCACCTCAACGGCGTTGGTGTCGTGTGCGAGGGCATTACGGGTTAAGTCGTGGGATTCGGTGAGGACACCACGAAGCGTTGCCTGGTCGGTGCACAGTGGGGCTTGTTCAGCTAGTTCAATGAGGGAGGCATGCAACACTGGAGAACTCCAAGAAGAGAGGTTTATGTAGATACCATAATGGCCCGCATCTGTGCTCACAAAGAAGGAGCATTGATGCGGGCCAAAAGGACTTTATGCCGTGTCACGAATGCCAGCGGCTAAAGTGCGCTGTCATCGCAGGTCCCAAGGTTGTTGGTCAACCATGGGATAGCGTGTTGTGTCCCCAGTCGGTTTAGCGGCTGGTGAACGGCAGGAGAGCCATTTCACGTGCGTTCTTCACAGCGGTAGCAACCTGACGCTGCTGCTGCGGGGTCAAACCAGTGACGCGGCGAGAACGGATCTTGTGGCGATCAGAGATGAACAGACGAAGGGTGTTGATGTCCTTGTAGTCCACCTTCTCAATGCCAGCGGCTTTGAGCGGGTTTTTCTTCGGGCGGCGGGACTGCTCCATCCGCGCCTTTTTAACGTTACTGCGCTTCATTACAACTCCCTTTTACCAGCTGGACTTACGAACACCCGGAAGCTCACCGCGGTGAGCCATTTCGCGGACGCGGACACGGGACAGGCCGAACTTGCGGAGGTAACCGCGGGGACGACCGTCAGCGGCATCGCGGTTGCGGACGCGACACGGGGAGGCGTCACGCGGCTGGCGATTCAGCTCGAACTGGGCATCCAAACGCTCCTCATCAGGAGTGTTCGGGTTTTTGATGATGGCCTTGAGCTCCTGGCGACGCGCCGCGTAACGAGCGACGATTTCCTTGCGCTTTTCGTTCTTGGCGATCTTAGACTTCTTAGCCATAAATTATCGCTCCTCGCGGAATTCAACGTGCTTACGAACAACCGGATCGTACTTCTTCAAGGTGATGCGATCGGGGTTGTTGCGCTTGTTCTTACGGGTGACGTAGGTGTAGCCGGTGCCAGCCGTAGATTTCAGCTTGATGATAGGACGAATATCGTTACGTGCCATATGTGTTAAACCTTCTCTCCACGGGCGCGGATCTTGGCGACCACAGCTTCGATGCCGTCACGGTCAATAACCTTCAGACCCTTGGTGGACACGGTCAACGTGATGGTACGGCCCTCAGAGGGCAGGTAGAAACGACGACGCTGCACGTTGGGGTTCCAACGGCGGTTGGTGCGTCGGTGCGAGTGCGAGACAGACTTGCCGAAACCCGGCTTGCGTCCCGTTACCTGGCAAATAGCCGACATGGACTTAAACTTTCTCCTAGCCGCCCACGTTCAACGTTAAGCCGCAGCCGCACCAAAGAAACCTCACTGAAGGGGCCTTCGGGGCGCGGCTTTGCCAGCTGAGACGGGGCGTAAACGAATACTTCGACAACAGCAAGGGAAAACCATACCCTGATGTGGGCTGATTTCCTAATCTTGGGAAAAATTTTTTGCTAAGCCGCAGGTCGCGGTGGGGGTGGGGAGGGTGCAGAAAGAAGGCGTGGTTGGGTTTTGCGTTCTTGCCTATCTAGAGACTAGTATTGAGCGGTCGAATTGTTCCCGCCTCTGTGCAGTGGTTTCTTGCTGTTGGGATATGGGATTTCGGTTTCGGCGGTCTACGTTGTAGGATTCAACGACGCGTACGTTAAGCCTCTTGGATGAGGTCACTTGGCGTGTCGTGGATAACGGGATTTCCCACCCGGTAGCGTCCAGGCGCGCCGAGAAGCACATGTACTTGATCTAAGGGATGAGAATGAAGAAGGATATTCACCCTGACTACCACCCGGTGGTCTTCCAGGATGCGGGTACGGGTCACCAGTTCCTAACCCGCTCCACCGCGACCAGCAACCGCACTGTTCAGTGGGAAGATGGCAACGAGTACCCACTGATTGTTGTGGATGTTACCAGCGAGTCGCACCCGTTCTGGACCGGCGCTCAGCGTCTCATGGACACTGCTGGCCGTGTTGAGAAGTTCCAACGCCGTTACGGTGGCCTCGCCCGCCGCGCTAAGAAGTCCTAAGGAGGGAAAGAACAATGGCAGTACCAAAGCGCCGTATGTCCCGCGCAAATACTCGCGCCCGCCGTTCCCAGTGGAAGGCGAACAACGCCGCCCTCCAAAACGTTACTATCGACGGCCACACCTACCGCATCCCGCGTCGCCTCGTGCGCGCAGCTCGCATGGGCCTTGTGGAAGTCGAGCAGTTCTAATACACGACACGGTTACCTCATATTTCGGGGATCACAGTGTTTTTGTTGCCGTCTCCTCAAATTTTTGGGGAGACGGTTTTTGCTGGTCACGGGGAGATTAAGGGAAAACACTGGAACTTTTAGGGGGGTTAACACAGCAAACTCACAGCAGGACAAGGCACAATGGTGGTTATGAAAATTCTTGTTGTTGATGATGAACAAGCTGTACGAGAATCTTTGCGCAGGTCACTCACCTTCAATGGCTATGATGTGGTTTTAGCTGAAGATGGGGCCTCAGCCTTGGATCAAATCGGCAAAGAACAACCCGACCTCGTCATCTTGGATGTCATGATGCCACGCATGGACGGCTTGGAGGTGTGCCGTACGCTCCGCAGCAGTGGCGATGACCGTCCCATCCTTGTTCTGACGGCCCGTGACGGCGTGTCTGATCGTGTGGCCGGGCTTGATGCAGGTGCAGACGACTACCTGCCCAAGCCTTTTGCCTTGGAGGAGCTACTCGCACGTGTTCGTTCTCTGTTCCGTCGCGCGGCGGCGGAAGCCATCGGCAACGCCTCTACCTCGGACTTGGTGTTTGAGGATCTGCACCTGAATCCAGACACTCGCGATGTCACGCGCGGTGAGCGCACCATCAGCCTTACTCGCACCGAGTTTGCGTTGCTGGAGCTGTTGATGGCCAACCCTCGTCGGGTCCTCAGTCGCAGTGCGATTCTGGAAGATGTCTGGGGATATGATTTCCCCACATCTGGCAACGCCCTCGAAGTTTATATTGGTTACCTGCGACGCAAGACTGAGGCGGGCGGTGAGCCTCGTTTAATCCACACCGTTCGTGGTGTTGGTTATGTTTTGCGTGAGACCGCACCGTGATGCTTCGTAAACCCGCAAGCCCTGTAGATGACATCTACGGGGCTGAACCTGTTACGGAGCCCGAACAAACTAAACCCCAAGGCTGGGACCGTAAAGCATCGTTGCGATGGCAATTGTCCATGGTGACGGCATCCATGGTGGCTATTGCTGTGGCCATGATGACCATTGTGGCTTACTGGACGGTGTCCACATCACTGACGAACGCGGTGGACCAGGAGTTACAGGAAAAAGCTTCCGCATTTCTGCAGAACAGTTTCGACCCAAGTTTTTTGCTGAGTCCCACGGCTGAGATTCAGGCATTCAAGTCTTACAACCCCGACGTGCGTGTGGCATACTTCTCACCGGGCGCATCTCGGGGAATAGGCGATAATCTGCCTATTACGAATGATGAGGCTGCTGTGCTGCGCGGGGAGTTGGACATGTCGACCAACAACAGCGGCGATGAGCGTGTTTTGGCGCTGCGCAATGAAGTTGGTGCCACGTTGATTCTCGCGCGGGACCTCAAAAGCACCCACCAGCTGATCAGTTCTCTGGGTACGGTGCTGTTGATTATTGGTGCGTTGGGCGTGCTCATTGCCATTGCAACGGGCACTGTGGTGGCCACCACAGGATTGCGCCCAGTGATGCGCCTGCAGCAGGCAGCCGAGTATGTGACGCAGACGGACGATCTGCGTCCCATTGCCGTGGTGGGTAATGACGAATTGGCTCAGCTCACCCGGAGTTTTAATGACATGCTGGAGGCGTTGGAAGCCTCCAGAGTGAGACAGACACAGCTGGTCGCTGATGCTGGGCATGAGCTGAAAACTCCATTGACGTCGCTGCGCACCAATGTCGAATTGTTGATGATGGTCTCTCAATCCAAGTCGGCCATTCCGCCAGAAGAGCTGGAGTCGCTGTCTCGCGACGTGATCGCGCAGATCGAGGAGCTGTCCACCTTGATCGGTGATCTGGTCGACCTTGCCCGCGAGGACGGACCACAGCAGATTGTTGAGTGTGTGGACTTGGTGGAATGCCTGGAGACGTCTCTGGAACGCGTGCAACGCCGTCGCCCCGACGTGAAGTTCACCTTGAACACGCAGCCGTGGTTCCTCTATGGCGATCCCTTTGCCCTGGGGCGCGCCACCCTCAACCTCATGGATAATGCCGCTAAGTGGTCCCCGCAGGATGGCGAGGTGCGCATCACCATGACGTCTGAGAAGGAGGGTGTCATGGAACTGACCTTTGCCGACTCCGGCCCGGGTATCCCAGCGGAAGACCGTGAGAAAGTCTTTGAGCGTTTCTATCGCTCCATCAAGGCGCGCTCAATGCCTGGTTCGGGCCTAGGATTGGCGATTGTGCAGCAGGTGATTAATCGTCACGCTGGCACGATTGTTGCGGAGGAATCCGATGATGGCGGTGCGCTCATGCGCGTAACCCTGCCTGGTAATCCGTTCCCGCCAGGTGCACCAGAAGCGGACTTCAATGTGAGTCTGCAGCCCGAGCTGTTTGACAAGCATAGGACCAAGAAGAAGCCACTGCCACGGGCGCTTCCTAAGGTGAAGGACCGCCCCGATAATCGGCATAAAGGGCCTGTTCAGGGCATTAAGATGGACGATTTTAGTCAGCTGTGGGCATCGCGCCAGCGCCGCTACACTGATGAGTGACGGCAGTGAGTTTTTCTTACATAGGTTTCCTTCACAGCTGACGTGAAGGAAACCTGGGCAGCATGTGTCGGAAAGCATGCCACCTCCGCCCAAGAAACCGCCTGTTCAGGGAATCAACTGGCGGTTGTATTGCCAGGGAACTGCCAGTCTTTCACAATAAGCTGGCAGTGGCCTCACAGCTAAGACACAGCGAACAAGGTAACAATGTAGGTATGAATAACAACGACGATCGTAAATTTGAACACATTTCCGACCCCTATCGACGCCTCGATCCGCAACAACCCCCGCATGATAACCAGTATGCACAGCCCCCGGTCCAGGGGCCGACGCCCGGACCGCAGCAGCCACCTGCGGGTTATTCTCAGGCACCCAACCAGGGTTTTGACCAGGCGCAGCAGCCTGTGAATCATCAAACCTCGGAAATGCCTGGTATGGGAGCGCAGACCAGTGCCGCTTCCACTGCTGGGCCTACCGCGCCTGGCCCCACCGCTGCTGGTTCTGCTGCTGGTCCCACGGCCCCTGAAGCCACCGCTGCCGGAGCTGGTGTGGGGGCTGCGGCAGGTGCGGCGTCGATAAGCGGTCCGCAGGGGACGGCCGTGGCGGAGGCCCCGAAGGAGAAGCGGACAGTGAGTTTAGGCACGGCGCTGGCGTTGATGCTGGTAGGTGCGCTTGGCGCGGGCGCGATTACTGGCGTTGCGGTGGGGCAACCGTGGAAGAACAGCAGCGGCTCGGTGGTGAATGCGCTGAGTGAACCGGCGGTGCACCGCACGGCCACCGACAAGGAAGGCTCAGTTGAGCAGGTCGCGGAGAACGTACTGCCGGCTGTGGTGTCTATTCGCGTTTCCAACGGTTATTCCGTGGAGGAGGGGTCCGGCTCGATTATTTCCGACGATGGCAACATTTTGACCAATAACCACGTGGTCAGCAGCGCCCAACAGGGCGGCGAGATTACGGTGCTACTGAACGACGGCAAAGAATACAAGGCCGATTTTGTTGCTGGTGACGGTTCCACCGACATTGCGGTTATTAAGCTGCGGAATGCATCGAACCTGCCCGTTATGAGTTTCGGCAACTCCGATGAATTGCAGGTGGGCCAGCAGGTGGTAGCCATTGGCTCGCCGCTGGGGTTGAGTGCCACTGTGACCAGCGGTATCATTTCCGCCCTCAACCGTCCTGTGCGCGCCTCTGGGGGCGAGGGCGGTGAATCGTCGCTTATCGACGCCGTGCAAACTGATGCCGCCATCAACCCCGGCAACTCCGGTGGGCCGCTGGTGGACATGCAGGGGCGGCTCATTGGCATGAACTCGGTGATCGCCACCAACTCGGGTGACTCTGGGCAGTCCGGTTCCATCGGTCTGGGCTTTGCCATCCCTGTCAACCAAGCGCGCCGCATCGCGCAGCAGCTGATGGATGAGGGTAAAGTGACGCAGCCGATGATCGGTATTCGGCTTTCCAATAACAGTCGTGAGCGCGGTGCGCTCGTGGGTGATGTGGAACCAGACGGGCCAGCGCAAAAGGCAGGCATCACCCAGGGTGATCTGATCGTCGGGGTGAATGATCGTGTGATTGACAGCGCGGATGCACTAATTACCGCGATTCGCGCCCGAGATTTCGGAGAAACTGTCACACTTAAGGTAACCCGACCCGATTCAGGCGATGTGCGTGACGTGAAGGTCACTCTCACTGAAAAGAAGTAATTCGTCTGTAGAAAGGACTGACACCAATGTCCCGCCTTGAGAACGACCTTGAGTTCCTTGAGGAGCCAAACGCCGAAGATCTTCGAGCTGTCGAGGAACTAGGCGACCGCCCCGCTCAGCGCCGAGCGTTGGTCGTTCTGGTGGCAGACCATGCGCTGAGCAGTGGGGAGGACACAGATCGCTTGGTCACGGAGTTGCTGCAAGAAGATGGTTTTGCGGTGGACGCAGTGGTGCGTGTGCAGTCGAAACGTTCGCTGATTTGCCAGGCCATTGAAACCGCCGTCATCGGGGGCGCGGACCTTGTGATCACCGTCGGCGGGACAGGCGTTGGTCCGCGCGACAAAACCCCAGATGCCACGCGTGCCGTATTGGATAAGATCCTTCCTGGCATTTCTCAGGCGTTGCGTGCGTCTGCGCTGGCGTGTGGCGCGATTGATGCGTGCACGTCACGCGGCGTCGCTGGGGTCTCGGGGTCAACTGTGCTGGTGAACCTGGCCCCCTCGCGTGCCGCGATTCGCGACGGCATGGCCACGCTGGGGCCACTGGTCCACCATGTTATTGACCAGCTGCAGGACTGGTCTGTTGATAAATGAGTAACGCATGAGTTCGGCGCGTAGCGGCGGTGTTCCTGGCCGTCGTGCTCGCCGCAGGGTAGAGCGCCCCTCTACGGCACCATTTGTTGACCGCTCGTGGGATCAAGCTGGTGCCGAAGATCTGTTTTCGTTGGGGGAGCGTTCACCAGATGAGCGGCGCGAGCGGGATGCAGATAGCGTGGAGTTGAACGAAGAGTTTTGGATATCTGAGAAGCCACCGCACTGGGGTTGAGAGCTGTGCATATAAAAATTAACTCGATTCTTGACGCCTAAAATTAAAAGGCTCTAAGAATCGAGTTAATTTCTTTTTATTACGCTGTGGCGTTTTGTGTGTGAACAGGCGAGAAGAGCCTCGTCCTACACGTTTTAACGCTGGGAACGTTGGGCTTTCAGCAGGTCGCGAATTTCAACAAGCAGTTCTGCTTCGCTGGAGAGGATGACGCTATCTTCGTCCTCGTCAGTAGTACCAGCACGAGCTGCGGAGAATTCCTTGAACTTGTTCATGGGAAGCACGAAGATGAAGTACACAACACCTGCGGTGATCAGGAAGTTCAGGGCAGCGGTGATGATCTTGCCGAAGTCGATGAAGGTAGCCTCTTTACCTGCTCGGAGGTAGAAGCCGAGGCCGTCGGCGTTTGCGCCGCCGATCGAAGCGATCAGCGGGTTGATCAGGTTGTCCGCAAATGAGGTGACGATAGCGGTGAACGCAGCACCGATGACGACGGCGACAGCCAGGTCGATCACGTTGCCGCGCAGGATGAAATCTTTAAAGCCCTTAAGCATGAATACTCCTTAGTGTTATGCATTCCCAATGGCGTACAAATACCCCGGCAGGAAAATACTGGGTGATTCCCAATGAATTTCATGTCGGTGTGTTCTAGTTGGGATTGGTCGAAACAGTGACCTATTTCTCCGCATGGACAAACGTAGGCCCGTTTTGATCACAGCACACTTTAGCCAAAATTGGAACAAAAAGTTATTCCATTCCGTTCGCCTTTGCCCGCTCACCTGTTAGCACAACTGCCAATGGCGAGGTTAATGATGCGGCGGCAACGCGTTTTGCCGGAGTTTCGGGTAGTGCGATGAGTATGGTTCCGGGTTCGCGTGACGAGCTTGCAGCAAATCCGCCACTTTTTTGTTGAAGTGTGCTCAAAACTACACGTCCACCAGCGGCAATCGTGATCGGTTCGGGCGCGTTATCGTCGTGAGTTACCACGGTCACGGTGTCGCCGTGGTTGAGTAAGTGAGCGAGTGTTGGATCGGCCAGTTTAATGGGTACCAAAGTTGGCGGGCCGAGATTTTCCTGTGCCGAGTCAGTCTCCGGATTGGTTACAAGTGTGTCCAGATTCACAAGATAGCTAGCGAGTTCGGAGCCGACGAATCGGAGATGTGACGGGATTTCGTTGGGGCTAATGGCTGCGACAGCTACGTGCCCCACCACATCATCGGTGGAGTCAAAAGTCCCTTCGGGGAGGAGGTTCTGTGGCACGCGCCGTAACGCAACATCCTCTGCCGTGACGGTGCTGCCGGCGTCAATGGTGCGTACCGCAACAACAACTTGCGGATCTTTCTTGAGCGCGCTGTGGAGGGCTAGAGCTGCTGCCATCAGGACGAGAAGGATGGCAATGGCTCGTCGAATGAGGCGGGTTCGGTGCCAGCCGGGTGCATGGAGGGCCGTGGTGATCTTCATGCCTTCTTGGACTGTGAAGTCCATCGGCAGGTTCCCCTAATGGTTTGTCCAGATGATTCCCTGCGGGCATATGATCACGTCAACCGGCATATCGTGCGGTTCTGTCGGAACGTCGTCACGAACTTCATTGTTATAGAGCAGTGTGGACACGACCGGGCGGTGTGAGGCTGCATACAGTGGTGCGAGTGCGCGGTCGTAGTATCCGCCGCCTTTGCCTAGGCGTTGCCCGGTGGGTGAACAAGCAACAGCCGGGGCAACGATGAGGGTGCAGTCTTCCAATGTGAAAGTTGGATCAGGGTGGCTGCTGGGTTCAGGTATTCCGTAACGACCGGTGCGGAGTGGCAGGGTGCCATCATGCCGTGCCCAGGTCATCTGACCGGCTGGGCCTACGCATGGGAGATAGAGCTCGGAGGTGTAATCCATGAGAGTGGTAAGAAGTGTGTCGCCGCCGGGTTCGCTGCCGTGTGGAACGTAGGCGGCAACGCGGGAACTGTCCGCCGTCCTATCGGATGTTTCACAGGGGGAAGTATCGGAGGTGATTTTGGGTGTGATTTGGGAAACTTTGTTAGTGCCTAGAAAGCGTTCACTGTCGCTGTGTAGTGTGGCCAGGAGGGTGCGCAGATGGGCGATGATCGCGGCGTCGTCACGCAGTCGGTGGGGGTGGTTGGCGCGCTGATTGAGCAGGTAGTGCCGTAGTTGTGCTTTTTTATCGGTGCTGTGGGGAGTATGGGGCATTGCGCGTTTTTCGGTGAGTATCAAATCTGAAATATATAAAATTTTCGTAAAAATAAGCTGTGATTGAATGGCGTTAGGGGCATGGGTAACGCTGCAGCAAGGTAGTCTAACTGTATGACCGACCCTATCAGTGAGTACAAATTTGCGGTGAAGACCGTGGTGGTTCCAGCGGCCGGCTTGGGAACCCGTTTCTTACCTGCAACAAAAACGGTTCCCAAGGAACTACTTCCAGTTGTGGATACCCCCGGCATCGAACTCATCGCTCAGGAAGCCTCTCGCTTGGGGGCCTCTCGCTTGGCCGTTATTACCGCGCCGAATAAAGAAGGCGTATTGGCGCATTTTGAACATAATGAGCGCCTTGAAAGCACCCTGGCTGAGCGGGGTAAAGAGGAGCAGCTCGCTAAGGTTCAACGCGCAGCAGAATTGATCCAAGCCGTCTCAGTTTTGCAGGAGCTGCCGCTTGGTTTGGGGCACGCGGTGGGCCTTGCGGAGCAGGTGCTGGACGATGACGAAGATGTGGTGGCCGTGATGCTGCCCGACGATATTGTGTTGCCCATGGGCGTTATGGAGAAAATGGCACAAGTTCGCTCTGAGCTGGGCGGTTCCGTGCTGTGTGCCTTTAATGTGTCCCGCGACGAGGTGAGCAATTACGGCGTCTTCGACATTGAGGAATCTGATCAGCCGAACGTCAAACGTGTTCGGGGCATGGTGGAAAAACCAGATGTGGAGGATGCTCCGTCAACGTTTGTGGCGACGGGTCGCTACTTGCTTGATCGCGCAATTTTCGACGCCCTCCGTCGTATCACCCCTGGTAAGGGTGGAGAGTTGCAGCTCACTGATGCTATTGAGCTACTCATTGAAGAAGGTCACCCCGTGCATATTGTGGTGCACGAAGGTAAGCGACATGATTTAGGCAACCCGGGTGGGTATATTCGTGCTTGTTTGGATTTTGGCTTGCAGGACCCAACGTATGGCCCGGGTTTGCGGCGTTATATGGAAAGATTGCTAGCTAATCAGGATTAAGCACTTCGGGAAGGAACCTCGCGTATGCGGTCCGTGGATCAACAGCTAGCTTTGGTGACGCAGGCGGCCGTGTCACCTGAACCAGTACGGATCGCTATTGCGGACGCGATGGGCCTCATGTGCGCTGAAGAGGTGCAAGCTGCCAAGGCCCTCCCCGGTTTCGCACAGGCCGCCATTGATGGTTATGCAGTGCGCGCCGTTGATGTTGGTGGCGAGCGGAGCCTACATCACCAACAGCGCCGTCGTGGAGAAGGCGATGGTGATGCCGCGCGCAACAACGGGGACACTCAGGAACGGAGTAGCAGGCAGCACGCCGCCGCTCCACAAAAGTCCCTGCCCGTGGTTGGGGAGGTTCCAGCGGGTTCTCAACAACCTCTCCGTTTGCAGCCGAAACAGGCCGTCCGCGTTCACACAGGCGCACCACTTCCCACGCTTGCCGACGCCGTGCTTCCCCTGGAGTGGAGCGACCGTGGGCAAAAGCGAGTCATGCCGACCCGACCGGTTCGCAGCGGCGCGTTTGTCCGCCGCGCCGGGGATGATATTCAGCCTGGCGATGTCGCCGTGACCCCCGGTTCGGTGCTGGGACCGGCGCACATTGGTTTGTTGGCCGCCGTTGGCCGGTCGAAAGTGCTGGTGTATCCACGACCGCGTATGTCGGTGCTGTCTGTGGGGTCTGAGTTGGTCGATATCGACCGCGAACCGGGCCTGGGGCAAGTGTTTGACGTGAATTCCTATGCCCTGGCGGCTGCCGGTAGGGAAGCCGGCGCAGATGTGCATCGCGTCGGCATTGCCGCTGGTGAACCCCGTCGTATCCGGGAAATCATTGAGGGGCAGATGCTGCGCAGTGAGATCATCGTGGTCTCTGGTGCGGTCGGCGGTTCGGGTAACGAGAATATTCGTAAGGTGCTGGCCGACTTGGGTGAGATTGATACCACCCGTGTGGCCATGCATCCAGGCTCTGTGCAAGGGTTCGGATTGCTGGGCGACGAACGTATCCCGGTGTTTTTGCTGCCCAGTAACCCCGTCTCGTCGCTGGTTATTTTTGAGATTTTCATCCGTCCGGTCATTCGATTGGCGCTGGGGAAACGGCATGCCGCGCGGCGCGTCGTTCGTGCACGCGCGCTGAATCCGTTGGAATCTCGCCCAGGTCGTCGCGGGTATATTCGCGCGCGCTTGATGCGGGATGCGGAAACCCAGGATTACCTGGTAGAGGGGCTTGGCGGTGCGAGTGGCGCGCCTGCGCATCTGCTGGCGGGTTTGGGGGATGCGAACGCGATGATTCGTATCCCCGAGGACGTGACGCATATCCGCCCAGGCGATGTTGTTGAAGTTATCTTCCTGTCCCAAACCGCCTAGTGCTTATGCTTGATCTTTTTGGTTTTGGCCGGAGAGGTCGGAGGGGTAATGGTGCCCCGCCGCCGATGATGCCCCGGCATGCTATCCATCCAGGGTGGCCCGAATCCACGCAGTCGGTGACTGTGAATCGTTCCGACGGCGCGGGGGATATGGTGCTGCGTTTGCGTCCGCTGGTTCGTGGGGATTTTCAAGATTGGCAGGATATGCGTATTGCGGACCAGCATATTCTTCAGCCGGTGGAACCAACCGTGATGGGGGATTGGGAGGACGCACATTCCAAGCGGCAGTGGTGGCAGCAACTGTTGCAGCTACGCAGCGCCGCTGATGCGGGGACCGTGGTGCCGCTGGCCATTGAGGTGAATGGGCGTTTTGCGGGGCAATTGACGTTGGGAGCGATTCAGCACGGCGTGGGTTCGGATTGTTGGGTGGGCTACTGGGTGCATAGTGCATTGTCCGGCCAGGGTGTGGCCACGGCGGCGGTGGCGTTGGGTGTGGATCATGCGTTGCAGCGCGTGGGCGTGCACCGCGTGGTGGCAACGTACCTACCGTCGAACACTGCGTCGGGACGTGTACTGGAGAAAAACGGTTTTCGTCAGGAGGGCTACCTGCACCGAAACTTGCACATTGATGGCCGCTGGCAGGACCATTACCTTGTTGCTTTATGTGATGATGATTACTCCCTCAGTTGTATAGAACGTCTGCGGCATAAAGGCCAGGTCGTGTAGCACTTTTGGTAGTTTCAAAATTTACTTAAGCTGTCTGATTTTGCGGCGTGCCTCCCCGCATGGCGTTGGCGCACCACTAACGTACGTGAAGAACGTGTTATTTTTGTGACTGTTGTGAAGAATGGTTGATCGCGAAAGGTGAAGTGGCCTCGTGTCTGGAGCTCTCATTATTGGCCTCATTGTTGTCGTGTGGCTTTTTGTCCTCGCTCCCTTAGTTCTGCGGGGCTACCGCCCGATTCGTCGCACTAATGATGCCTTTGAGGAAACCCGCGTGGTTGTTGCTGGTGGAGACACTCCCACGCCGCCACGTAAGCGCCCCCGCTTCAGTGCTGAGGATGTTCGCGCGACCGACGATGCTGATGCCAGCGTTTCCGCGCAAGACCGCGCCGAGGATGCGGATCGAAGCGATGACACTGTTGAGCTGGAGGGCCTGCCGGTTGCCGATGGGCTTATCGACGACCCGCAACCGCTGTTCGTCAGCGAAAAGCTCACTGAGGTGCTGGCCGCAGCACAGGAAACTGTGAATGCGAATCGCCGCGCAGAGGATGCTCACACAGAGGATGCTGTGGTTGCTTACACTGAGCCGAATCCTGCGGCAGCGGTGGAACTGCATGAGGTGAGCGAGCATGAGGCGGTAGAGGACGCGGACGTCGATGCTGAGCTTCCGTATGGTGATGTGGATGCGGTGCGCAGCGATGAGGCGCTGGAGGTGGTCTACGATCCGAACGCCGAGTCGTTGTTCATTGAAGACATTGATAGCCCGCCTTCAACCGACACGTTCGCTGTTGTGGCCGATGCGTACGACGAGATTGATGCCTTCGAGCTGGCCGATGAAAGCGAACCGTACTACTACGACGATGCCTACATGTCTCCGGCTGATTTCCTGGACCCCGACGCGGATTACGAATTTGCCGATGATGCCTTTGATGATGATTCCACTCTTGCGGCCGAGCTGAGTGAGGAAATTGCTGCGGATGAGGACCTCACTGATGAGGATCTTGCCTTTGCTGCGCGTCGTCGCGGGCGTGGCGGTTACGACCCCGAGGTTGATGCCGCTGTGGCCATGAGCCGTTACCAACGTCGCCAGCGTACCTTGGCCACGCTCGTCGGCGTGGTGCTGATCAGCGTGGTGGTTGGCTTTGTGTTCGGCGGTTGGTTCTGGACCAGTTTGGTGATCTCGGCGACGCTGACCGTGCTGTATCTGTACGCGCTGCGCAGGCATGTGCGTGCGGAAAGCGCACTGCGTACCCAGCGTATCCGTCATATGCGGCGCGCTCGGCTTGGTGTGCGCAATGCAGTCGATGAGAAATTGGGTATCCCGGAGCGGCTACGTCGGCCCGGCGCGATCGTCATTGAGTTGGATGATGAAAGCCCCGACTTTGTCAATCTTGATACCTTCCACAGCAACTTTGGACACGAGGAGCCTGAGGTGTGGGAGGACGAGTATGTGGATACCCGCCGCGTCGGCTAGGCAGGTCTGGTTCGGTGCGTCGATTCGGTGACGTGACACCCCTGACAGTCGTCCCCAGGTGGGCGTGGAAGGTTTCCGTGCCCACTGCCTGACGGGTAGTCTATCGGCTATGGATAAACCAGTTGTTAGGGATGCCGCACTGCTCATTTTCCGTGCCACCTTGGGTCTCATTTTTGTGGCCCATGGGTGGCAAAAACTGTTTATGGACGGTCCGGTTGAAACAGCTGGGAAGCTCAGTGCCGCGGGGATTCCACAGGCGAAGCTGTCAGCCTACATTGTGGGTGGGGGAGAGTTGCTGGGTGGGGCGCTGCTGGTAGTAGGGCTGCTCACCACGCTGGCTGCTGGTGCGTTGGCGTTGTTGATGCTGGCGGCGCTGTATTTTGTGCATCTCAATTCGGGATTGTTTATCGCCGATGGTGGTTTTGAATACGTGTTGGTGCTGATTGTGTCGCTATTGATGATTGTTGTTTTTGGTTCGGGGCGAGCAAGTATTGACGGTGTCTTATCCCGATGATTGACTGCGCTCGGGTGCAGGCTGCGCTGTCGGCGCGCCTTGATGGCGAGGACACGGGGGTTCCCGACGACGTGGTGGACGCGCACCTTTCCGGCTGCGTGGAGTGTCAAGCGTTTTTTGAACAGGCTGCTCGGCTGAACCGGCAGCTGCGCCTGACTGAGGTACCCGTTGGGGACGCGGTTCCAGACCTATCGGAGATGATTCTTGCTGGTGTAGAGCCTGTGCGTCGCCGTCGCGCCGCGTCCCGCGTCCTGGGGCTCGCGCTGTCACGCGTGATGTTGATCCTCGTGGGACTGGGTTTGGTGGTGTGGGCGTATCGCCTGGTGGCGCTGTCCACCGTGGGGCCGGGGGTGGAGTTGTCCGATGTGGACACATCGGCAGCCTCGGGGCTGCTTGTCGACGCCGCGGCCATCCGCCTGGCGCTTGCCTGCGGGTTGTTTTTCGCGGCCTGGCGCCCCCAGATTTCTGCGGCGCTCATGCCTGTCTACGGCGCTTTTGCGGCGTTTAGCTGTGGTTTTGCCACCCGTGACCTGGTGTTGGGTCAGATGACGGCACAGGGACTGGCGGGGTTGGCATTGTTGGTGGCCTCCGCAGCCGCGTTGCTGTGGGCGTGGCTGAATAGCAGCGGCTTTGGCGAGTTTGGTCGAGTGTGGCGGTCGATTACGGCCCAGCCTTACTAGTCCAGCCGTGCTAGCGCGTTTAGCGCCAGCTGCGTAGCCACATGAGTTCAAAGTAGGTGCTGTCAGGGATCTCCATGCCGTAGAGCACAGGGGAGAAGTAGAGGAACATGGTGGCCACCAGCGCCAGGTAGGCGATCACCCACAGCGCGCCGGTGCGGGTTGTGGCACCGAACAATCGTTGCGCCAGTTCCGTGACTCGGTTGGCGCGCAGCTGGTTGAGGGGTTGTCCGGTGCTGCCCAGTTGCCCCAGCGTGAGGGCGATGAGGACGATGGTGAAAGGCACCAGCGGCACAGCGTAGAAGAAGTACATTTGCCGGTCGAAAGTGGCAAGCCATGGCAGGAACCCAGCCGCCCAGGCGACGAGTGGGATGAGGACGTACATAGCGCGACGCACCACCAGGCACCAGAGCGCCCACAAGACCACGGGGACTGTCAGCCACCAGATCGCTGGGGTACCAAAGAGGTAAATCATGCTGCGGCAGGGGCCGTCGCTGAGAAAACAGTGCTCATTGGAACTGGAATAGTAGAGCACGGGACGGGCTGCTACTAGCCACGACCAGGGTTTGGAATCCCAGGGATGGCTGTGTCCGTTCGAGGAGGTAAGGGAGGAGTGAAACTCCAGCACGGTCTGGTGGTAGTGCAACCACCCTGCCAGGGCATCGGGAAGCAGCATGAGGGGCGAATTGGGGTCAATGTCGCCGTTGCTAGCGCTGTGCCGGTAGATGCTGGTCTCGTGGGCAAACCATGCCCGCCAACTCCAGACATACAGCAACACAGGCACGATGACTAGGGACGCAAAAGCCGGAAATGCGTCATATGCAAGGCTGCCCAGTATGGGGCGGCGAATGCGGTAGCGGTGGCGTAACCACATGTCCAACCCGACGCTGAGCAGACCAAAGAAGACAATGTAGTACAGGCCGGACCATTTCACCGACAGGGACGACCCGAGCATAATCCCGCAGATAAACCGCCACCAGCGGAAACCAAACCGTGGTCCAAGCTCGCCTACGCTGCACAGGCCGCTCACGTAGGCGCGGTGTAGGCGCAGATTCATCTGTTCATGGTCGCGGGCAAGCGCGTAGGCCGCCGCAACGATGAAAAACGCCTGGAAAATGTCGAGCATGCCGAAGCGTGAGGCGGTGAGCAGCACGCCGTCGAAAAGCGCGAGAGTACCGGCGAAAGCCGCAACGGCGGTGGAGTGGCTGATGCGGCGCGCGAGTCCCATGATGCTTAGCACGGTAGCTGTGCCGAACAGTGCAGTGATGATCCGCCAGCCCAGCGGCGAGTAACCAAACACGAATTCGCCCAGTGCGAGGAGCTGTTTTCCCAGCGGTGGGTGCACAACCAAGCCAAACCCAGGGTTGGATTCGATGCCGCCGATCATGGGGTTGGTGGTGGAACGCACCATGTCCCACGCTTGCGGAACATAATGTTTTTCGTCGAACACGGGGGTTCCGCCGCTGGTGGCAAAAGTAATCAAGACAAACCGTGACACCAGCGTCGCAATGGCAATAATGCTGAACACCCACGTGTCTGTGCGGGTCCATCGCAGGATGTGCGGTTCACGCGCCGCAATCACTGGATCAATGGCCCCGTTATCGGGGCTGTGCTGCGCGGCTTGGTGCGTGGCGTCGTGCGTTAGCTGGAGCGTACGCTGCTGTGGGGGTTCGGTCACTGCACCCATCTTAGTGGGAGTGTGCGAATCGGGGTAGTGTTACCTGGGTAAATACTGGGTAACTATGGGGCAGGTATGCGAGACTATGACTATGAATATCCCGGTTGAGCCGCTGCCCCGCGGCATTATCATTGCGGCTACTCCATTGGGAAATGTGGGGGATGCGTCGCCCCGACTCGCTCAGGCGCTCGCACAGGCGGACGTGATCGCGGCGGAAGATACTCGCCGTACCCGTTCGTTGGCCGCAGCTTTGGGTGTGGAGATTACTGGCCGAGTGGTGTCCAATTTTGACCACAACGAACAAGATCGCGTCACACAGCTGCTTGATGCCGCGCGGACAGGAACGGTTGTGGTGGTTACCGATGCCGGCATGCCCAGCGTATCCGACCCAGGGTTTGCGCTTATCGACGCCGCGCACACCGCTGGCCTTCCGGTCACATGCTTCCCCGGCCCCTCCGCAGTTCCTACGGCCCTTGCTCTCTCGGGGTTGCCGGTGGGCAGATTTTGCTTTGACGGCTTTGCCCCACGCAAGTCGGGGGCGCGCCGGGCGTGGTTGGAGGAGCTTCGTGGCGAGAAACGTGCTGTGTGCTTTTTTGAGTCACCACACCGCATTTCGGACACGCTGTCCGAGGCGGCCGAGGTGCTGGGGGAGGATCGTCGCGCTGCGGTGTGTCGGGAATTGACAAAAACGTTTGAAGAAGTACGTCGCGGTGGGTTGGGGGAGCTTGCCGACTGGGCGCGCGATGGTATTCGCGGTGAGGTGAGCGTGGTGATTGAAGGCACGACACAGGCGGGTGCAGATGTGAACCTGTTGGTTCCTGCCGTGGAAGATCTTGTGGCGGCGGGGGAGCGACTGAAAACAGCCTGTGCGGAGGTGGCGGCTCGGCACGGAGTGTCTAAGAAAGAGTTATATGATGCGGTTTTGGCTCACCGCTCCTAAATCTTAACGAAATTGTTACATTTTGCCCACAAAACCTATTCTGGGCTGGGAATAAGTGACATCACAAATTGGTAACATGTAGTGAAAATGGCCTGTGAAAAGCATGTTGGGCTTGAAAAGTATGTAACAAACTAACCATCGTTAAGATATGACAAACCCCGATCCTACATATGTTGACCCAGTGGTGGAGACTCCCATCAGTGCGACTGAAGAACTCGCAGCAATGCTGGATCACAAGCAGCACATTGCGCCGGAACTGGTCGAAGAGCCAATTGAGCTGGAGGGGGAGTCAGACTCAGCAACGTTGAACTGGGGGGTTATCGCGCCAGCGGCACTCATCATCGTCGCAGTGGTGGTGTGGGGCTTGTTCTTCCCAGGGTCGTTTTCCGCTTTCGCGGCCACCGCACTGACCAAGGTGGTAGATAACCTGGGGTGGGCCTTCGTGTTCTTTGGCACGATCTTTGTGTTCTACATTATCGCGATTGCCTGCAGTAAGTTCGGCAACATCCGGCTTGGGCGAGATGATGAAGCGCCTGAGTTTTCTAACTTTTCCTGGTTCGCCATGATGTTTGCTGCAGGCATGGGCATCGGTTTGATGTTCTACGGAACCACCGAACCCCTGACCTTCTACCGCAACGGTGTGCCTGGGCACGAAACGCATGACATCGGAAATGCGTTTGCCAGCACCCTGTTCCACTGGACGCTGCACCCCTGGGCCATTTACGCCATCGTTGGCCTGGCCATCGCGTACAATACCTTCCGTATTGGTAAAAAACAGCTTTTGAGCTCTGCGTTTATTCCACTGATTGGTGAACGTCGGGCAGAAGGCTGGCTGGGACGCCTCATTGATCTGCTGGCTATCGTGGCCACAGTGTTCGGCACCGCGGCGTCGCTAGGCATTGGTGCGCTGCAGATTGGTGCTGGCCTGGACCGTACCGGTCTGATCACCTCGCCCAGTATGAAAGTGCTGGTGGGCATCGTGCTCGTGTTGACCTTGGCGTTCATTTTCTCCGCCATGTCCGGCGTGGGCAAAGGAATCCAGTACATCTCTAACGCCAACATGGTGCTGGCGGCAATCCTGGCGATCTTCGTGTTTGTCTTTGGCCCAACGGTGAGTATTTTGAACATGCTCCCCATGTCCGTGGGCAGCTACTTCAACTCATTCTTTGAAATGGCATCCCGTACGGCCGATCTGGATAGCGGTGATACCGCAACATGGTTGAGCAGCTGGACCATCTTCTACTGGGCATGGTGGATTTCCTGGAGTCCCTTCGTTGGCATGTTCGTTGCCCGCATTTCCCGTGGCCGCTCCATCCGCGAATTTGTTGTTGGCGTGATGATCATCCCCGCAGCAGTCACCGTGGTGTGGTTTAGTATCTTCGGCGGCACTGCCATCCACTTCGAGCAGGAAAACCGCTCAGTGTGGGGTGAGGGCGATGCGAAACGCCAGCTCTTCGACCTACTGTATTCCCTACCTGGCGGCACCATTGCAGCCATTGTTGCCATGATCCTGCTGGCCACGTTCTTTATCACCTCCGCAGACTCCGCAGCCACTGTGATGGGGTCCATGAGCCAGCAAGGCGTGCTCGTTGCTAACAAGTGGGTCACTGCAGCTTGGGGTGTGCTTACCGCAGCCATCGGATTGACCCTGCTGGTCTCCGGCGGTAACGACGCCCTGTCTAACCTCCAAAACGTGACCATCATTGCGGCCAGCCCATTCCTGGTGGTGATCATCGGGCTGATGGTGTCCCTCTACCGAGGACTCAGTGACGATCCGCTCTACCTCGACCACAAGGAACAGCAAAAGTTCGCTATGAGGCTGGCACGCGAACGTCGTGTCCACTCCGAAATGCGGGCTGAACTGCAAGCTGAACAGCGCCGTCGCGCCCGCAAGGCGGCGCGCGTCAATCGACGTCCCATCCGCTTCCGCGCACCCAAAACCGACTAGTTTCTGGCTAGTTCCTGTGCGTTGTGACGCCATAAATTAAAGTGAAACCCATGACAAAGTCTGTGCTCACTGCTGTTGCCTGGCCCTACGCCAACGGTCCCCGTCACATTGGACATGTGGCGGGGTTCGGCGTGCCCTCCGATGTTTTCGCCCGTTACCAGCGAATGACCGGCGCGAATGTACTGATGGTGTCCGGCACGGACGAGCATGGGACCCCGCTGCTGGTGCAGGCCGAAAAAGAAGGCTTGACCGTGCAAGAACTGGCGGACCGCTACAACCGCCAGATCGTGCACGACCTCGCAGGGCTGGGCCTGTCCTACGATTTGTTCACTCGAACCACCACCCGTAACCACTACGCAGTGGTGCAGGAATTGTTCCGTGGTCTGCACGACAACGGCTACATGGTCAAAGAAACAACCATGGGCGCTATCTCGCCATCCACGGGTCGTACCCTGCCGGACCGCTACATTGAAGGCACCTGCCCTATTTGTGGTGCCGACGGCGCGCGCGGCGATCAGTGCGACAACTGCGGCAACCAGTTGGATCCCGCCGACCTGATCAACCCCGTGTCTAAAATCAACGGCGAAACACCGCAGTTTGTGGAAACCGAGCACTTCTTGTTGGATCTTCCGGCACTGGCCGACGCCCTGTCTGCGTGGTTGAAAGAGCGGCAAGATTGGCGCCCCAACGTTCTGAAGTTCTCGCTGAACCTTCTTGAGGACATTCGTCCGCGAGCCATGACCCGCGACATTGACTGGGGTGTGCCCATCCCCATTGAGGGCTGGCAGGACAACAATGCCAAGAAACTCTACGTGTGGTTCGATGCTGTTGTGGGCTACCTATCCGCCTCCATTGAATGGGCCTATCGCATCGGAGAACCAGAGGCGTGGCGCACGTTCTGGACCAACCCTGATGCTGTCTCGTACTACTTCATGGGTAAAGACAACATCACCTTCCACTCTCAGATTTGGCCCGCTGAACTGCTGGGCTACCGTGGTGAAGGTTCCCGTGAGGGTACGGTCGGACAGCTCGGCTCGCTGGAGTTGCCCACCGAAGTTGTCTCGTCTGAGTATCTGACCATGTCCGGGTCCAAGTTCTCCTCCTCCAAGGGGGTGGTCATCTACGTCAAGGACTTCCTGGAGGAATTTGGTGCCGATCCCTTGCGTTACTTCATCGCTGTCGCGGGACCGGAAAACAACGACACCGACTTTACTTGGGACGAGTTTGTCCGTCGCATTAACAACGAGCTGGCCAATGGCTGGGGCAACCTGGTCAACCGCACAGTCTCCATGGCGCATAAAAACTTCGGTGAGGTTCCCACCCCTGGCGAGCTTAGCGATGCTGATCAGGCCATCCTTGACCTCGCTTCCCGCACGTTCGATGAGGCTGGCGATGCTCTCAGCCACTCTCGGTTCAAGCAGGGCATTACTAAAATTATGCACGTAGTGGGCGAAGCCAACGCTTACATCGCGGAGCAAGAACCGTGGAAATTGGCCAAGGATGAAACTCAACGCGAGCGTCTAGCCACAGTGCTGTGGACAGCGCTTCAGGTGGTCAGCGACTGCAACACCATGCTCACCCCCTTCCTTCCGCATACGGCGCAGGCCGTTCACGAAACCCTGGGGCGTGACGGCGTGTGGGCCGCACTGCCTGAGGTTGTAGAGGTCACAGATGATCAGCCGGTCGAACCGGTGGGCGCGGGTCTACCCGAAAAGGGACGCAGCTACCCCGTGATCATGGGTAACTACCGTGACCAGCAGGCGGTGTGGAAGCGTATCGACGTCGTGCCAGGCACCGCCCTCAGCAAACCACGGCCACTCATTGCGAAACTGGACCCAGAACTGGCGGAAACCGGGCCGTCCTGGGCTCCGGTGAACTCCTAGCATATCCAGGAATATTGGGGGTCGGGGGATGCAAAAAGTGGACTCTAGGAAGGGTTAACCTAGAGTCCACTAAACGGGGAAGCTGTGGTAGGGGTGCCCTTAGCGGATCACGCCCTGGAACTTCAGGAAGTTGATGATGGGGAAGACCACAAGGCCGAGGAAGGAACCAACCAGGCCAGTGGCGGTCACAGCACGCAGAGTCTTAGCCCACTTCGGGAGGTTGGCATCTTTCTCCTCGGAGCTCATCTGAACGCCGGTGGCGGCCTTATCAGCCTCGTACTTCTTCTGAAGTTCTGCGCTCGGCTTGCCGTCTTCGCCTAGGTACTTGTCGCTGGAGCCAACGGCTTTCGCATCTTTACTTTTACCACCTTCAGAGCTTGAGCCCTGCTGAGCGGCAACATCCGTGGGGAGGCCTTGTTCTGCAGCGTGAGCAGCTGCGACGCCGCCCAGGGTCAGGGCGAGTGCGGTTGCGGCGGCAACGGCGGACTTGCGGATGTTCTTCATGGGGAGACCTTTCAGACGGAATACGGAGAGAAGTAGTCCTATGGGACTTTTCATGAGACTGCCGCGCGTCGACAAACTCGACCACACAGGTTAGTATCATGAAATATTAAGTTTTAGATACTGAGTGGGTGCAAACCGTTTGGTTTGCAAAAGCGCAGTTAAAGACCTTTCTTGGGTGAAAACCTAACCTACTATAGGGGTGGTATTCAAACCTAGAAAGTTTGAGCAGCGTCCGTTTTGCGCGTCTCTCACTATCTGGCACCTACAATACATTAATATAAAACTCAGCTAAAGTTAACAACTAAAACGTGCGCTATTTGTCAATCTCTGTGACTAATGTGATCATTGGGGCAAAATTTCCACCCCTGATAGGGGTATCTTGTAGCATGTGTGCGGCTTTGATGGTGGTGGAAAGTTGGGAAAGGGTGCAGACAAAGATCATCCCAGGTGTAGCAACCATGCTCAGTAGGCTCCAGTGTGTGTGACGACGGCGCCGACTGTGCGGGCAATGGTTTTCATGTCGAGCAGCATTGACCAATTGTGGACGTAGTAGAGGTCCAGGCGCTTGGCTTCATCGGCCGACAGGTGTGATCTGCCGCTGACTTGCCATAGTCCGGTAATGCCTGGACGTATGGTGAGCCGGAGATGCATGTCCGCATCGTATTCATCAACTTCACGTTGTACCTGGGGACGTGGCCCCACAATGCTCATTGTTCCATTAAGTGAATTAATAAATTGCGGTAGTTCATCGATACTGTATGTACGAATAAAACGTCCGATGGGGGTGAGGCGTGGATCATCTTTCATTTTGAAAAGCAGAGCATTGCCACCCTGCTGTCGAATAAGTTCGTGTACCTTAGTATCGGCGTCAACAACCATGCTTCGGAATTTCCATAGGGTATAGGGGATTCCATCGCGACCGATGCGTTCGCTGAGGTAGAAGGCAGGTCCGCCGTCGTAAAGCTTGATGGCAAGAGCAGTAACAAGCAGGATTGGCGAGGTCAGGATAAGCATGATAAGGGATAAAAGAATATCGAATACTCGCTTAGTAGTTCCGTTTGCGTCACTATATTTTTTCTGATCTGATAATGTCACGCGCACCATCCTTAGAGGCGTTTGAATTATGCGGGAATTCTATTCCGTGATGGTGTGTTTCTACAATTTATTTCAACTTGGGCTTTGTTGGTGTTCTTCACACATGCATGGCAATAGGTGCAATAGGTGCTGTCGGTTACGGGTCGCGATGCATCTGTGCCCTGACAGGATGGACATCACACCCTCGCTACACTGAGGACTTATGTCAAGAAAAAAGCCACGTCCGATTCCGGTTCCGGCGCGCACTATTCCTGGGCTCATTGATGCCCACACGCACCTTGCGTCGTGTAAGGATGACGCCGCAGCGTTAGTTGATCGTGCATGTGCGGCGGGCGTCGATAAGCTGTGCACGGTGGGGGATGGTCTTGCGGAAGCGGAGGCTGCGTTGGCAGCTGCGCATGCTTTTCCCCAGGTATATGCGGCGTGTGCGATTCATCCGACTCGGGTGGGTGAATTGGATCAGGCTGCCCAGGCGCGGTTGGTGGAGATGATTGCGGATCCGCGGTGTGTGGCGGTCGGGGAGACCGGTCTGGACACGTACTGGATTGGCAAATCGGAGACGTGTGCGCCTCTGGACATGCAGGAGGAGGCTCTGCGGTGGCACATTGACCGTGCGGTGGAGGCGGATAAGGCGCTGATGATCCATAATCGTGAGGCAGACGCGGACTTGTTGCGTGTGTTGGCGGATGCCCCAGCGCCGCGCGCCACCATACTGCATTGTTTTTCGTCCCCGCTGGATGTTGCTCGGGAGGCTCTGGACCGCGGTTACGTGCTGTCTTTTGCAGGCAACGTCACGTTTAAACGGAACGAGGAACTGCGGGAGGCGGCGCGGCTAGCCCCAACGGGGCAGGTGCTGATTGAAACTGATGCTCCCTATATGACTCCTGAGCCGTTCCGTGGGTCGCGGAATGAACCGTCGCTGATCGGTCACACCGCCCTGTGTGTGGCAGAGGCGCGTGGGTTGAGCCCAGAAGAGTTGGCTGAGGAAATTTCGGCCACGTTTGATCGCGTGTATGGGCAGGCGTGATTAGCGTAGTCCGAGCATGTCAAGGGTGCCACGGATGGTAGCGCGCATGGACCAGTTGAAAAAATCGTCCGGACTCCACTGTTCCGTCATGCGTGCCCCAGAAGTGATCGTGGGTACGTTGCCGGGGAGTTCGCTGTGGTGTGCCAGCGCGTTGTCGCGATGACTAAGCGGAGCAAGGTGTGCAAGGGCAACCGCGTGTTCTGCCACCACCGATAGGACGATGCTGGCCTGATGGGGGAGCCAGCCGTATGTAGTTGCGTATCCGGCTTGGGTTTTTTCGATCGCGCTCAAGGCGGTGGTGTGCTCGGGGGTGAGTTGGGTGAGGAAAGTACCGATGCCGGGATTGTCCTGCACAAAGCGGCGCAGCGCTTGGGCCATGTCCGTCAGAGAATCCTCGGGATCGGCGTGGTGGGGTTCGGGGAGGGATTCACGGGCAATGATGTGCTGCGCAACAAGGTTTCGTGCCGTCTCCAGGTTGCGGACATGCCTATAGATGGACATCTCGCTCACGTTCAAGTATTCCGCTAGCCCGCGGATGGTGAGTTTATCCAATGTGATAGTGCGGCCTGCTTCTCCGATCTGCTCAAGGGTGATGCTGGGCGGCCTGCCGTGAGTTTTTCTGGGCATTCCTTAATTCTGACACAAGACAGCAGGTAAAGATTTTTGTTAGACTGTATAACAAAAATAGTCTTTGGTTGTGCGAGAAAGGTAAAGATCGTGAGCGAGCATCAACTGACGCAATCGGAACTTGCGGAAATGAACGACGTGCTTACCCATCCCGACCACACCCGCGGGTTGGAGGAAGGGGAGCTGGTGGTCACTGCTCTGGAGGTGTTGAGTTCCACATTCATTCGCATCCGTGGCCGGCTTGAAGGGTTCCGCAATCCCGATGCCTGGCGACGTCCCAATACCACCCTCCGCATGGAGGTGCCCGTGGATAACGACGTTATTGAAGGCGTCGCGACATCGTCACGCGTGTACACCATTGCAGAGGTCTTTGGCGACTATGACGTGGCTATTGACGCCGTCGCGCACGGCACCACCTCGCCGATGATGCGTTGGTTGGCGTCCGTGAATCACGGCGACCGCATCGTGGTCAAAGGCCCGCGCCCGCATCAGCTGTTGAATCCCGCGTCGGTGAACTACATGCTTGCCGACGCCTCGGCGCTGCCCGCCGTGCGCAATATTCTGCTGTATCAACACGAGGTTAAGGAGAAGCCAACAGTGGTGATTGCGGCACCGCAGGCTGATGCGGAAGCCTATGTGGCTGATTGTGCGGACCGGGCAACCATCATTCACCTTGGGGAGACTGGAGACCTTGCTGCTGCGTGTGCAGAGTTGGGTATTGCGGCGTCGGCAACCGTGTGGGCGGCGGGGGAGCGTGACCTGATGCGCGCTATCAGGCGCTACTGTAAAGAAGATCTTGGGCTGGAGCGGTCCGCACTGAGGATTTTTGGGTATTGGAAAGAGGGCACCTCCCACACTCTGCTTGATGTGGCGCGGATGCGGGCCGCCAAGAGGCGTGTCGAATCTGGGCTGGGGCTAGACGGGGCTGATGATTTTGATTTAGAGATATAGCTAACATGCTCGGGGGGTCTCGCGGGGGTATGAGGCCTAAGCGTAATAGCTTTGTTGTTACTTATGAGACTTATGTGACCTGCTATGTGGTCGATATTAAGCATGCTGTTAAGTGTTTCTGAACAAAATAACTGCATGTCAACCGTGGTAAGCTCGAATCACCTAGACAAAGGGGTAATGTTACCGTATCGTTATGGTCATTGATGTTTACACGGCCTTGAAATGGAGTTGACTTTCTCAGTGACTACTCACAAAAAGTCTCAGATTGACCGCCTCAATGGCTCCACCTCTGTGCCCCTCCGTATGGCTACAGGGAGCATGCTGGCCACCCTTCTTGTTGGTGGCGGCCTCGCGGTAGTAAACAAAAAAGACGTCACCATTGACGTCAACGGTCAGCAGATGGATCTGGTGACCATGTCCAATTCAGTCGAGGGGGCGCTGAAACAAGCAGGCATTAAAATTGGACCCGATGACCTTATTGTTCCTTCCCCCAGCGAACGCCTGACCCGCACCGAGTCAATTAAGGTTCGGTCTGCGAAGTCCGTGGCGGTCGTGGTGGATGGTCAGGAAAAAACCATCAAATCCACTGCGCTGACAGTTGACGAGCTCGTCTCTGAAATCGGCTCCGAAATCGGTGGGGTGAACGAAGGCGACCTGCTGTCCAAGGGGCGCGACACCGTTATTCCTGCCGACGGCATGAAGCTGGACATTACCCGTCCGAAGGTCGTCTCCATCAACGATGGCGGCGACGTTACCTACACGCAGATGGCCGCCTCCAATGTGGGTGACCTTCTTCGGCGGAGGAATATCAACCTCAATCCAGAGGATGTGGTGACTCCCTCCATCACTTCTCCTGTTAAAGCCGGCATGGACGTGCGTATTGACCGCGTCCGCACTGATCAGGTCCGCGAGACCGTGCCGTTCGAGGTGCCCGCAAACTACAAGGACGATGCAACCGCCTTCGAGGGTGACGAGGTTGTTGAAGAGGCGGGGACGCCCGGCAGCAAGGAAGTTAAGCGTTCCATCCGTATTGTCAACGGCAAAGAGGAAAGCAACACCGTCATCTCCGAGAAGGAAGTCACTCCGGCTAAGCCCGCCACTATCAAGCGTGGTACTAAGGCAAAGTCCAGCGCGCCTTCAGTAGCCAATGGCTCGGTGTGGGACTCCCTTGCGCAATGTGAAGCGGGTGGCAACTGGGCAATCAACACTGGTAACGGCTTCTCCGGTGGTTTGCAGTTCACCCCGTCCACATGGCTTGCCTACGGCGGTGGCCAATACGCTCCCCAGGCGCACCTGGCTACCCGCGAACAGCAAATCGCAGTGGCCAGTAAAGTCCAAGCTGGTCAGGGTTGGGGTGCATGGCCAGCATGTACCGCAAAGTTGGGACTGCGCTAATCACGTTGCTAGTTAATGTTGGTATTTCACCCCTGTCGCACTGTGGTGTGGTGGGGGTGAACCTGTCTCCCCGTTAAGGGGTGGCGGGATCTACCCTATGTAGAAAAAGTTATACCTTTCGGAGTGTGAGCATAGTTTCTGGCATATATAGCTGTTAGGCTACGTGCTATGTCGTACCGATCTTTGCGCACCAAAAATACTGTTAGCTCGCGAGTTCTTTCATTGCAGGTGGCCACGACGGCGCTGGTCATGGCCGGGATTGTAGTCGGTTCCACCACCGCCGCTGGTGCGGAGCCTTCAACAACCAGGCCAACAACCACGTCTACGTCGGCAAGTGCATCAGCAACCACACCTGCCAGTGCAGCCGCTGATCCATCCGCCAGCCAAGCACCTACCAGCCATGACCGCCTTGTTCCCGTCACGGAGAAGGGCTATCGTCTCGATTCGCAGGAAATGTCGCGCCTGTATGGCCCAGGAGTGTTCACGCAAACTGCGCTGAGCAACACAGTGGTCGGCGCAGCTAAATCTAAGTTCACAATCGTGTCCAATCGCTTCCGTGCCACAGAAAGCGGGGAACTTTCGTTTCTGAGGTTTTACTGGCCTACCGGATCGGGATATGCCAGCGGCACCGGCGGAAACATTAAGATCACAGTCGTGCCGGACGATGGATCCTCCGAGCACAGGCCCGATCTGAAAGCGGAACCACTGGCGGTGACGCATTACCAACCGAAACTGGTGGACGGAAAGAAGCAGACGAAACAGGAGTTGTTGTCGGAGATTCCGATAGAGCAGAGCAAAAACGCGCTCACGAGCGGTCAGCTATATCACGTGGTGCTGGAGAATGTGGACCCGAAGCCGCAGGATAACTTTATTAGCAGCAATAATTCCATAACTGTCAAGGAGGACGGTAAGCCCGCGCGCTGGCTCAACTCCACGGATTGGTCCACCCTGATGGGCTCTCGGCCCGCCAATGACAACACAGCGGACTATCACTGGGATGACCTAACGCGTGACGGCTCAGGGGAGAAGTTGCTGTCGCCCATCATGGAAGTGGGCCTCACCACCGGCAAGAGCATCGGAATGTTTGACATGGAGTCGGGGAGTGTTCACCCGGAAAGGATCTACGCTGCCAGCCAGAATAAGCCAGTGCGCGAGCATTTTACGCCGAGTACGCAGAAGCGGGTGAGTGGTTTTTCGGTGGCGTCCGCAGCGTCAACAGGCGGTGCTCTGGGATGGAGCATTAAACAGGGGGATCGGGTGTTGGCATCGGGCCAGATTGAACAGCCAGAGGCGAATTTCACCACCCACAAGCTGACCAGGGTTGTCGGTTCGTTTACATGGTACGACGTGGCGCTTCCGCAGGATGTGGTGCTGGAGGCGGGGCAGAGTTACGACCTGGAATTCCGTCCGGTGGGCAACAGTGTGTGGCAGTTTGGCGACCACAGCAATGGCAGCAACTATGGCGTGAAATGGCCCGCCGCGTTCACGGAATCGCAGGCCCAGCACCTGCAGGATGGGACGTGGATCAACACGAATCACTGGGATCACACCAAACCTGGAGGTGGTACGAACTGGCCGGTAGTGCTGCATGTGGCGCCGTAACCTGGGTGCGGTAACTTTATAGGCACTATGGTCAACCACACTTCAGCGTTGCTCGGGCCGGCGGAGATTAGGCAGCTGGCGGATAAGCTCGATATTCGGCCGACAAAGAAGCTGGGTCAGAACTTCGTTCATGATCCCAACACCGTCCGCCGGATCGTTGCCGCCGCAGAGGTAACCGCCCAGGATCATGTGCTGGAGGTTGGCCCTGGTTTGGGGTCGCTGACCCTCGCGTTGATCGATACGGTGCAGGACGTCACGGCCGTAGAGATCGACCCACGCCTTGCTGCGGAGCTTCCTGCCACGCTTGCCTGGCGTGCCCCCGAGCACGCCCACAAGTTGCGGTTGATCGTGAAGGATGCGTTGCAGGTCACCCGACAGGACGTCGACGATGTTGGCGCACCAATGCCCACAGCGCTGGTGGCCAACCTGCCCTACAACGTCTCGGTGCCGGTGCTGCTGCACCTGCTTGAAGAGTTCCCCACCATCACCCGTGTGCTGGTGATGGTGCAGTCGGAGGTGGCCGACCGCCTCGCCGCCGCTCCCGGCTCGAAAGTCTACGGCGTACCCAGCGTCAAGGCATCGTTCTACGGTCAGGTTCGTCGCGCCGGGGCGGTGGGCAAGAATGTGTTTTGGCCCGCGCCGAAGATCGAATCCGGACTGGTGCGCATCGACCGTTTCCAGCCGTCACCGTGGCCAGACGGTGTGAAGGACTCCGCGTTCACGCTTATCGACGCCGCGTTTGCCCAGCGCCGCAAAACCCTGAGGGCGGCACTTGCGGGCGTGTTCGGGGCGTCGTCACGCGCTGAGGAGGCGCTGGTGCGTGCCGGGATTGATCCAACCCTGCGCGGGGAGAAGCTAGGCGTGGATGATTTTGTGCGACTGGCGGGCTTCATGCGGCACGAGGCCGTGGCGCATGGAAAGGTGAACCTGCACCTGGGTGTGGGGGATGCGCGGCCGGACGGGTACCACGAGCTGACCACGGTGTTTCAGTCGCTGGCGCTGGCCGACCGCATGAGCGTGAGTGTTTGTGAGGGGACTGCAGGGGTCGCGTCGCTCTCGGTAGCCGGTGCCGACGCGGACAAAGTGCCCACCGATAGCAGCAACCTGGTGTGGAAGGCTGCTGAACTCGCGGGGGTGTCCCAGGCGCTGAATGTGCACATTGATAAAGGCATTCCCGTGGCTGGTGGCATGGCGGGCGGGTCTGCCGATTCCGCCGCCATGCTGCGTATCATGGCGGTGCTGAACGGGCTGGATAATACGCAGCTGGAGGAGATCGCGGCGCAGCTGGGTTCCGATGTGCCCTTCACCCTGCATGGTGGCACGATGCTGGGAACAGGACGCGGTGAGAAGCTGGAACCACTGCCCACCTCTGGGGAGTACCACTGGGTACTGGCGGTGAGTTCGGAGGGACTTTCCACACCCACAGTGTTCGCCACGCTGGATGAACTTCGGGACACCAACCCCGAACTGCCGCGCGCTGGGGCGGTTGATGCGCTGGCGAGCGCCTTGCTCACTGGTGACCCGGAACAGGTCGCCCCGCATCTGGCCAACGATTTGCAGGCGGCGGCCGTGGCACTGCGGCCCGGTTTGCAGGATATTCTGGACGCCGGAATCCAGGCCGGGGCGCTGAATGGCATCGTGTCCGGTTCCGGCCCCACCTGCGCGTTTTTGTGTAGGGATGCGACACATGCGGAGCAGGTTGCGGCTAGGCTTCGCGCAGAAAAAGTTGCCGATGCCATCTACACCACTTACGGCCCCGTCGCCGGGGCGCATCTGATCACCAACGAAAGCTAAACAGTACTGTGGCTAATCTTGTCAGCGTAGAAAACGTCTCTAAGTCCTTTGGTTTGAAAACCCTGCTTGATGGGGTGAGCCTGGGCGTGCAGACCGGCGACCGCATCGGCGTGGTCGGGTTGAACGGCGGCGGCAAATCCACCCTGCTGAAGGTGCTCACCGGCCAGGAGCAGCCTGATGAGGGACGCGTCTCCCTGATGAACGACATCAGGGTGGCGATGGTTACGCAAGAAGCCAACCTGAATCCAGAGGACACGGTGGCCGACGTCATGCTGAAGCCTTTGGGGGTGGAGACGTTCGAGTGGGCGTCGAAAAGCAGCGTGCGTGACGTGCTGGACGGCCTGGGGATCACCGAACTCGGGTTGGATAGCAAAGTAGGGCAGCTGTCCGGTGGGGAGCGGCGGCGCACCAACCTTGCGGCGGCGTTGGTGCAGGAATTGGATTTGCTGGTGCTGGACGAACCGACCAACCACCTCGACGTGGAAGGGGTGCAGTGGCTGGCCGACTACCTGCTGAAAACTAAGGCGGCGCTGGTGGTGGTCACGCACGACCGCTGGTTCCTGGACACCGTGGCCACCCGCACGTGGGAGGTGCACGACGGCAGGGTGGACACCTACGAGGGTGGCTACAACGACTGGGTGTACGCGCGGGCCGAACGTGCGCGGCAGGCCGACGCGGTGGAGCAGCGGCGTCGAAACCTGGCGCGCAAGGAACTCGCGTGGCTGCGGCGCGGTGCCCCCGCCCGCACCTCGAAACCGCGCTACCGCATCGAAGCCGCCGAAGCACTCATTGCCGACGTCCCGGCACCCCGCGACACCGTGGAGCTCATGGCCTTTTCTAAACAGCGCCAGGGGAAAGTGGTTATTGAGCTGGAGGATGCCTATATTGCCACGCCCGACGGTCGCGACCTCGTGTGCGACCTGACTTGGCGGCTTGCCCCCGGCGAACGCATCGGCCTCGTAGGCGTCAACGGCTCCGGTAAAACCACACTTCTGCGCGTGCTGGCAGGGGAATACGCCCTCGGTACGGGCCGCCGCATCGAAGGGAAAACCGTGCGGCTCGGGTGGTTGCGCCAGGAACTCGACGACCTAGACCCCACCATGCGGCTTCTCGACGCCGTGGAATCCGTCGCCTCCTACGTACAGTTCGGAAAGAAGGAACTCAGCGCCTCCCAGCTGGCGGAGCGATTGGGTTTTTCCGCGAAACGCCAGCGCACGCCCGTCGGTGACCTTTCCGGTGGTGAGCGCCGACGCCTGCAACTTACCCGCGTGCTGATGGCCGAACCCAATGTGCTGCTGCTCGACGAACCGACCAATGACCTGGACATTGACACTCTGCAAGAACTGGAATCCCTCCTGGATTCCTGGCCTGGAACACTGGTGGTCATTTCCCACGACCGCTACCTCATCGAGCGCATCTGCGACTCCACCTGGGCGTTATTTGGGGACGGTCACTTGACCAATCTTCCCGGCGGTATTGATGAATATCTGCGCAGGCGGCGGGACATGGCTGGTTCTGGCGTCATTGCTGGTGGTGGTAGCGCTGCGGTGGCCGAAAAGAAGCGCGATGCGGCCGCCGACCACAAAACCCGCAAGGCCATGACGTCGCTGGAACGCAAAATCACTAAACTCCAGGAACGCGAGCAGGGCATCACCGCGAAAATGGCCGAGGTGGCCACTGACATGGATGCCCTCAACGAACTGAATACCGAACTAGCCGGTGTTCGCGACGAGATAGAAACCCTGGAAATGGAATGGATGGAGCTGGGGGAGCAGCTGGAGGGATAAGTGGGACGGAAGTCGGGGCGTCGTTAATCGGGCCTGGTGCTTCAGCGCGACCTCGCTATACTTGGCGGCATGATTTTGATCAACGTGAAGTTCAAAGTCCGTCCAGAGTATGTTGAGACGTTCCGCGATGAGGCCGCCGAATTTACCAATGCCACCCGCGCCGAGCCGGGTTGCCTGTTCTACGAGTGGTACCGCTCCACCGACCGTCCTGACGAATACGTGCTGGTAGAGGGCTTCCAGGATGACGCGGCGGAGGCGCACGTGAACTCCGAGCATTTCAAGAAAGCCACCGAGTTGTTCCCGACCTTGCTGGTGGAAACCCCGACCATCATCAATACGCTCATTCCCGGTAAGACGGAGTGGGACGAAATGGCGGAGTTTAAGGTCAACTAACGCGGCAGCTCAGGGGTGTCATCGGGAGCGCGGAGGGGCAGCCCCCGCCACACCCGATGTCCTACCTGGGTAGTACGCTAACCCTATGGGAAACAGTGACCTAAAACGCAGTTCCAAAAGTTCCACAAAGCCGCCGAAGCTTGAGAAACAAGCTTACGAGGAAGAGCTGAAACGCCTCCAGGCAGAACTGGTGGACATGCAACAATGGGTGGTGGAAACCGGGGCGCGCATCGTGGTCATCATGGAAGGCCGGGATGCTGCGGGCAAAGGCTCCGCCATTAAACGCATCACACAGTACTTGAACCCCCGAACCTGCCGCATTGAGGCCCTGCCCGCGCCCAGTTCCCGGGAACAGGGGCAGTGGTACTTTCAGCGGTACGTGGAAAAACTGCCCACGGCCGGGGAGATCGTTATTTTTGACCGCTCGTGGTACAACCGCGCCGGGGTGGAACGCGTCATGGGTTTCTGCACGTCGCAGGAGTATCGGCGATTTTTGCACCAGGCCCCGATTTTTGAACGGCTTCTCACCGAAGACGGCATTATGCTGCGGAAATACTGGTTCTCCGTGTCAGATGAAGAGCAAGTTCGCAGGTTTACCTCGCGCCGGGAGGATCCGCTGCGGCGGTGGAAACTGTCGCCCATGGATTTGCAGTCGATTACCCGCTGGGAGGACTACTCCCGGGCGAAGGACGAGATGTTTATCCACACGGATATTCCATCGGCGCCGTGGTACATCGTGGAGTCGGAGGACAAGAAGCGCTCCCGCATTAATGTGATCAATCACCTACTGTCCACGATTCCGTACGAGAAGATTAACCGCCCCCTGCCGGAGATCCCGGAGCGTCCGGTGTCTACTCAGGACTACGAACGCCCACCTCGGTCGGATTTCCGCTATGTTCCAGACGTGGCGGAGCATCTGGAGAGGCGACGTGTGGAAAACGCGGGCGTCGAGAAGCGCGAGGGCAAACGGGGTAAGAAGGGGCACAAGAAACGCAAAAAGTAACGCATATCTATAGCGGACTAAAAAGTGTTGTGCGACACTATGAGTATGAGTGTGTGTCCAGTCAATGTTTCCGTCCGCAATAGCACAGGGCTGCTTGAGCTGAACCGCCCCAAAGCCCTGAACTCCCTCAACCCCCGAATGGTGGACCTGATTACGGACGCCCTGGAGAAATGGGCCGACGACCCGGACGTGCACCGCGTGATCATCTATTCCAGCTCGCCGAAAGCGTTCTGCGCCGGTGGCGATGTCAGGCTGGTTCGTGAGGAAATCACCGGCGGTTCCTACAAGGCCGGCGACAAGTTCTTCCTCGACGAATACGAGATGAACAACGCGCTGGCCAACTTCCCGAAACCCGTGGTCGCACTCATCGACGGGGTTGCCATGGGCGGCGGCTTGGGTATATCCGCGCACGGCTCGCACCGCGTGATCACAGAAAACGCACTCGCCGCCATGCCGGAAATGGTTATCGGCTTCAGCCCCGACGTCGGCATGACCTGGATGATGGCGCGCATGGTCGGCGAACCCGGCCGCCCCATACCCGCGCTTGCGAGTTTTGCGCTACTCACCGGCTGGCGATTCAGCCCTGCCGACATGCTCTGGAGCGGCCTGGCCACGGACTACGTACCCTCCGAAGACCTCGGCGAATTCATGGACACTGTCATCGCCGAATCGCTTGACGACGCCCTCGAACGCTTCAGCACCCAACCTACCGGGGAGTCCGAACTGGCGGTATGGCTCCCCGAGATCGAAGAGTGCTTCGGGCACCCCACCTGGGCGGATATTTCCGCAGCATTGTCGGAGTGCGCTAACGCGGAATTTGTGGAGCTGGTGCACGGTTTGATGCGCGACGCCAATCCAAGTTCCGTGGTTGCTACCGTCGAACTTTTCAACGCCAACCTTGAGGTTTCGTCCTTGCGCGTGGCTCTGGAAAACGAAAACGCCATTGGCTCGGAGCTTCGGCGGGAACCCAATTTCCCGGAAGGCGTGCGCGCTGTGCTCGTCGACAAAACCCGCGATGCCGAGTTCACCCCATCTGATTACAAGGACGTAGACGTGCGCACGTATCGTACGATTTTGTCCTAAGTTGTAGGTTTTCGGGGTTCGGGCTTTCGGGGGGATTTTGTGGAGGAGATAAGTGGGCTGGTTTTTTCTCGGGGGCTTTCGGCTGCGGAGTGGCAACAGCTCAGTAGAAAACGTCGATCGGGTGAGTACCTGAAATTGGCCCCTGGGGCATATGTGCCTATGGGGGTGTTTGCCGAGGCACCACCCTGGGAGCGGCACCGTCTAAGCGTGTTGGCGGTCGGTGCGAGCGGGACGCACATTCTGGCCGGAATCTCAGCGGCTGCTCTTTGGGGAATGTGGGTGTACATAGTCGATGATGCTCCGGTGGAGTACTACGTGACTCAAGGACGAGTGAGACCGCAGGAAGTGGGCATGCGCTTTCGGGGAAGATTGCCTCAGGGACACCGAATCACTGGTCAGCGAGCGACGGTGACCAGCATTCCGCGCACCATCATCGACCTTGCTCGTTTCCATGGGTTCGAAGCATGTTTTATGGCAATGACGTGGGCTTTTCGGAATAACCGCTGCACGCCGGAGGACATTAGGTCCGCGCTGATGCCACCGCCACTCCCGCGCCTCGCCGTTGCACGCGCAGCCATACGCCGAAGCCCCAGAGAACAAAGAATGCATAGACGATGTACAGCACAGCTGAGGGGTAAAAGCCTCCGGCGAGGAGAAGTGGCACCCCGACAATGTCCACGCCAATCCAAACGAGCCAGAATTCCGTCCAGCCACGCGCCATGCCGTATGTCGCCAGGATGGAGCCGGTGAAAATCCAGGCGTCGGCCCAGGGACCCCACGAGCCCAGCGCAGTGAACACCCCAGCGAACACCAGGGTGCCCACAATCAAAAAGGTAACCATGCCGACACGTTCGCGGGGGCGTGCCCAGCGGGGCTGCACAGCGACGGAGTCTTCGGCGGGTGTGCTGACAATGGATCGCGACGGGTCTGTGTCTTGGCATTCGCGCAGGCCACGGCGTCGTGCGGCTGACCATTGATACCAGCCGTAGGCGCTGACAATCATGAACATGACTTGCCGCCCAGCCTGGCCGTAGAGATCCAGGTTTTGAGGCGTGTTGAACACCCCACCCAGGAAGACGGTGAGTAGCAGCAGGTTTCCCACAATTCCGATGGGCCACGCCCAGACCACGCGTTTCATACCGCCGTAGGCGCTGGCCAAGCCGAAGACGTTGCCGATGATTTCACGCCAGAGGATGGGCGCACCACCGATCACGAGGGTGGCGTCGAGTAGCTGCGTTGCTGGATTCACCGGTTTATCATACAGGCAGCTCAGTGTGCAGCAGATGATGATCCCCGTCAAAAGTCACATGTATAGGTGCTTCGGGGGCGTGCACAATGGCGTGTTCTTCCAGCTGGTCGAAGGAGGAATTCACCCCACGCAGCCGCGCGTAAGAGCGCACCGCCTGGCGGGCATCCAGCTCTGCGGGTAGAGGTGTCTGAAGGGTGGCGTGGAGGGCGTCGGTCGTTGCTGTGGGGAGCCGCAGCTCGGGGTGGTCGAAAAGCAAAACGGCAGTGGTCCCGTCGCCGAGGGGAACAGCGGTGTGGATCCAGCGCTGCAGGGGCGGTTTGACGGCGGTGAGTACACCCCAGGATTCGGCAAGCGAGACGGGAAGCTGCGGGTAAAGGAAAGCGGGAATGCCCAGATGCGCGCCGGTTTCACGGAGCTTCAGGCTGGCCTGCTGCAGGTGCGGGGGCAGGTTGCTCGCCCACGCCCAGGTCCAGGTGTCGTCGCGTACTGTTGCCAGCACCATGGCGTGCACGGTCAGTGCGGGCCTGCCCGCCTCAAACTGGGAGAACAAGGTGAGCAGACTGGTCACCGGGTCGAACTGGGCGGTAGGGGTGGCGGGGGAGTTGGGGTACAGGGCGTCGAAAAGCAGTTGCTGCTCAACGTTGAAGTAGAAGGCATCGGCGCGGAAGTCGTCGAGGCTGAAATCCCCGGAAATGCACTTAATCAGGTTGTCTTCTAGGGTGAGGTCGGTGCCGTCGCTGAAGCTAATGGTGGTGTCAGTTTCGTAAATTCCTAGACCGGTGGCGGCGGCGTAGGCGCGTAGTGCACGGCGGATGTCCATGGTGGGCAGTAGGTAGGGGATGCCGTGGGTGAGGGCGCGCCGGGAGTTGGGGGTGGGTGGTGGCGTGTCGAGAACCAGGACGGGGGTTTCGCCGTTGCGTTGCGGTGCGTAGAGGGCAGGGCGGTTGCCGTGCAGTGTGCGGGCTGCGGCGAACAGCGAGGGGGAGTAGGGGACATCGCCCTCGAACTCAGGAATGTTGAAGCTGGTGTGGGCTTGATGAGCGCGTGGCGACGTCCAGTGCAGCATGCCCTGCGCAGAGTTCAGCACTGCAACCTGCTCGGCGTTGGCGGTAAAGATCGAGCCGAATGTGGGCTTGAAGTGCACAACGAAGCTGTCACCAGCACTTTCCACATCGACGTGGGCGATGCTGCCGAGGTTGCTGTTGAAATCGGAGTCGTATTCTGCTTGGGCGAAAATACCGTCTGCAACGACGTCGGTGATAGTTTGTGGGCTGAGATAATCTACCATTGAGACTCCTAAATAAAATTGTTCTCTGAGTATCAATCTTAGAACTTATACTGCACCATTCCTACATTGGTGGTCATAATACAAGAGAGACTGGACTGCATATGGGCGTAAAAAACGCATCTAGCTGTATGAAGATGGCGGCATCGCTGATTGCTATCACCTGTGTATTGCTTGGGATTACCCCTGCAAATTCCCAAGAAAAAACTTACGACTATGGCATGGATCCGACCATTGTGAAGAACCCCGCAGACAATGATCTCCCCCGTGCGCAAGGGCCTTTTCATAAAATTCCTAAGCTCGGATCCCTGCTGACCCGAGGTGGATCCAGTGACAACACCACTTTCGAGCTCTACAGCTCCCAAGAGCCGCAAGAGACCAACCCTATGTTTCCTGCTGGTCGCAGTCACCTGCCTACAGCCACCATCGATATGAATCCAGAAGTGCTGGCCAGGCTGCGGGAATGGGCAAAAGTAGATGGCACAAAAATCCGGCAGATCAACGCCTACTCCCCGTCAATGGGGCGCACCATTCCGCTAGTGTGGATACCCGCCAAAGACACCTCGCAACCTAGGCCCGTGCTCTATGCACTCGGTGGTGGCGACGGTGGCCAAGGCGAGAACAACTGGATCACCCGCACCGACATGGTGGACTACATGCGGGAGCGCAATGTCCACGTCATTATGCCCATGCTTGGTGCGTACAGCCTGTACTCCGACTGGGAAACAGAACTGCCCGCCCAGGGCGGAAAACAAATGTGGGAGACCTTTCTCACCCACGAGCTGCCAGAGCCACTAGAAAAGGCAATTGGTGCCAACGGGAAACGCAGCCTCATCGGCATGTCCATGTCCGGGGCGACCGCACTTATTTACGCCACCCACCAGCCAGGATTGTATGACTCGGTGGGTTCCCTCTCTGGTTGCGGGCTGACAAACTCCTGGGTGGGGCGCCGCACCGTAGCCGCCACCATCTACAACGCTCCCGCTGAGCCGGACGATCCGTGGGGGCCGATGAACTCTCCGCAGTCTCGGTACAACGACGTGTACATCAACGCCGAAAAACTGGCGGACCAACCCAACCTGTACGTTTTCTCTGCTTCCGGCACATATGGCATCAACGACATGAATGGCCCCAACGCGCCGAAAGAATGGGAGAAGAAAGATCGCCGAACCGCGGGCTTCCAGATCGAAGCGGCCGCAAATTACTGCAACCACCTGCTCAAATCGCGGACAGACAGCCTGGGGATCCGTGACAATATTTCCTGGGATTTCCGGCTCACCGGAACGCACTCCTGGGGATACTGGCAGGATGCGCTGCACCGCTTCTGGCCCATCATGGCCCGCGGATTTGGGCTTGACGGCGGCAGTGTCCCAGATATGGACACCGATGGTGAAATCACTGGTGGGTCATCGGCATTAACCACCAACGACCTGCTGTCTTCTGACTCGGTGTTATCCTCCGAAGACTAAAAACACTAAGAGGACGGTGTCCCGTTGATGCCGTGGTCCAGAATGTCGAACACGGCATGCAGTACTTCCTTGTAGGGGGCAATATCACCAATTTTTAGGGCAAGCCCTCCAGAAAGGAACGACAAGATGGTGATGATGTGGGCGTCAATGCAGTCCAGCTCGCCGCCGTACCGTTCGTAGAGAGCGTTGCCCAGTTGCAGGAACAAGCCCTGTGCCCGCTCATTTAGGTCCCGCCCCAACGAGGCTGACGTGTGATCAAGCAAGTACATGACGTTTTTCGCCGAATAGGGGTCATCATCGGCGAGGCTTACTTGCGCGAAGATGATGCGCTTGAGCAGGTCAATTGGTGCTTCGTCTGCGGGGGCGTCGGTGATTTCCTGCAGCCAGCGGTTCACCAACGTTTCAAAGAAAAAGAAAAACGCATCGTCCCGGCGCGAAAAATAGTTATGGAAAGTGCGGGGGGAGACCCCGGCCTGTTCTGAAATCCTAGCGACGGTGGCGTGTTCGTCCCCTTCTTCGGACAGGAGCGCCACCGCCGCTGCGGCTATGCGTTCGCGGGTTTGTTGCTTTTTCCTCTCCCGGAGACCACACATTAGTGCACAGGTGCCTTTCTGGTGAGCGATTCGCCTTCAATGTCTACATGAGGAATCATACGGTCTAGCCACCGGGGAAGTCTCCAGGCGCGGTCGTCAAGGAGGAACATCGTTGCGGGGATAATGGTCATGCGAACGATGAAGGCATCGAAAAATACCGCGACGGCTAGGGCGAAGCCCATGACCACAATGAATTTTTCGTCAATGAGCATGAAGGCGGCGAACACGCTGATCATGATGAGCGCTGCGGCTGTGACCACGCGCGCGCCGTGCTTGAAGCCGTTGGCCACGGCGTTGCCTGCGGTTTTGCCGTGTACGTAGCCTTCTCTCATACGACTGACCAGGAAAACTTGGTAGTCCATGGCCAGGCCGAAGACGATGCCGACCAGCATGATGGGGAGGAAGCTGATGAGCGGCTGCGGGTCGCTGACCAGTCCAGCGAAACCCTGCTGCCAGATGAGCACGGTAAGTCCGAAAGTTGCCGCCACGGTGAGTGCAAATCCGAGGGTGGCAATCAGCGGCACCCAGATAGAACGGAAGACCAGCATGAGCAGAACGAATGCGAGGCTGAGTACGACGGCGAGGTAGGGGAGCAGGGCGTCGTTAAGCCGCTGGGAGATGTCCTCGAACATGGGGCCGACACCGGTGATCTTGTAGTTGTCGGCGTTGTTGCGCAGGTCGTGCAGCAGGTCGCTGGTGCGTTCATCGGTGGCACCGTACTCGGGGGTGATCAGGACCTGTGCGGTGTCCTGGGCGTCGTTAAGTGCAATGATCTGTGCGTTGGTTACGCCGTCGGTTCCCTGCAGCTTTTCGACGGCCGCGCCAAAGCTCTGCATGCGCTGATCCTCCGGCCTGGAGGTGGCTTCGACCACGGCGATCATGGGGCTGTTGCGGCCGGGGCCGAAAGCGTCTTCGGTCATTTCGTAGGCGACGCGGCGGGGGGAGCCGGGTTCGGTGACACCGTCGGTGGGCATGGATAGGCGCAGGTTCATGGCGGGAATGGCCAGCAGGATCAGGACGAGTGCACCAGCGCCAAGGAAGACGAGTGGCTGGGAGCGGACCTGACGGATCCAGCGTAGACCCATAGTGGGCTTTTCTTGCTCAGGATCTGGTGCCGTGACAAACGGTGCGGTGACAGAGAAGACGCGGGTTCCCACCAGGCCGAGGATGGCGGGCAGCAGGGTGATGGCCACGAGGACGGCGACGGCGACGGTCGCGGCGGCGGCCAGGGCCATGGCCGACAGGAAGGAAATGTTCACAATGGTGAGCGCCGCCAGCGCGATGAGCACGGTCAACCCAGCGAACACCACGGCGGAACCGGCTTTGCCTACCGCCAAGCCCGCGAGGTGAGCGCGGTCTTCTCTGCTGATTTCGCGAAGGCGGGTGCTGAGCTGCTTGGGCGTGAGGTCGTGCCCGTTGATGTGGTCAATGAGTTCGCTGCGGAAACGAGAGAGGATGAACAGCGCGTAGTCGATGCCCACGGCCAGACCAATCATGGAGGCCAGGGTCGGGGTCATGCTGTTGATGGAGTCGGTGAAGCCGGTGGCGGCGGTAACACCCATCAAGCCGAATGCCACGCCCACCACGGCGGTGAGCAGTGGAAGACCTGCTGCGACAAGGGAACCGAACGTGATGATCAGCACTACCGCGGCGACGGTGATGCCGATGAGTTCACTCTGCATTCCCAGGGATTCGCTGTCTTGGAAGGCGTTGCCGGAGTAGGCGGTGGTGAGGTTACCGCTGTCATTGGAAATGATGGTGGTAATGGCATTGCGCTGTTCGGAGGTGACATCCCCTGCTTTCTCTGCCTCGAAGGTGATGTCAATGGTGCCTGTGCGCCTGTCCTCGCTGAGCGGGGAGATGGCTTTCAGGTCCGCGTCGATTTGTTCCTGTGGGATGCCCTGCGCAGCTTTCTGCTCTGTGAGCTGCTGCTTCATGCCCATGGCGGCCATGACAGGATTGACCAGCTCGTCGGTGTCTTTCAGCTTTCCGGAATCTTTGAGGCTGGTCACCAGCTTGTCTACATCGGCACTGACATCGGAGTCTTCCAGAGTTTTCCCCTCTGGTGCCTGCACGATCACCTTTGCGGTGGGGGCGGTGAGGGCATCGTCGGATGTGTTGAAGCGTTCTTTGATTTCGTCTTGGGCTTCAATGGATTCCAGGCCGGGGATAGTGAAGTTATTGGACAGCGGTTGTGACAGGTTTGCCGCTGCGGCTGCCATGCCTGCGATGAGTAGGAGCCACACCACCAGCGTTTTCCAGCGGTTCAGGTAGGTCAATCTACCGAGTCTGTAGAGCAGCTGCGCCATAAAAGATCACCTCGTAACGGGGATTGGGTGTTGAAGACAGTTAAACAACCCCGAATGTTACACGGTGAATGCAAAAATGCACAACTAACGCAATAATTTGGTGGGGCGATTGGTGGGGGCGCTTTTAGGTGTGAAAATGCAGTGCAAGCCGCGTGCGGTCAGGTACCTGGGTCTTGCGTAGCAGTGCCGAAATGTGATTCTTCACTGTGCCTTCCGCGAGGTGAAGTTCCGCTGCTATCTCCCTGTTAGATAGTCCCTGGCCCACCAGCTCCGCCACGGTTTTCTCGGTGGGGGTCAGCCCCGCGAATCGGCTAGGAAGAGCGAGCAAGTGCGCTACCCGTGGATCCACATAAGGGTGGCCGTCATAGGCGGCGGTGATTGCCTCCGCAAGCGTGGTGGGGGAGACGTCTTTGAGTAAAAAGCCAGCGGCCCCGGCCTTAATGGAACGCCGGACAATCGTGGCGTCGTCAAACGTGGTCAGAATGATCACCGGCAGCGATGGCCACAACGTGTGGCACTGTTCCACCAGCTCGGGGCCATCCATGCCAGGCATCACGGCATCCGCGAGCACCACATCAACCTCGCTGTTGTGCAGGCTGACCAGGGTTTCTGCGGCCGATGCACAGGTGGTCACCACCTGGATTTCAGGAGACTGCGCAAGCAGAAGTTTCAGGCCGCGGCGAAGAAGTTGCTGGTCGTCGACAATAAGCACACGAATCATGGGGTCACACACTTTCCGTCAGCGGCAGGGATACGCCCAGAAAAAAGCCCTCGGTGGTGGGTTCGGCGTGAAGCATTCCGCCCGCTTGCTCGGCGCGTTCCCGCAGCGACCGCAGGCCGTAGCCCTCATCCTTAGACTCCGCTGGAATTGAGCGCTGCAGTGAGGTAGAAAAGTCCTCCACCGTGAGAGTGGCTGCATCATCTGTGCATTTCAAAGTGAACTGCAGCGCATCCGGGTGCCCGTGTCGCAGGGCGTTGGACAGGCCCTCCCTGGCAGTGACCTGGAAAATCTCACCGGCAGTAGCCCCCAAATGATGCTTCGCCTGCGGGCCTTGAATGTAAAACTCCAGGCCAGTGCTGGCAAATGCCTGCGATAGTGACTCCAAGACGGTGACTAATTGCATGCTGTCCTCGGGGACCGGCGCGGGCGGTGGATCCAACGCGCGCACCCATCGACGCAGATCCCTCAGCGCTTGCGTAGCTACCGTGTGAGCGTGATCAACCTCCATCCAGGCATCGTGCTCTTTTGTGGTTTTCAGGGCCTTCGCCACATCAAAAGACATGGTGATCGCCACAAGCTGCTGCCCAATGCCGTCATGAAGCATGCGCGCCGCCTCACTTCGCTCATTATCGACGGCCGCCGCTACCGCAAGTTTCCGTTCACGCTCGCCGCTTTCTTCAAAAGAGGTTAGAAGCCAGGCCAATAGTAAAAAGAGTACCGACAGGACGAACATTGCGAATGCATGCCAGAACAACTCTATTGCTGACGCATGTCTAAAAATGTGGGGAATGGGGGCTGTTACAACGCATGCAGCAACAATGATCAAACAGATGCGCATACTAAAAGAGCGAAGCACAATCCATAGTGCGACGGCCATAGTGCCTGATGCAATGGTGTCATCTCCGACGAAGGACAAGATGAGGTTAATGCTTGCTGTGGCGGTAGCAAGTAACTTATTACGTGGATTCTTTGACCAATAATAAAGGAGAAGTGCATCGATGGCTACTAATATTATCGCGACGACAATTCGTATTTGTGCATAAAAATATATAAGCGGAGAGTATCTATCTGGAAAGCATAGTGGTTCGATGCATATCAGAATAGAAGATATTAAAGAAAAGGCAACAAGATACAACCCCGGTGACCGATAATTTAGCGTCATAAAATAATCTTAACAGCGACGACATGCGTGTACCCATGACGTGGGTCACGAGTTTTGATGACTCACGGCACTATCGACCCGGGTTGTACTGTGAGACGCTGAGAGCATGGCAACCTCACATCACGTATCTCATCAGTCTTTGAGGCTACCTAGTATCATTTTAAGGCCTATTCTTGCTGTTGTGATCCTCGTGGTAGCTGATCTTTCCTCAACGCTGCCTCTATTAATTCCCTGGGTTAAGGCTGCCCGAAGGCAGGCTGTTGGCCACGGAAACGCAAGCATAGCGCTGTTCTGCGTTGTAACGCTGATCTGCGTCACGTTAACCACACTAGTTACATGCGCGTCTGTATGGTTTTTATGTCGTTATCTAGACAAGATGCCATTTTCCATTGTGGACTTACGCCTTACTAGTCGTGGGGTGTTGTGGTTCTTCTCTATGATTGCTGTGGCGTGCATTATTTTTGCCATTACTATGGGGATCGCACATCTTGCTGGAGTAAAAGGAATTCCAGAAGACTCATCGGGTGATACATGGTGGGCAAATATGATTCTCTCCTTTGGGCTTGGATTCCTTTTGCAAGCTATCCCCGAAGAAATAATATTTCGTGGCTGGTTAATTCCTTCCCTGGGAAACACGAAACTTGCTGTTGCGCTCAGTGTGGTGACGTTCGGGGTCATACATATCGTCTCGCAAGGTGGTCAGCAAAATCTTGTCGAACGCTTCATCTACCTCATCATGCCGTTAGGATTTGCGTTTGCCGCTGCCATAGTGCGACTTGCTTCTCATTCCGTCTGGGCAGCGATAGGTGTTCATGGTGGTCTTCATATCTCCGGCACTATCATGTTCTTCCTACCGAATGAATCATCGCCGTTGCAGTGGACACTCTTGGGCGTTTTGTGGGTGCTCGTGGGGATTATTGTTAACTGGCGGTATAAAGTTCTTGAAAATCTGGCATGACGGGACTTCTTCCTATGAGATCATTGTGGTGGTATGTGGCATCGCACGCGGTAATGGTTATTGCCATTGCTGTCGCGTTGTACCACTATCCTCAGCTTCCAGATCCTCTGCCGCTTCACTGGGGTCAGGACGGCACTGTTGATAATGCAGCGCCAAAAACTATCCCTACTGTTCTTTTTCTTGTGGGTCTAGGTCCTGCCATTGTGATCGCGGCAGGGGCCGGTTTTGCTGGATACTCTCAGTTCTTCGCGTACAACAGCAGAGAAAGAGATGCAGTGTCTCGTCAGCGGACGATTCTGATTAACAAAACAACTCAGTTAACACTGGGGTTCTTCACATTAAGTGTCACCACTGCAATATCTTTCCTGGTCACACGTGCTCTTGTGTGGACTGTTGAGACGTGGGAGCTTTATCTTTGTCTTTCCTTTATTATAGCGGTGCTGGTGTGGGCTGTGTCGGCTGATATACGCGCACGTCGTCACGCAGATATCATCTACCCACCCAGTAACTACAAACCACGAGCATTAAAGGGAGGAATGTTCTATTGGGATGAGGGGGATTCTCGAACTTTTATCGAACTTGATGCTAACACCATGGCGCTGAACTTAGCTAAGCCCAGTGCCTGGGCGGTTATGGCGATGCTTCTTATACCTGTCTTTGTTATTGGTTGCGTTGTCGCCTTTGCTTAATCAGCCACCAGGGCTTCCAGGAAGAATTCGGGGTGCTCTTTTTGAATGAACTGCAAACGCCATTTATCGCCAAACAGAGCGATGAGTTCGCCGTCGGTGCGGGTGAAGATCTCCACGCCACGTTGTTTTGCTAATTCTGGTGCGGTTTCCGCATTGGTGCGGCGTGCCACGGAATAGGGGACCGGCTCGGCGATTGTTTCTACGTTGTATTCGTTATCCATGCGGGCCTGCATTACTTCAAACTGCATGGGGCCAACGGCGGCCATGACGGGCGCGGCGTCGCCACGCGCATCGTTTTTGAGCACCTGAACCACGCCTTCCGAATCCAGCTGTTCCAGCGCTTTACGGAACTGCTTGTATTTACCCAGGCTTTTTGCGCGCAAGGTGCGAAAATGCTCGGGCGCGAATTGCGGCATCGGCGGGAATTGAACCTTTTTTCCGGTGTAAATTGTATCGCCGGGGGCGAGCGAACCTGCGTTTACCAAACCAACAATGTCGCCCGGGTAGGCAGTTTCTACCGTTGATCTTGTGCGACCAAACACCGTGAGCGCATATTTCGTAGAAAATGATCGCCCCGACTGTGCATGCGTCACCTGCATTCCGCGCTCAAATTCGCCCGACACCACCCGCATAAACGCTAGCGAATCGCGGTGATTTTTATCCATCCCCGCTTGTACCTTAAACACCACACCCGAAAACTCGTCACCCGGTTCACGGCCATTGTCCATGGCGCTTTGCGACGCCGCGACTGCCGCCTGATCACCCGCACGTGCGCCCGGTGCGGGTGCCAATTCGCACAAAGTGTCCAAAATTTGATGTACGCCAAAGTTCAACATTGCCGAAGCGAAAATCATGGGGGAGGTGGTGCAGTCAAGAAATAGCTCCTGGTCGTGCACCGCGCCGTCGGCGGCCAGTAGTTCCGTCTCCTCGGCGGCGGTTTCCCAGGTATCGGCTTCCTTATCAAGCGCCTGTTCAGGTGTGTAATGCTCCTCGGGCGCGATGGTAGAACCGCCGGCGGTGCGAATGAAGTGAATGTACTCTTGCGGTTCGCCCTCATCACTCAGCTTGGCAAGACCCCGGAAATCACCAGCCTCGCCGACCGGCCAATATAGGGGAGTGGGCTGCAGCCCAATCTCCGTGACAATCTCGTCCACCAGCTCTAAAGGTGACTTTCCGGGGCGATCCCACTTGTTCACCACAGTGACAATCGGCAATCCACGTGCCTTACATACGCGGAACAGCTTGAGGGTTTGTGGCTCCAAGCCTTTCGCGCCGTCGATAAGCATGACTGCAGCATCCACGGCAGTGAGCACGCGGTAGGTGTCCTCTGAAAAATCTGCGTGACCAGGAGTATCCACCAGGTTAATCATGTACGGTTCGCCTTGATGGCCTTCCGGGGCGTACTCAAACTGCAGCGCTGATGAGGCGATGGAAATGCCGCGGTCCTTCTCCATCTCCATCCAGTCTGACACAGTAGCCTTACGACCAGCTTTACCGTGCACGGCGCCAGCCTCCGCGATCACATGCGCGTGTAGCGCAAGCGCCTCCGTCAACGTGGATTTACCAGCGTCAGGGTGGGCAATCACAGCGAACGTACGCCGGCGGGCGGCCTCGGAAGAGAGCGGAGAATTCATAAGGTATAAGGATAGCGGGTCAAGCCAAAAAACTTAACTTACTGCTGGCAAAGCAACGGCATTGTTGCCATCATGGCAAAGCTGGTACGTGGCACCGCTAACCGAAATGTCCACCATAGGGGCGGAAAACTTTAATTTGCTCGCTGAGTATTCTTGCCGGTTCTATATCTCTCGTTTGAAGATAAATATCGGCTGACTGTAAAGCTGCTGTTGTGAGTTCTCGCCATTGCTTCGGGGAAAGCGGCATATTATTGATGGAGGCATCAGCATACAGCCATTGCATGGACCTCAAGATACTTGATGTAGGGGAGAGATATAGTTAATGTCTATATAGAATATGGCAAGTTTTTCATCTACGGGGCCACCTAGTTCACGTTCGATCTTGGCGAGTGATTTCTTTATATTCCACTCCGGACACTTATCCATGCGAGATATTGTGTAAAGCGCGTAGATAAAGGTAAGTGGTGTGTATATTATGAAAAATGCTTCGGAAGCGATAATAAGCGTACCGTATTTCATTGTGGGACTTGAGGTAATGATCGTAAATGCTGCAAACCATAGTATGAGACTAATTATCATCTTTGGGAAGTAACTTTTGTTGCTTTGCTTCTCTATTTTAAACGGATTGCTGCCTTGAGAAATCCTATCAAGGAAATCTATTCTGTCCCTGCATATCCAGGCGGAGGGGCCATGGAGAAGTTGTTCAATGGATTCTGAAGTAATAAGAGGGCTTGTTCGTGAGAACGATTTCCCCAAGTGGCCAAATAGTGTATCCATTACCTTGTTATGCGCCGCTGTGGATATGGGCTGGTGATGTGCATATTTTAGATAGCTCGGGTGATCTAGTGTTTTTTCGTTATTATCCTCATCTTGAATAGTAGAGTCTAAAATGTGAGTATTTTTATTAATGTTAGTGCAGGCATTTAGCTCATCGCAGATCGAGTGTATGTCGTCAATGGAATCATTGTTTTTCTGTTGCCATGTTGTTGTTAACTCGATTTTATATAGTTCCAGTAATGGGTAGCAGTGTGCGCTAAAAAAGTAAGGGCTATTCCATGGATATCCGGTAAAAAATTCTAGTTCATTGCCGCGAAGGGTTGGTGGCCGTTGAAGTATATGCCCCGCAAGAATTAGCTGTACGCCCCCAAAGGGATTGCTATTCCGTGAGGGCAGTGTTGATCATGTCAAAATGATCAGCTCTTACCATGGAAATTTCGTCTATAATTAGAATGTCTAACGATTCTAGGATCTCTGTATATTCTTCATTGGGCGTCTGGCGGTATGATCTCGTGGTATTGACGGGTTCGCTTTGTGAAAAACCGAATACTTCACCGATTGTCATACCACCAACTTTTGATGCTGCATCTTCGGTGGGTGCTATAATGAGGCAGTTTCTTCCGCGGGAATACTCGTTGATGAATGTGCAAAGTAGGGCCGATTTTCCTGTTCCTTCGCGTCCTGTAATTAAGAGATTTCGCCCTCTTTGCATTTCCAAAAGTGTTGAGGAGAATTCTTTTGTCATATTGACATTCATTACCCGATCCTTTGATTATACTTTGATTGCGTTTATTGATTTTGGGTTGAAAATGGCACCTCTAAGCCAATCATGTTTGGCGTCGTCAAGTGCTGTAGTGGCTTGGATGCTGTTTGGTGCGTAAAGGTTTCCTGAACGGTAAAAATGTGATCCATGATACTTTGTGGCCGCGTTTGGATGCTGTTCATGGCTTTTCTGCTCAGTCAGGAACCTGATATCTGCTAGGCCATCGAGGGGATTTCGCAATCGTTAAAGCCCGTACCGCTTCCAGAAGAAGCAAGTACGGGCTTACCCCAGCGTTGCACGCCGTCTACTCCACTTTGACTTTCCCCATTGCCCCGCGCTCGGCGTCGATGAATTGGTGGTTGACCATGGTGTAGGTCCCTGCTTCGAGGAAGCGCGTCTCGACAAACCCGCCTTGTGCGGCAAGCAGATCCAGCGCCTGTGAGCCGCCTTGGTTTTCGGAATCTCGGAGTAGGTAGGCACCTTCCTTGTACGAGGTGTGGAATTGCGTTCCTACAATATGGAATGCCTCGGACAAGTTTGGTCCAGCGTTGAGCAGCCAGAATCGTGTCGATTCGCCCGCTTTTACCTGTATCTGATTATCTACATATTGGTTTTCAATGCCGTTGAACACCACCGCATCAGGAACTCCAGCCGCTAGTTTTTCGGAGTCAACGGGAGTATCGGAAGTGCCTTCTAGCCCATAGACCTCGGACTGCACAAGTAAGTATTCGTGGTCAACGGGAGCCAGGTCAGGGGGGTCAATAACCACGGCACCGAACATTCCAGACGCAATGTGCATGCTTACTGGCGCGGTTCCGCAGTGGTAGAGCCAGATGCCTGCGTGCTCGGCGGTAAAGCGATACACAAGTTCTTCACCTGGGGCAATGGACCGCATCGGTTCGTCCGGCGAGACCATCCCGGCATGAAAATCAAGGGAGTGGCTGATAGTGCCGCTGTTTTTCAGTGTCACTTCAAATACGTCACCAACTTTGCCCCGCAACGTCGGCCCCATGGGGCGTCCATTGAACGTCCACCAGCCCCGTTCCACTCCACGCACTGGTCCGCTGATTTCCTGCACATCCAGTGTCACGCGGTGAATATCTGTGTCTTCTCGGGGCGCTAGTTCGGGATTGCGCCAGTTGGCCTGCTCCAGCGGCGCAGCATTCTGACTATTCTGCCCAGAATGTTGCTGGTGTTGCCCGCCATGTCCACCATGCCCATTGTGATTCCCAGAGCCGCTATGCCCGCCACTTCCAGCCTGATCAGGCACAATGGTGAGCGTCATGCCCTGTTGACGGTGCCCAGGGATGGTGCACCATCCTTCCATTTCCTTACCGATCACACCTGCATCAATGGTGGCCTGCTCGCCTGAACCGAGTCGCCCGGTTTCGGCACCGCTGGCAACTTTTAGGTCGTGAATTTGATTGTCGTTATTCACCAGCGTGATTTCTAGGCGATTACCAGCAGGAACGCGAATAACGTTCGGCTCGAACGACATTCCTTTCGCGGACACTGTCACTCGCGTTGTTTCACCTGTCGCGGCAACGGTGTTCGAAGAACCATCAGAATTTCCGCCATCGCCAGAACCGAAACCGCCACCTAGCGTGCCAGCCACCAGCGCCAGCACAGCTAGTGCGGCGGTGACCTGGCTGTAGGCTGGAGCGGAGCGGGCTTTCGGGGCGTCGACACGCTTCATTAGTACGGCGCGCTGAGCGCGGACGGACATAGCTACCAGGGGGATAAACGCGGCCAAACTTGCCAGGGCCAGCACGGATACGACGCTCGTGACCCGCTCGGAAGGGGAGAGAAGCCACAGCGCTAGTCCCACGTTCAACAGTGTGGAGCGGAAGAGTCCAGCGCGGTCGAGGGTTTGCAGGCCAGCTCGGCTCGCTCCGGGGCCGCCGCCGATAGTGGAGGGCAGGAGGAAACTCATGACGCCAATGAGCAGTTGTGCCGCAAATCCCACCAGCAAGGATAGGGTTGGCAGGTTCACGTGTGCGACGTGTGTATCCGCATCAATGGCCTGAATGGCCAGATACAACAGCGAACCGATCAGCCACAATGGTGCGGCCGCGACGGACACGCTGGCAAAAGTCACACGGTCTCGCGGCTCCTGCAGTACGGTGCGGACGTTGTTTGCCCAGGGGAAGGCGGCAATAATCCAGCCGCCGCAATAGATCAGCAAGCCCGCGCCCGCGATCTGCCCCAACCCCAGAAGTGACCCAATCACGATGGTCAACAGGCCAACCATAGTCAACGACAACACCTGGCCCATGCGGTCTGTGCCTGCGCGCGTGCGCCAGATGGTGGGGAACAATATGGCCAGCGACCCCACCGCAGCAAAACCCAAAAAACCAAGAATATTAATGGCCAGGTGCGCCAGTTTCAGGCGGTCATACCAGGGCGTACCGACGCCCGCCGCAAGCAGCGCCCCAGCCGTCGCGCCGAAAGGCATGCAACAGGCGCTAGCAACGTACGCCAACACCACAGGCGCGTAACGCTGCTGCTCATTGTGCTGCCGATACTGTCTGGCCAGAGCAATTGCATGCCACGCAAGAATTAGACCAACAATAGCCGCACCCATGGTGGTGACCTGCCAGAAAGTAGTCAGTTGGCCCACTACAGTCACCACAATGCCTAGGTTCAGGGCGTATATTCGGCGCAACTGCCACGGGCGTGCCTCGTCGGGGGCAGGAGCGTGTAGGAACTTTTCCGTAAAGTGCTGTGACCACACCACAATCGAATTCGTGACCGCGCCGAGGGTAAACAGATGAATGAGTACCCAGCGTGAATTGGGAAGAAGCTGGTGGACCAATCCGGCGACGACAATGGCTCCTAGCCACAGTGAGACCGGACGTCCGGCCTTACGATGCCAAGAACGGCGATCCCATTTCCCTTTAGCACTCATTCCTCTGAGCGTAGTCGCTATGATGACTCCCGATGAATACGGATGTGACGGGGACTATAATATAAGCTGTTTCCTACTCTTATGTCTGTGCAATGTGCACGTGTTGGCGTTCGCCGTAGGAAAGAGGGCGGTAGTACGCGTCTATCATGGTGGCACACAACAGCAAAATGCCACCGAATGGGGCGGCGATGCGAATAAGGTGTCGGTGCATTCTGCGCAGGTGTGGTATGGCCAAGCCGATAAACCTAACAAGATCACGCGCATGTGCTTGATGTTAATGCCTAACGACGCCGCGACATCCCCACCGAATGCGAAACCATCCAGCATCGTATTGCAAGTTTTGATAATGCGACCTCATTGCCGAGAATGTTGTTCGCCAACCGTTCAATCTTGTCGACAGGTCTTCGGGCTTCAGCGATGGATGAGACCTGTTAGTAGAAGCGGTTGATGTGTTGTGGTTGGTGCTGTTCATCGCACCACACACCCACCGTGAAACCACCCTGCACGACATTCTGTATGACACCAACCCACCACCACAACCGCTAGCAAAAACCTGTGTTGTGCTGGGGGTTTGCCAAACCCCCACACGGTGGGTAACTTATATCAGGTCCCCGAAGCAAAACCCCAGCACACACGCGTGTGCTCCAGGGGTTGGTGGATGCTTATTTTTTTGTTGTGTGAGAACTCAATAGCGTACCAAGTACTACACACACCCACACACTAGTGTTGTTAGTGTTGTTGTGTGGGTGTCGCACACCCCGACCCTGTGGTGGGGGTGTGTTGCTCTTGTTGAAGAGATACACGCTTGAAACACTATTTATTTTGTTTTTGTTTTTGTGCACGACACACGCATTTGTGCGGTATGCGCAGTGTGTGTTGTGGTTGGAGAGTTTGATCCTGGCTCAGGACGAACGCTGGCGGCGTGCTTAACACATGCAAGTCGAACGGAAAGGCCTGCCACCTTGGTGGTGGGTACTCGAGTGGCGAACGGGTGAGTAACACGTGGGTGATCTGCCCCGCACTGTGGGATAAGCCTGGGAAACTGGGTCTAATACCACATACGACCATGGCGTAGGGGTCATGGTGGAAAGCCTTGTGCGGTGTGGGATGAGCCCGCGGCCTATCAGCTTGTTGGTGGGGTAATGGCCTACCAAGGCGGCGACGGGTAGCCGGCCTGAGAGGGTGGACGGCCACATTGGGACTGAGACACGGCCCAGACTCCTACGGGAGGCAGCAGTGGGGAATATTGCACAATGGGCGCAAGCCTGATGCAGCGACGCCGCGTGGGGGATGGAAGGCCTTCGGGTTGTAAACTCCTTTCGCCCGGGACGAAGCCCACCTGGTGGGTGACGGTACCGTGGAGAAGAAGCACCGGCTAACTACGTGCCAGCAGCCGCGGTAATACGTAGGGTGCAAGCGTTGTCCGGATTTACTGGGCGTAAAGAGCTCGTAGGTGGTGTGTCGCGTCGTCTGTGAAATTCCGGGGCTTAACTCCGGGCGTGCAGGCGATACGGGCACGACTAGAGTGCTGTAGGGGTAACTGGAATTCCTGGTGTAGCGGTGAAATGCGCAGATATCAGGAGGAACACCGATGGCGAAGGCAGGTTACTGGGCAGTTACTGACGCTGAGGAGCGAAAGCATGGGGAGCGAACAGGATTAGATACCCTGGTAGTCCATGCTGTAAACGGTGGGCGCTAGGTGTGGGCTGTGTGTTTGCAGTCTGTGCCGTAGCTAACGCATTAAGCGCCCCGCCTGGGGAGTACGGCCGCAAGGCTAAAACTCAAAGGAATTGACGGGGGCCCGCACAAGCGGCGGAGCATGTGGATTAATTCGATGCAACGCGAAGAACCTTACCTGGGTTTGACATGCACCAGATCGGCGTAGAGATACGTCCTCCCTTGTGGTTGGTGCACAGGTGGTGCATGGTTGTCGTCAGCTCGTGTCGTGAGATGTTGGGTTAAGTCCCGCAACGAGCGCAACCCTTGTCTTATGTTGCCAGCACAACTTTGGTGGGGACTCATGAGAAACTGCCGGGGTCAACTCGGAGGAAGGTGGGGATGACGTCAAATCATCATGCCCTTTATACCCAGGGCTTCACACATGCTACAATGGTCGGTACAACGGGTTGCGACACTGTGAAGTGAAGCTAATCTCTGAAAGCCGGCCTCAGTTCGGATTGGGGTCTGCAACTCGACCCCATGAAGTCGGAGTCGCTAGTAATCGCAGATCAGCAACGCTGCGGTGAATACGTTCCCGGGCCTTGTACACACCGCCCGTCACGTCATGAAAGTTGGTAACACCCGAAGCCCATGGCCTAACCACCACTTGTGGTGGGGGGAGTGGTCGAAGGTGGGATTGGCGATTGGGACGAAGTCGTAACAAGGTAGCCGTACCGGAAGGTGCGGCTGGATCACCTCCTTTCTAGGGAGAATATGTGGTGTGTATCCAATAGGGGGTGTGGTGCTTGGTGTGGCTGTTGGGTGTCCCACATAATAAATGTGTGGAATTTTACGTCCTTGTCTGCTGGTGATCATGATGGTTGCTGGTGGTGGGGTGGTGTTGTGTGAGAACTGTATAGTGGACGCGAAATCATTTTTCTGTTTAATTTCTTGTGTTGTTTTGTGTGTGTTTTTCGTGTGGCGCACCGCCGGATGGGTGGTGTGTTTGTTGTAAGGGCGCACGGTGGATGCCTGGGCATGTCAAGCCGATGAAGGACGTGAAGGGCTGCGTTAAGCCTCGGGGAGTTGCCGATTAAGCGTTGATCCGAGGATGTCCGAATGGGGAAACCCGGCCGTGGTTATGTGCGGTCACCTGCTGCTGAATGAAATAGGTGGTATGGGGGTTACGCGGGGAAGTGAAACATCTCAGTACCCGTAGGAGAAGAAAACAATATGTGATTCCGTTAGTAGTGGCGAGCGAAGGCGGAGGTGATGGCTAAACTCTATGCGTGGATGATACTTGGTAGGGGTTGCGTGTAGGGGGTTGTGGGATGCGTGTGTCTGGCTGGCTACCACTGGCTGGCACCCTTGGATTGTGTGTTAGGGGAAGTGGTGTGGAATCGCCTGCCGTAGACGGTGAGAGTCCGGTACCTGAAGACATGTGGTTGGGGTGTGTGCGTATTTTCCCGAGTAGCAGCGGGCTCGTGGAATCTGCTGTGAATCTGCCGGGACCACCCGGTAAGCCTGAATACTTGGCGTGACCGATAGTGTAGTTAGTACCGTGAGGGAAGGGTGAAAAGTACCCCGGGAGGGGAGTGAAATAGTTCCTGAAACCGTGTGCTTACAATCCGTCATAGCCCCTTGTGTGGGGTGGTGGCGTGCCTTTTGAAGAATGAGCCTGCGAGTCAGCGGCATGTCGCGAGGTTAACCCGTGTGTGTGGGGTAGTCGTAGCGAAAGCGAATCCTAATGAGGGTGTGTTAAGTGGCATGTTCTGGACCCGAAGCGGGGTGATCTACCCATGGCCAGTGTGAAGCGGTGGTAAAACATTGTGGAGGCGCGAACCCACTTAGGTTGAAAACTGAGGGGATGAGCTGTGGGTAGGGGTGAAAGGCCAATCAAACTCCGTGATAGCTGGTTCTCCCCGAAATGCATTTAGGTGCAGCGTTGCGTGGTTGTTGTTGGTGGTAGAGCGACTGGTTGGTTGATGCGGGACGATCATCTTAGCGATGCCAGCTAAACTCCGAATGCCAATAATATGCGAGCGTGGCAGTGAGACGGCGGGGGATAAGCTCCGTGACGTCGAGAGGGAAACAGCCCAGATCGTCGGTTAAGGCCCCTAAGGGTGTGCTGAGTGGAAAAGGAGGTGTCATCGCGAAGACAGCCAGGAGGTTGGCTTAGAAGCAGCCATCCTTGAAAGAGTGCGTAATAGCTCACTGGTTAAGTGGTGATGCGCCGATAATGTAGTGGGGCTTATAAAGTACACCGCCGAAACCGCGGCAACATGCACGTCTTTGGTGTGTGTTGGGTAGGGGAGCGTCGTGCATGCTGAGAAGCTGTCACGGAAGTGGTGGTGGAGTGTGTGCGAGTGAGAATGCAGGCATGAGTAGCGAAAAACATGTGGAAAACGTGTTCGCCGGATGACTAAGGGTTCCTGGGTGAAGCTAATCTTCCCAGGGTGAGTCGGGACCTAAGGCGAGGCCGACAGGCGTAGTCGATGGATAACGGGTTGATAGTCCCGTACCCGTGTATACGCGACCAGTGGTGACTCGGTTGTACTAACCACCCACTACCATTGATGGTCACACGTTGTGTGTTTGTTGGTGTGTGGTGCGTGGGATCTTGATCGTTGGTAGCCAAGCGATGGGGTGACACAGATTGGTAGTCAAGGCCACTTATTGGATTGTGGTGTAAGCGTGTGGCCCGCAGGATAGGTAAATCCGTTCTGCATATAAGGGTGAGGCGTGATGCGTACCCAGATTGTTGGGGATGTTTGATGTGCCTGTGCTGTCGAGAAAAGCCTCTAGCGATGTGTGTGCACGGCCCGTACCGGAAACCGACACAGGTGGTCTGGTTGAGGATACTAAGGCGTTCGGGTGAACTATGGTTAAGGAACTCGGCAAAATGCCCCCGTAACTTCGGGAGAAGGGGGGCCATGTGCGGCAATCACCCTTGTGCGGTGTGCGTTGTGTGTGGCCGCAGAGAAGTGAGGGAAGCGACTGTTTATTAAAAACACAGGTCCGTGCGAAGACGTTGCAAGTCGAGGTATACGGACTGACGCCTGCCCGGTGCTGGAAGGTTAAGAGGACTCGTGAGCACGCCCGTGTGGTGTGTGAGGCGGGTAATTGAAGCCCCAGTAAACGGCGGTGGTAACTATAACCATCCTAAGGTAGCGAAATTCCTTGTCGGGTAAGTTCCGACCTGCACGAATGGCGTAACGACTTCCCTGCTGTCTCAACCATAGGCCCGGTGAAATTGCAGTACGAGTAAAGATGCTCGTTTCGCGCGGCAGGACGAAAAGACCCCGGGACCTTTACTATAGCTTGGTATTGGTGTGTGCTGCAGCTTGTGTAGGATAGGTGGGAGACGTGGAAGCATTCACGCTAGTGGGTGTGGAGTCGATTGGTGAAATACCACTCTGGTTGTTGTGTGCATCTAACTGTGGGCCCTGATCGGGTTTTGGGACAGTGCCTGGTGGGTAGTTTAACTGGGGCGGTTGCCTCCTAAATGGTAACGGAGGCGCCCAAAGGTTCCCTCGGCTTGGTTGGTAATCAGGTTTTAGAGTGTAAGTGCAGTAAGGGAGCTTGACTGTGACACTGACGGGTGGAGCAGGTGCGAAAGCAGGGACTAGTGATCCGGCATCAACGTGTGGGTGTGGTGTCGCTCAACGGATAAAAGGTACCCCGGGGATAACAGGCTGATCTTCCCCAAGAGTTCATATCGACGGGATGGTTTGGCACCTCGATGTCGGCTCGTCGCATCCTGGGGCTGGAGTAGGTCCCAAGGGTTGGGCTGTTCGCCCATTAAAGCGGCACGCGAGCTGGGTTTAGAACGTCGTGAGACAGTTCGGTCTCTATCCGCCGCGCGCGTGGAAACTTGAACAAGGCTGTCCCTAGTACGAGAGGACCGGGATGGACGTACCTCTAGTGTGCCAGTTGTCACGCCGGTGGCATGGCTGGTTGGCTATGTGCGGGAGGGATAACCGCTGAAAGCATCTAAGCGGGAAGCCTGTTGTGAGATGAGGTTTCTGTTGAGGTTCCCTGTAGATGAGGGGGTTGATAGGTCGGAGTTGGAAGCATCGTAAGGTGTTGTGAGATGACCGATACTAATATGACCGACACAAACACACCCCATAGTGGTGGTGTGCCACAGGATTGTGTGCGATAGGGCACATGGTGTGGGAAACATATGCGTGTGTTGACAACACAGAGGAATGATGAAAACAGGACGTCGCTGCCGTTGGTGGTGTGTGGTTTCGTGGTCTGCTGTGCAGTGTCTGGCACAACACCAGTTGTGTTGGGTGTGTTGGTGGTGATAGTCGCAGGGTCACGCCCGGTTGTCCTTTTCGAACCCGGTTGCTAAGTCTGTGGGCGCTGATGGTACTGCACCTGGGAGGGTGTGGGAGAGTAGGTTACTGCCAGCATTGATAACTTCAAATAGATGGTGGGTGGGGTGTTGTGTGTGCCTGGTGTGGCACTGGCACCCCACCCCCTTTTTTTTGTTGTTTTGTTTGTTTGTTTTGCTATACGGGTGCGGGGGGTGGGGGGGGTCATAGAGCGGGGGATACCCTCGAAGGGTTTCGCATAGACTGGTGTTTTCGACGCGGTTTATACGAGAGTGAAGGCGGGGTTGCATGTCAACACCTGGTCCTATGGAACAGTCGGGCGGATTTCCCGTGCCAATAGGCTATGCGGAAGCCACGCAGGTTGCGCAGAATGCGTTCGAAGGTGGGCTTATTGATATCGGTGAATTGGATCGTCGTTTGGCAGTTATTGCCCAATCATCATCGGAGGCTGACGCGTGGGAATCTGTCAAGGATTTGCGGAGTGCATCACTGAATAACGCGCGGCAACCCAATAAACAGAATTCGGTTAATTGGGTTGAACTGGGGATGAGTATTCCCTGGTATGTCGCGTGCGTGGCCACGTTGGTGTGTGTCGTAATCTGGGGTTTAGTCGCAGTGATGTCTGGCCCTACAGTCTTTTGGCCGCTATGGATGTCTATTCCGTTGATTGTCACATATGCGGTGCATTTCGCAGGTAAGCGTTTTTTTCGGAAACAATGATGAAAGCCTTAGTTAATTCTCTTACATGCCCGATTATTGCGGCACCAATGGCGGGCGGTCCGTCTACTCCGACGCTTACGGATGCCGCATGGCGTGCAGGTGGTTTTGGTTTTCTTGCTGCTGGGATGCTCACGCCGGAGGCGTTGGAGCGTCAGATGCGGGCTACGACCTGCCCTTATGGGGTTAATGTGTTCATGCCGCACGATGATCCCGCGTCGTTTGCACCTCTTTACAACTACGCTGCGCGGCACGGCTTGAGCATCGACCCGACCTCGGTGGATCCCACGGACGGCTGGGGACGCCAAGATGGCGCTGATCTTACGTGCCGCTGGTGAGGGCTGGGGTCCGCGCGTGGTGTCGTTCACGTTTGGGCTTATCGACGCCGCGACGGTCGCTGCTCTGCATAGCCTGGGGGTTGAGGCGTGGGTGACGATTGCGCGTGCCGATGCGGTGGATGCTGCGGTAGCGGTGGGCGTCGATACGCTGGTGGTTCAAGGACCTGAAGCCGGTGGACATCGTGCAACATGGACGGTGGCAGAGGGGCTTGATCAGACATCTTTAAAGGACATGATTCGTCTGGATATACCGATTCCAGTGGTGGCTGCTGGGGGCATTGGGACGCCGGAGGCTGTTCGGGAGGCGTTGTCGTGGCCGGGTGTGGCGGCGGTGGCGTGCGGCACGGCGTTTTTGCTGGCAGATGAGGCGGGGACGGGTGAGGTGCATCGTCAGATGGTTCGGGATGGGGAGAAAACGGCGGTGACGAGGGCTTTTTCGGGCAGGTGGGCGCGGGGCGTCGAGACGCAGTTCATGCTGGATAATGTCGATGCCCCCGCTATGTACCCTCATGTGAATACGTTACTGGGGCCTTTGCGGAAGGCGTCTGCGGCTAGCGGTGATTCGGCGCATGTCGCTGCGTGGGCAGGGAGTGGTTTCCGGCACGCTCGGGAGGGGAGTGTGGATGCGATTATGCAGAATCTCATTGGGGCCAAAATTGAACGGGTGTCTGGGCATACGGCCCCAGCCTCCAGGTAGTTTCGGTCTTGGCCAACGTCGGTGCTGACGTGGGGTTAGGCAAGCTGCATGCGGGACCACCGGGCGTAGGTAAGACTGGCAAATCCCACCGATAATGCCAGGAAAACCAGCAGCTGTGGCGTGGTCGTCGGAACAATTTGCAACGCCCACAATGCCGGAACGGCAGGTGGTATCCAGCCGCTATTGGCACCCAATAAGGCGCCAAGCTGGCCGAGAGTAATCAGCGCAAGGGCAGTGCCGCAGCCAGCGATAAGGGAACGAGTGCGCACAGAAACCCACGCAATAACGGGGGTTGCGAGGAGTGTGAACGCTCCGAGCACGAGGAACCGCAGGATGTGCGCTCCTGTAGGGAATCCATAGCGGAATCCCACGGCGATCAGAAGCATCACGATAGCCAATAGCAGATGAGTGATAAGGGTCCATGCTGCATAAACCAGGAATTTGCCTGTCATGGTGATGTGCCGACTCATCGGTAGCATGGCTAGTCCGATGGCGGTGTTATCCATAAACTCTCGGGCATATATCCAGGCGATCATGGTGCCAAAGCCCAATATTTCCGCAGCCGCTGTGATCTGTGTCGCTACAAAGAAGAAACCATTCCCATCATGAGTGGCAGCAGCTCCCGCCTTGGCGAGAATGACCGGATTGTTGTGGGCGATAGCAATCATCATTGCCGAAACAACAAGTGGGATTCCGGCCAGCATCGCGCCAGTGACTCCCCATGCCGTTGCGGATTTTATTACCTTGAGAGCCTCGACTTTCACCGTAATTATTAACGTCGAGTGACGAAAAGATGACATAGACATAGAAAACTTCTCCCAACTTATCGCCTAAGTGTCTGCATTGGCGTTTGATTGATCGTCTGAAAGAATGGCCTGAAAGAAGCGGTTTTCCAGTTGTGGGGTGGTAGGGGACAACTCTGTAATGATGCGCCCGGAATTTACCACGACAATGCGATGGGCAATGGCGGCCACCTCATCCAAATGGTGACTGCTGACTACCACGCCGCATCCCGCAGCCGCCCGCTCTTTCACGACGGTCCGCAGGGTGACTATTCCCATCGGATCAAGGGCATTGGTGGGTTCGTCAAGCACGATAAGTCGCGGCTGATGCTGAAACGCCCCAGCTAAACCCACCCTCTGCTTGTTTCCTAGCGACAGTTTCCGAAAGAGGCGATCGCGGTATGGTTGCAGCTCCCACTGGTTGATGGAGTCGGCGATGCGCTCAGGGTCGATGCCATATAACCAAGCATGCATGCGTAGGTTTTGACTCACGGTCAGCTCGGAATAGCAAAACGGCGCGTCGATAAGCTGCCCAATATCGCCATTGCCCACGGTGCGGTGAACCGTGCCGGCGGTGGGGTGGATGAGGCCAAGCGCGAGCCGTAACAGTGTGGTTTTGCCGGCGCCGTTGCGGCCAATGAGCGCGACGATTTCGCCTGCTGCCACCGAAAAATTGAGCTGAGTAATCCCGCGGTTTGCCGCCGAAACGTTGCGTAACTCAAGCATGAGTACCCGCTAAAGCATGTAAAACACCGTGCAACGTCGGCATGAGCGGCTGATTGATGTGCGTACTCCAGTCTATTAACGCCCTGGTCAGTCCAGCAATGACTGCGGTTGCCACAGCCGTTGCCGTGAGCTTGTCGACGCCCCGGGAAGTCAACGCTGTGGCGATTGCGGTAATCGTTTCGTCGTTGCTGTGGATTGCTGCCGCTGCCAATTCGGGATTATCAGCTACGATGCGTAGCCGGGTACGCAATTGCTCTTCAACATCTGGGGTGAAGGTATCGAGGAGCGACTGGATTCCTGCGGTGATTGCGCGAAGCGGCGTTTCTTTGGCTGGGCGCTTTTCGACGGCTTCCGCGATCGCCGGATCAAACGGATCCTGAAGAATCAGCGACTCCTTGGTGGGGAAATGGCGGAAAAGCGTCATCTGGCTTACCTCGGCAACGGCTGCGATTTGTGCGGTAGTGGTGGCGGAATATCCCTGGTGAGTAAAGAGTTCCAGGGCGACCAATTGTATATGCGTGTGGGTCCGATCCCATTTAGGTGAGGGCGTCATGCTTGCTATCGTACGTCATAATGTTAGTCACTAACATTATGATATCGTTCACGTTTGGGCTTATCGACGCCGCGACGGTCGCTGCCCTGCATAATGTGGGAGCTGGGGCGCGGGCGTCGATTACGCGGTGCTGATGCGGTGGATGCTGCGGTAGCGGTGGGCGTCGAGACGCAGTTCATGCTGGATAATGTCGATGCCCCCGCTATGTACCCTCATGTGAATACGTTACTGGGGCCTTTGCGGAAGGCGTCTGCGGCTAGCGGTGATTCGACACATGTCACTGCGTGGGCAGGAAGTGGTTTCCGGCACGCTCGGGAGGGGAGCGTGGATGCGATCATGCAGAATCTTTACCCCCGATTTGGTTGAAAACCATAAAAAACGGGCGTTGGAATGTAGGTTTATGTACGTATTCACTCTTGACCCCACTTCGGAGGACTGATCGATATTATGGCTGCCCAGGCACACAATGACTGGAATGAACGGATTGCGTTAGCGCAGCAGATGTTGCCGCTTCTCGGACAGCTGCACCGTAACAACAATGTAGTGACCTCGGTTTTCGGACGCTTGCTGGTGAATGTGAGTGATGTGGACATCATCAAGTCGCATCGTTACGCCCGACATATCACCGAACACGAACTTCCACTGGAAAAAACACTGCCCATTGTGCAGGAACTGGTGGCCATGAACCTGGGTACTGCTTCTATCGATCTGGGGCACCTGGTCACATTGCACGACGAACAAGGAGGCGACCTCGGTGAGTTCCTGAAGCGTGAACTTGCCGACGTGATCGGCACCAGCACCGAACACAAGCAAACCGACGTTGTGCTGTACGGCTTTGGTCGTATCGGTCGGTTACTGGCACGCATCCTTATTGACCATCAATCCGTGGACACCGGATGCCGTCTTCGTGCCATCGTGGTGCGCAAAAACGGCGAGAATGACCTGACCAAGCGTGCGTCCCTGCTGCGCCGCGATTCCGTACACGGTCCCTTCCACGGCTCGATCAGCATCGACCACGACAACGACATCCTGTGGGCAAACGGCACGCCCATCCAAATCATTTATTCCAACGACCCTGCTACCGTTGACTACACGCGCTACGGCATTAACGACGCAGTGCTGGTGGACAACACTGGACGCTGGCGCGACCGCGAGGGCCTGGAACAGCACCTCAAATCCACTGGCGTGTCTAAAGTGCTGCTCACCGCACCCGGCAAAGGGGATGTGAAGAACATCGTGTACGGCATCAACCACGATGTCATTGGGGCAGATGACACGATCTTGAGTGCGGCCTCCTGCACCACCAACGCCATCACGCCGGTGCTTAAAGCTGTGAATGATCGCTACGGTGTGGAGTTCGGGCACGTGGAAACCGTGCACTCCTTTACCAACGACCAGAACCTTATTGACAACTTCCACAAGGGCTCACGCCGTGGCAGGGCAGCCACCCTGAACATGGTGCTCACTGAAACCGGCGCAGCACGTGCCGTAGCCAAAGCCCTGCCGGAACTTGCCGGAAAACTCACTGGCAACGCCATCCGCGTTCCCACCCCCGATGTGTCCATGGCCGTGCTGAACCTGACGCTCAAGCAGGATGTGGACCGCGACGAGGTAAACAACTACCTGCGATCCGTCTCACTGCTCTCCGGCTTGCGACAGCAAATCGGGTACATCGAATCCCCCGAGATTGTGTCCACCGACTTCGTAGGCAGCACCCACGCCGGGATAGTGGACGGGCTGGCCACCATTGCCCAAGATAACCACCTTGTTCTCTACGTCTGGTACGACAACGAGTTCGGCTACTCCAACCAGGTCATTCGTATTGTCGAAGAGATTGCGGGCGTTCGGCCAGCGGTTCTGCCTCGGCGTAAAGAGCTGAGCGAGCTGTAGGTCTAGCTGGTTGTTGGTTGCGGTCACGCGGGGTGCTTCATGTGGGTGTGTACCCTGCGTGACCCTACGCGGTTAACCGCTTGCGGCCGCCGTTTTCCGTCGCCATGCGAGTTGGCGGGCGGTGATAATCAACGCGAGGATGGTTGTTTCCGCAGCTAGCGCCCAGAAGTTCAGGGTGAGATCAGGGGTGGATATGAGCAATTCCTTCCAAGTCATCCCACCAATTGCTGCTGGTACGCCGATCATGATTGCGACTGTCGTGCCAAGCCCCAGAATCAAAGCGCTGGCAATGGTGATGATAGTGCGGCGTTGCGTACGTGACGGTGCTGGACGTCGTACCCATGTGCGTAGGGTGAGTGCAATGGCGACGAGCAGTATCACTATGAGCGCAACCTGGACCCAGAGGGTAATGTCGCCGAATGCAATACTGGGCGGAAGATCTTTGTGGGACTCTGTGCCCAGTGCTTCCGCAATAAAGGCTTCTCCCTTAATGTTCATATTCATGTTAAGCTGCCTGCGTAGTCCCTGGGAATTGAAAAGCACGACGAAACCTTTTCCAGTGGTTTGGTTGAAACCAAGATATGTCGTGTAACCCCAGATAGCACCATTGTGGGAGACAATTTCCACCTCGGAGCCGTCGATGCTGCTTGTGGCTTTTGCGTACTCTAAACCTGCACCGTATTCGGAGGAACCTTCGCCTGTTGGTACTGTGCTGAAGGTGCTGGGCAGTTGTCCTTGTTGGTGTTGACGGAGTTGCCAGGCACCATAGGTTGCTAGTTGACGCCCCGTGCCCGCAAGATAGCCTTCACCTGCTTCGGCATCACGAACTGGGTCTGACACTGTACGGTTGCCCATGTAGAAAGGCACATATCCTTCAGGGACACCCTTTTCGGTTGCTTCTTTGCTGGTGCTGATCGGCGAAATTCCGGTGGCTGGGTTGAGGTAGTGGGTGAGTAGTTCGCTGTAGCTTTGCCCGGTTGCTCGTTCCATGGCGTGTTGAAGAAGGACGTAGCCGATGTTGGAGTAAGAATGGCTGCCGGTGGGGTTGACGTTTTTGAGTTCTTTGACTGCTTCAATGACTTTTGGCAGTTCACGCGGGTAGATGCCTAGCTCACGAGGGAGGCCGGAGGTGTGGTGAATCAGATCGGTGATGGTGGCACCGTTATTGCCGAAGGCTGTGTTTCGGAACTCGGGATAGTACTGGGTGACAGGGGCGTTAAGATCGATGAGCCCTTTGTCTGCCAGTTCTAGAGCAAGTGCGCCGGTGAATGATTTAGACACTGATCCCCAGATGAACAGGGAATCGGCGGTGATGGGATTGTTATTGCCGTCCACACCAACGTAGTGTTCGCCGGTGATGCCATTTGCGTCGAATTCCACCATGGCGAGTCCTGGTATGTGGAGGTCGTGGGCGAGTTGTTCGTAGCGGTCTTGTTGAGCCTGTGCGGGAACAATCAGTACCAGAGTGGCAAGTAGTGTTCCCAGCACCGCAAGTAGGGTTCGTGCTGTTTTCATGCGGTTTAGCCTAGAGAGTTGGGGCTGTGTCAACATCGGGGAAAACCCTGAAAAACACCCTGATATTGCGTGCACTCACTACACAGCCTGCGCTATGCAAAGTATGCCCATGTCGAGGCACGAAAAATGGCGTTTTTCGCGCTTGAGCGTAAGCAAACTTTGCACACCTCTGCCGCGCTAAATGGGTTGGTAGTACACAGCGTTCGTCAAGGTTACAAGGTCGGCAATGCTCCCGCTCCATTGCGTTTCGACGCCGTGTTTCGCCAGCGTCGGCAGCACAATGTCGGTCATCATTGCCAGGGTTTTAGTCTCATAGAGTTCGTCAGCCTCCCTGTCGGGGAGGGCATCTTCCTCGTCGGTGAGGATCGCGCCGTAGGCCATGTCAAGCGCTGCATCGCCCTCGAATTCGATATAGGCTTCAATCTGCTGGCCGGTGATAAAGACGTGCCCGATCCAGGGTTCACCATTGGCGCGCGGGATGTCGGCGGCTTCGTCGAGGATCTCGGCTTGGCCTTCGCCCACGGTCCAGCCGCAATAGGCGCGTGCGATGATCCCGTGCTGCTCAAGCTCGGCAAACGCGGAATCGAGATTGGTGGTCACATCGCCAAATTGTTCCTGCTGCGCGCGACGGGCGGTGATCAGGTACTCGGCGATGTTTTTGGCCTGCTCGTTGCTGATCTCGTCGTACTCTTCCGCGATGATCTCGGCGATGTCCTCAACGCTGTCGCCTATCACCACCGCCACCCAGCACACCCCGATCACGTCGTCGTCGAAGTCGTCGGGTAACAGGTCGGCGGGCAAGATAAGGTCTTCGGGGATAGCGACATATGTGGTCATATCACACATGATACTAAAGGCCTCGGTAGTACCTGGGGATTAGGTTTGGCTTAGATACATGTCTTAGAATGGCGTCGTGAAGATGGATAAGCTGCGCAAAAAAGCGTCAAAGGGGGGTAAGAAAAAATGTTGCCGCTCCAAAAAACGCTGCAAAATCTGTCCCGTGGTCATTCATCGTCTCCGCAAGTCCGGTGCCTTTGAGCTTGACGACGCCGCGCTGGCCAAGGCTCTCAAGAAAGCCCGTAAGTGGTAGTAATACACCGTGATTAGAGAGCGTGAATGCGGTTTTGGGCCAGCTCTAATCCCTGGTTGATGATGAGTTCCGCGCCTTCGGCAGCGTGTTCGCAGATGAGTGGTAGTCCTTCGAATTCCTCCTTGCTGAAGGGTCTCAGCACATAGTCGGCGGGTGCCTGTCGCCCCGGTGGCCGTCCAATACCGACACGGATGCGGTAATAATCATTTGTTCCGAGCGACTTGGTGGTGGAACGCAAGCCGTTATGCCCATTATCGCCGCCGCCTAGTTTGAGGCGAACAGTATCAAAATCAAGGTCCAGTTCATCGTGGACCACAATGATGTTTTCTTTTGGCACTTTATAGAATTGTATGAGCGCCGCAATGGGGACGCCGGAGAGGTTCATAAAGCTGCGCGGCTTGGCCAGGATAACTTTCTTGTCTCCAAAACGAGTTTCCACAACGTGGGAATTTGAGCGCTTATGAATAGAGAATGTGGACGGCATGGGTAGCGTGCGGTCTGCTAACTCATCAAGCACCATAAAGCCCACGTTATGGCGGGTTGTTTCATACTGTGGGCCGGGATTTCCCAGGCCAACGACCAGCCAGGGGGAGTCTGCGTGTGTTGCGTTCATAAGGGATGATGATACCTCACCTGCGCAGTTGTTGACGGACCCAACAATATATAGTAAATTTGCTAATCGCAGTGTTGATGTATCTCTCGGGAGGATAAACAGTGAAAAAGACCAGGGTTGTTTCAATCGCGCTTGCTGCAATTATTGCCGCGACAGGTGCTATGCCATCTGCAGGGGCAACCGCGCCGGAGGACTTTTTGAAGGGGTACGGTTACCATGTGCGACTCGTTCCCACCGAGAAGTGTGAAACGGTTAAAGAGAATACCAAGAGTTTTTTCGAAAATCGTGATATTAAAACCACCGGCGACTTTTTGAGGGTGGCCGAGATTTTCACCACGTACGCAGAGCAGAACCCAGAAACGATCCGGGAAGTCGGTGCCAACAAACCAGGTCTGCTGAAAAGTTTCAACGCGGAGCAGCGCAGCCGATTCTTTGCCCTCATGCGTGAAGACAATAAGGCATCAGCGACAAGACTTGCAGAGTGTAAGGTCTTGACCACAGGCGATGTGAGCACGCCTCAACCCGAGCCGACACCGCAGCCGAAGCATGATCTAACTCCGCCGCCCGCTGCAAAGAAGCCAGAATCCCGTCCAGTTGTGGGTTCAAGCTTCGGTTCCAGCTAACCCATAGTAGCCCTCTAAACCAAAACCCCCAGACCGGCGGCCTGGGGGTTTTCGCAAGAGTGATTACTCGCTGTCTTCGGTAGCTTCTGCCTCAGTCTCGGTATCGGGTGTTTCTGTGACAGAGCCGGACTGTGCGACGAAGTTGAACACCAGCAGCTCGGCATCGTCAGCCAGGGTGACACCCTCCGGAAGGGCAATGTCGCCAGCGTGGATCTGGGAGCCGATTTCGCGGCCGTCGAGAGGCACCGCGATCTCGTCTGGGATGGAGAGAACGTCGGCGGTGACGCGGATGGTGTCGGCTTCCTGGATGACCATGGCACCAGGGCCGGTCTCGCCAGTGGACACAACCGGGACCTCAACCTCGACCTCTTCGCCGCGGTGGATGGCCAGCAGGTCGGCGTGGTCGATCTCCAGGCTGAGTACGTTCTGGTCAACGGCTTTGATCATGGCCAGCTGCTTGCCGCCATCAATGTCAACACTAACCACGGTGTTCAAGCCGTGGTTACGAACGATAGCGGTGAATTCCAGGCGCTCGACGTTGATGTGCTTCGGCTCGAAACCGGGGCCGTAGACTACAACAGGGATCAGGCCAGCGCGGCGGGCGCGGCGGGCGGCACCTTTGCCGAATTCTGTGCGTGGGGTTGCGGCTAGGTCAATGGCTTTGTTGGACATTGTTCCTCCTCAGGTGGTTGTTACTGTGTGATGGGTTCAGACACAACAAAAGCCTGCGTCCGAACTCGATGATGTACTCGTCGAGTCTTCGCAGGCTGTATGACCTGTGGAAAAACAATCGCGTCGATAACGGCTGTTAAGCCCTCGCCGAGACTCATAGAGGTTATCACACAGTCCTAGGCGAGGGAAAACGCAGAAAGTACGAAAAGCTAGCTACGCCTGACCTTCAAACAGTGAGGTGACGGAGCCGTTTTCAAACACTTCGCGGATTGTTTTGGCAAGGAGTGGTGCCATGGAGAGCACGGTAAGGTTATCCCAGCCTTCTGTGGTCTGGGGGAGCGTGTCGGTGGTGATCACTTCCTTGGCGCCGCAGCCAGAGAGGCGTTCCCGGGCAGGGCCGGAGAACACGCCGTGGGTGCAGGCGATGATCACGTCGGCGGCACCAGCTTCGCGAAGTACGCCAACGGCACCGGCAATGGTTCCACCGGTGTCGATCATGTCGTCCAGCAGCACACAAGTGCGGCCAGAAACATCGCCAACCACGCGATTTGCCACAATTTCATTGGCCACGTCGACGCTACGGGTTTTGTGAACAAAGGCCAGGGGGGCGTCGCCAAGCGTGTTGGCCCACTTTTCGGCGACCTTCACGCGGCCCGCATCGGGGGAGACCACGCAGATGTTGTCCAACGGGTACTTGGACTTAATGTAGTCGGTGAGTATCGGCATGGCGTGCATGTGATCGACCGGACCGTCAAAAAAGCCCTGGATTTGGTCGGTGTGCAGGTCCACGGAGATGATGCGGTCGGCACCGGCGGTATAGAGCATGTCCGCAACTAGGCGGGCAGAGATGGGTTCGCGACCGCGGTGTTTTTTGTCTTGGCGTGCGTAGGGGTAGAACGGCAGGATTGCGGTGATGCGTTTGGCGGAGCCGCGTTTAAGTGCATCGATCATAAGCAGCTGTTCCATCAGCCATTTGTTGAGCGGCTGGGTATGTGATTGCAGAACGAAGGCATCGCAGCCACGCACTGACTCTTCAAAGCGGACGAAAATTTCGCCGTTGGCAAAGTCGCGTGCCGTCATGGGAGTTAGCTTGACTCCCAGTTCTTTGGCCACTGCCTCACCAAGTCCTGGGTGGGCGCGCCCAGAAAAAAGCATGAGATTTTTTTGATTGTCAATCCAGTGAGCAGTCATCGTGGTCTGCTTAACCTTCCTGAGTTGAGTCTGCAGTTGGAGCTGCTTGGGTAGAGTCAGCGTCGAGGGCGCGGGCTGCTGCTTCCGCTGCGGGGGTGCCGGGGCGTTTGCGCACAACCCAACCTTCAATGATGCGCTGAGGCCCCCCGGACACGACCAGTGCCCCTGGGGGTACGTCCTCCTTAATTACTGTACCTGCTCCTGAGTAAGCGCCATCACCAACTGTGACAGGGGCGATGAACATGGTGTCGGATCCGGTACGCACGTGACTGCCGATAGTGGTGTGGTGTTTGTTAACGCCGTCGTAGTTGACGAACACCGAAGACGCCCCAATATTGGATTCCTCGCCAATCGTCGCATCCCCCACATAGGTGAGGTGTGGGACTTTCGACCCACGCCCAATCTGTGCATTTTTCGTTTCCACAAAACCGCCGAGTTTGCCGTTGTCGCCCAGAACGGTTCCTGGGCGCAGATAGGTGAACGGTCCAACAGTGGCACCTGCGCCGATCTGTGAATCGGAACCGTGCGTGCGCACCACCGAGGCGCCTTCACGAACGATCATGTTCTTCAAGGTTGAGTCCGGTCCGATCTCGCAGTTGTTGGCAATCCGCGTTGTGCCTTTGAGCTGGGTGTTTGGCAGGATAATAACGTCTTGCCCTACCTCCACTTGCACATCAATCCACGTTGACGCAGGGTCCACGATGGTCGCGCCGCCGCGCATGTGCTGTTCGCAGATACGGCGATTCATTTCCGCCCCGATCATGGCTAGCTGCACGCGGTCGTTGACCCCGGCGACCAGCGCGGCGTCGTCAAGCACATGCCCGCGCACGCTGCGGTTATTGGAGCGGGCGATGCCGATCACATCCGTCAGGTAAAACTCGCCCTGGGCGTTATTGGTGTCCAGTTGGGTCACCGCCGTACGCAACAGGTCAGCGTCGAAAGCGTACACACCGGAATTAATTTCTGTAAGGGCGCGCTGGTCCTCGGTCGCGTCTTTTTCTTCCACAATGCCCATGACCTCACCGTCAGCGGTCCGCACAATGCGTCCATAACCAGTGGGCTTATCGACGTTCGTGGTCAGCACCGTCACTGCCGCGCGCGGCAAAGTGTCGTGCTCTGCGAGGAGAGCAGCCAGTGTTTCCGCGTTGAGCATGGGAATATCGGAGGTCGTCACCAACACAGTGCCACTAAAATCGTCTGGCAGTTCATTCAACCCGCAGGCAACGGCATGACCCGTGCCGTTTTGTTCTTCCTGAACTGCGGTTGCCACCTCAGTGACCCCATAGTCGCTCAGATCTTCCTGAGCAATAGCAGGAACGACCTGGTCTCGGCCGTGGCCGACCACTGCAATCAAATGCTGAGGATGCACCCCCGCCGCCGCGTGTAACGCGTGCGCCACCATGGAACGCCCCGCAACCTCATGCAACATCTTCGGGGTTGCAGATTTCATTCGCGTACCCGCGCCCGCTGCCAAAATAATGACAGCAATATCGTCAGCCATAGAACTCCGATCATAAAAACATATGTCAATGCCAGTTCCACGCTACCGGATGCCTATATATAAGGAATGTGGGTGACACCCAACAACTGGGGAGTCACCCACATTTAGAGGTGGTGAAGTGCAGAATCTTTAGCGGAATCGCTGGACGTAGAGGATGCCACCGGGCATATTGCCTTCATGCTTAGCTATGGACACGCCGATCCTAGTGATGTGTGGATCAACAATGTTCTTGCGGTGACCAGGGGAGTTCATCCACTTTTGCAGCGCATCCTGAGCATTGGGTCGACGATACTGGTTGGAGACCAGTAGGTTTTCGCCAAAATTGCCGTGAGCAGGGTGTTCGAAGCCGCCCATGCGCACCAGGTGGTCGGCCCAGCCTTTCGCGCCAACAGCTAAGTCCTCGTCCCACACGACGGGGCAGAGTCCAAGTTCGGCACGGACGCGGTTGGTTTCTTGCACAATTGCCTGTGCATCAGCCGTGGCCAATGCACCGTAATTCGGGACGATGCTATCGCTCGCGCAGGAGGTGCCGGAGTTGTTTCTGGAGTGGCCTGCATTCGTGGCGTCATTGCCAGATTGCCGGGGTTGTGCAGGTTGAGCTGGTTGAGTGGAACGAGCGGGCTGCGGTGCGGCAGCAGGGGCCTGGACTCGTGGCTGCGATCCCCGATTTGCGGTGATGCTTTGCTTATTGCGGCCAAAGAGTGAGGCGAGCATCGCAAAAATAGCAGCACCGCCGAACGATGCCAGGATCGGACCAAGTTGACCAAAATTGGGAAGTCCGGCACCTATATGACGTGCGGAATTAGGATCAATCTGCTGTACCGGCAGGCCGGGAATGGTGATGGGATTGATGGGAGCGGCCTGAGCAACGACCTGGTTGTAGTGAACCGTGTGAGGGGTTTCGGCGGAGGCGACGATGCTGTGGCCGAGCGTCATGGAAAGGCTCAGACCTGCGGCTATCAGGATGCGGGTGCGGTTGCGACGGCTAGTGCGGTGAAGCATGTCGTTCCTCCTTAATTGAAAGGCTTGCTTCATGGGGCGTTTTCGCTTCGACCAGTGTTTTTAGGATCGATCGAAAACGTAATTACATAAATTAGATTAATCATTTATGTGATAATCCTGAAAAAATACCCCCGCGAGTGAAAAGATCACACGAGTGGTGTCCAGGGATTATGTCCCTGAGCTTTGTTAATGAGAGGTATCATTACTGCAGGTGGACATAGATAAGTAGATACCTATGTGTTTTTGTGTGTTCTTCGGTAGTTAAGGGGGTAAAAAACACCCCCGAAAGCGCCCGTTTCTGCGGGATTTTCGCCCTTTTCTGTCATTGAAGAGCGCCTTTGATAAGATAATACTTAATTAAATTTAAGGATAAGGCCCCGTTTTATGTGGTGGATGATGGGGTGGCGATCGCATCTCTGCTGGTGTCATTTGACCGGCTCGATTGTTTGGATGTTGGGTCTGGCAAGGTGTCGATCTGGGCGTGTATGCGGCTGTGGGTGTGGAGTTTGCAACCAATGGACTCAATGGTCACACTTGTGGCGTGCGAGGGGGGCGATGCCTTGGCTGGACCTATAGCGAATTTGCTATGCTTGGGCGGTGGTGATTTGCGAGTGACATGTTTCCGCTGCCACTAGAAACCGCACGGGAAATCCGCGGGGTGTGAAGCATAAACGAAAAGAATATCCAACTTAATATTGTTTCTACTCTGATTGGTAGATGAATGTTTGGCATGGGAAAGATGGAACAATTGTGGGGAAGTGGCAAGCAAGGTAGGAAATGAAATCGGAAAATAAATATTGGGAGTTCACCGAAGAAGAGATGCATCATTTTGGGCATCGACTTCGCCGAATTCGAGCGTTAGTTGACTTGCCGGATCGTCGAGTGAAAAAAGGAGACATTGGGGGATGGGTTTCTGACTCTGCTGAGATTTCTGGGTTGGCGTGGGTTTATGACGAGGCGAAAGTTTATGAAAATGCGCGGATTACTGACTCTGCTGAGGTTTCTGGCTCGGCCTTGGTTTATGGATCCGCATGGGTTGCTGGTTCGGCTCGGGTTCGTGAATATGCTGGGGTTTCTGGTAAGGCTCGTATTTATGGCTCAGCCCAGGTTTATGGTTGTTCTGAAGTGCTTGATAAGGCTTGTATTTATGGCTCGGCGCAGGTTTATGGATTCGCGCGGATTTATGATAAAGCTCAAATTTATGATCAGGCGCGAGTTGCTGGCTCAGCTCGGGTTTATGGCTTAGCTCGGGTTGGCGGTACGGCTGGGGTTTATGACGGGGCTGAGATTTTCAGTTCGGCGCGGGTTGAGATGCAAACACACGTTATGACTTTGACTAGCATTGGGAGTGAAGATGCGACTGTAAATCTTGTGCGTACTGAGGATGGGCATTATCTACAAGTGGGGTGTTGGGAGGGGACTGCATATAACCTGATGGAAGAGGTGTATAGGCGCAGCGGGCGTTACGAAAAATGGTTACGTGATGAAACCGTGAAGCAGCAATGGATCGAGGAGTATCAAGCTTTGGAAATGCTCGCTATGAAGCGTGTTACTGCATGGGAAAAGGCCCGAGGCGCAGAAAATAGGGGACAGGTAGGGGGATGATGTTGCCCGGTCACACTTTGGCTCATGTGATGACAGTCCGCACGAAAACCGGGCTAATGGACAGAAAGTGTGTCCCGGTCTAGTCACTTAACCCTCATTACACCGCAGGTCACAGCAACCCACCAAAACCGCAAAAAACCCGCCAATCAGAACCAAAAGCACTGATCAGCGGGTATTTTCGTCTGCTTCCCCGCCAGGACTCGAACCTAGAAAGCTGGTACCAAAAACCAGAGTGTTGCCAATTACACCACGGGGAACCGCAAAGCATGTGTGGAAGATTCCATTGCTCGCTTCAGCTACTTTACCCTATTGCCTGCGATGCGCAATTTCAACCTGCGATCCCACGCCACCGCCTCCACGCCACCGCCTCCACGCCACCGCCTCCACGCCACCGACAACCATCACCAACAACCCCAACCCCGCTAGGCTGTTACCTATGGTGAAGCAGCGTATGACGGGTAAAGAGCGTAGGGAACAGTTGATCAGTATTGGGCGGGGTGTGTTTGCGGAGCGCGGTTTTGAGGGGACGAGTGTGGAGGAGATTGCTGCTCGGGCTGGTGTTTCTAAGCCTGTGTTGTACGAGCATTTCGGGGGTAAAGAGGGATTGTATGCCGTAGTGGTGGATCGTGAGATGTTGCGGCTGGAGGGCATTATCACGGCTGCCTTGGAAAATGGTCGTTCTCGTTTTCGCATTGAGCAAGCGGTGTTGGCGCTGCTGACGTATGTGGAGGAGCATACGGATGGTTTTCAGATTCTGGTTCGAGATGTCTCACCAGGTGGGGAACACAGTTATTCCACCATGCTGAATGAGGCGGTCGGCCAAGTGTCCCATATCCTTGAGCAGGCATTTATCCGCTCTGGCCTTGATTCCGACCATGCGGTCCTCTACGGTCAGGCGCTGGTGGGAATGGTATCAATGACGGCGCAATGGTGGCTGGATGTTCGACAGCCCTCAAAAGAGCAGGTAGCAGTGCATATTGTGAACCTGTGCTGGAATGGTTTGGCACGGATGGAGCGGGAGCCGCATTTACTTACCGCACCTGTGACGAATCCGACACCACTGGCAGCTACCCCAGATGACGGTGGTGATGTCGAGCCAGACGGGGAATGAGGGACGTCGAGAAGCCGCGCGAAAGTAGCAGTGACACGGCGCAAAAGACCAGTTCACAGCCCATAACAGTGCGTGTCTGACCCATCGTATATTGTTGGTCAGGTGTCCACCCAGAATTCCTCGCACACCACCAAACACGCCACTACACCTATGCTTGCGGGTTTGCTGAGCACCGCAGTCACCGACCCAAAGCTGACGGGGCTGCTCACGCACATTGGTGAGCCGTATCTTCACATCACAGGCATTGCGCAATCACGCCCGTGGACGGTGGCGGCAATCGCGCAGCGTGCGCCGGTGTTGTTGGTCACGGCGACGGGGCGTGAGGCGGAGGACGTGACGGCGGAGTTGCGAGCAATGATGGGGGAGAGCGTCGCGTGGTTTCCGTCGTGGGAGACCCTACCGCATGAACGTCTCAGCCCCGGTGTGGATATTGTGGGTCAGCGCGCGGAGGTGCTGCATAAACTTCCCGAGTTGAAGGTCGTGGTAGCGGCGGCCCGTGCGTTTTGTCAGCCGATTCTGTCCAGCGCACCAGGCAGGGATCCGCTTGTAGTTGAGGTGGATCGTGAGTATTCCTTTGAGGATATTACGCGTGACCTGGTGTTTCGTGGTTATAGTCACGTGGACATGGTGGGCAAGCGCGGGGAGTTTGCTACGCGTGGCGGCATCATCGACATTTTTCCCACCACGCTGGACTATCCGGTGCGCATTGAATTTTGGGGTGATGAGGTCACCGATATTCGCCAGTTTTCCGTGGCCGACCAGCGCACCATCCCTGATATTGAGGTGGCCCGCGTTGAGGTGTATCCCTGCCGTGAGCTGCTGGTCACCGATGAGGTCTCGCGGCGCGCGCAACAATTGGCGGTGCAGCACCCGGGCAATCCGACGCTGGTGGAACTGCTCACTAAGCTCGCCGATGGCACCCCCGCCGACGGCATGGAGGCACTGATACCTGCGCTTATCGACGCCCCTCTCACCCCACTGCCCGCACTGATGCCCCAGGGCACGCACGTTGTGCTGCTGGATCCCGAGAAAATCCGTACCCGCATCGCCGATCTGGAGGCCACCGACGCGGAATTCCTCGCCGCAGGTTGGGAGGCCGCCGCCATGGGCGCGAGCGGCCCCGTTGCTGCGGAGGGCTTGGACCTTTCGGCCAGCTCGTACCGGTCCTACAAGTCCCTGGAAATCTCCACAACGAAGGCAGGTAATTCCTGGTGGACGTTTGCCCCGGAGGGGATGTTTGCCGCCGACGAGACCGATACGTTGCCGCTCGCTTTCCAGCCAGCACCTGCGCCCCGCGGTGACGTCGCACAGATCGATGCCATGATGGCTGAGCTTCTGGAGCACACGCGGAAAGGCGGCCCGGTCGCCTATATTGCGCCCGGCGCGGGACCGATTAAACGTATGGTGGAGCGTTTTGCAGACAAGGGAATCCCCACTAGCGTGGCCACGCCGGGTGCTCAACCAACCGGTGGGGAAGTCACCCTTTACCAGGCGTTATCGCACGCCGGTCTGGTGTTTGACAGTAGTGGCGGCCAGCTTATCGTCATCACCGAAACAGACCTCACGGGCAACCGTGTCGGCGATATCGCGGGCGCTAAACGACGTCCTGCCAAGCGCCGTCACAAGGTCGACCCGCTGGCGCTGAAAACCGGTGATCTGGTGGTTCATGAGACACACGGCATCGGGCGATTTGTCAAGATGACGGAGCGCACCATCAACACGGGGGATGAAACCTCCCGCAGGGAATATGTGGTGCTGGAGTACGCGCCGTCGAGACGCGGCGCACCAGCGGACCAGCTGTATGTACCCATGGACAGCCTGGACATGCTGTCACGATACGTGGGTGGGGAGAAGCCAACCCTGTCGAAAATGGGCGGGTCTGACTGGAAAAACACCAAGAAGAAAGCCCGCGCAGCCGTGCGGGAAATTGCCGGTGAGCTGGTAGAACTGTACGCTAAGCGGCAAGCCGCACCGGGCCATGCTTTCGCTGCTGACTCGCCGTGGCAGCGGGAGATGGAAGACAACTTCCCTTTTGTGGAAACCGAGGACCAAATGCTGGCCATCGACGCAGTGAAAGGGGACATGGAACGCGCCGTGCCCATGGACCGCGTGATTGTCGGCGATGTGGGATACGGCAAAACCGAGGTGGCGGTGCGCGCTGCTTTTAAGGCTGTGCAGGACGGAAAACAGGTGGCGGTGTTGGTTCCTACCACGCTGTTGGCGCAGCAGCATCTGGCGACGTTTGAGCAGCGTATGGATGGTTTTCCCGTGACAATCCGGGGATTATCTCGCTTTACCTCGAATGCAGATGCGAAGAAAATTACGCAGGGGCTTGCCGATGGCACCGTGGATATTGTCATTGGGACTCACCGACTTCTGCAGACCGGTGTGCAATGGAAAAACCTTGGTCTGGTGGTGGTGGACGAGGAACAGCGTTTTGGTGTTGAACACAAGGAGCACATCAAGGCGTTGCGCACCCACGTGGATGTTCTCACCATGTCTGCGACCCCGATTCCCCGCACCCTGGAAATGTCCATGGCCGGAATCCGGGAAATGTCCACGATCCTCACGCCGCCGGAGGACCGTCACCCTGTGCTCACCTATGTGGGTGCGCAGGAGGATAAGCAAATCGCGGCGTCGATACGCAGGGAGCTGCTGCGCGACGGCCAGGTTTTTTATGTGCACAACAAGGTGGCGTCCATCGACAAACGTGCCCGTGAGCTGCGGGAACTAGTTCCGGAAGCGCGCATTGTGGTGGCGCATGGCCAGATGAGTGAGGATCTTCTTGAACAAACCGTGCAGGGGTTTTGGGCCCGCGACTATGACGTTCTTGTGTGCACCACCATCGTCGAAACTGGCCTGGACATCGCCAATGCGAACACTCTCATCGTGGAGAATGCGCACCACATGGGCTTGTCACAGCTGCACCAGCTGCGCGGACGTGTTGGACGTTCCCGCGAACGTGGCTACGCCTACTTCCTGTATCCCAAGGGCATTGAGCTTACTGAGACCTCTTACGACCGCTTAGCCACAATCGCGCAAAACAACGACCTCGGTGCCGGCATGGCTGTAGCCATGAAGGATCTGGAAATGCGCGGTGCCGGGAATGTTCTCGGTGCGGAACAATCCGGGCATATCGCCGGGGTGGGGTTCGACTTGTATGTGCGGCTCGTGGGTGAGGCAGTGGAGGCGTTCCGGTCGCTCGCCGACGGCAAAGTGGTCGATGGTGCTGATAAAGCACCCAAAGAAATACGTGTCGACCTGCCCGTTGATGCCCACATTCCTGATACCTATGTCAACTCCGAGCGCCTGCGCCTTGAGGTGTACCGCGCGCTCGCGCAATCCACCAGCGAAACGGATCTGCGGCTTACCGTCGAAGAAATGGAAGATCGCTACGGTCCCATTCCTGTGGAGGTTTCCCGCCTGCTGGCCGTCGCTCGCTTGCGGCATGTCATGCGCGCGGCGCGGCTTTCCGACGTCGGCGTGCAGGGAACCCGCATCAAAGTTCACCCTGTGGAACTTCTCGATTCCCAACAGGTGCGGCTGAAACGGCTCTTCCCGGGTGCAACATATCGCGCGGCAGCCAAAGCAATCCAGCTGCCGTTCCCCAAAGCAGGCCGTAATGTCACTGACCCGCAGCTTCGCGATGTTGACTTGGTGCAGTGGGTGGCGGATTTCATTGCCACCATGTTTGACGTCGATGGCATCGATGTGACTGGCGGCGGGGATCGTGATGCCCAGGGCGCACAGAAACGAGTGATTTCTGTCGGCGGAGCGCAGGGAAAGGGGAAACCGTCTAGAACTGCTGACAGAACGTCACGGAGGAGCCGCCGCTAGTTTCCGTACACTAAGCGGTATGCTTCACCGACAAAAGATAGATGAACAACCAGCTGAGCTTGGACCGTTTCACGTGTTGTTCTATTGGAATGAACAGCCGGATTTTCATCTGGATGCGCGCGTGGTGGCTGATGCCATAGCGCGCAGCTGCGATGTTGGGCCCATGACATGTAAGGACAAACTGATTGTTTTGGACGGCTTGGCCGCAGCCTACAACGCGCCCATGCAACCCATGCTGATGTTCAGCAGTATGTGGGAGGTAGAGGATAAAGCTGGTTTATTGTCGCCACTGGAGTCGGGGCAACTGTGGCGCATCAAAGGGCGTGAAGAAGAAGTGCTTGCCACCATGAATTACGCCATGGGCATGACGGAAATGTTCACCGCCATCATGGCTGGGGACTACCCGCTGTTGCTGAGGCTCAGCATCTATGCCGCCGCTATCCACGCTATGGTGTCCACCTACAGTCCCGATGTTGTGCACGTGCTGCACTGCGGTGATCTTTACGACGCCGCAGAGCTTCTTCGCTCCATGGATGAGAGTAGGTTCTCGCCACTGAACCTTGCGTGCACTGTTCGGGCGTTTAACATTGCGGGATCCGAGCAGGATGAGTTTGTTATGGATTCTTTGGGGCTGTTTTTGTTCGGACTTCCCGATGTGCAGGTGCACGCCCACAGTGTGGATCGTGGCGAGGTGGAATCAGATATCTGGCCGCTTGCTCACTACCTTTTGGACAGTGGCGACGTGATTCAGAATGGGGATACGGTGTGCGAGCACCACTACCGCTGTCAGCACGAAAATGCCCTGATAGGGCCGCCGAGGGAAGTCCTTGATATTAATATTGGTGCCTACGCGGCGGGTAACCGCGCGGCACCGACGGAGGATCCAGGGGCGTAGCCTGCTAGAAGCTGAAGTGCACCAGCTCCCGGTGCTCTAAGTCCCGTTCAGGGGAGATGCCGGTCCACTTGTGGATGTAGTTCCACACAAGTTCGCTACGTTCCTCGTAGTCGTCGGTGAACACGGCATCGCCATGTTGTTCCACAACGTTGCCCATGGCCAGGACGGATTTGCCGACCACGGAGCCGTCACGGCTGAGCTGGCCGTAGTAGGTGTTGGACACGTCAGAGACGAGGAATGAGAACATGTCGCCGTCGGAGCTGGGTGTGAGCGAGAGGATGCTGTCCATGCCAACGAGTCCGAGCGTGCCGGATTCCGTGTGTAGGACGTCAACACTTTGAAGATCGTGGAATGCGGAGGCCGCGTCCTCAAAGGACGCGGTGCCATCAGCGGTGATGGCATGTCCGACGATGGCAGCCAGGTCGCCATCGGAGAGGCGGCGGTTGCATACAAAGCCTGCGAAGTTAAGTCCCATGAGGGAAAGCTCCTTATAGAAGATTAGCTTCTTACTTTTTGCTAACTACTATAAGCACTATTTGATGGGGTGCCGTTGATTTTTGGCACTCCTCGCGGGCGTGTCTTTGCGGCATATCTCACTATTGAGGTGGTTGTGTAACCTCAAAAAGGCCACGCCCCCACCAGTCGTCGTCGCTTTTAATCCCAGGTGAGTAGGTAAAAATGACGGAGGATTCGTAGCGCACGTACCCGTTCATTGTGTCGTGCCGAGAAAACTTCGATCGAATCGGAATGAAAATATCCTCTGAGGACTTCACACGCTCAAAGCCATCCGTGCCGTCAATGAAGTTGTGTGGCGTGATGTGAGAGTGCATACCGTATTAACGCCCGAACATAAGGCTGATCAGAAGCATTGCTGGGAGTGCTGCAAAGGTTGTCACTAGAACGGTATCGCGGGCAATGACAGTGCCTTTTTGGTAGGTAGCGGCGTAATTGTAAATGTTCTGCGCGGTGGGTAATGCTGCGAGGATTGCGGCAACGTAGAGCAACTCGCCGTCAAGATGGAACACAAAAGCGCCAATGGCTACAGCAAATGCTGGCATTCCTAACACCTTGAGTATCGATGCCGTAAGTACACCAACGCGTTGTTCGGGAGTATCCAGCACACGGCTGGAATGAAGCGACGCGCCAAAACTGATCAAAATCATAGGAATAGAGGCTCCGCCAAGAATTTCCAAAGGCCTCAGCACTGCGTCTGGAAGGTTCACATGTAGCAGGCTCACCACCATTCCCACGAGTGCCCCCAGCACCATGGGGCTCAGCAAAGATCCGCGAATAATGTGGGCTACTTTATGCCGATTGCCATCCCCTGTAGCTGCTGCCAATATCGCGAGAATAATGGGTGTGAACAGTGCCATTTGAAACAACAGAATCGGTGCAACATAGCTGCCATTTCCCAGGACGTACATGCCCACAGGTAACCCAATGTTGTTGGAGTTGACGTACGCGGATGAGGCTGCGGCGATGCAGGTGGTCGCGGCGTCGTGACGGAAAAAGATCCGGGACACCGCAACGTAGACTCCTGCGGTGGCAATGGCCGAGAGGGCTGCCACGGCCACCACAGGCGACAGCAGCGTTTCGACATCAGCCTTGCTCACCACCATAAAAACCAGGGCGGGGGTCGCGGAGTAGAATGCGATGCGGTTGAGCACCAGGCGTTCGGATCCGCTGGCAATGATCCCCGTCTTCGCCAGGATGTAGCCAACCAGAACGATGCTGAAAATAATGGCAAAACCGATGATGACTCCGGTCACAGCATGGCCTCCTTTAGTGCTTAACGACGCCCCGAGAGGCTGTTCGGGCTCAAGACAGGCTCAGTACTCCAGTACTTAACCCGTAAATGGCGCACACGCCACCGAGCGCGACCAACGCTACAACGCACCATTCAAAGGAGTTAAATATTCTGTTTCCGGTGCGGAGGCGAGTCCAGACGTAGGGGACCATTCCGGGGATCACCAATAGTGCGCCGAACAGCAGATATGTGACGTCTGCGGCGTAGAACAGCCACAGCGAATAAATCGTAGCTATGGCCGCGACGGCCTCGTGCCTGCGGTTTACCTGCGAGGAAACCTCAGGGCCGGAGTCGTCGAAATGCGTGCCAGCACCAGGGTGTGCGATGCCGCGCCCACGAATGGTGAGGAGCAGCAGGTAAAACGAGGTGAAAAAGTAGGGCAGCATGTACATCATCGTGGCCAGCTGCACCATGGAGTTATAGGTGGTTTCGTTGAGGAAGAAGACAATGACAAGGATCTGGATGACAATTGTGGATACCAGCTGCGCATAGAATGGTGCGCCGGCTTTGTTGGTGCGTCCCAGCTGCTGGGGGAGCAGGCCGTCCAAGGCCATTAGGGTGATGGGTTCAGCGCAGAGCATCTGCCACGATACGTATGCGCCGAGCACCGAAAGGCACAGACCAATAGAGATAAAGGCACCGCCCCACGGTCCCACTACTGCTTCCAGGACACTGGCCATGGAGTTATCGGGCAGACCTGCCAGTTCTTCCTGACTCAACGCACCATAGGACAGGGTGGCCACGGTGACGAGCAGGACGAGCACGGTGGTAAAACCGATCACGGTGGCCCGGCCGACGTCGCGACGCGTGCGGGCTTGCTTTGAATACACGCTGGCCCCTTCCACACCGATGAAGGCCCAGACGGTAAACACCATGAATCCTTTCACCTGCTCGATCACCGACACGTTGGAGGAGTGCGACCAGAAATCCATCGTGAACCTATCCCAGCTGAACCCCAGAAACGCGGTGAGCAGCACGAAAGCAAGAATGGGGAGAATCTTGGCCACGGTGGTCACCAGGTTGAGAAACGCCGCCTGGCGGATTCCTCGGGTCAGGCCGAAGAAAATGAGCCAAGTCAGAAGTGATACCGCCATCGCCGAGGCCCAGCGGTTTTCCGCAGAAAAGAGTGGGAGGTAATGCCCCAAGGTGGAAAAGAATAAGGTTGCATATCCAACCTGCGCGATAACACTGCCCATCCAGTAGCCCCATGCCGACGCGAAACCCACGAAGTCACCCAGCCCTGCGCGTACATAGGAGTAGACACCGGAGTCGAGGTGTGGCTTTCGGCTTGCCAGGATCTGGAACACGAAGGCGACGGAGAGCATACCCACGCCAGCGATGGACCAGCCGATAAGCATTGCGCCTGGACCAGCCACTGATGCCGCGTTTTGGGGTAGTGCGAAAATTCCGGTACCAATTGTGGAGCCGATGATGAGCGACACTAAGGTCCAAATGCGGACGTTATGGGTCTTTTTCGTTGTGTCTGGGTGAGATGAGGTCACGCTGTCACATTAGTTGGTAAAAGGGGTTTTTAATAGCACTCCCAGACAAACACGTTAAACTTTGGGCATGTCTGTTCTGCTTCTAGACCCACGACAGCCCACGTTGATACCACTTGAATTAGTTGTCCACCTCCGGGGTAGCGTGGAATATACCGAGGAGGTGCCCATCCGTGTGCGCTGGGCAATTGCTGATCTAGGAGCAGATGTTGTGGACGGCGCGCCGGTGCTGGTGAGTACCGAGCGGCGTTCTGATGAGGTGCAGAACCGGCTTGCTGCAGGTGAGGAGCTCATTGAGCTGTCCTCGTATTTTATTAGTGACGAGTCCCCCCAGATTGAGGTTGAGTCAACAAACCGGAGCAGCATCGAGGAGGCAATTCGCGTGATTCGGGACGCTGTGCGCCTCGGACAGTGGGAAAGTGAGCAAACTCACCGTACGTTGTTGCCTTTCCTTCGGGAGGAATTGGAGGAGTATGCGGAGGCTGTCGACGAGTGGGAAGCGAATGAGCTCGGTGCAGAGGATCAGCTCAAACTCGAATTATCAGATTTGCTTCTCCAGGTGCTCTTTCATGCGCAGGTAGCGCAGAATCGCGGCTCCTTTAATATTTATGATGTTGCGCAGGCGTTTGTGGACAAGATGCGTTCTCGCCAACCGTATCTTTTTGATGGTTCGGTGGGTGTTGTCCCGGTGGATGAGCAAAAGCGTTTGTGGCAGGAAGGGAAAGAGCAGGAAAAGGTGGAGCAGCAAGAGCGTACCTCTGAGTTGCAGCGCAACTTCTCTGGCGGAGGTGGAGCCGCAGAACCGGAGGAGTAGCTGCTTGAGGTCGCATCAACAGTCGCTGCCTGTAGGAAAAAGTAGTATCGTTCGCTGTGGGTTTCTGCTGTACTGCAGCCGTACTACAGTGGTGGAATGCTCTGGTTGGTGCGCACAGTCACCGAGATAGCTGCCAAGTAATACTCACTGAAATATTTCTAGGGAAGGCTGGGCTGGGATAGTCGTGCGGCGTGTTGTAGGTTGTGGCCTGGCTTCGGTTTTAGCGATTGTGCTTGTGATCACTGTGGTGGGGTGGTTGCTATCCACACTTGATGTTTCGAATCCGACGCGGACTTTGCAGCCCGTTCCGCAGGACGTTCCGCCTGCGGCGGGTGCCGCAGTGCCGGATATTAATATCAACGAATCGGGTCGCACGTCGTTGAAGCTTGCGTTTTGGGCGGATCCGATTGCAGAGAAGACGGGTATCCCCTCTGATGCGTTGAAGGCATATGGAAACGCCGCCTTGATCGCTCAGGAGAGCTGGCCGAGCTGCCATGTTACATGGAACACACTTGCTGGTATTGGGCATGTAGAGACGCGCCACGGTACCTACTCGGGAAAACTTTTCGGGGGTAGCAAGATCGACGCGAACGGATTTATCGATCCGCCCATTATTGGGGTTCAGCTCAACGGGTCGCCCGGGTTTGCCGAAATCAAGGACACCGATCACGGTGCCCTTGATGGTGATTCCGAATTTGACCGCGCCGTAGGGCCGATGCAGTTTATCCCAGGTTCATGGGGCATTTATGGGCGTGACGCGGATGGTGATGGCACCGCTAACCCAAACCAGATTGACGATGCCGCTCTCTCTGCTGCGAACTTGTTGTGCGCGCATAACAGGGATTTGTCCACCCCCGAGGGGTGGACGGAGGCTATCCGTTCCTACAACTCGTCGTCGGAGTATCTGGTGAATGTGCGCAACGCTGCGGCATCGTATGCACTGGAGCAACCCGCTGGGTAAACCGAGTGGTTTTACTAACTTTTTCTGCCTCACACTCGTAAGCCGAGGCATTCCGTGCCACAATTGAATCTAGGCGTGACGCACGACAAATGTTTGAATGTTTTTGATCGGGCTTTTGATCGGGCACAAGTTCACACAGTCGTCGGGCCGTTGCGCAAAGGAAGATTCAACAAATCCTTCAATTGGCTAGGAGGCCACTGTGGCTGGAATTATGCACGTTTTCGCTCGCGAGATTTTGGACTCCCGCGGCAACCCCACTGTCGAGTGTGAAGTATTCCTTGATGACGGTTCCCACGGTGCAGCAGGCGTCCCCTCCGGTGCGTCCACTGGTGTGCATGAGGCCCACGAACTGCGCGACGGCGGTGACCGCTACCTGGGTAAGGGCGTGCTGCAGGCCGTTGAGAACGTCAACGAAGAGATCGCTGACGCACTGCGCGGCATCGAAGCCGACGACCAGCGCCTCGTTGACCAGACCATGATCGATCTGGATGGAACCCCGAACAAGGCACGCCTGGGCGCCAACGCCATTCTCGGTGCCTCCATTGCGGTGGCCAAGGCAGCCGCTGATTCGGCTGGCCTGGAACTGTTCCGCTACGTTGGTGGCCCGAACGCCCACGTCCTGCCAGTGCCGATGATGAACATTGTTAACGGTGGCGCTCACGCCGACTCCGGTGTGGACGTTCAGGAATTCATGATTGCCCCCATCGGTGCGGAATCCTTCGCTGAAGCACTACGCATCGGTGCCGAGGTCTACCACGCTTTGAAGAGCGTTATCAAGGAAAAGGGCCTGTCTACCGGCCTGGGTGACGAGGGCGGTTTCGCTCCCTCCGTTGGCTCCACCAAGGAAGCACTGGATCTCATCGTGGAGGCCATTAAGAAGGCTGGCTACGAACCCGGCAAGGATGTCGCCCTCGCCCTTGACGTCGCATCCTCCGAGTTCTACAAGGACGGCAAGTACCACTTCGAAGGCGGCGAGCACACCGCTGAGGAAATGTCCAAGGTGTACGAGGACCTGATTGCCAACTACCCAATCGTCTCCATCGAAGATCCGCTGCAGGAAGACGACTGGGAGGGCTACACCGCCCTCACCGCCGCCATTGGCGACAAAGTGCAGATCGTCGGCGACGACTTCTTCGTCACCAACCCCGCCCGCCTGCGTGAAGGCATTGAGAAGAAGGCCGCCAACGCCCTGCTGGTGAAGGTTAACCAGATCGGTACCCTCACCGAAACCTTCGACGCCGTTGAGCTGGCCCATCGCAACGGCTACCGCACCATGATGTCCCACCGCTCCGGCGAAACCGAGGACACCACCATCGCTGACCTCGCCGTTGCACTCAACTGTGGCCAGATCAAGACCGGTGCCCCCGCCCGCTCCGAGCGCGTGGCCAAGTACAACCAGCTGCTGCGCATCGAGCAGACCCTCGGTGCCGCCGCCAAGTACGCCGGCCGCGACGCTTTCCCGCGTTTCCAGGGCTAAACACTAACCACTGAAGCCGACCCGCCGAACCCGGTAAGGTCGGCTTCTCTGCTTCTTGCCGGCGCGCTTATCGACGCCCTCGCCTCCCGCACGCTAGTATCAAGAAACTATGAAGGATGCAGGAAAAAAGCGGAATCGAGTCGTCCCTGTAGCACGCCGACGCACAGATGCTTCCGCACGTGGACCCAGGCCCGGGGCCGCTATTCCGCGAACCGCGCCCTTCAGTGCAGCCCAAACCCTCACCCTGGTGATCGTCCTTGTTCTGCTCCTCCTTGGCATTGCTTTGCCCCTGCGCAACTACTTCCAGCAGCGCAGCGACATTGCCCAGACCCAATCGGATATTGCCAGCAAGGAAAAACGAAAAGAAGAACTTCTTGCTGAACTGGATAAATACAACTCCAAAGCTTACGTCGAAGAGCAAGCCCGTAACCGCTTGAACGTGGTCAAAGAAGGCGAAACTGCATTCCGTATCGTTGACCCCGCCATGGACAGTGATTCCAGTGTCACCTCCGCAGAGGGGGAGGCCCAACCCGAATCAGATGCCTGGTACACCACGGTGTGGCGCTCCATCGCCGACTCTGATGCGGACCTGAAGCTCGGGGGCGTCGACAAGCAGCAGGAGGAACAACAGCCTGAACAGAGCACCCAACTGCCAATTGAACCAACCCAAGCGCCCTAATATGATGTGTGGCTATGACAGTTACCGCAGCCGACCTTGACGCTGTAGCCACGCAACTGGGTCGCACCCCACGTGGAGTGCTCGACATATCCTACCGGTGTCCAGATGGCGCGCCGGGTGTGGTAAAAACCGCCCCGAAGCTGGACGACGGAACGCCATTCCCTACACTGTATTATCTCACCGACCCCCGACTCACCTCCGAGGCATCGCGGTTGGAGGTTGCGCACGTGATGAAGTGGATGACCGCGCGCCTAGAAACCGATGCTGAACTTCGAGCCGACTATCAGCGTGCCCACGAATATTTCCTGGCCAAACGCAACGCCATTGAAGACCTCGGAACCGACTTTTCCGGCGGCGGGATGCCTGATCGCGTGAAATGCCTGCACGTTCTCATCGCCTATGCGTTGGCGGAAGGGCCGCAGCATTTTCGGCTAGGGACCGAAGCCGTGGCCATGGCGGCTGATCATGCTGGGCTGCGTGGCACCGCCGTGCCCGATGACTGGCCCACCTGCGCCGATCTGAGCATCAACCTGGAGGACTTTGACTTCACCCACGCTGAGGTCGGGCGATGACCCGGCTCGCCGCCGTCGATTGCGGAACAAACTCGATTCGCCTGCTCATTTGCGATTCCACCGATGGAAAAATCAAAGAAATCCACCGCACTATGGAGATCGTGCGCCTAGGTGAAGGCGTGGACGAGACGGGTCACTTCTCGGACGCTGCCCTCGCGCGCACCGCCAATGCGCTCGAAGGCTACGCCACCATCATGGACATTGAGCGTGTGAACAAGGTACGCATGGTGGCCACCTCGGCGTCGCGAGACGCCGCCAACAAAGATGAGTTTTTCGCTATGACCGCCGAACTACTAGGGCGCGTGGTCCCGGGAGCGCAGGCGGAAATCATCAGTGGTGAGGAGGAAGCGGCGCTTTCCTTCAAAGGTGCCGTCGCTGATCTTCCCCCAGAGGACGGGCCGTTCTGTGTGGTCGACCTCGGGGGAGGCTCCACCGAGTTTGTGGTGGGTTCCCACGGCGGCCCGATCAGTGGCAGTTACTCCGCGCAGATGGGATGCGTCCGGCTCAGTGAACGCATCATGCGTTCCAACCCGGCCACTGCGGAGGAAGTCACTCAGGCCGACGCCTATGTGGCGGAGCAGCTTGCTCGTGTGCGTGCCGACGTCCCGATCGGTTCGACCCGCACGCTCGTGGGCTGCGCCGGTACTTTTACCACGCTATCCGCCCTTGCTCAGGGCTTGGAAACCTACGACTCCCACGCCATCCACGGATCTGTCCTGCGTTTCGACGCTCTCCGTGTACTTACCGCGCAGCTGATCCGGGAATCCTCGGAGCAACTCTCTATCAACCCAGTCATCCACCCAGGTCGCGCTGACGTGATCGCAGGTGGGGCAGTGGTGGTCAACGGCATTATGGCCCTGCTCGCCGAGGAAGCCGATGTGCATACGATGACCATTTCGGAAAAAGACATCCTCGACGGGATCATCGCTGAACTCGCCGGGGAGTAGGTTGGGCGGGGCTACCGGCTCGATTCCATATCACCGCGCATGATGGTTTAGAATCATGAGCGCGCCCCTATAGCCCAATTGGCAGAGGCAGCGGACTTAAAATCCGCCCAGTGTCGGTTCGAGTCCGACTGGGGGCACCAAGAAAATGCAGTTTGAGTTTTGCAAAGTGTGCTTATGCTCAAGCGTAAAACTGGAGTGTTTTGCGACCTGGAGATAAGCACATTTTCCATGCGTGTCATGTAGGCCCACTGCCAGGTACAAAAACACCCCATTTTGGACTGTCCTCGATATCACACCGATCCACCTGAACTTGCGCGGCACTAGCATAATTCGCAGAAAAGGGCTAGTCTGATTTAGGTTAGCTTCCCCTAAATTGAGCAAGGATACGGGATGGATCTGCATATTGCGGGGCCGGTGCTGTTGTGGTGCCATGAAGGAACGGCACTTGTTACCCACTCGACCTCCACAGCACAGCTCATTGCTGGTGACGTGTATTATTCGCCGGAATCGGTCATGGTTGAAGAAAACGGCCTGGTCATCCCCCTGCTGTTCCCCGACATACAGATTTCAGGTTCCGCGCGGCGGGTTCATGTGGGTGTGCGTTGGTCGGATGTGATTGTTCACGAGTTTTCACGCAGCCTCGGCTTGTCCATTCCCGCAATGCGTCCGTCTCCGGCGTTGCTGCGCATCTTTGATGATCCTGTCGCTCTGCCGCCGGTGGCTCAGACTCCTGAGGCGCATGCTGTATCCTGCGCGATTGCAGATAATCCCGCTGATCAGACCGGGCTTGAGGAGTTTGCCCAGCGCCACGGTATTAGCTCGCGCACCCTGCAGCGTCAGTTTGTCAACGGCACAGGTTTCACATTTAGCGAGTGGCGCACAGCCTATCGCGTGCACGCGGCATCGGAACTGCTCTCACTGGGCTTTAGTGTTGCGGTGGTGGCCAATATGGTTGGTTTTGCTGCCACCAGCAGTCTGACCCGCGCTTTTCGACGCCACACCGGTTGCGCACCGTCGAAATACTCGCTGGGGATGACAGGCATGGGAGCTACAGGCGAAGTGCCCCGTATCCCTGGTTGCACGGTTCAGGCGCCGAAGGAGACCATGTCTATATGGGTGTACAAGGGCACGGCTACATTCACTGATGGGGACTTCTGTCGTTTCATGGGCGCGGGGGAGAGCGTGACCATCCTCAAGGATAGCGATGCGCAGCTAGAAGTTGCGGCGCAATCCATTGCCTTGCCCGTGGCCTACGACGGTGTTATGCCAGATCAGCCGGGGTTGAAGGACGTCGTGACATGGTGCCGAGCTCGGTATGAATTGGTGCGAATATTGAATGAGAAAGTAAAATAACTGCGGTCGGGAACTTTTGACATAGCGCGCGCGTTGCACAGTATGTAACGTGCAGTGCTAACAATGAAAGGACATGTATATCGTGCGCAGTAGTAACCCGGTTTTCAGCTCGTTGACGAGCTCCCGCAACAGGAGCGCCTACCAGAATCCGTATCAGCAGATGCCTTATGGCGGTCAGCAGGTTCAAACGTCTGATCGGGCAATGACTGTCGATGACGTGATTGCAAAGACTAGCATCACGCTGGGCATCATCATCACTTTCGCTGTTATTAACTTTGCCATTTCGACTTTTAGCCCGGCGCTGGCTGTGCTGCTTACCATCGTCGGTGGAATCGGTGGCTTTATTACTGTTCTTGTTTCTACTTTTGGCAAGAAATACGGTTCCGCCCCGGTGACCATCATCTACGCTGTGTTTGAGGGCCTGTTTGTCGGTGGTGTTTCGCTACTGTTCACAGGTCTGTTGGGCAACAGCTTGGGTAAGAACATTGACGCTGGTGTGATGATCGGCCAAGCGGTTCTGGGAACCATTGGCGTGTTCATCGGCATGTTGTTCGTGTACAAGACCGGTGCGGTGAAGGTTACTCCGCGGTTTAACCGCATTCTTACCGGCTGCATTATCGGCGTGGTTGTCCTTAGCGTGGGTAACGTGCTGCTGTACATGTTCACCGGCAGTAACCCGCTGACTGATGGCGGCCCGCTGGCGATCGTATTCTCCCTGGTCTGCATCGTGCTGGCTGCGTTGAGCTTCCTACAGGATTTTGATATGGCTGACTCCCTGGTCCGCGCTGGTGCTCCGTCCAAGATGGCGTGGGGCGTGGCTCTTGGTTTGGCTGTGACTCTGGTGTGGCTGTACACCGAGATCCTTCGACTGCTGAGCTACTTCCGCAACTAAAACAACAAACAAAAATCTCCACCCGGTAAAAACCGAGTGGAGATTTTCTTTATGCCAAATTATTGTGCAATGACCTCATTGTTCACAGTGAGTTGGGTGAATGTCATGCCTTGATCGGTTTCGGTGGGTACTCCCATTTTCACCTCAACGTTATTGACTGATTCGATATGACCATCAGCGCAGTTCGGGAGGCAGGTATTGGTTTCCCGGGTTGCTGTCCCCACTGCCTCGGTTGCATCCCAGCGACTCCATGTGATGTTAACCAAGCGGTCGTTATTATCGCCGCAAGCTAGGGCAATATAATTCGGCTGAGTAACGGGGGCACCAGTACAGTCAATGTAGGTAGGAGCTGATCCTGTAGCGGGTGCAGGATGCGCGTTGGATGTCTTGTTTGTTGATGCAGCCGACACTGCGCGGGATGCACCACCTTGTCCTGCGGTCACTGATGTGGCAGTGTCTACGCGTTTATGGGAATCCACCTGGTGTGGTGGAGAACATGAGGCAAGTGTTAGGCCGATAACTGCGCTGACAAGTGCAGTGTACAAAGATGAGCGTTTCATCGTTGATAGGTATCCTTTGCTCACGCCTTTTAGGAGGCTGCACGTGGTGTCGCGGCTTTTTCCGAGTTATAGGGTTCCGCAGACAAGATGGTGACGGTGTTGGTGACACCGTTGGGGGCTGTGTATTCGCGGGTGTCGCCTTCACGTGCACCAAGCACTGCGGCACCCAGCGGAGACTGTTCAGAATAGGTTTCCAGGTCCTTGTTGTCGGACGCTGCGGCGCGGGTGCCGATCAAGAAGGTTTCCTTATCGTTTTCGTCGCCGTTGTAGTAGACGTGCACCACGGATCCGATGTGTGCCACACCTTCTTCGATGCCTGAGCGTTCGGTGGTGGAGTTGGCAAGAATTTCAGAGATCTGCTTGATGCGGGCCTCTTCCTGGTCCTGCATCTCGCGGGCAGCATCGTAACCAGCGTTTTCTTTGAGGTCACCCTCTTCGCGGCGTTCGTTAATTTCAGCTGCGACGACCGGCCGGTGCGCGATGAGTGCGTTGAGCTCATCCTCCAGCTTCTGCTTCGTTTCAGGTGTGATGTACTGCTTCTGCATGTCAGCCATGTGAATACCTTTGCACAATCATGTGGTCAAATAGTGTCAGAATTTTACCATGATCACTTGGAAAGCGGTTTCAGGTAACTCGGCGGGTTGTCGGAACATCCATACACGGTACCCGCAACAGCCACGTCTCGGGTGGGAATGTCCACGGAGAAACGTTTCGTCCGGTCACCACCTGGCTCGATGAGGAATTCTCTGCGCCCAACCTCTGCTTTTCCGTAGTTCAGCGCTGTGATAATGCAGTAGCTGGGGATCTCAACATTGTCGCGGGTGACATCCACGGAGACGGTGAGTGTGCGGTCGTCGATACGCGAAAAGCCTGTGGTGGTGGCGGAGACGGTGGCGGAGGTGACTTTCTGGTAGTACTGGTAAATCACAATTCCAGCGAGAACCACGAACACCACCGCGCCCACGGCGATGAGTTTGCCGACGATAGCGGAGCCTTTCCCAGGCGCAGCGTTGTAGCGTGCGCTGGGTGATGGGGTGGGGGTAGGCGTTGTCATGGTGCGGAAACTTTCATGCCGTGATATGCGTAAACAGTTTAATCATATACATGACGCAATGTAGGGCTAAGATGGCTGGGATAGGTGCCATCTTAGCTCCACATGTACACAGACTGACCTAAGGAAGGACTCGCCCACCGTGAGCGGTTTCCGTCTTCTCGCTATTCATGCCCACCCTGATGATGAAGCAAGCAAGGGTGCAGCAACGATGATTCGTTACGCCCGGGAGGGGAATGAGACGATGGTCGTCACCTGTACAGGTGGTGAGCGTGGCGATATTCTCAACCCGGCCATGAACCGCCCAGGAGTGTTGGAACGCATCCCAGAGATCCGTAAAGAAGAAATGGCTGAGGCCATTCGCCTTCTGGGGGCCAAACACCGCTGGTTGGGTTATGTGGATTCCGGCTTGCCACAAAGCGATCCGTTGGCCGAAAGGGCAGGCAAAGCCGAGCTGCCCGCAGGGTGCTTCGCCCTACAAGACACCGATACAGTGGTGCAGGATCTTGTGCAGGTGATCCGCGAGTTCCGTCCGCATGTGATCATCACCTACGACGAAAACGGCGGCTACCCGCACCCAGATCACCTGAAAGTCCACGAAACATCCATGGTTGCGTGGGATAAAGCAGGTGACCCGGATTATCACCCTGAGCTGGGTAAACCCTGGGCGCCACTCAAGCTGTACTACACCCACGGTTTTATTCGTCAGCGCTTGCAAATGTTCCACGACCTGCTCATTGAGGAAGGCAAAACCAGCCCTTACGCCGAAATCTTGGAACGCTGGAAACCACATCAAGCAGACATCATGGCACGCGTGACCACCCAGGTGCCCTGCGCCGAGTATTTTGATGTGCGTGACGACGTCCTGCGGGCTCATGCCACGCAGATTGACCCCGCCGGAACTTTCTTTGGCACGCCTGTTGACGTACAACAGAAGCTGTGGCCAACCGAAGAATTCGAACTTGCGGCCACCCGGGTTCGGACCTCGATTCCGGAGGATGACCTGTTCGCCGGGATTCCGGCGGACAGCGACGACAACGAGTAGGACACCATGCTGAATGCTGTGGCAGTAAACGTAGTAGCCCAGGCGGAACGATCAGGCCCGTTGGGGCCCGAGTTCGGGAAGGCATCTCCCGTTGGGCTGCTAGTGATCGTGCTGCTTTTCGTGGCGGTTCTCTGCATTGGCTGGGCAGTAACCCGCCGCATTAGGCGCCTGAATCGTCGCCGTGAATTCGCCGAAGCCAATGGCCTCGATGTGTTTGACGTTGCTGCTGTTGATGCGGCAATGGCAGAGCAGGGGTTGGCAGAAGTAGGTAAGAAACGCTTCTTTTAGCTTTCTCATCACAGCGCCTCAGTTACGCGTCCATCACCCGCTACACTAATGAATGTGAATTTTCTGCAAAAGCTCCTCTACCCGGTGTATGAACAACGCTTGCGCCGCGAGTTGAAGGGGCGCCCACACCCCAAGCACATTGCCGTGATGTGTGACGGCAATCGCCGTTGGGCCCGCGAAGCAGGATTCGCTGATGCGAGTCACGGGCATAGGGTGGGGGCTAAGAAAATAGGCGAAATGGTGCGGTGGTGCGAAGACACTGACATTGAACTTGTCACTGTGTACCTTCTGAGCACCGAAAACCTGGGCAGGGAAAGCGACGAACTTGACCTGCTCTTTGACATCATCGCCGACGTTGTTGCAGAACTCGCCGCCCCTGAAACCAACTGCCGCGTGCGGTTGGTCGGACACCTTGATCTTCTGCCGGACAACATTGCACAGCGCCTCCGGGATGCTGTGCGCAATACCGACAACAACACCGGTGTCGCCGTCAATGTTGCCGTGGGCTACGGTGGCCGCCAGGAAATTGTCGATGCTGTGAAAGAACTCATCAAGGAACAAGCCTCACGGGGTGTTGCAGCCGAGGATATTTCCGGCAACGTTGACGTGGACTCCATCTCTCGTCATCTATACACGTCCGGGCAGCCCGACCCGGACTTGGTGATCCGCACCTCTGGTGAGCAGCGCCTTTCTGGTTTCCTTCTCTGGCAGGCCGCGTATTCAGAAATTTGGTTCACAGATACCTATTGGCCTGCATTCCGGCGCATTGACTTTCTCCGAGCCTTACGCGCCTACTCCTCACGAACTCGACGTTTTGGAAAGTAACCCCTTTTTCATGAACAACACCCTGATCTTCTACAACTCTGTCTACGGATCTACTCGGAGCTACGCCGAAGAACTGGCCCGCCGACTGCACACCACAGAGCACGCCCTTGATGACGCACCCGAGTTGCTGGAAAGCAATCCCGAGGCGCAGACGGTCATTGTGCTCTCACCGGTCTACGGCCCGGCAGTTGCTGGGGCTACCTTTATCAAAGACTCCCAACGGTTACTTCAGGGGCGCAGGGTTGCACTCGCATCCGTGGGGATGACGCTTACCGATCATGCCCGCGACAAGGACTCCAGCGCCCGTTTGCTTGGCGACGCTGCGGACGCCACCACCCGCTTTTACCTCCCCGGTCGCCTGTACTATTCGGAAATTTCCCGTGTCCATAAGGGTGTGCTTTGGTCCATCGTCAATATGCTCAAAGGCAAAATCAACCGCAACGCCAACGACAACAACATGATTGACACCTACAACACAGATGTTGATCGCGTTGACTATGCGGAACTCGATGCCATTGCTGAATGGGTGCGCGATTAACTCGAACGGTTAACTCAAACCTTGCGCATTCGTACCCGCTCGACGGAATGATTGTTGGATTTAAACAGCACCAACGATGCACGCACGCGAGTGGGCAGAATATTTTCCACCAGGTTCGGGAGGTTGACGGACTGCCAAATTTCGCGGGCCTCAGCCTCCGCGTGGGCGTCGTCAAGCTCGGCGTAGTGTGAAAAATGCGCGCCGGGCGTGCGGAAAGCGGTTTCACGCAGCTTGAGGAACCGATCAATGTACCAGTGCTCAATGTCCTCGGTGCGGGCATCAACATAGACGCTGAAATCAAATAAGTCGCTGACCATGAGGGTCGGGCCGGTTTGCAGTACATTCAGCCCTTCCACAATGAGAATGTCCGGCTGATCAATAATGACCTTCTCATCGGGGATGCGGTCATAGAGCGTGTGAGAATACACTGGTGCCTCGCACCGTGGTTTGCCGGCCTTGACGTCCGTGACAAACCGGAGCAGTGCGCGCTGATCGTAGCTTTCTGGAAAGCCTTTACGATTCATAATTCCGCGCCGATTTAATTCAGCGGCGGGGTAGAGGAAGCCATCAGTGGTAATTAAATCCACGCGTGGGTGTGATTCCCATCGTTGTAAAAGCACTTGCAGCAAACGTGCTGTGGTGGATTTGCCCACCGCCACCGAGCCCGCCACCCCAATAACAAAAGGAACGTCCTCGACGGGGCTGCCCAAAAACGTGGCCGTTGATGCCATGAGTTCCTGGCGCGCCCGCACCCGCAGGTGGATGAGACGGCTGAGGGGGAGATACACCTCAGAGACCTCGTCCAGGTCAATGCGATCGCCAACACCACGGAGCTTGACCAGCTCTTTTTCAGTCAAGACCTGAGGCATCGAATTCCTCAGGTTGCGCCACTGGTGTCGGTCAAAATCCAGGTATGGGCTGATGTCCTGGGGGCGTGCCGGGCGAACCATAGGAACCATTGTGCATGCGGTGGACGAGTTATAGGGCATTAGGGTGGGGTTAGTTAAGAGGAACTGTGTAATCCAGTGTGTTTAGCGCTACACTATCTGTGCATTCATCAATGTCCCGTGCGCGAGGTCTTGTGGCGGGACTGGCTTTATGAAAGGTAAGGCGGCCACATGTCCGATGCTACCCACAACAATGTCCTGTACCAGCCGCTATCAGCGCTGGACCCCGAGGTGGCCACAGCAATGGCCGGGGAACTTGCCCGTCAGCGCGATACGTTGGAAATGATCGCTTCGGAGAATTTTGTTCCGCGCGCTGTGCTTCAAGCTCAGGGATCTGTACTGACCAACAAATACGCTGAAGGTTACCCGGGACGTAGGTACTACGGTGGCTGTGAAAACGTGGACATCGTGGAGGACTTGGCCATAGCTCGCGCCAAAGACGTCTTCGGTGCCGACTACGCCAACGTTCAGCCGCATGCCGGCGCGCAGGCCAACGCTGCAGTACTCATGGCGTTGGCAAACCCGGGGGAGAAGATCATGGGCCTGTCGTTGGCTCATGGCGGCCACTTGACCCATGGCATGAAGCTGAACTTCTCCGGCAAGCTGTATGAAGTCGCGGCCTACGGCGTTGACCCAGAGACCATGCGTGTGGACATGGATCAAGTAAGGGAGCAAGCACTCGCCGAAAAGCCAGACGTGATCATTGCCGGCTGGTCGGCCTACCCCCGTCACTTGGACTTTGCCGCCTTCCGTTCCATTGCCGATGAGGTTGGTGCGAAACTGTGGGTGGACATGGCCCACTTCGCCGGTTTGGTGGCAGCCGGACTGCACCCCTCTCCGGTACCGCACGCCGATGTGGTATCGACGACCGTGCATAAAACGCTTGGTGGCCCCCGTTCCGGCATGATCCTGGCCAAGGAAGAATGGGCAAAGAAGTTGAACTCGGCGGTCTTCCCGGGCCAGCAGGGCGGTCCGCTCATGCACGCCATCGCTGCTAAAGCCGTGGCCATGAAAATTGCCGGGACTGAGGAGTTTAAGGAGCGTCAGCAGCGCACCCTGGATGGTGCTCGGATTTTGGCCGAACGTCTCACCGCTCAGGATTGCGCGGCAGCCGGTGTGGATGTTCTGACTGGCGGCACTGACGTGCACCTAGTACTTGCTGACCTGCGCAATTCCGATATGAACGGGCAGGAAGCCGAGGATTTGCTGCACGAGGTGGGCATTACCGTCAACCGCAATGCCGTGCCGAACGATCCGCGCCCGCCGATGGTTACTTCTGGGCTGCGCATTGGCACCCCGGCGCTGGCGACGCGCGGCTTCGACGAGGCCGCTTTCACCGAGGTTGCGGACATTATTGGTACCGCATTGGCCGCTGGCAAGGGTGCCGACGTGGAGGCGTTGCGTGCCCGCGTATCGGCCTTGGCCGCGCAGTACCCACTGTATGAGGGCCTTGAGGAGTGGACACTGGTCTAAGTTACTGGGGTGGTGATTCGCGGTAGATTTTCCATGCGCCGCGAATCAACAGGATTTGTAGTGGAACTCGTGCAACAGCTACAGCCTTGGCCAAAGGCGAGCGTGGGGGATTCTGCTGTGTGAGGTAGTTACGCGCCATGTAGATGTTGCCTGGCCACACCCCGAGAAGCAGGGCTGCCGAGAATAAACCTCCGAAGCTGCGGGTGCGGCGGTTGCTTAGTAAGGCAGCCGCGACAAGTTCACACACGCCGGACCCATAGGTCCATGTGCGTTGGCGTCCTGGCAGTTGCTCGGGGACCAACGCATCAAACGTCGCGGGGCGAATAAAGTGCATGACTCCCGCGAAACCGAACAATATGGTGTAGAAATTTTTCACGGTGTCTACGCTACACCGTCGCTGACCTGCGTCAGCAGATGGAAACCTTGGAGGGGCGACGCTGGCGGGTGCGGCGTCGGTAATGTGCGGTAAAAAATAGCCGGTTAGAAGAATAGCTAATAGCAAACTAGCTAAATGTGGCATACTTGTATCCGCGGGGCGATCTGAAGGCCCCTTATTTTGTGGTTTTTCAAATTCTGCAATAGATAAGTGAATGGTGAATCAGGTGATAATGAAATATAGAGCGCTGACCAAGGCGATTGCGCACCTCGTGGTGTGTGCTGGCCTGATCGGGGGATCGTTTCTGGCTGTTCCACATGTTGCTCTGCAGGCTATGGCCCAGACCAAGCCCACACAAGGAACTCAGCATGTTGCGCAGGCCGATGGCAATGCCCCAACCATGGTGATCCTTGATGCCTCAGGGTCGATGCTGGCCCAAGACGTGGACGGGAAAACCCGCATGGCAGCCGCCAAGGAAGCACTCACCGGATTCTTGAACGACGTCCCTGATAATGCCCCACTTGGTCTGATGACCTACGGCACCAAAACCGGCAGCTCCGACGCAGAGAAGGCTGCTGGCTGCAAGGATGTGACGCTGCTGTCCGCGCCGGGTCAACGCACGGCGAAAAGCCTGGTCGGAGATATTCAAGGGATAACTCCGAGAGGCTACACACCCATTGGTTTATCCATTCAACAAGCCGTGCAACAATTGCCCAAGCAGGGGCCGAAGTCCGTGGTACTGGTCTCCGACGGTATTGAAACGTGCGCTCCGCCTCCCGTCTGCGACATTGCCTACGAGTTAAAGCGGGAGCATCCCAACCTGCTGATTCACACGGTGGGCTTCAAGGTTGACGACGCCGCGCGCACCGAACTCAGCTGCGTCGCTCAGGCAACCGGTGGCACCTATACCGATGCTGACAGTGCCGAAGCGTTGCGCAGTACCCTGACCACAGTGACCTTGCGCACTGGCCAGGGCTATCAACTCCCAGCAAAGCGCGTGAAAGCCTCCGCAAACAGCGATGATAAGGTTCCCACGGTAAACGCCGGTCCCGTTGGTCACCCCACACGCGTGACAGTGGAAACCCCGGCGGAAATTAAGGATGAAATTGCGGCAGAGGACTATTACGTGAAGGTCCGCGTGCCGGAAGGCCATCAACTGCATGTCGCCTATACCGCCAAACATCAGGTTGGTTCGGGCGGACTGTTGCCCGGCGGCATCGAGGTTGATACAAAGGTCCAGGATAGTAAAAGCCACCAATGCACGGCCTATGTGAAGCATATTGACTCAAATAATCACATGAACATTCCGCGTTCTGGCGAGATTATTGTCAACCGCAATTCCGGATGCACTGGCGAAGAATATCTGCTGGACTTTTCTGTTGAGCGGAACTTCGGTTTCAAAAGCCCTGTGGAATTTGACACCACAATCGTGGCGGTCCCGCAGCTCAGCGATGTGGGGGATCCCGCTAATAAAGCACAATCACCTGTTCGCAAAGATACTGACCTTGCAGCAATTCCTGCGGTGGGACAACAGCTGGTCACCCCCGGTACCGAGCCGGATAGCGCGCCAAATGTTCCCCCAACATTCCGCTCTGAGATTGTTATTGGTGAAACTCAGTACGTGAAAATCCCGGCCGGTTGGGGCCAGAACCTCAACTTTGAACTTAGCGTTGTTGATGAGGGGCGCGTGGACGATCAGCTCTTCGAAGATGCGGTGAAGGAGTTTGAATTTGCTCTGCTAAATCCCGCCCGAGAAAGCGTGGACTTGATTGGTGCCACCACCTCTGATGTGACGGACGTGAATAAACCGGTACGTTTTGGCACCGCCCGCGCTGTTTCCTTTGCTAATGCCGACCAGCCGAATCCCGCCTGGCTTGCCGGTGATCACTATCTGGCAGTCACACTAGCCAGGAACATTGGCGACAACACCGACGAGAAAACCCTGTCGGTGCCCGTGCGCTACCAGATTGCTTTTGCTCCGGTTGGTGTCGCTGTCGCCGGTCCGATCTTCCCAGATTTCAAGCTGCCGGAAGAAAGCGTATCGACGTCCACCACCTCAGCGTCCTCTGCACCGTCCAACGCCGCCGCGAACGCCGATGTGTCATCCACTAGCGCAACCACACGCCTTGCTATCGGCGTTGCGGTTGTGGGGATTGTTGTCCTTCTAGCCGCAGTATTGGTCGTGACAACGGTGATTCGGCGGCGTCGGTAAGTGAGCTAGCTTGAACGGCTGCTGAGCTGCCCGGACGAATCCACGATTTCGGACAGCTTCGCCTGGCCACCCACGTTGTTCACAGTAATAATGCCCTTAACGGTGCCGTTGTCCAGGATGAACACCAGCCCCACACCATCGGCGTGACTCGAGTTGAGGAGATCGAGGCTGTTGTGCTTCACCTCGGTTTCCTTCTTGCCCACGTTGTCGGTGATTTTGTCGCCCGTTACTTGAGCAGCGATCATTCCTGCGTAGGTGATGTCAGCGTAGTCACCAAGACTGAGATTACTGCTCCCAAACAGGTCTTTCGGTGTGGAGTAGGAATCACCGCTGGACTTGCGTGTGAGGAAGTCTTCAAGATCGTTTTTATCCGCTGTGTCGGCATTCTTGTCCAGCCAGGATTTCACGGCTGAGGAATCGGTGAGGTTCACAAACTGCTGGGCAAGCTGCAGGGCTTGCTCTTCTTGCGCGGCCACCTTGCCAGTTCCAGCCTGCAGGGTAACGGACTGTGTGGCCTGCGTGGACTGGGAGGATGCTGCGGGCGGGGTGTTTGTCGGTTGTGACGCGGTGTTTTGCTGGCCGCCGCACGCGGCGAGGAGGAGAGTGGTAGTGAGGGCGACTGCGCCGACTGCGACGTGCTTAAATGTTGTCATAACATCAAAAAGTAGCAGTAGCACGCCTGCTGAATGAAATTGCATGCCCAAATGACACAAGACACGCCCATGGGTTGGCGTTCTTGAATTAAAGTGCTTGAAGTTCTTACGCTCGTGCATATGGCCAGTTCAGAACACTATTCCATTAAACAAGTGTCGGAAATGTCCGGACTGCCATCGAGCACGTTGCGCTACTACGAAAGCATCGGCATTATCCCCGTGATCTCCCGTGATTCGAGTAGTAAACAGCGTGTATACAGCGAGGATGATCTTGGTTTTATCAAGAATGTTGCGTGCTTGTATGGCCTTGGATTGTCCATCACAGACATGCGCGACTACCTCACCAATATGGCCGGTGCCACCCCGGTACACGCCCATAATCAGGTCGCGTTGTTGCAGCGGCAGGCTGAAACCCTGGAGGAAGAGGCCGCGCTGTTGGAATCGCGGCGTCGATACGTGGCGGCAAAAGTCGCCTATTGGCAGGCCGTAGAGGCGGGCGACCAGGAAACGCTGGCCAGTGCTGATGAGGAATCCAGGCGGCGTTCCGCCGACCTACGGCAAGCAATTCATACCATGAGTAAAAGGAAAGATAATGAAGACAGCGATATTTAAAAAGCCCGGCCTGATTGCCGTTGAGGACCACCCTAAGCCCACCATTCAGCAGCCCACTGACGCTGTGATGCGCGTGGTTCGAGCCTGCGTGTGTGGCAGTGACCTGTGGTATTACCGGGGCGACTCCGAGCATGGCCAGGACGCCATCGGCCACGAGGCTATCGGTGTGGTGGAGGAAATCGGTGACGATGTGACCACCATGAAACCCGGTGACCTGGTGATCGTGCCCTTCGCCTTCAGCGACAACACCTGCCCACACTGCGAAAACGGCGTCCAGACCGCCTGCCAGAACGGTGGCTTCTTCGGTGCCGGAGAACCCGGCAACGGCTGCCAGGCCGAATACGTGCGCATTCAGCAGGCCGATGGTACGGCCGTTGTGGTCCCCGCCGGTAATTACAGTGACGAACAGCTCGCGTCCTTCCTCGCTCTCACAGACGTTATGGGCACCGGCTACCACGCTGCTGTTGCCGCTGGTGTGAAACCCGGCAGCACGGTGGCTGTGGTTGGTGACGGCGCGGTTGGTCTGGCTGGCGTGCTCTCCGCCAAGCTGCTCGGTGCCACGCGCATCATTGCCATGAGCCGTCACGAATCCCGCCAGAAGCTAGCCACCAGGTGGGGCGCCACCGATATTGTTGCCTCCCGCGGGGATGACGCTGTTGCTGAGGTCATGCAGTTCACAGACGGCATTGGTGTTGACGCCGTGCTGGAATGCGTGGGAAGCAAAGATGCCACCGAAACCGCTTTTGCTATTGCTCGACCCGGCGCGATTGTTGGTCGTGTTGGTCTGCCCCATGAAGCCCCGATTGATGAGGTGGGAACCTTCTTCCGCAATGTAGGTACCCGTGGCGGCCCTGCACCGGTCCGCGAGTACTTGCCGGAGTTGCTGCGCGCCACCCTCGCCGGGGAGATTAACCCCGGTGAGGTTTTCGACTACGAAACCGACCTGGATCACATCGACGAGGCATACCAGGCCATGGACAGCCGCCGCGCCATTAAGGCACTCATTCGTGTGAGCGAGGTGTAGAAAGAAAGGCTGCGCTTTGGGACAGTTTCTTCAAAATAGTCGACAGTGACTATTTCCCCAGGTTCCGAAGCTCTTTCCCTCGCTGTTCTTCACGCTTTTCAGCCATCGCGGTGCGTGCTGCACGTAGCCAATCGGGTTGGTTTTCCAGCAGGGCTTTGATGTCTGCTGTGGTCAGGGGCTTGTCCAAGTCGTTGCGTTTGAGGGCGGCGATGGTGATGCCGAGCTTCTGGGCGACCACGGGGCGTGGGTGGGGGCCGTTGCGGCGGAGGTTGGTAAGCCATTCCGGCGGGTTGCTTTGTAGTTCGACAAATTCTTGGTGGGTGAGTGCCGTATTTTGGAACTCCTCTGGCGTGGCCGGCAGGTAGATTCCGAGTTTCTTGGCCGCTGTCTGGGGTTTCATTGCGGTGCCGGATGGGGTGCGTGCAGATTCTTCGTTCACTCCTCAACGGTAACATCTTCTGCATGAGCCTCACGATCGCCTACGTCAAGGGCACAGCTCCCGGCAAATGGCTGACACGGTTTGCGGAACGGACTGGGCACGGCGCGTTGCATAGTTTTGAGTCGCGTGACCCGTTTCCACTGCTTACCGACGCCCCGACTGACCGCACTCGCCCCGATCTTGCGCTGGTCCGCCTCCCGGATCGGCGAGTGGATGAGCGTTTTCATGTGGTGCGTTTGTACGAGGAGCAACCGGGTGTGGCAGTGCCGAAGGATAGTGAACTGACTCTTCTGGACGAACTTTCGGCAGCTGATCTTGAGGATCAGCACGTTAATTACGCCCCTGATGAGCACAATGAGGTGGATGTGTCGGCGGTGTTCGATGCTCTTGACGTGGTGGCGGCAAACGTGGGGGTTGCTTTCGCGCCCAGACCGCTTTTGCGGTCGATAAACAACAAGTCCACGGCCCACCGGGACTATGTGGATGGCCAACCCACCAGTATCGCGTTGGTGTGGTTGAAGGATAAGGATAGCGATGCGATCCAGGATTTCGTGGGGATCGCGAAGGGGCGCACAGCCAACACGTCCAGGCAGGCCGTGCCTAAGCGAACAGCGAAGGAAAAAGCTGCTGCAAAGAAAGCAGCGCGAGCGAACAACCAGCGGAAGGTCGGTCGCCCTGCGCGTCGGAGGGGGCGTCGATAAGCGATGCGTTAGGAGATGGTGTCCTTGAGGTTGTCTTCACGCACAAAGATGAGGACTACAGCAGACACCAGCGCCAACGGCACCAGCATCAGGAATACTGGGGTGAGGGCATCGTTGTAGGCATAGTCGATGGCCAGGCGCAGCGGTTCCGGCAGGTGAGTGACGGTGGCCGGGGTGAGCCGGGACGTGCCGGAAGCGAGCATGTCTTTGTAGTTTGCGGCGCCGGCACCCAACTCTTGGATTGCTGCGGGCATGCGGGTGGCCAGCTGGTCGCGCAGATTGGCCACAAAAATGCCGCCCACCAGCGCAGAGCCGATCGCGCCGCCGATTTGCCGGAAGAAATTGTTTGCTGCGGTGGCGGTGCCAACCACGGCGATGGGGAAGGAGTTCTGCACAATCAGCACCAGAATCTGCATGGCGTTACCCACACCGAAGCCCAAGAGGAATAGGTACAGTCCAATGACAACCAAGCTGGTGTCGGGTTCCAGGGTGGATAGCAGTGCCAATGCTGCTGCGGTGGCGATCATGCCAATGATGGGGTAGTGCTTGTATTTGCCGGTGCGGGAGACGATGCCGCCCACGATGGTGGAGGTGCCCATGACACCGAGCATCATGGGGGTCATCATCAGACCAGCGGTGGTGGGGGACATGGCATGCACCATCTGCAGGTAGGTGGGCAGATAAGACATGGAACCGAACATGAATATGCCCACAGCCAGACCCACGGACGTGGTGAGTACGAAATTACGGTTGGCAAAAAACGTCATGGGAATCAGCGGATCCTCAGCACGCAGTTCCACCAGCACAAATACGGCGGCAAACACAACGGCGGTGATGCCAAGGCTAATGATCTGGGGGCTGGTCCAGTCGTATTCGTTGCCGCCCCAGGTCACTGTGAGAATGAGGCTGGTGGTGGCAACGATCATGGTGAGGATGCCCAGCCAGTCCATCGTCAGTTTTTTCTCGCGCGCCGGGACACGCAGCACCAGGGCAGCAACAATAATCGTGACAATGCCGATCGGAACGTTGAGCCACAGGCCCCAACGCCAGCCGGGGCCGTCGGTAAACCAACCACCTAGTACCGGGCCGAGCACCGAGGAGACACCAAACACGGCACCGATGATGCCCATGTATTTGCCACGCTCACGGGCGGAAACCACGTCAGCCGTGATGGCCTGCGAGAGGATCATCATGCCGCCAGCGGAAGTACCCTGAATCGCGCGGGCGACAATCAGTACCGTCATGGACGTGGCCAGGCCGCCGAGCAGGGAACCCACCACAAAACCCGTAAGTGTGCCAAGGAATAAACCTTTTCGGCCAATTTGGTCGCCCAGCTTGCCGAACAGCGGCAGGGAAATCGTCTCACCCAGCAGATATGCGGTAATCACCCATGTCATGTGGTCCACGCCGCCGAGTTCTCCGACGATGGTGGGGAGTGCGGCCGAGAATACGGTTTGCCCCAACGAACTCAGCAACATGGCCAGCATCAGTGCCGTGAAAATCAACGGCAAGCGTGGGCGATGTTCTGCGGTGTGAGGGGGAGTTGGTGTGGAGCTTTGCGTGGGGGTGGGGTCAGAAATGGTCTGAGTCATGAGTTATTTCTTCTTTTTTAGTAGGTTTTTCCAGGAGTTCGGTGATGTTTGTCAGCGCATCTCGACAGCTTTGTCTGAGACCTTCCATCAGCGTTGCACCGGGGGGAGAACTGCTGTGAATCCAGTTGTGCATGCCTAACTGCATGGCGCTGGACATGATGCTCACCAAGGTCAATGCTTCCGTTTCTACGGTCTGGTTAGGCAGTCGGCGGGCATCGGGCCATTGTTCGAAATAGGCCACAAGCAGACGCATTGCGGATTTTCGCACGTTGTGGAACTGCACCAGTTGCTGGGCTTGTCGCTCTGGGTGCTTCAACGCAATACACTTACGACGCCGCAGAATGTCGCCCATCCTGGGGTCCTCGCGGTTCAAGTAGGGGTCAAGCAGTCTGCTGCTGAGGGCGATAAGAGCTTCCAGGACGTCCTCATGGCGGTTTTCGCAAAAAACAGCGATCTCTCGCTCGCCGATTTCTTTGGGGGCTGCGCCGAACACGGCGCATTCCTTGGAATCTACATAGTTGAAGAAGGTGCGCCGCGAAATACCTGCTGCTTGGCAGATGTCTTCAACGGTGACGGCATCAAATCCATGGTCCATTACTAACCGGGTGGCGTGATCAGTAATGGACATGTGTGTGGCAAGGCGTTTCGCCTCGCGCAGGGATAGTTTTTCCTCACTCACGTAAAGTAAACCTAGTGCATTATTGCACTCAGTGCAAATTTAGTGGACGAGGGGACGTACGTGGGTCAACTGAAGCGAGCGAGACAGGCAGTTCAGGCCCCAAGAGTCACCAGACTACTCCGCCACCACCCGCCGAAAACGCACAATATCCCCAGGTCGCAGTTGGGCGGTGCAGTCAGAAGAACACCAATCCAACACACCGATTACCGGATAGCCTCCCGTCACCGGGTGGTCCACCCCAAACAACACCGGAAACCCGCTCGGCGGAACCTGAATAGATCCCCGAACCATGCCCTCGCTGGCTATCTCCCCAGCTAAAGCCCGTTCCAGTGGCTGCTCACCATGAACCCGGATGCCAATGCGGTTGGACTCGCTGCTCACCTCAAACGGTTCGCTATAAAAACGCTCCACAGACTCCGCAGTAAACCACTCTTCCCGAGGGCCAGGAATGACGCCCAAGGTGACAGTGTTCGTCATGGCTCGAACAGGCGCACAATCCCGTACCCAGGAGTACCAGCCAGGGCCAGATACATCAGTGCCGACAACCAGCGTGTCACCAACACGCAGCTGATCAGGACCGATAGCACTGAGCATGTCGGTCGACGCGCTGCCCAGCACCTGCGGGGCAGCAAACCCACCACGCACCGCGAAATATGTGCGCAACCCCTGCTGTGCTGAATCGAGAGTGAGGCGAGTGCCAGGCTGGACGTCGATAATTGTGTGAGTGTACTCAATGTATTGGTAGCCATTGGGTAGCTCCACATGCACAAGGGCGTTGGTGCCCGTAAACACCACGGTTGCTGCTGTCAGCGCCTCAACGCTGAACCCGCCGAACAGGATCTCCACCACCGTCGCGCCGGGAGCATTACCCACCACCCGGTTGGCTTGGACGGCGCTCGCGCGGTCAAACGCACCAGAAGGACTCACGCCGCTGGACATATACCCAGAACGGCCCGCGTCCTGGAACAACGCTTGCGGGCCACTGGCCAGTACTTTAAACATCGTCAACCTCCACGAATCGCACGGTATCCCCAGGCTGAATGAGCGCCGGAGATTCCCGCGTCAGATCCCACATCGGGGTTGTCGTAGTGCCCAGCAGCTGCCATCCACCCGGCGACGCCTGGGGATACACCCCCGAAAACTCCCCAGCCAACCCCACAGAACCAGCGGGAATACTGGGACGAGGCTGGCTATGCCGAGGCACATCCCACCAGTCGTCAGTCGGCGTGAGGTACGTAAACCCCGGAGCAAAACCACCGAACGCCGCACGCCACTCCATGCTGGTATGTGCATCAATCAGCTCGCGCTCACTGATGCCAAGGTGGGCAGCAAGGGTGGATACATCAGGGCCGTCGTAACGCGTGGGAATAGTCACCGTTGCTGTGTGCAGGGCGCTTGTCGACGCCGCGCCCACCACCAATGTTTCCAAGGTTGCTGCTGTATCTGCCTGAGATGCGATGTGCGGATTGAGGTGAACAGTGATGGTTCGGGCTGCAGGGACAAGCTCGCGGACCTGCGGAAGGTCAAGTGCCTGAATCTGCGCGTGCAGATCCACCACGTCGTCGAGACTGTCCAGGTCGATGATCAAGGCGTGATCGCCGTTGCGTGCAATATTCATGGCTGAGCTTGTACCGCCACCCCAACGTGACCGAGTTGCTCAATGATGCGACGCGAAAGGCTAATCGCCTCAGGGTTGTCGCCGTGAACGCAGAGGGAATCAGCCTGGACAACTAGTTCCTGGCCATCAATGCTGGTGATGGGAGCGCCGGTGGCAAAGGCAATAGCTTGACCCGCCACGATATCTGGATCATGGTGCACCGCGCCGGGTTGGGAGCGGCTGACCAGGGTGCCGTCTGCGTTGTAGGCGCGGTCGGCAAAAGCCTCCGCGAGGGTAGACAGCCCCTCGGCGGACGCCCAGTCGAGGATCGGAGAGCCTGCGAGGCCCATGAGCTTCAGTGTGGGATCTGTGGCAAGAATTCCCTCAATCACGGCCATGGCTTGGGTTTTATCGTGGGCGATGCGGTTGTACAGGGCACCATGCGGTTTGACGTAGGTAACCTGCGCCCCCACCGATCGGGCCGCCGCCTGGAGAGCACCGATCTGGTAGATGGTTTCTGCCCGCAAATCATCGGGGTGGTAATCCATGTTTCTCCGACCGAAACCTGCGAGGTCGCGGTATCCCACGTGCGCGCCGATGCGCACGCCCCTTTTTTGGGCGAGATCACACGTGCGGATCATCACCAGCGGGTCGCCTGCGTGGAATCCGCATGCGATGTTGGCGCTGGTCACCAGGTCGAGGACGGCACTGTCGTTGCCGATAGTCCATGCGCCGAAGCTTTCGCCGAGATCGCTGTTGAGGTCAATGGTTGGGGTGGCTGAGGTTCCTGACGGAGAAGTATGCATGAGAATTGGCCCTTCTTTGTGGGGTATATGTGTCTTTTCCAATGGTGACGTGCTATTTGAGCAGGTCAAATACGCCCGAGAAGGAGTTCCACGCCAGAATCCAGGCCACTACCGTTGCCACGATGCCGATGATGATTAGCCACAGTGGGTACTTGTATCCGTTGAGAAGATCCTTGGAACGGAAAGCTGCAACGTAGATCATCATGGTGAAGCCGATGGGGAGTACTAGGCCATTGAACGCGCCAGCAAAAACTAGAAGCGTGGTTGGTGCCGTGCCGAGGATGAGGAACAAAGTGCAGGAAATGACGATGAATGCAATGGTCACCCAGTTCTGCAGTGATTTCTTATCGGGTGTGTTGGGCACGAGGAAGGTTGCGGAGGTGTAGCTAGCACCAACGATGGAACTCAGTGCCGCAGCCCACAAGACCACGCCGAAGAAGCGTAGACCAAGGTCACCTGCTGCTACCTGGAAAGCTTGGGCTGCGGGGTTACCCTTTGGATCCAGAACCGTGCCGCCAGCGACCACGCCTAACACCGCCAAGAACAGCAGGACTCGCATGATGCCGGTGAGCAGGATACCTGTGACAGAGGATTGGGATACATCCTTGACGTGTTCCGCGCCAACCTTGCCGGAATCCAACATGCGGTGAGCGCCAGCGTAGGTGATGTAACCGCCCACAGTTCCGCCAACAAGGGTAGTGATGATCAGCCAGTCAACCTTTTCTGGCATGACTGTGTTGCGCAGCGCATCGCCCACAGGTGGCCCTGAGACGATAGCCACATAGAGCGTCAAACCCATCATGAGGATTCCCAGGAAAACCAGCACCCTATCCAGCACTCCGCCAAGTCTTTTAGCGAGGAAGAACACAATAGAGATGGCTGCAGTCACAGCACCACCGATTTTCGCATCCAGCCCCATCATGGCGTTGGTTCCGAGTCCCGCACCAGCGATATTGCCAATGTTGAATACAATGCCGCCAATGGCCACAAGAACAGCGAGCACCCAGCCCAAGCCGGGTATCACCCGGTTGCCAAGTTCCTGGGCACGCATCCCGGATACGCCGATAACGCGCCACACGTTCAACTGCACAGCGATGTCGAGGAGGATTGAGACGACAATCGCAAACGCGAAAGCGGCTCCCAGTTTGCCAGTAAATACGGCGGTTTGCGTAAGGAATCCAGGGCCGATGGCGCTGGTTGCCATGAGGAAAATGGCGCCGAGAAGAGCGGTTCGCGTTGATGCGCTGGCCGCAGCCTGCCCGAGCGTTGGCCCCTGTTGTGATGTTTGTTCAGGCAAGGCTCATGCTCCAATCTTGTGATGGCTGCGCGGCATGGTTAGCCGTGTGGTAATCTACGTGACCTTCCCGCAGGCACCAATGCGCGCACACGGGCTTAAGTGAGGGTCAGCATTAATTGTTCAACAATGTGTTGCGGGTCTCAGTATATCCCTCTTTGTGTTCCAGGGAATAGCGTTAAGTAACAAGGGGGAGCCGACGGGGGTAGAAAACTCCCGAACCGTTGGCACGCTACCGCGTTTGAACTGCTCTTTTTCTGAAAGCTGACCGTGTTGAGAGGTGTACCTTAGTAAGGCTGGCAGCAGCGCGAAAATGTCCGTTATGGTGAGTTCTATGAGTGCACACAATGATGGGATGCCCCCGACATCCCCTCTTACCTCCGTATCATCGGTGGAGCAACTCGCGGCCTCCATTACAGCCAGCATTAATATTGGTGTTCTCGTGCCGGGCGTTCAGTTGAGCGAAGTAGCGCTTGCCCAGCAATACGGTGTGTCTCGGAATACTCTGCGCGAGGCGTTTCGGCTGCTCGCCCGCGACGGCCTGGTAGAACACGTGCCGCATCGCGGAGTGTTTGTGCGCACCATGACCGCCCATGACCTTAAGGACATTTACGCTTATCGACGCTTCGTGGAACTCGGCGCCATCACCTATGCCTACAGCGATGCACACCGCACCCTTGATTGCCTGCGGCGCATGCGTGTTGCCTGCGACCATGGGGAAGCGGGGATGCTGGCGGAGAACTGGATCGATGTGGGAAACGCCAATGTTGATTTTCACCAGGCGATTGTGGATTTCGTGGGATCCGCCTTTTTGACCAGGAATGCGCGCATTGCGCTCGCACAATCACGGCTGGCGTTCCTTGTGCACCCCAACGGCAATGACGTGCACGCCCCCTTTGTGAAGAAAAACCGCTATATCGTCAACCTTCTCGCCACCGGTGAGGTGGCGGCTGCGCGCGATGAACTGTCCACCTACCTTGATAGGGCCGAATCGATCAATCTGAAGCTTGTTGCTGACGGAAACGAGGACAGTGAATAATACATACACCCCGTGCCCGCGTTATGGGGCTTGGGGTGTATATATACAGTGATCAGGCTATCTACTGGTCGCGATCCGTGTTGCACATATCCAACACATTCAAGCGCTTGTCCAGCTCTTCCTCGGTGAGGTTGTCGCCGTCAACAAAGCCCAGGTCAATAACCATCTGGCGGATGGTCTTGCCTTCCTTCAGGGCGGTCTTAGCCACCTTGGCAGCGTTTTCGTAGCCGATGGCGGAGTTCAGTGGCGTGACGATGGAGGGTGAGGACTCTGCAAGGGTCTTCATGCGCTCCTCGTTGGGCTCGATGCCGTCAACCAGCTTGGTGGCAAACACGCGAGCGGTATTGCCCAGCAGGCGCGCGGATTCCAGGACATTGCGGGCCATCATCGGGATAAACACGTTGAGCTCGAAGGCGCCCTGGGCGCCACCGAAGGCAACCGCAGCATCGTTACCTATCACCTGTGCGGCAACCTGGGTTGCGGTTTCGCACAGCACTGGGTTGACTTTGCCGGGCATGATGGAGGAGCCGGGCTGCAGGTCAGGCAGGTGAATCTCGGCCAGGCCAGTGAGTGGGCCGGAACCCATCCAGCGGATGTCGTTAGCCATCTTGGTCAGGGAGACCGCGATGGAACGCATTGCACCAGAGAATTCCACCAGGCCGTCGCGGTTGGCCTGTGCCTCAAAATGGTTGACGCATTCGCGCAGTTCCTTCACACCAGTCAGGTTGACCAGCTCGGCGGTGACCTTTCCGCCGAAGTCGGCAGGGGTGTTCAGGCCGGTACCCACTGCAGTGCCGCCGATGGGCAGTTCGCCGAGACGGGGAAGTGTTGCTTCAACACGCTCAATGCCGGCCTGGATTTGGCGGGCGTAGCCGCTGAATTCCTGGCCGAGGGTGACCGGTACGGCATCCATAAGGTGGGTGCGGCCGGACTTGACCACGTTCTCCCATTCCTTAGCTTTCTTGGCCAGCGATTCCTGCAGCACCTTCAGGCCGGGGATGAGGTCTTTCACGGCGGCCTCGGTGGCTGCCACGTGGGTTGCGGTGGGGAAAGTGTCGTTGGAGGACTGTCCCATGTTTACGTCATCGTTGGGGTGAACCTCAACGCCGTTCTTTGCGGCGATAGAGGCGATGACCTCGTTGGTGTTCATGTTGGATGAGGTGCCGGAACCGGTCTGGAACACGTCAATGGGGAATTCGGCGTCATGCTTGCCGTCGGCGATTTCCTTGGCAGCGGCGATGATGGCGTCAGCTTTCGCGGCGTCGAGAAGCCCACGATCCTTGTTCACCTGTGCGCAGGCTGCCTTCAGTAGGCCCATGGCGCGGATCTGTGCGGACTCGAGGCCGCGGCCTGAGATGGGAAAGTTTTCCACGGCGCGCTGGGTTTGTGCACGCCACAGGGCGTTGACGGGCACTTTCACTTCACCCATGGTGTCGTGTTCGATGCGGAATTCCTGCTCGGTCATGAAAAATCCACCTTCACTAAGAGAGTCGTAGAACTTATCTACATAAGTATGGCGTAAAAAAGGGCGGTTGTGTGGCGAAGGGTGTCTACCCCCGGGGAGTGTGACGGGTTTCGCACTCCGCACACTCCTCACTGCGTATGGCTAGTTCTTGGCGCTGTAATCCACCGCAGAGTATTCCTGCAGCTTGGCCAGCTGGTGCACGGATTCGATGAAACGAACCGTGCCGGAGCGGGAGCGCATGACCAAGGAGCGGGTGGTGGCGCCGTTTTGGCGATAGCTGACACCGCGGAGCATGTCGCCGTTGGTCACGCCGGTGGCCACGAAGTAGCAGTTATCGGAAGAAACCAGGTCATTGGTGGTCAGGACGGTGCCAAGATCCAGGCCCGCGTCCTGAGCTTTGCGGATTTCCTCGTCGTTAGTCGGATAGAGTTTGCCCTGAATTTCACCCCCCATACACTTCATGGCGCAGGCGGTGATAATGCCTTCTGGGGTGCCACCGATGCCCATCATGATGTCCACGGAGTTGGTGTGTTGTGCTGCGGCAACGGCACCGGCGACGTCGCCGTCCCTGATCAGACGGATCTTGGCGCCTGCCTCACGGATCGCGGCAATGAGGTCATTATGGCGCGGGCGGTCCAGAACCACCACGGTGACATCCGAGGGGGAGATTCCTTTAGCCTTGGCAACGGCGCCGATGTTGACGGCTACTGGCGCGTTAATGTCAATGACACCTGCGGCTTCGGGGCCAACAGCGATTTTCTTCATGTAGAACACTGCGGATGGGTCATACATGGTGCCGCGTTCTGCGGCTGCGAGGACTGAAATAGCGTTGGGGCGGCCTTCCGCCATGAGTGTGGTGCCGTCAATCGGGTCGACGGCAATATCGACATCGGCACCCTGGCCGGTGCCTACTTCTTCGCCGTTGAACAGCATGGGGGCTTCATCTTTTTCACCCTCACCGATGACCACAACGCCACGCATGTTCACTGAGTTGATCAGTTTGCGCATGGCATCCACTGCGGCACCGTCGCCTTCGTTTTTCATTCCTCGTCCAACCCAACGTCCGGACGCGAGTGCTGCGGCTTCGGTCACGCGGACCAATTCCATGGCGAGGTTACGGTCTGGACATTCGGTTTGGCGGGTATTCATCTGTGCGGCCTCCTACAGTGGCTGGGCATATGCGGGTGTAACGCCCGAATATAAAGGGATGACTAAAAGGGTGGTGTTGGTGATAACCACCATTTCTATTCTTGCATTGATGCGTACGCTTTTGCCCGCTTTGTCCACCCGAATCGGGGGAGTCGGTGAAAGTCTGCCATACTATCCAGGTGGCTGAGAACAAACCTCGTATCTTCCAAGACGGCCGAGACATCAGCATGACACTCATTGTCATTATCGTGGTGATGGCACTCACGGTTGCGTTCACCGGCATGTGCAGCCTCAACCCGGGACGCCCTGAAAATGGTCCTGTCCAGGAGGTTGATGCCCGGCAATTTTTAGATATAGAGGCACGGGGGATGGCTTTCCCGCTGCGTTACCCGCAGATGCCCGACGGCTGGACGACTAATTCCGCTCGCCGCAGTTCTGTTGATGGTGCGCCCGCCCCCGTGGTGGGCTGGGTCACTGCCCAGGGTGCCTATGTGCAGCTTCTTCAAACAGACCGCCCGCTTGAGGATGCAGTGAAGGACCATGACGACTACGCGCGGAAGGAACAGACGTCGACAAGCATCGCAGGAACGGACGTTCACGTGTACACGTCCGAGGAGCATGATGCCCGCGTGCTGTGGGTCGCTGACCTCGGTGATGTGCGGCTGCTGGTGTCTGGAACCGCAGGCGAGACCGAGTACACGCAGCTCATGGAAGCGACGCTGAAGACAGCGCCTATCGACGCCCATAGACCCTAGGTTGTTGCGTCGTTTCCGTTGTCGGTGCCCAAGGCGGTCTCCACACGCTGACGCGCCCCGGCCAGGTGTTCTTCGCAGCGCTTCGACAAGGCTTCGGCGCGCTCCCAGTACTTCAGGGATTCGTCCAGACCCATCTGTCCGAGTTCCAGGATTTTCACGATTTCAATAAGCTCCGCCAGCGCGGCCTCGTAGGTGAGTGTTTCAACAGCGGGGAAAGCATTCTCGTTCATTGTTGTCCTCATATATAGGGTTTAGTCAGCGGGGGAATGGGCAATAGATGCGGCAGTGACGGACCCATCGGCCACACGAATGCGCAGCTGGCTACCGGGCGGGGCCTGCTCGTAGCTGGTCACTACCTCCGGCTCTGAGCCGTCACGCGGAATCACCTGCACCACCGAGTAACCCCGCGCCAGCGTCGCCGACGGGCCCAGCGCCGAAACCTGCGCGCGCAGGGCCCGAACCTGGGATTCGTGGCTGTTGAGTAGGTAGGTTATATCACGCCGCACCATGGTCAGCGCCCGCTGAACTTCTTCCTCTTGGCGGGTAATGGGGGTGAACGGATCTGCCAACACCGGCCGGGAGCGCAGCGCCTGTAGGTTCTGCTGCTGGCGATCCACCCAGCCTCGGAGCGCTGCGGCGGCGCGCTGACGCAGTTGATCCAAGCGCAGCAGCTCTTCCCGTGCATCCGGAACCACGCGTTTTGCCGCGTCCGTGGGGGTGGCGGCGCGCAGGTCAGCTACATTGTCCAGCACCGGGTTATCCGGCTCGTGCCCAATCGCTGATACCACCGGGGTGCGGGCGCGTGAGACCGCGCGTTGCAGCGCTTCTTCGGAAAACGGCAGCAGATCCTCCACCGAACCGCCGCCGCGGGCGATGATGATCACATCAACCTCGGGGTCCGCGTCCAGTGCTTCAAGGGCGGCAATCACCTCGGGAACCGCTGGGGCGCCCTGCACTGCCGTGTTGATCACCTTGAAATTCACGTGTGGCCAGCGGTCTTCCGCCACTGACAACACGTCGCGCTCTGCGGCTGAACCGCGACCAGTGATCAAACCAATGCAGCGCGGAAGGTAGGGGAGAGGCAGTTTGCGGGAGGCGTCGAAAAGCCCTTCACTGGCTAGTTGTTGGCGTAGGCGCTCGATGCGGGCCAGTAGTTCGCCCACGCCCACTGGGCGAATCTCTGTCGCTCGCAGCGAAAATGAACCCCGGCCCGTGAAAAACGTTGGCTTGCCGTACACCACCACGCGGTCACCATCGCGCAGGGGAGCGGGGGCGTTTTGAAGTAGAGCTGTGTCGCACGTGACTTGCAGGCTCATTTCGGCTTCTACGTCACGCAACGTTAAATACGAAAATCTCCATGACGGTTTTATGTTTACCTGGGCAAGCTGGCCCTCAACCCACACCGAACCAAGACGCTCGATCCATGCTTTGACCTTGGAATTTACCTCCCGAACCGGCCACGGATTTTCGGCAGACGTTGGCTCGTTGCTCACACAGACTCCTCAACACATCGGACACATAACGACGGTACGTGTGGTGCGCATCAGGCACACAATAACGCCCACTATAGGCGGTTTGTCCGGACCATCACCGACGACAGTGACCTAGACTACGCACACCTCACCCTACTTGGATAGGCTGTAGGACATGACAACCCCTGAAGCCGCAGACGCGAAAAAAGTTCTGCTCGCCGCGCCCCGCGGCTACTGCGCAGGTGTGGACCGCGCCGTCGAAACCGTCGAACGTGCCCTAGAGAAGTACGGGGCACCCGTCTACGTGCGCAAAGAGATCGTGCATAACCGCTATGTTGTGGACACCCTCGCCGAACGGGGTGCCATCTTTGTTGATGAAACTACCGAGGTCCCTGAAGGCTCGCACCTGGTGTTTTCCGCGCACGGCGTCAGCCCCGCTGTGCATGCAGAAGCGAAGGCGTTGTCGCTGGAAACCCTCGACGCTACCTGCCCGCTGGTGACCAAAGTTCACAATGAAGTGAAACGCTTCGCCCGTGACGGATACCAGATCCTGCTCATTGGGCACGAAGGCCATGAGGAAGTTGAAGGCACCGCCGGGGAAGCCCCCGATGTGGTGCACCTTGTGGATGGTGCCGCGTCCGTTGACTCCCTTGACTTTGGGCCGGAGGACAAGCTTGTGTGGCTTTCCCAAACCACGCTTTCCGTGGACGAAACCATGGAGATTGTGCAGCTACTCAAAGCCAAGTTCCCGCACATCACCGACCCGCCCAGCGACGACATCTGCTACGCCACCCAAAACAGGCAAGTAGCCGTCAAAGCCATCGCGGAACGCAGTGACCTAGTGATTGTTGTTGGCTCTCAAAACTCCTCCAACTCCAAACGGCTTGTGGAGGTTGCTCTCCAAGGCGGAGCCGATGCCAGCTACCTCGTGGACTACGCCCACCAGGTTAAGCCGGAATGGCTCGATGGGGTCACCACCGTTGGTGTTACCTCAGGGGCATCGGTGCCGGAAATTCTGGTCCAAGATGTGATCAAGCTTCTCGACGACCACGGCTTCCACACCGTCGAAGAAGTCACCACCGCCGCCGAAAAACTCGTGTTCTCCCTGCCGCGCGTCTTGCGCCCCGCCCGCACGCCTTCTGGCCGCTAGTTAATACAGGTCGTCGTGGCGGCTGTTACGGCGACTATCCCGACCCGTCGAATCACGGCGCGGCTGGACCTTCCGCACTTGGCGGCGCTGCACAGTCCGCGGCTGCCTCTGTTCCTCATAGGCCGCTGGTTGCTGACGCGGTTGCTGGCGGCGCTGCTGCGACTGCCTCGACTCCTGCTGACGGTTGTCACGTTGCTGCTGATCACGCTGGCGCTGCCCTCGCGCCTGCGCCGATTCGCTACCACGCGACGTGTACCGGCCACCGCCGGTGCTGTGATTGTGTGCCTCCGCGCGTGACGACGACCGCTGTGGTTGCTGCACCCTTGGCGTCTGCACTGTGCGCTTGTGGGGACGCTGCTGGTCATGGCCACCAGTCTGGCCGCCTGCCCTGCTGCTTCCAGCGTCGGCAGTGGGTCGGCGGATACTCCCCGAACGTTGTGGCTGTTGCCGAGTGCGCTCTTGGCCGGGGTGCTCTTGGTGTGGTGCTTCCTGACGCATGGCCTGCTGGCGACGCTGACGCTGAGCCTCACGGCGTTGAGCATCGCGTTGCTCGGTGGACGCGGCGGCACGGCGTGGAGGTTGTGGTGGGCGCCCTGAGCGCTCGTGTTTACTGTGATGATCCTCCTCAGGGCGCTGGTGCGCGCCCGTCTTCGGAGAGGCTTTTACGGGGGAAATCACCATCGTAGGTGGTGACTGCGGCTTAGTGCGCTTCGGTTGCTCAGGTGTCGATGGTGCCGCGTGGGGTTGTTGAGCGGCAGGCCGTTGCTGGGGCCTAGGGCGTTGTACAGTGCGCTTGTGCGGCTGCTGGGGTGGTTCCTCCGGTGCTGACGCTCGACGTTGCAGTTCCTCAACCGTCACGCGTTGCGACGCCGCGGCTGGCTCCTTGTGAGGAGGAATATCTTGCTGATTACGGTTGCTCAGACGGCGTGCACGTGAGGTGGTTTCACGGTTGGTGCGGTCCGCCTCTTGCGTCTTTCTACGCTCGCGCTCCGCACTCCGAGCCTGCGACCCCATGGTTCGCCTGAACTGCCAGATACGCAGAGCTGCGATAATAGCGCACCCCAACGTGACCAAGCCAAGGGTTGGGAAGTGCTGCGCCAACGGGTACACCAAGGTGAGAATAGTTGTCGCTGACAGCTTCTGCGGGACATTAGACACTGAGGCATTGATCATCCAGGCTGTCAATGGAAGTGAAATGCCAAACAATAAGGGGAGTTGCCCAACAGTGAGCATCAATCCGCGTGCTTCCACGAGGATGGTCACCACGACGCTGCCCGCAGCAAAAGCGATAATGAAGGGCAGGCCAATGGTCTGCTGCCGCACGCTGATCAGTAATCCCACAGCCAGGGCTGCGAGCATGATGAGTGTGCTCGACCATGTGGGAAGGCCGAAAGTCCGCGTGGGAGCTGCGGTGCTTCGCGGGCGTGATGTTCTGGAAGTGTGTTGGGACACGAGCGCTAATGTTACCTAGGTTGGGTCGGATTCTCCGAACTACTGGACTGGGCTTTGTTATTTTTGTGGAACAACTGGACAATTTTCGCTGATGCGTCAGACAAGCGTGCTAGAAGCGTTTCAGGATCCTCCTCGCTGGCATCACCATGTGTGGTTCCTTCCTCACTGTTTGCGCTGGATGCTGAGGCGTGGCGGTCACGACGGGCGGCACGCAGCTTGCGCCCCAGCACCTCGCCATGCATGCCGGTGAGCGAACCAGCTGCCGTAGCAAATTCAATTTGATCAGCGGTTTTCTCGCCGGACCTCAACGCCACCATGTCACTGAGGTAGCGGAACAACACCGCCACAAGTGCAGTCACGGGAACGGCCAAGAAAGCACCAACAATACCGAAAAGGCTTGACCCGATGGTAACTGACAACAGCACGATCACGGGATGCAGATTCATGGCGCGGGACTGCAACATGGGGGATAGGATGTTTCCTTCCAGCTGCTGCACTGCAACAACGAGAGCCAAAACAATGAGGGCTTTAGTGAAGCCCAGTGAAACAAAAGCAATCAGCACTGCCAGCGCCCCGGCGACAAATGCCCCCACGATGGGGATGAAACCCGCAATAAAGGTAAGGGTTGCCAACGCCAGAGCCATGGGAACCCCGAGGAATACCAGGCCCATGCCGATGAACACGGCGTCGACAAGCGACACAATAGCTTGAGCCCTGATGAAGCCGGCGAGAGTGTTCCAGGACCGTGTGAGTAGTTCTGTGAGGTGCCAGCCCGCGCGACGTCCCGTGATGGAGCGAAGCCACGGGAGAAAACGGTCGCCATCCTTGAGGAAAAAGAACGTCAGCACAATGACAATACCCAGCGTGACCATCACCGTTGAAGCAACGCCGATACCTGCGAACAGTTCACCTGCGATGGTCCCGGATTGTCGCTGCAACCATATGGTGGCATCGGTAAACCATTTATTGATGTCATCGTCGCGGACATTCAGCGGTGGGCCCTGCAACCACAACTGCACCTTCTGTACGCCCTCAAACGCTTGGTAGTACAAGGTTTGGGATTGCTGGCCGATGCTAGGGGCAATGAGCGCAATCAAACCGCCGAAAAACCCAAAAGCCGCAAGGATCGTAGCGAAACTCGCTAGCCCTGCGGGCACGCCAATGTTGCGCAACGTGCGTGTGATAGGCCACAGCACCGAACAAATGAGGATTGCCAACGCGAGGGGGAGGATGCCACGCGAAAATTTACTGAGCAGAAACCACGCGGCGTAGGCTGTCACCGCGATCACAAGGAGGCGGAGACACCACCACGCGAATTCCTTCACGCCGTCGGCGATAACCTCCGAACGATCAATACGGTCCTCGCCTTCCAACTCCTCGAACGTGCGAGAAGCCTCCAGCTGTAAATGCTGCAAATAATCTGCCTCTGACGCAGACAGGTCGGACGCTGGCAGCTTTGATGCCGACTGTGATGCTGGCTTTGATGTGGTCGACGTTGGGTCAGCCAGAGCATCAGCGGGCGTCTCTGAAGACTGTTTATTGCTCACTTGTCCCATCATGCCTGAAAACCCCGCTGCACGCCGATAATTCTGCATGTAGCGGGGCTGCTGGACATACCAGCGGTTCGGTTAGGGGTTACACCTCGTGGCTGATCAATACCTCGTCTGTGGCGTACTCAGATTCACCGAGCAGGCCCGATTTTTCATCCGGGTTGCGGCGCAAGGCGATAATACTAGCGGCAAGACCGCCCCAGATCACCACCATGAACAACACCATCATCATCACTGCTGTACCACTCATGTCAGCGATTCCTTTCTGTTTAGCTGGGGTCTTTTACGCGGGTCTTTGTACCCGGAGTGTGCTAGTCATCGGACTTTTGCTCGGCGGCGAACCCGGCCGCGCGCCGCTCCTCGGGAGCGTACTTCCGTGGGCGGGTGATGGTGCGCTGCAAGTCAGAATCAATACCAAAGTCCGAGCCGGGTGGGCCAACCAACGACAAAGAACCGCGCCACGGAACAATTGTCAAAGCAAACGCGGCGGCGACAATGATGCCCAGCACAACCCAGCCGAAAATGGTCACTTGGGTGGAGGTATAGCCGCCATATGGCTTGGACACCAAGGTGAATAGCTCCTGCATCAGCGTGTAGCCCAGCACAATCGTGGTCAGATTCACCACGCAGATGCGCCACAGCGTGCCCACCTGGAATGAAGACACTGCGTTCAAATGCAGGGCAAATTCGTTGGTGCGGCGCAGAATCCAGTCGATCACGATGATCGCGATCAGGGCGATGGCGACGATACCAATGTTGTTGGTGAACTTATCCATAATGTCCAGCGTGGCCAGGCTGGAGGTGGTGGAGAACAGCGCCAAGGAAATCAACGCCATGACCACACCAACGCTCACGGCCGTGGTTTTACGCGGCAGATCCAGCTTGTCTTTCACCGCAGACACCACGACCTCCAGTAGGGAGAACAAGGAGGTGAAACCGGCAATAGTCAGCGAGGCGAAGAAGAACACGCCGAAAACAGCGCCCAGCGGCATCTGGTTAATGATTGCGGGGAATGCAATGAAAGCCAAACCAATACCGGAGGTGGCGACCTCGCTGACTGGGACGTTCTGCTGGGTGGCCATGTAGCCCAAGGCTGCAAACACGCCGATGCCCGCCAGCACCTCAAAGGAGGAGTTCGCAAACGCCGTGACCAAGCCCGTGCCCGTCAAGTTCGTGCGCGGTTTCAGGTAGGAGGAGTAGGTCAGCATAATGCCGAAGCCCACTGACAGTGAGAAGAAGATCTGGCCATAGGCTGCAACCCACACCGTGGGGTTACGCAAGGCGTCCCAGTTCGGGGTGAAGAACGCATTCAAGCCTTCGGCGGCACCATCCAAAAACAGTGCTTGGATCACCACAATGATGAACAAGACGGTGAGCAAGGGCATGAAAACCTTGGAAATCTTGCCAATGCCCTCGTCCACGCCCATGGCCATGACGATAATCGCCAATACCCACACCAGCGCCAAAGCGATAGCAATCTGCGGAACAATCTCCGTGGACACCGTTTGGGAGGTGTCGGCCTGCAGGAAGTCCTTCATAAAATAGTCTTCCGGCATATCGCCCCATGCCTTATTGAAGGACTTGACCGTGTACAGCCCGGCCCAGCCAATAATCGCGGCGTAGTAAATAGTAATGAAAAACGCGATCCCTACCTGGATCCAGCCCACTGGCTCGGCCCACGAGCGAATCCGCCGGAACACTAGGGGAGCGGAACCACGGAAACGGTGCCCCAACGAATAGTCCAAGAAAAGAAGAGGAATACCCGCAGTGAGCAGTGCAATCATATAAGGAACAAGGAACGCGCCGCCACCGTTATCGTAGGCGACATACGGGAAACGCCAAATATTTCCCAACCCCACTGCAGAACCAATAGCTGCGAGCAAAAACGCGATGCGGGTGGAAAACACTTCGCGACGAGGACTAGTTTGATCAGCCATGCTGACGGGCCTTTCCAACGTGTGAAATGTTAACGATGAGACACCACAGGCATCACGGGCCTTCAGGTGGTGGCCCGGAAAGTATGCCCGGTACTCGACAATGTTTGCGGTAGCGTTGGGTTGGCGCCCAGCTCATCGGGTAATTTTCGCGTGCACCGTCCCACTACGTGGAAAAATCCTAGCACCTTATTCCACAGACTGAAATAGAGAGGTGCGTGAGGCGGTGGCGTACGCGGCGTCGATAAGCCGTGCGATAGGGGTGATGGTGGCAGTAGAGCCGTGTCCGGTGGCGTTGCTAGGATAAACAACCGTGACCTTAACTCTTGGAATTGTTGGCCTGCCGAACGTGGGCAAGTCCACCCTCTTTAACGCCCTCACACGCAACGATGTGCTTGCAGCGAACTATCCCTTCGCCACCATTGAACCCAACGTTGGCCTCGTCGAACTGCCCGATCCGCGGCTGAACAAACTTGCCGAAATTTTCGGGTCTGAAGTGATCAAACCCGCCACCGTTAGCTTCGTTGACATCGCAGGCATTGTGAAAGGCGCCTCCGAGAATGAAGGGCTGGGCAACAAATTCCTCGCCAACATCCGGGAAGCCGACGCCATCTGCCAAGTCGTCCGCGCCTTCTCCGACGACGATGTCATCCATGTCGACGGCCGCGTTGACCCCAGCAGCGACATCGCAGTCATTGAGACCGAACTCATCCTCGCAGATCTGCAAACCATCGAAAAGGCCCTGCCGAGGCTAGAAAAAGAAGCCAAGCGCGACAAAGAAAAAGCAGGCGAAGTCGCAGCCGTAAAACGAGCACAAACCATCCTCGAAGACGGACGCACCCTCTTCTCCGCTGCGGGTAACGGCGAAATCGAGCTGGCGACGCTCCGGGAACTCCACCTGCTCACCGCCAAACCCTTCCTCTATGTATTCAACTCCGATGAAGGGGTGCTTACCGACGCCGCGCGCAAAGACGAACTCCGCGCCCTCGTCGCCCCAGCCGACTGCGTGTTCCTTGACGCCAAAACCGAAACCGAACTCTTTGAACTCGACGACGAGGAAGCCGCCGAACTCCTCGAATCCGTTGGGCAACACGAACCCGGACTACACTCACTAGCCAAAGCCGGATTTGCCACACTCGGACTGCAAACCTACCTCACCGCAGGCCCCAAAGAAGCCCGCGCCTGGACCATCCACAAGGGCGACACCGCGCCCCAAGCCGCAGGCGTAATTCACAGCGACTTCGAACGCGGATTCATCAAAGCCGAAATCGTCTCCTTCGACGACCTTGTCGCCGCAGGCTCCATGGCCGAAGCCAAAGCCGCCGGACGCGTGCGCATGGAAGGTAAGGACTATGTTATGGCCGATGGGGACGTGGTGGAATTTAAGTTTAATGTGTAGGGGAGAATGTAAGAACTGTGGAAATCTGATTCCATCAGGAAATAAGTTTTGTGGAGAATGTGGCTGTTCTGTGGAATCGGGTTCGACAAATATGGCAAATGCTGGTGGAGATATTCATGGCGGCCTGTATCAAGCTGGCCGTGATATAGTCGTTAATTCTTCGAAGCCATCCGAATCTGTGGAGGCGTCTTATGAGGCGGTCCCAAAGTGGCGGAGTCCTGTAACACTGGGAGTTCTAACCTGGGTCTCAATTGGTCTTGGGGTCCTCGCTTTCTTTCCTATTCGTGATATTCTAAAACCGGTTTTTGGATTCCTATTTTCTTTTCCTCGCGATTATGAAGTGGAAGGGTATCAGTATTATAATTCTCGGTTAATTTTTATACTTGCGATTATCGTGCTTGCTGTGCCTATAATGCTTTTACTTAATATTGCTCGCAATCAGATTCGAAAACCGCTGTGTTTTAGCTGGGCAATTAATGGCGCAGGAAAACGTTTAACGTTGGAGTGGATTCGCCCAAATAGTTGCCCAATATGTGGTGGGAAAATGCGATACTGCAAAAATTTAGATCGGATGCCTATTCTTCTATGTTCAAGAAATTCAAACCATTGGTTTGAGGTGGATCAGGCTGAGGATGTTATTGATGATTCTCGTTGAAAACTGAACTTTGCGAAGGTGTTTGTTTTTGTAAAAGCACCAAGATTACGGTAGCTATTATTATGACTACGTTGTTAGATTTTTGAAGTTTTTTTGCGCCATGTAACTAATGTATCTTTCTAACGTGAATTTTTCTCAATCCAAGTATGTATCGCCTGTTCAAGCTCCTCAATCGCAATAATTAGTTGCTGGTTGTTGTACCTTGGATTCTTGGTATTTTCAGGATGGTGTACTGAGTTTCGGACATATACTACATTTGGAACATTGTAATACTTGTTATCACGATTATTGTACCATTGTAGCGAACTACTAATTCCGAGTTCTTCTAATTTAGTTACAATATCTTTTTCACGTGCGGAATCCTTCTGCAGACAAAGGTTCTGGAAGTGGCCATACAGTTCATCCATAAACTCAATACTGGGGATCATGAATGCATAATAGTTAATTGCATTCCAGGATACGTAAGGGAGTTGGCATGTGTTAAGCTCGTCATGCGTTTTGATTTTTGGTGTGCCAGATTCATTTTTCATTACCAGCATCGTATAAGAGTCATTTTCTTCAAATCCCTGAATCATATAAGGAGAATGTGTGATTAAAAGCACCTGTTGATTGTCTGCAATTCCACGTATTGCTTTGGCTAAGCTCAACTGAGCTCTTGGGTGAAGCCATGTTTCTGGCTCATCCAGTCCAAATATCATTTTTTGATAACCGCTAGAGCCTCTTTTTTGTGATTTTTGTCCAAAAACCTGCAAAAGGGCCAGCATGAATGCTCGCTGAAGGCCGGTTCCTTTATTTTCTAATGGTGTTTCGCCTTCATTATTAATATTGCTAGACAGTAATACTTGACCTGATTTTAATAGTGATGTTGGATCGGGAACTTCAAAGTTGAACCGTGCTGTTGCTTTCCCGTATTGTTCAGTTATGACCTCTGAAATTTCAGTTGACAGCTCCTGCAAGGCATTTTGCACCGTTCCTTCGCCTTGCTGGGTGAATAGAGCTTTATGCGCCTCAGTGAAATTAAGCCAAGGTTTACATTTATCAATATCGGAAATGGCAGCAGATATTAACTTTCCTAATGTTTTAGATGTTCCCATGTTGACATGAGCTTCTGGTGCGTCGTCAGCATAAATAAAGTTTAAGTCAAGAAGGGATTTAAACTTTGTATCAATTCCAGTTATAGCTTCAAACTGGCTTGATTTGGGATTCCAGAATGTAATCTTTTTTGCGTCGATATTTACTTTTTTCTTACCTTGCTGTACTGTTTCTTGATTGGATTGGCGCCGTACGCGTAAAATTTTGGATTTTGACAAATCTTTACTTTGCTGATCGCACCACAGAAAATCTTGAAGTTTGTTAAAATCTTCGTTTCCAAGCATTTCTTCTAAGTCGTCACCACTTAGATCAACTATCACCTGAGATTCGTTGCTGTTGGTGGTATATATTTGTTCATTATTATTGGTGCCATTTCTTAGGTATTCTATAGCGAATAGTATTGTTGATTTTCCCACGTTATTTTCACCAACGAGATAATTCAGGCCAGGAGAGAGATCAACTGTAGTTGTTCCGCGTAAGCCACGTATATTATGCATTTTTATGCGTTTTATGTACATATATTTTCCTTTGGTTTCATGAGTATGGTGGTATTGTTAGGACGGAACTGTGGCACCACTGGATCGGATTTTTTCTTAGTATAGCGATTGTGGGTATAGTTCTGTCAATTCGTTTCTTCGGTATTTTTGCAAGATAACTTACTTTTGTTTTTGTTGATTGCTCACATACTTGCTACGTTGACATGTACATAATGTTTAGCGGGTGGCTGGCGGTCGACTTATCTGATTTGTTGATATTTAAATAAAGCTAGTCACATGGCGATGTCTTTGGAGAAATTTTTGATTAGTCGTCCGTTTGATTGGCGGGAGGTTGATACCTCTAGGACTCAGCTGTGCGCAGAGATCAGTGCCTATCGTCTGTAGGAATTTCGTGAGCAAGCAGAGGCGACGCAAACTCGGTTGATTAAAGAAATTACGGGTCAGGTTTCCAAGATTGAGCATAGAGATCATGTCAAGCTCGCTGAATGCCCTGCCAGAGGCTATTTTTCGGCACACTTAAACTTGACGCTTTTCCGTATTATGAACAGTAAGCTACCGCGGCTGTAAGAACATAAGCTAATGAGATCGCATAGGGATGCAACATATATGCCACCAACGAACGCGAAGGTAGAAACCCATGGATAACAACCCCAGAGAAGTAAAGCATGACGAGATTCCTGTGCCGAAGCCTCCTGAAGGGTGGACCCCGCCACCGGATCCGACTCCAGAGGAGTTGAGGGAAGAAGCTCTTGCGCGTCTGGCCAAGATCGATCAATGTCGCGCAATCGAGGCATTAATCCGTGACGGCTGGAATGATCAGCGTATTGCCGCTTACCAGGGCGTCGATGTCAGCAAAGTGCGCGTTGTTCGTCAGCGCATGGAGTCGGAGGAAACGAGCTGCCCGGTCACTCCTAAAGAGCTGGGATGGCGTCGAGCTGCGGGGCACATGAGCGATCAGGATATGATGGATCGCCTGCGATCATGGCCTTATACTTTTAGCCGCGTGGTCTTTGATGCCATCGATTATGGCGACTGGGATGATGTCGTGTGGTTGCGTGAAAAAGGCTATATCTCCCGCGAGGAGTTCGGTGAACTGAAAGCGATCACTGACTCGATGCCGAAACGTCCCGACATCCTCTAAGGTAGCCGGGGCGAATCTTTTACGGGGCGTGCTTTCCAGGGGCGTCGATACCCAACCACGTACCCCAACCACGTCCTTTACATCAGCAAAGACTGCACCCGCACCCTCACTACTGTCTCATCCCCATTCCCGCGTGCCTCCGACACAGCAAGAATGACCGTCTCTTGAATATCCCGAACAATGTCTTTGACCAGTCGGGAACCATCAATGCCTACCTCAAGAACAATGGATTGCTCGTCAGCGTCAATGATGACTCCGAAGCGGGCATCAGCATCATTGCCTTGGATGTGGCTTCCCACGGTTTTGAGCGTGCTGCTTATGCCCGGCTCGACCCCGCGGACTCCAGGAACTGAGGTGACCGCTGTGGCTAGTTCGGCTGCTGAGATGCTAGTCGTCATCGTGCAAGTCCTCGATATGAACGTTGACGGTGGGGGACAGTCCTAGGTTCTCATAACATGCTTCTCGTACCGCATCGCGGACCTGTTGGGCGAGTTCTGGCAGGTGCTGTGTTGTCACGTGGGCAGAAATTCGGCAGAAAATTGTTTCCGGCACCCCTAGTTCGCGGGCCTCAACGGGGTCGTCGGGGGCTTCGGCGTGCTGGAAGGATGTACGTAATCCTCGCGCGCTGTCGACAGAGTCTACCGCTTGTCGAACAAGGGAACGCAGTGAAAACTCCGAAAGACTGTAGGGACCTAGGTCGGTGGGGGGCATGTGTACCTGCGCTCCATGGCGCGTCGCAGCGACAATTGCGTCCATCATGTGACGCTGGGGCATCACTGACACGTTCGACTCGGATTCTAGCCGGTCCCATGTTTCGTGGATGGAGGCAATGAGGCGCATGTACTCGCGCGTTGCAGCATCGTCCCGCGCGGCGTCGTCACGCACAGAAGCGGGAGAAACCTCAGGGGAGAGTAGTGTGGTGCGGTGGTTGTGGCGGCTGGCGGGAGTCATGCCCACTCCTTCATGTTGCGCATGACCAGTGAGCGGGCGCGTGCGAGCCTTCCGCGGACAGTGGATTCTGTCAGGTTCAGAGTTTTGGCAATCTCCTCGTAGGACATGTCATCAACCTCTCGAAGCACCCAGACGATGCGAAGTTCGGGCTGTATTGAAGATAGCAAAATAGCTAATGCCCCAATTTGGGCGTTGACCTCGCTGGATTGTGCTGGGTCTGCAGTTGTGTTCGATGGTGTTTCAGTGAGAGTGCTCGCGGTTTCAAGACTCTCGTGGTCGTAGGATTCGGTGGCGCGGCGTTGTTGCTTACGGATGGCACTGGTCGCACTGTTGGTGCAGATGCGCATAAGCCAACTTCGAAAAGCACTGGGTTCCTGGAGCAGGTGAAGACGTCGCCAAGCCTGGATAAGGGTTTCTTGCACGATGTCTTCACTGTCGTGGCGGTTGCGTACGATCATGTACGCGGTGCGGAACAGGCGGCCTTGGTAGCGTTCAACAAGTCGTTCGAAGGCTTTGATATCGCCATCTTGGGCTCGCAGTACCAGTTGCCTGTCGTCATGATCATGCGTCATCGCCAGACCTGGTGCTTTCAGTCATGCGCGATTCCTCTACAGCGCGGGCGCGGCCAGTGCGTGCAGTACTGGCAATGCTGCGGGAACGGCTAGGACTATCGAGTGTGAGCAGCACATCCACTTGTTTGGGGTGCGCGCCCAGCGATACGGCAAGGTCGTTGTCGAGTCGGCTTCTCAGTTCTGACACCGCCCATTCGACCTCGGAGTTCTGGGATACGGTTGCGGTGGCTTGTACCCGCAGGTTGCCGGGGGATCCGGTCACCCACGCGGAACATCGTTTGACACCGGACACGTCTTCGCCTCGCTCAGACAGTGCCTGCGCCAGAACCTCGGGGCTTATGGTCGCCAGCAGCGTGCCGTCGGCGTCGGTGAAACGCAGGGGAGAGGCGGACGCTTTCCGGGGCACCTGCATGATCAGCAGAACCACGCCAAGTAGCACTGCGATTATCGACGCCGCGAACACGGCCGGTAATAGCCACGCTTCCTGCCCCATTGTTGCGTTGTCGATTCGTGTGCTGGCCGGTGCCAAGAACGATGTTGTGGCGGGCCAGTGCTCACGGACGTTCAAGCCAGATGCTAGTACCCATGATGCGGCGATTACGGTGACAATACCAGCGCTGGCCAGAATTATTCTGTTCCAGGATCCAGATACTGAACGCATAGTGCTCTCCTTTAACTCGTTTTCTGTACGCGCACATGGCAGCGCCGAATACCCTCGGGTTTCAGCACCTCCAAGGTCTGAACAGCATTGCTGTGAGCTGCTTCGCGTACGGGCTCCAGGTTGTCTAGTACGCTCAGTACTTTTACGTTGACTCGTGATCTTTGGACGCGGACTGAGGCGCTGTGAACGCCGTCCACCTGCTCGATGTTTCTGCGCACCAGAGCAGCTAGGTCTTTACGGGCAATAGCGGTTTGTCCGGCTACCTCGTCGGGGAGAACATCGGTGCGGTCATAAGCCCCGGGCCACATGGCCGCGATGATCATGGCCAGACCGCATACTGCCGCGATGCATGCCAGCACGATAATAAGCGTGGATTCGAAGGGGGAAGATCCGAATCCATTCACCGCTGCGGTTGTGCCCGCAGGCCATGCCCCGTCGAACAGGCGAACGCCGCAGAGCCAGATCCCCAGCCCGCCCACAACGAGAAGCAGTAGTGCGAGAAGGGACGTCGCAACGCTTCTGGAGGGGCGGCGGATGAGTTTTGGTGCAGATGTTCTCATTGCAGGGCTTTCCTTACATGGTCGTTCGGATTGAGCCAGGAGATGTCGATGGTTATTTTCCCGACAGTCAGCCCAGTGAGATGCTCAACATGCTCGCGCACATAGTCGCGAAGATGCTGAATAGTGGAGGCCACAGGAGTGGGGAAGGTCAGTCCAAGATTCAGATGGAGGACCGCAACCTGCCCGTACAGTTCACAGTCTGCTTCTGGGCGCGAGTGGAAGTCACGGCGAGCGCCGATTCCCAGAACTCCTCCTGCGTTCGACCCTACATGTGCCGTCTCGTAGGCAGCCTGAGCTGCAATCTGAGCGACCACTGCTGACGGAATAGTGGTGATGCCACGTTGATCAGGCGCCGTCACTTTTTCCGCCAATCAAGGATGTTTCGGACATCGATCTGGCCTTCCATGTACAGGCCCACCGCTGCTCCGGCTAGCCCACAGAGGGTGACCAAGATAAAGTCGGCGAAAGAGCCAAAGGCGAGAACTGTTCCCAGGAACAGACCCACAAGGAGGGCCAGGTGCGTTGTCTTCATAAAAGCTCCTTAGATAAGGATTACGTGAGGTCGACTGCTGAGCTTGAGGAATCGGAGTCTTCGTCCGGCAGGTGAACGTCGGTGACGTTGATGTTCACTTCAACGACCTCTAGGCCAGTTGTTCCCTCAATTTGTTCAATGATGTTGCGGCGAATGGCGTTGGCCACCTCGACGATGGGAGCGCCGTAGTCCACTACCACGGTGACTTCAATGGCAGTCTGGGTTTCGCCTTTCTGCACGCTGATTCCGCCCGCGACATTGGTTTGAGCGTTGGGAATGCGATCTGTTACTGCGCTGAATGCGCGGCGCACAGCATTTCCCATGTCGTACACTCCAGGTACTTCACGGGCCGCCATTCCGGCGATCTTTGCGACGACGTTCTCATCGATGGTGGTCACGCCGTGAGCGGTTTGCAGCGGGCCGCGAGGAGTGGTTGCTACTTCTTTTTTCTTTTCCTCGCTGCGCTCGCGCTCGCGCTGCTGACCGGTTTGAGGGATAGATGCGTTGCTCATGGAGATACCTTTTTACTTCCTGTGAGTGATGCTGAGGTAGATAGAAATTGCGATGACGGCTGCCACGATGGAAAGCGCCCACCGAATCCAGTCGATACCAGCTGTTGATTCGACGCCGAAGAAACCGGCCACTCCTCCACCAACGAAGGCGCCGACTGCGCCCAGGATGATGGTCCAGATGATGGAGATGTTCTGTTCGCCTCGCATGAATAGTCGTGCCAGCGCGCCAATGATGGCGCCGGTGATGATCATTCCAATGAATCCAACCATGGTGTTTTCCTTTGTGAAGGTCCGATGAGGCTCGGTGTAAGCCCGCGTGCGGACGCCGTCAGGGTATAGCGTGCAGTTCAGTAAATGAACATGAAATGCGACGCTGATAGGAAGACGCTGCGACGTCAACGACCGTCATGGTTTTATCCAATAATGTGTTGCAGATCACTTATAGGTGTGTGTTTAAGCGCGTGGCGACGCCTTACTTGCTACATCGGAGCAGCAAAAAGGCCCGTGTTGATGGAAACACGGGCCCAGAGCGGATCAGGTACCACCGCGCCGTCGATAAGCGGGGGATGTCCGGGGTATTAGAAGGAACCGTCGATGTCGGTGACCACCACGACCTTCTCGTTGACGAATTCTTTGATGCCCAGGTCAATCAGCTCGTGACCATAACCGGAGCGCTTGACGCCGCCGAAGGGAATGTCTGCCTTCACGCCGGTCGGCTGGTTGATGAAGACCATGCCGGTGTCAATCCGGCGGGCGATCTTGCGGGCACGCTCAATGTCCGTGGAGAACACCGAACCACCCAGGCCAAACGGCGTGTCGTTGGCGATGCGCACCGCATCATCTTCATCCTTTGCCCGGTAAACCTGGGAGATGGGGCCGAAGAACTCGGCTTGGGAGGTTTCGGACCCCTCTGGGATGTTGGTGATGAGCATCGGACGAACGAACGCGCCCTGTTCCGGAACCTCAGCACCGATGGCCTCGACGGTAGCGCCTTCAGCGCGCGCAGCCTCGACCTGCTTGAGAACGTCATCGGCAGCGGTCTGGCTCGACAGTGGGGCGAGAGTGGTTGCGGGATCCATCGGATCACCGGCTACGAATTCTGCGACGTGCTTCTTATACTCGGCGAGGAAGCGATCGTACACGGCATCAACGACGATGATGCGCTTCGACGACACGCACACCTGCCCTGCGTTCCAGTGGCGACCAAAAGCAGCCCACTTTGCGGCCTTCTCGACCTCAGCATCTTCCAGAACGACGAAAGCGTCAGCACCACCAAGCTCCAGGGTGGACTTCTTCAGGTTCTTTCCTGCGATGGACGCGATAGCACCGCCTGCTCCTTCGGAACCGGTGAGAGCCACACCGCGGACGCGTGGGTCGGCGAGGATCTGCTCACTGGCCTCATGGGAAGCGAAGATGTTGGTCAGCACGCCGTCCGGGAATCCGGCCTGGCGGAATAGCTCGACCATCCGCAATGCGGACTGGGGCACGTTCGATGCGTGCTTCAGCAGGATGGTGTTACCCGCCAAGGTCTGCGGTGCGGAGATGCGGATTACCTGGTAGTAGGGGAAATTCCATGGCTCGACGGCGTAAAGCACGCCCAGCGGGTCGTTGACTAGGGCGACGTCCTGATCGCCGAAACCTTCGGCACGCAGGTAGCGCGGTGCCAGGTGCTGAGCGCCGAACTTGGCGTAGTAGTCGAGGATGGCTGCGGAGAGCTCGACTTCTGCTTCTGCCTCTGCGATGAGTTTGCCCATCTCCAGGGTCAGCGTCTCTGCGTAGTCGCGCTTGTTGGCGCGCAGGATTTCTGCGGCCCGGGAAAGGAGAGCTGCACGATCTTCGATGGGGGTCTGCGACCACTCGCGGAAGGCTGCGTCGGTGGAGTTGATCGCCTGGTTGATTTCCTCAGGGGTGGCGGTGTCAAAGGTCTTGACGGTTTCACCAGTGTAGGGGTTTGTTGTTGCGTACGCCATGTTGGCTACCTCATTTCACAAAGTTTGAGCCGCGGTGGGTTATGGCTCCCCATCGTAACATCACAGCACGTCCTGCGAGTGGTGTTTCATCATCAGTGATACCCGTTTGCTTTGGCCTGGTTTTTTATTCTCCACCTGCGGATTCCAAGCCCTACGCTAAGTAAAATGACTGCAGGAAGTAACCCCGTATTGGTGGAGAAAACAAGTGCCCAGCGTGGATCGAGTGTGATTGTGCCATCGATAAGTAGGGGGAGGGTGACGGCATCCTCCAATGCGTGTGCCAAAACTAATGGCCATATTGAGCGAGTTACGCGGAAGATTTCGGTGAACATGACATTCCAACAGAAGAAGACGAGGATTGCGGCAACAACGAGCACTATTCTGCCCGCAGGTACGATACTTTCGACCTCTTTGGTATTGAGCATGATGAGCCAGTAAGGCAGATGCCATGCCCACCACACCAGCCCGGCGATGAGGTAAAGCTTCCAATCGGACATGGTGAGCTTGAGTAGCTGGTTGGTGAGATAACCCCGCCAAAGTGATTCTTCAAAGAAGTTTTTCGCGCACTGTATCACGAACTGGGAGGCAATGAGCGTCAGGACGGCAGACATATTTAGCGCTGCCACGTGCATGGCTCCCACCTGCGTGCCTAACAGGATAACCACACAGGTTGTCGCAGGGTAGACCGCAATAGAGAGTGCGTAGAGCCACCCGTTTCCCCTGATATTCAGCGCGTATCCTGCATTCTTCCAACCGTCACCGCAGAAAGTTCTTAATGCGATGACAACTAGCAACGGGGCAACCGTCCACAATCCCATGCCGAGGGTACCGCCACCGTTCAGCGTTGCGACGTCCTGATAATCAGGTTGTCCTGTCAGTTTATCGATCGCAATCCCCACCCATCCGCTGGCCACAATGCTGATGGTGAAGATGATCAGGTTTCTTCGAAGGGTGTGCGGGGTGCGTCCGGTTTGTGCGGGGTCCATGACTCCTCCTTGTTTCTTTGAGTAGTGTTACTAAAAGTAGTAATGCTCTTTATAGAGAGCCTTGACCTGATGAATCGTTACTTTTTGCCTAACGCATCAAAACGTGCATATGGTGTGTAGCTCTGGAGCTGTTGGTGCACATGGAACATGCTCGATTGCTCGCGGCTTTAGGTGGGCCTGACCCTGCGGCACAGACACTGACGCGGCGTCGTCATGCGGTTTTGCCGTCGGCATGCGTGTGGTAGACATGACTAGTCTTACCTTTGGGAGGGTACGTTGGGGTGGCATGCCCTAACACACAAGACGTGCATTGATAAGGAATACTTGGATGCCAACATTTGATCTTGGTGGTCGCACTGCTGTGATCACTGGAGCCACAGGTGCCATCGGCTCGGCGGTGGCGCGTACTTTTGTCGAATCGGGTGCGAAGGTTGCGCTCATTGCCCGTAACCGGCGTAGATTGGAGCGCCTGTGTGCTCGTTTTCCTGAGGAGGCGGAAACCCTTGTGTGTTCTGCTGACGTGAGCAGCGCCTACGACTTGGTGGAGGCACGCGACAAGGTGCTAGAGGAATTGGGGGCACCTGACTTGGTGATCACTGCTGCCGGTGTGCGCCGCGCTGCGAATTTTGATGAGGCAATTCCTGCTGACTGGCGGCGGATGCTGGCTACGAATCTTCGTGGAACATTACAAACTGTGCAGACTTTTTCCCCAGATGTCTTGGCCGCGGGGGAGCGTGGCGACCGCGCTGATATTGTGATGCTGAGTTCCGCGCCGGCACGTGAACGCCAGCACGCCTATTCAGTGTTTTCGTCGCTGGGTGCGTCCTTGGGGCAATTTTCCAAGCACCTGCGTGCCGAATATGGCTTGCGTGGTGTTCGGGTGCATTACTTCGATTCCATCTACACGGGCGGGAGTTTCTTTACGCAGGGCAATTTGGGATCCAATCGCGCTACGAGTGACCATCACGACGTTATTCAGGGGCCTTTGCCTGAGCTTGAAAGCATTGCGATTGACACTGCGCACGTCGCTGAGGAGGTTGGTTTTGCGGCGTCGCTGCCTGCGCATGTCAACATGGCCAGTGCCACGATCTTGCCACTGGAAGGGAACTGATAGTCGTGCTGACAAAGTTTAAGAGTTCTTTCTCAGCGTTCGTGCGTAATGAAACCTCGGGCGCTACGTTGCTCCTCGCGGCCACTATTGTGGCATTGCTATGGGCCAACCTGGGCGGCCATTCCTACGAGCATTTCTGGCACACGCATTTCTCCATTCACCTGGGCGACGTTTTCTCAGTTGATATGTCGCTGCAGCACTGGATCAATGACGGCCTGATGATGATGTTTTTCTTCCTAGTCAGCCTTGAAGTCAAGCACGACTTTGTGATGGGAGAACTGCGTGAATGGCGGCGCGCCAGCGTGCCGGTGGTAGCCGCTGTTGCTGGTTTGATTGTTCCCGCGTTGATTTTCTACGCCTTCAACGCGGGCACCGATGACGCCGATGCGTGGGGAGTGGTGATTTCCACGGACACCGCCTTTGTGATGGGCATTCTCGCAGTGTTCGGCAACAGGCTTCCCGTGCAGCTGCGTGCGTTTTTGGTCACCCTCGCCGTGGTGGACGACGTCGGATCGCTGCTGGTCATCGCCACCGTGTACACGGAGCGCATCAGCTTTGTCCCGCTGATCGGTGTGGTTGTTATTGCCGCCCTGTTGTTCCTGGTTCAGCGCGCTCGTGTATACCGTTCGTCCGTCTACATTGCAGCTGGTGCGACTCTGTGGCTGCTGTTCTTAGCATCCGGCGTGCACGCCACCATTGCAGGTGTAGTTCTTGGTCTTCTGCTTCCGGTCTTTCCGCCGGAGCGTAGCGAGGTGCTCCGCGCGGAGGAGCTAACACATCACTTCCGCCGCACCCCAGTCGCATCCACTGGTAGCGCCGCTGTGATCGGTATTCTGCGTTCGGTTTCCATCAACGAGCGTATGCAACTGGCCCTCGCGCCGATCGTGAATCTGATTGTTGTGCCCGTGTTCGCCCTGTCCAACGCCGGTGTGATCATCTCCGGCGAGACGCTGCAGCACGCCTTTAAGTCGCCGCTGACCTGGGGTATTATCGCCGGTCTTGTCGGTGGTAAGTATCTGGGTGTGTTCGGCGCAAGCATTATTGCCACCAAGCTGCGTATTGGCGAACTCGCGCAGTGCTTGGCTTACCGCCACATCAATGCTGGCTCGATGCTCACCGGTATTGGCTTTACCATTTCCCTGTTTATCATTGACCTGGCCATTAAGGATGAAACTGCGCAGTCGGATGCACGTATCGGTGTGTTGACGGCGTCGATACTCGCCGCAATTATCGGCATGGTGGCGTTGGTACTGACTGCGGCTTACGACGCCCGTCATGCCCCTGAACGCACGCGCCTTAACCGTTCCATTGACCCCAAGCGTGACCATATTCTGGGTGACCCGAATGCTCCGCTGACCCTCGTGGAATACGCGCAGTTGGGTGGCGTGGATGACACCACAGTGGAAGAAGTGGTGCGCGAGGTGCGCGACTACTTTGGCGATGACCTGCGTTTTGTCTTCCGCCACAACCCGATAGGGGATGAGACGGCAGAGCGTGCAGCGGAGGCACTGGAAGCGGTGCATGCGCAGAGTCCAGAACTGTTTAATTACGCCCGCACTGAGTTGTCACGCCTGTGCGAAGACGAGGAGCTGGATTCGCGTGTTATTCGTCGCGCCGCCGTCGATGTTGGCTCCAACCTGCCTCGACTAGAGAAGGATATGCGGCAACGCACCTACCTGTCGCGCATCCACGACGATGCCGACGATGCACTGGGCATGGGCCTGACCAGCACCCCGACGTTCTTCATAGGCGATGAAATCTACGAAGGCCCCATCGAATCCAATGCGATTATCGCGGCGTTGGAAGCTACCCGTACTGCAGAAATCACGACCGTAGGAGTCTAGGATGACTACTCGAACCATTGTTGTTGCCGGCGGTTCCTCCGGTATCGGTTTGGCGGTGGCGCAAAAAGCTGTGGTTGACGGTTGGCGTACCATCATCGTTGATCGCCAGGAGCCCACCGAACCGGTGGACGCCACATTTTTTCATTGTGACCTGCTAGATAATGACTCCGCCCACCAGGTCTTAGACGGTATTGTTCGTGATCAAGAGCGTATCGACGCCCTGGTCATCAGCGCCGGTGGTGCCATGAACGGCAGGCTGGAGTCCAAGACAATGGAGGAGTGGGACAACTACTACTCCAATGACACATTGCTTGTGTTACGCACCACCCGCATACTGTTGCCACGTTTGAGGGAAACTGCCGAACGCTATGGCATTGCCGATATCGTGGTCATGGGTTCCATTGCCGGTACCACAGCGTTTGAAGATGCGGCGGTGTACGGTTCGATCTCTGCAGCACGCAACGCTTTAGGGGAGCAGCTGCGCCTTGAACTGCGCGGTGAGCGCATCCGTGCCCGGACTATTGCCACAGGTTATGTGGAGACACCGCTGACAAAGCGCATGAGCATGAACGCAGTGACCGAACAAATGGGGCAAGATCCGTTGCGCCCCAGGGATATTGCGGAGATTGTGCATCATGGGATCAATCTGCCGCCTGAGGTGACAGTGCACAACATTGTTGTGGTGCCCACTAAGCAAGGCTGGGCATAAAGCCGCATTTCGTGCGCATTGTTGTTGCGTCAACAAGGCGCGTAGCATGAATGCCATGCAGATGCGGTTAATAGTCACGCTTGACGATGAACTAGTGGCCAAGGCCAGCAAACTCACCTCCATCACCGACCATTCTGCCCTCGTTCACGCGGCGCTGGAAGCGTTAATCCAGGACCAAACAGAGCGCCAACTCGGCGAGCCGACAACCTCTGAGGCTATGCCGCAGCGCACACACCTCATTGTGAAAAAGCAATAATTAGGGGCATGCCGACCTCCTGGATGGAATGTGCTGCCGTTGGCTTTGAAAGTGTGCTTATGCTCAAGCATGAAAATCGGGTGTTTTTCGGCCTGGGGATAAGTGCACTTTGCATGCTTGTCATATAGGTCCACTGCCAGGTACGAAAACAGGGTGTTTCCGTACCCACCGGTAGACCTTTTCCTATGCAAAAGTTTGCACTAACGGTGTTCAAGAGCTTGTCCTGCAGAGTGTATATACCATCAAGCTCGACAACACCCATTCCTGAACCTGAACGTATACATACTTCACGTAACACCAGTGCCCACGCGAAAAGCACCCCGGCCGTAGTGGTGCCGGGGTGCTCGGGTGCCTTGTGGAGAGAGCACCCAGTCTAGTGTGCTGTAGCTCTTATGAGGACAGCCCGCCGATGAAGGAACGAATGTGCCAAACGGTGGACAGGGGGACGAGCCACAGGGTGTCAAGGCTGAACATGTTGTACTCCTAGTTGTTTTCAATGAATGTGTACGTGTTCAAGGGTAAAACTATTGGCGTGGCTCTGCCACACCGGTATAAATGCGCATCAATTTCCACAAATCCGCACCTGAGAAAACGTATAAAGAGTCTCGCGGGTCACATCAAAACGCCAGGAAGAAGCGCTCCCTGTATCCGATTTTTTCTCAACAAAAATATAGGGGGAGTGACATAGGGGAGCAAAAGTAGGGTAGGCTCTACCCTATTCTGTGTGACTTTTGAGGCTTGTGAACAGGCTAAATCTCACCCTTGCCAAATGCTGCGTCCATGACGTCTTGGTACTCGGCTGGGTTGACAAGTGCGATGCCGCGTTCCTTGTCAGCGAGCATGAGCAGCGTTGCACCAGGTTCCAGGTTGAAAATATCGCGCACTTCCTTCGGGATCACAATCTGGGATTTTGGCCCGAGTTTGACCATCCCGATGTACTTCCCTTCGTAACTCTGATCGGCTCCCCGATTGCCATCATCAGCCACAGTTATGCTCCCATCGCACTCTGACATTGCACCTTAACGGCGGTACGTAGGGAAGTCTACTCCAGCGGCCACATCTACCAGCCCACACCCCAAAAATCACTCACATGCTGACCAGATCGTTCCGCTTTCTGGCCAGCGCATCCCTGGTGGCGATATCTCCAGTCCAGCACACTAGACACCATGAGAACAGCAATCATTGTGATGGATGTGCAGGAATCGTTTCGTCAGTTGCCGGTGTGGGCGGAGGTATCCAACCCAGAGATCGTGCGGGACGTCGATACGCTGGTGCAGCAGGCCCGAGCGGAGGGGCATGCGGTGGTGTGGGTGATGCATGCCGCGCCGGGAAGCGGAACCGCCTTTGACCCGGAATTGGGACATGTGCGATTGATGGAGGGGCTCACACCCGATCCAGGCGAGCCGACGTTTGTCAAAACCACAAGGAATGCGTTTACCAGCACCGAGCTTGCGCGGTATCTCACTCAGGAGCACATCACGCACCTAGTGATCGTGGGCATCCAAACGGAGCAGTGCTGCGAGACCACAGCGCGTCTGGCGGCGGATATGGGGTACGACGTTACGTTTGTCACCGATGCCACCGCTACGTTCCCTATCGTTCGCCCCGACACAGGCGAGGTGCTGCCTGCCCATGAGGTTATCGAACGCACCGAATACGCGCTAGCAGGGCGGTTCGCGCATATTGAATCGAAGGACGCAGTAAGCTGGCGCAGGTGAATACCGTCGTGTTCGTGGTGCCTGACCGCGTTCAGCTTCTCGACATCGCTGGACCCGCCCAGGTGTTCAGCACCCTCCGCGATCTCACTGGCGAGCCCTCCACCATTGTTTATGTGGGGGAGCAGCAAACCGTCCAGTCGAAACAAGGGCTACCAGTGAATGTGAGCACCGACTGGCCGGGCCTTACGCCGGATGATCTGCTGATCATTCCCGGTTTTGCAGCTACGGCACACCCGCTCAACAATAATCTGCTCGCCAGCATCGCAGCGCATCATGCTGCAGGCGGCACAATCGCCAGTATTTGTGCAGGTGCGTTCATCGTGGCGGAGGCAGGGCTTCTCGACGGCCGCCGTGCCACCACCCACCACGACCTTCAAGACACCCTCGGCGCGCGCTACCCTCGTGTCCACGTGGTGCGTGACGTGCTATTTGTCGGTGGTCAGGGCATCTACACCTCCGCCGGGATTGCCAGTGGCATCGACCTATCCCTGCACCTAGTGGAGCAACATTTCGGCGCGCGGATTGCGGCCCGCATTGCTAGGACCATGGTGGTGTACGCCCGCCGCAACGGAAACATGGAGCAGCACAGTGTGATACTGCGCTATCGTGACCACTGCGATGATCTGGTGCACCGCATCCAGGATTTTTTGAATGATCATTTTGCCCAGAGCTTTACACTCGCGGACTTGGCCCGGCGCGGCAACGTTAGCGAACGCACCCTGAGCAGGTCTTTTATGAAGAATATTGGGCTAACGCCGAGCCAGTACCAACGGGCTGTGCGCCTGGAACATGCGGAGCTGTTGGTCGCGCAGGGTGCCACGATGGAGCAGGCGGCACGGCAGGTTGGTTTTGCGGATGCCAGATCGTTGCGTAAGCATCGCGCTTAGCGCGGATCAGTCCGGCTCGCCCAAAAATTCCCTGATCGCTGGCCATTCCCGCTCGGCTTGCTCCCGCCCGGCGCGGTAGGATTCTTGGAGTTTATGCAGGTTGCGTTCCCGGTTTTCCACTGACATGTTCTCGGCGAAGAACAGGTAGGCGTTGCCGCCACGTTCCAGATCGAGGAGTCGGGCGCGGGTGGCGTTGTAGTGGTCGGGCCGCGCTATCAGGGCGTCGGCAATGGCCGGGTGGGTGCGAAAGACCTGGCGCAGGATGCCCGCAGGGGTGGCTTTGCCTTTGGTGTAGGCGCGCGGCCTGCTCATGATCACTAGAAAGCGCCGGAATCCTGCAGCTTCAGCAGCATCGATGGGGATGCCTCCGCTGGGGCCGAGGGCGCCGTCGGCGTAGAGCTCGCCGTCAACGTGGGGCATGATCATGAAACCGGGCATGGTGGAGGAAGCGCGGACGCGGAGCATCAGGGCGTCGATAGTGGAAGTGTGGTCGCGGTTCCACCAGGTCATGCTGCCGGTGTCTACGTGGAATGCCCCGATGCTGAAGGGGGTGGGGTTTCGGAGGAAGGCGGGAAAATCGAAGGCGGCGATGCGCCCGCCGGAATGCTCAAAGGTGCGTAGTGGTGCTTCGTGGTAGATGTAGGTGCTGTCGAAATAGCCGCGTCCCCGCACGAAAGACCCCCAACCGCCCGTGCGCGGGTTGGCACCAATGCTGACAAAACTCTCCCGAGTGCGCAGCGGATCGCCCGCCAGAAAGTTCGCCGTGTGCGAGGCACCTGCGGACACGCCGCCCACCCAACCGAACTCGATGCCCTCACGCATGAGCTTTTCGACGACCGCCCCGGTGTAGCTATTGCGCATGCCACCGCCCTCAATGACCAGCGCAGTGTCAGAAAACCGCATGAATCTAGTGCTTTTTGCGGAAAGGAAGCAGGTGCATGACGCCCACAATCAGGGCACCGACGATGCTGCCGACGATGAGTGAGCAGAACGTATCCACAAGCCATTCGGCGAAACCACCCAGGTGATGAACCGCGTGGGTTGCATGGTGGATGATGTCATGCGGAGTGTGCCAGCCAAGCTGGTCCAACCCAGATACGATGATGTGCCCGCCGACCCACAGCATGGCGAACGTGCCGATTACGGCGATGATGTTCAAAAGACGGGGCATCGCTGCCACCATTCCACGCCCAAGTTTCTGCGCCCCGGCGCTGTCGCGGGAGGCTAATCCCATCCCCACATCGTCCATCTTCACCAGCAGGCCCACCACTCCGTAGACCAGTGCGGTAATCCCGATGGCCACGATGATGAGCACAATAGTGCGCATGGCCAAGGGTTCGGCTGCGACCTCGTTGAGGGAGATGACCATGATCTCTGCGCTGAGGATTAGGTCAGTGGTGACTGCGCCGCGCACCAGCTTGTTTTCCGCATCGGGTCCGGTATCCACTGCGGCTTCCTCGTGGTCCTCGTGGCCGCTGATTTTCTCCCAGACTTTCTCGGCACCCTCAAAACACAAGTAGGCACCACCCAGCATCAATATGGGGTTCAGTAACCACGGGGCAAGCCAACTGAGCAGCAGTGCCACAGGCAGAATGATCACCAATTTGTTGAACAGTGAGCCTTTGGCGATGCGCCAGATGATGGGGAGTTCGCGCGCCGGGGTGACTCCTTGGACGAAGCGGGGGGTGACGGCGGCGTCGTCAACAACGATTCCTGTGGCCTTGGCGCTGGTTTTTCCTGCGGCGGCGGCGACATCATCGATGCTGGCTGAGGCTGTTTTGGCGATGAGCGCGACGTCGTCAAGCAGTGCTGCAAGACCTCCGGGCATAGTGACACTCCAGTGGGGTAGTAGGCAGTAAGCCCTATAATCTTACCTTTATTTAAACTTCCAGGGCCCATCGTACAAACTTGGACATTTCCTCAGCACACAGCACCAGCGATGCCATGCCGATGGCTACTACCCAATGCGTGAAGTCCAGGGAGGCAGTTCCGAAGGCTGCTTGCAGGAACGGAATGTGCACCACGCATACCTGCAGGAACACCGCGATGCCGATGGATGCCCACAGCCAGCGGTTGCGGAAGATGCCGATGAATGCGGAATGAATGTCGGAGCGGGCGTTCAGGGCGTTGAACAGCTGGGCAAACACAAGGGTGGTAAACCCTGCGGTGCGGGCCACCTCCAAAGAATCGTGGCCGTTCACAATGCCGCCGGGGAGGAAGAAATCAATGGTGGCTAGCGTCACGGCCCCCATAATCACGCCAATGTAAATGACCTGTGCCCACATGTCGCGGTTGATGATGCGATCGTTTATGCGTCGGGGTGCGCGCTCCATCACGTCGTCATCTGCGGGATCAACGCCCATGGCCAGCGCCGGTCCGGAATCGGTGATCAGGTTGATCCACAGGATTTGGGTTGCCAGTAAGGGAAGAACCACCCCACCGCCGCTGTCGTTAAGCCCTAGCCACCCCGCCAGCAGGACACCGAAGAACACGGTGACCACTTCGCCCATGTTGGAACTCAGCAGGTAGCGCAGAAATTTTCGAATGTTGTCAAAGGTCACGCGCCCTTGCTCCACCGCCGAAACGATGGTGCCGTAGTTGTCATCGGCGAGGATCATCGTGGCGGCTTCTTTGGTTACCTCGGTGCCCGTGATGCCCATGGCCACGCCAATGTCGGCGCTTTTCAGCGCAGGTGCGTCATTCACGCCGTCGCCGGTCATGGCCACGATGTTGCCGTCCGCCTGTAGTGCGTCCACAATGCGGAGTTTGTGGGCGGGTGCGACGCGGGCATACACGTCGGTTGTGCGCACCGCTTCAGCAAATTCCTGATCGCTCATGTCATCGATGTCCTTGCCGGTGAAGGCGGCGGTGGCATCAAAACCCAGGGAGGTTGCTATGCTGCTGGCGGTCACCGGGTGATCGCCGGTGATCATGATTGTGCGGATACCGGCATGGTGAGCCTGTTCGATGGCTTCCTTCGCCTCGTCGCGCGGTGGATCGATAATGCCGACGACACCCAGGAAGGTCAGGTCATCTTCTTCCAGCGCCACCAAACCCGTGCGCCGCGCGACCCCCAGTGTGCGGTAACCCTTCCGCGATAACTCTTCGACGGTGTCCAGGATTGCTTCACGACGCCCCGGTTCAAGCTCACGTTCGCTGTTACCCACCTGCTCTCGGGTGCAATGCTCCAACAACACATCGGGAGCACCTTTACTGTACAGATAGCCGGGAACCAAGACGGTCATCATTTTGCGCTCAGAGCTGAACGGGATTTCTCCCAGCCGCTGAGGGGCAGGGTCTGGGTTTAACACCACCTTTGGCAGCGCCACCAAAAACGCCGCCTCGGTTGGGTCGCCTACAATCTCCCAGCCGTTGGTGGTGTACTCCAGCTGCGCATTATTCGCGGTTGCACCAGCAACCATCGTCAACTCCGCCTCAATGCGGGCGTTGTCATTGATGCTGGTCGCGTCGCCGGAAGAATCGTAGCCGGACCCCTCCAGGATGGTACTTCCAGATGCTGTGACGATTTCCCGCAGGGTCATTTCGTTTCGGGTGAGCGTGCCGGTTTTATCTGAGCACACAACGCTCGCGGAACCGAGGGTTTCCACGGATGGAAGATTCTTCATCACCGCGTTTTTGCGTGCCATGGCCTGAACGCCCAGCGCTAACACCAGCGACAAAATTGCAGGCAGTCCCTCCGGCACCGCCGCCACCGCCAGGGAGACGCCGAGCAGCAAAATATCCACCGCATCTTTGGTGCTGTGTACGCCGTTGACCAGTGCGAGGGTGACCATCACGATCACCGCAATACCCACGACGAGGAGGCCAAGTGTTCGGGAGATGGTAGCAATTTCCTTCTTCAGCGGCGAGTCTTCCGCCTCGGTCTCGTCCAGCATGGTGGCGATCTGCCCCATTTGGGTTTCCATGCCGGTGTGCATGACTTCGGCGGTCCCCACGCCCCGAACCACGGCGGTGCCTTTAAATACCATGTCAGTACGGTCTCCCAGGGGTTCATTCTCTGGGGTGGGGGATGGGTCTTTGATAACTGCTTCGGATTCGCCTGTCAGTGATGATTCCTGCACGGCGAGATTCGTGGCGGAAATCAGTTTCGCGTCGGCACCAACAGCGTCGCCTTCCGCAAGAAGTAGAATATCGCCGGGAACTAATTCTTCCGATGAGATGACGGTTTGTTTACCGTCGCGAAGCACAGTGGAATGCGCCGCTGTCATGTGCGCAAGTGCTTCGACGGCATGTGCTGCCCGTTGTTCCTGAGTAAAGCCGAGAATCGCATTAGCTATAACGATTAAACCAATCACCACTGTGTCAATTGGAACCCCATGTGAGCCTTCAATAAACCATGCTCCGCAGGAAATTGCCATGGCGATAAACAGCAAATACACCAGAGGGTCTTGGAATTGGCGGAGAAAAACCAGCCATGTGGGTTCCGTTGTTGCCGCGCGGAGTTCATTGCGCCCGTAGGTGTCCAGGCGTTGTGCCGCGTCCGCAGACGTGAGTCCAGTGGGGCGATTCGTTGCTGTCATTGATGGCACCTTTCGTCAGCTCTCCATGCTACGACAAGTTTTGTGCAGGTTTGTGACCTAGCAACCTCACTGCAGTCTCACGGTGGCATCAGACCGCCTCGCCTACTCTTTGGCTAAATTTCTAGACAATTTCCAGCATATTTACAGCATTACTACTTAGCCTTAGATAAACAAGGTGCGGCGAGAAGGAGAAACGATAAGACGACGGTCTTTTATTGGTGTGACAGCGGGTGCTGTGTTGGGCATTCCCATCATCAGCGCGTGTAGCAGTTCCGGTGGGGGCAGCGGGACGTCGACAAGCTCAGTGTCGGCAACAGGGGGCAGTAATTCTGCGTTAAATTTTGATCCCAAAGCATTCACTGCGGAAAGTACCACAGTGACAATGGCAGACGGTGAAGAAGTGACTGTCAACTACAAACTGTGGAAGGGGATTGTGTATGTCGCCAACCCGGTTGATGCCGAATATCAAAGCATGAATATCAAACAACCTACGTCCGTGAATGGAAAGGAAGTGGACGCTTCAGGGGCGCCCATTGTTTTTGCCATGAACATTGGTGGCTACACATCATCGGCCGTCAACGCTGAACAGCCGGGCGGAATGCCGGGCGGTGGCATGCCTCCAGGTGGTGGCGCCCCGCCGGCCGGGGCCGGTGGAGTTGAATCCGGCAGCGGCGCGCAAATGAGTGCCGGAAAGCATATTGACCTCGGCGATTATGCCCTGGCTAGTGGCCTTGTGGTGGTCAATCCTGGCGCACGCGGTCGCGATAACGTCAATGCGGATGGCGTGTACTTTGGCAAGGCACCTGCCGCGATTGTGGATCTTAAAGCAGCCATGCGATACCTGAAGGCCAACTCTGGTGTCGTGCCTGGTAACACCGATCGGATTGTCTCAAGTGGTAGTTCCGCTGGTGGTGCGTTGTCCGTGCTGTTGGGGGCGTCCGGCGGCAGCGACCTGTATCAGAAGGATCTTGTGGCGCTCGGGGCGGCGGATGCCAGTGACGTCATTTACGCCGTTGCTGGTTATTGCCCCATCACTGACCTGGAGAATGCGGACGCAGCCTATGAGTGGTGCTTTGGTGATGCCACGAACGAAACAGTCTCGGTCAACGCCACCGTCTCCGAGGAGTTGCGTGCACGTTTCCCGCAGTACATGGAGCGTTTGGGCCTCAAGGATGATCAGGGCAGGAAACTTACTGCGGATAACCTGGCGGAGCATATGTTGTCGGTGCATCTGCGCCCCTCGGCGAAGCGTTACCTGGATGGTCTATCGGATGAGGACCGGGCAGCATATGTGGCACAAAATCCGTGGGTGGAGGGTGATTTCACCTGGGAACAGTTCATTGATCACACAGGTCGCGGGAAGGGTGCTCCAGCATTTGACGCGCTTGATTTAAGCAGCGGCGAGAACAGCCTGTTTGGTAATGAGAACACAAATGCCCGGCATTTCACCACCTATGCACAGGGTGGCGATCTGGAGGAAGGAGTGGAGGATGCGGTCACGCGCATGAACCCGATGGGCTTTATCCTGGACCGCAACCCCCAACGCGCTCAACATTGGTTCCTCCGGGTGGGTGCGAAAGATACGGATACCAGTTTCTCTATTGTCAGCAACCTTGCCTCGGCGTTAAGTAACGCTGGTGACGCAGTGGACACGTCCTACTACTGGGACGCAGGCCATGGTGCTAATGAAGATCCTGATGCATTTATCGCATGGGTTAAATCACTATAAGAGTTAGGACATGTGCGTTACTGACAGAGTCTCCACCGATTCATCGGTGCAGGTTTCCAACGTCAATGGTGCCGTGATTGATCCAGTGTCATTCGGGGGGTAGACCTGCACAAACACTGATTCCGCAACGGAATCACAGTTGTGGATGTGTGGGTTGCTGGACCTGAGGCCAAAGTGCGCGTTAGAACCGGTTTGGATCAGGCCGTCGGAACCGGAATTGTCGGATTGTCCCTCGCCTTCACGGGTGGCGGCTGCACCGATCTGGTTTTTCGCGCCGTCGAGAAGTGATAGCCCCGGGAAGCCTTTGAGGATGCAGGCTGGGCCTTTGTTGGTGAGGGTGATTTCTGTGAAGGTGGAGCCTGCGCCGTTGCCGCTGGGGGTGGCGACCATCTCTAGTTGCTCAGCTTCGCAGGGGCCTACGGGGGTGCTTTCGGGGGTGGATGGGGGTGCTTTATGGGTGGTGGTTGTCTTGGTGGTTGAGGTGGAAGTGAGCGGTGTTGCTGCGTTCATCTGCGAGGTGTTTTGTGTTCCGCAGGCACTGAGTCCTACTGCTAGGCAGAAGGCGGCTGCCGCGATTCCTATGGTTGTTGTGGTGAGGCGTGGAGTAGTCATACTTCCCAGTCTATGTATAGTAATGGCGACCCCGCGGGTGCCAGGCGCGTAATGGCTGTGGCTGAGAATAAACCGCACGAACCTGATCCGGGTAATACCGGCGCTAGGGAGGATAAATGAAAAAGATGATGACGTGGCGTGTCGTGGACATTGTTGTTGCGGCAGTGCTTGGCGTGGCCTGTGGCCTGCTGTTTTGGGTATGGAATTCAATTGGCTACGCCTGGTACACGGCGGCGCAGGCCATAACACCCGGTTTCGGGGGTATCGCAACGGGTATCTGGTTGATCGGTGGCGTCTTGGGTGCACTGGTGATCCGCAAGCCGGGTGCCGCGATTTTCGTCGAAGTGGTGGCGGCTTGTGTGTCGGCCGTTCTGGGTAACCAGTGGGGGATAGAGACGGTGTATTCCGGCCTGGCTCAAGGGTTGGGTGCGGAACTAATGTTTGCGATTTTTGTTTACCGCCGGTTTTCCCTCCCGGTGGCTGTGCTCGGGGGTATTGGCGCGGCCGTTGGCGGCTGGGCGCTTGAACTGGTGACTAGTGCGAACTACGCAATGTCTGTGACTTTCAACGTGATTTATCTGTCCACCATGTGCGTCAGTGGCGCGTTGCTTGCTGGTGCGTTGGGGTTTGTGTTGGTGCGCGGCTTGGCGGCGACGGGCGCGCTGGATCGTTTCGCCGTGGGTCGCGAGCGCCAGCGCCTGGTGTAGCGCCATGCCCGTTGCGGTACGTGTCCAGGATTTCGGCTGGCGGCACGCCGGACGTAAAAACCCCACCCTTGAGGGGTTGACCCTGAGTATCGACCAGGGCGAGCGGGTGCTCCTGCTCGGGGAATCTGGCTCGGGCAAATCAACACTGCTTGCGGCCATCGCCGGGATTCTCGGCGATGATGAAGGGGAACAGGCTGGGCAGGTGCTTATCGACGGCCACCCCTCCCGCAGCGTCCGCGGCATGGTGGGGTTGGTGCTGCAAGACCCCGATTCGCAGGTGATTTGTTCCCGCGTCGGCGACGACGTGGTGTTTGGCTGCGAGAACCTGGGGGTTCCGCGTGAGGAGATGTGGCACCGTGCGCGTCGCGCTCTGGACATGGTGGGATTGCCGCTGCCGTTTGATCACCCCACGGAACACCTCTCTGGCGGGCAGAAGCAACGATTGGCCCTCGCCGGCGTGATCGCCATGGGGGCGCGAGTGATCGTGCTTGATGAACCTACGGCGAACCTTGACCCGGCTGGTGTACGGGACGTCCGCGATGCCGTCGCCCAGGTCGCGGCGGAGACGGGCGCCACGCTGATTGTGGTGGAACATCGCGTGGACACGTGGTGTGACGTGGTGGATCGGCTTGTGGTTCTCGGCACCGCTGAGCGGGGCATCATTGCCGACGGTCCGCCTCACCACGTGTTGGAACACTATGGGCAACGTCTGGCCGACGTTGGTGTGTGGGTGCCCGGCATCGATGTTCCTATTGAACCGCTGCCTGGGGTTGGGGATGCACAATCTGCTCTCCAGGCAACACAATTGAGCGTTGGCTGGGACTCTCACACCCCTGTTGGCGAACCCCGCACATTGCACCTTCCCCTCGGCTGCTCCACGGTGATCACTGGACCCAACGGCGCGGGTAAAACCACCCTTGGTCTTACTCTCGCCGGGTTGCTGAACCCGATTGCGGGCACCGTTGAGGCCGACGCTACTGTTGCGCGCGGGCTTGGTACCAACCCTGGCGGGTGGACATCGGAAGAGCTGGCCAGCCGCATCGGGTGCATCTTCCAAAACCCCGAGCACCAGTTCCTAGCGCGCACTGTCCGGGAGGAACTGCTCATCGGTGCCACGTTGCGCGACGGCGCAGGTGGCAGGGGTAGGGGTTGGTTCCGCAAGCGCCGCACACCCACCACCGCAGACCTGGAACGCGTCGATGAATTGCTTCATATGCTGCGCCTTGACCATCTCGCCGAGGCGCACCCTTTCTCGCTGTCCGGTGGCCAGAAGCGCAGGTTGTCGGTAGCAACCGCACTGGTGTGCGCGCCCAGCGTCATCATCATGGACGAACCCACGTTCGGTCAGGATCGTCAAACCTTCATTGAACTCGTGCGTCTCCTTCGCGGGCTGCGTGAGGAGGGAATTACCCTCGCCGCCATCACTCACGACGAGCTCTTCATCGCCCTCATGGGCCAACACCACATTGAGGTGCGTTAAATGACCAGCTTCATGGACGCCATCAACCCCGTCACCAGGATTGGCGCGGTTCTTCTCCTGGCCACGCCGCTGCTGGTGAGCGTCGATGTGGTCTCCGCCGCCGTGGCACTTACAGCAACTATTCTGCTCGCGCCCCTCGCGGGGATGCCGTGGTTACAGCTCATCCGCCGCAGCTGGCCTATCCTCGCCGCCGCACCCATCTCGGGACTGTCGATGGCGCTCTACGGACGCCCAGAAGGAACGGAATACGCCAGTTTCCTCTTCGCACACATTACCGACAACTCCCTCCAGCTCGCGTTGGCGATTATGGTACGTGTTCTGGCCATCGGCCTGCCAGTGGTGGTGCTCACCGCGCGTGTGGACCCCACTGACTTTGGCGACGGCCTTGCCCAAGTCCTCCGATTTCCAGCACGTTTTGTCATTGGGGCTGTCGCAGGTGTCCGCCTCCTTGGACTCTTTCGCAGGGACTGGGCATCTCTCGGCAGAGCACGCCGCGCGCGGGGTGTTGCCGACACCTCCCGCATCCGCCACGCCGCCACCATGTCCTTCAGCCTGCTCGTTGTGGCACTGCGACGCGGTACGAAGCTCGCCACCGCCATGGAAGCCCGAGGATTTGGCGCGCCGGGTCTGCGCACATGGGGTCGCGCATCCACGGTTGGCTGGCGGGACGCGGTGGTGCTGATGATCGCAGCATTCATCTCCACCGCCGCCATCGCCGTTGCCGTCTACGCTGGAACATTCCGGTTTCTGGGGGCTTAATGGACCACCTGCACACCATTGCCCATGCCTGCGCCGATGCCCGCACAGTACTTATCGACGGCCGCTCCGGCTCTGGCAAAACCACGTTTGCTGCGGCACTTGCCAGGCTCACCGGCCATGAGGTTATCCATCTTGATGATTTCTATCCCGGTTGGTGGGGCTTGAACGATGCCATGAGTATGGTCGCCCACGATGTTCTTCATCCCACGCATCCCGGTTATCAGCGCTGGAACTGGGGGACCAACACACCTGGTGAGTGGGTATACCTGGATCCTGAGCGGCCGAGGATTGTAGAAGGGGTGGGTGCGGTCAGCGAGGCGTCGATACGCGCGGCGCAGAAACGCGGCAAGGTAGTGAGCATTCGGCTTCACCTGGATGCTCAGACGCGTAAACAACGTGCCTTGACGCGGGACCCAGCTTTCGCCGACTGGTGGGACGTGTGGGCGGCGCAGGAGGATGCACGTGGTGAGCAGCTGCCCGTGGACTATGAACTAGGGTGAAATACCATGACTGTCATACGGATAGCTGCGGTGGTTATTGAAAACCCACATGGGAAAATTCTGAGCGTTCGAAAATGTGGGACCACTGCATTGATGCTGCCCGGGGGTAAAATTGAGCCAGGGGAGGAGCCTATCCAGACAGCCGCGCGGGAGATTTTCGAGGAAATTGGGCTTGACCTGCCGCTGAGTGAACTCACGTATCTGGATACACTGACAGCGCCAGCAGCGAACGAACCAGGTGCCACCGTGTGTTGTGATGTGTTTATCTGGAGCGGGACTCTTGATCATTTGCCCAGTGTGCAGGCGGAAATTGATGAAGCATGCTGGTGTGATATCTCGTCAACAAGTCCAAAGTTAGCACCACTGAGTAGAGACGTCGTGTTTCCCCGATTGCGTGGGAAACGGGGTTAGTGTGGCGATTTCGATATAACGCACGTTTTAGCAGTTCACGGGACTGGTAGGGGGGAGCGGTGAACATATTTTTGTAACATGTATCAACCCTGTTTCTTTTTTTGATGTTCCTCACAGTTAAGATATCCAATAACGAAACCGGGTTGGCTCCTCGCTGCCCGCCTTGTCGTTCGCAGACACTGGAGGTCTTCATGACGCTTAAGAAAACAATCGCTGTACTCACAGCGGCAGCGCTCGCAGTCGGAATGGCTGCCTGCTCCTCTGGCTCGGGAGGCAGCGGCGGTGACGGGAACTATATCGTTGTCAACGGCAGCGAACCCCAGCATCCCCTTCTTCCGGGTGATACCAATGAAAACGGTGGTGGCCGCATCATCGAAATGATCAACTCCGGTCTGATGTACTACGATGCAGAGGGTAAAGCCAAGAACGACCTTGCCGAATCCGTCGAGCTTGAGGGCGAAAAAACCTACCGCATCACCCTCAAAGATGACATGTCCTTCTCCGACGGCACCCCCATCAAAGCTGATAACTTTGTCAAGGCATGGAACTATGTCGTGGAACATGATCAGCTTGGATCTTCCTACTTCGAATCCATTCAGGGATATGAATCCGGAAAGCCCATAGAAGGTTTGAAGGTTGTTGACGACAAAACATTTACCGTGGAGCTGAACCAGCCGGAAGCTGACTTCCCGAATCGCCTTGGTTACCAAGCCTTCTTCCCGCTTCCCGATTCCGCTTTCGATGACATGGACGCCTACGGCGAAAAGCCCGTGAGCAGCGGACCCTACAAGCTGCAAGAGTGGTCCCACAACGAAAGCGCCACCATCGTTCCCAATGACAGCTACAAGGGCGACCGCAAGGCCCAAAACGAGGGCGTGAAGTTCGTCTTCTATCCCCAGCTCGACCCCGCCTACGCCGACCTCCTCGCGGGCCAGCTCGACGTGCTGGATACGGTTCCGGACTCCGCCATGACGAGCTTCCAACAGGAACTGGGCGACCGTGCCGTCAACAAGTCCGTCGCCTATTTCCAAAGCTTCACCATTCCACAGAAGCTGGAGCACTTCAGCGGTGAGGAAGGAAAACTCCGCCGCCAGGCGATCTCGCTGGCCATCAACCGCGAGGAAGTGACCGAGAAGATCTTTAACAAAACTCGTGTTCCAGCAAAAGACTTCACCGCTCCTGTCGCGGAAGGCTACTCCGCCGACATCGCAGGCAACGATGTTCTTGCCTACAACCCCGAGAAGGCCAAAGAATTGTGGGCCAAGGCCGACGAAATGTCCCCCTTCACCGGTGAATTCAGCATCGCCTACAACGCCGACGGTGGACACCAGGGCTGGGTTGATGCTGTGACAAACTCCATCAAAAACACCCTGGGCATTGAGGCCGTGGGTTACCCCTACCCGGACTTCAAGTCCTTGCGTGACGACATCACCAACCGCACCATCAGCGGTGCCTTCCGGTCCGGATGGCAGGGTGACTACCCCGGTTTGGGTAACTTCCTCGCCCCGCTCTACGGCACAGGCGGCAGCAGCAACGATGGTGACTACTCCAACCCCGATTTCGATGCCAAGCTGAAGGAAGCCGCAAGCGCAAAAACTTCTGAGGAATCCAATGCCCTCTACAACCAGTCCCAGGAGACGCTGTTTAAGGATCTTCCGGCTGTTCCACTGTGGTACTCCAACGTAACTGGTGGATACTCCGAGAACGTGAGCAACGTGGAGTTCGGCTGGAATACCACCCCGCTCTACTACAAGATCACAAGGAAGTAACAGGATGTAACCCGTCCTTCGGCATGCCCCGAGGCCGCATGTGAGCGGACTCGGGGCGTTGCCACTTCACCAAAACTCGTGAAGGAAACCAACCATGTTGCGTTATGTTGGGCGCCGTTTGCTCCAGATGATTCCGGTCTTTTTCGGAGCGACCCTACTGATTTACGCCCTCGTCTTTCTTATGCCTGGTGATCCAGTCCAGGCACTCGGCGGTGACCGTGGCCTTTCAGCAGCAGCGGAAGCTCGCGTCCGAGCTGAATACAATCTGGATAAGCCATTTATCGTTCAGTACTTGCTGTACCTCAAAGGTGTGTTCTCCCTTGACTTTGGTACAACCTTCTCTGGACGGCCCGTCACTGAAGTGATGGCGCACGCGTTCCCTGTGACCATCAAACTCGCTGTGATGGCACTGGTTTTTGAGACCATCTTCGGTGTGGCCTTCGGCGTCATTGCTGGTATCCGCCGCGGCGGTATCTTTGACTCCACTGTTCTGGTCATGTCGCTGTTTGTCATTGCCGTTCCCTCGTTCGTGATCGGCTTTGTGCTGCAGTTTGTGGTGGGTGTGAAGTGGAAACTTCTGCCCGTAACAGTGGGTGCGAATGATAGCTTCCAAGCCTTACTCATGCCCGCGATTGTGCTGGGTGCGTTGTCGTTTGCCTATATTCTTCGGTTGACAAGACAATCCGTCAGTGAAAATCTCACCGCCGATTATGTTCGCACCGCGCGGGCGAAAGGCTTGAGCAACGGCGCTGTGATGGGGCGGCATGTGTTGCGTAATTCCCTGATCCCCGTGGTCACCTACATTGGCGCAGACCTTGGCGCACTCATGGCTGGTGCCATTGTCACGGAAGGCATCTTCGGTATCAACGGTGTTGGTGGAACCATGTACCAAGCGATCCTGAAAGGTGAGCCCACCACTGTTGTGTCTTTCACCATGGTGCTCATCATTGTCTATATTTTCGCCAATCTCCTCGTGGATTTGCTCTACGCCCTTCTCGACCCAAGGATTCGCTATGTCTAACTCAGTTACACCGCGCCGTGGTCAAGAGCGCTTCATTGCGGACACCGACGAAACCGGGCTAGGCGCTGTTGATGCCGTGGCTGACGAGTCGGCCCCCACCTCAGTGTGGAGTGAGGCATGGCGTTACCTGCGTCGCCGCCCCCTGTTCTGGATCGCCGCCACCCTGATCCTCATTGCGCTGCTCCTCGCACTTGTACCTCAGTGGTTTACCTCAGTGAAACCTGATGCGTGCGTGCTACAAGAGTCGCTGAGAGGCCCTCGCCCCGGCCACCCCTTTGGATTTAACCGTCAAGGCTGTGACATTTACTCGCGCACCGTCTATGGTGCTCGCGCCTCCGTGGCCGTTGGCGTGCTCACCACCTTGTTGGTGGTGATTATTGGTACGCTGATCGGTTCCCTCGCAGGCTACATTGGCGGTTTCCTTGATTCGGTGCTGTCCCGCATTACTGACATTTTCTTTGCCATTCCGCTTGTGCTGGCCGCCATCGTCGTGATGCAGATGTTCAAAGAACAACGCACCATCGTGACTGTGGTGCTTGTGCTGGGCATCTTCGGCTGGACCTCCATTGCCCGCATCACCCGCGGTGCCGTGATGAGCGTGAAAAACGATGAGTATGTGATTGCGGCGAAGGCTCTCGGGGCGTCGAAAAGCAGGATTTTGCTGCAACACATCCTGCCGAACGCTGCCGCGCCGATCATCGTGTACGCAACAGTGGCTTTGGGCACCTTCATCGTGGCGGAAGCAACGCTGTCCTTCCTGGGTATCGGCCTGCCGCCGACAATTGTGTCGTGGGGTGGGGATATTTCCAACGCACAGGCATCGCTCCGTACGCAGCCCATGGTGCTGTTCTACCCGGCCATGGCGCTAGCGCTGACGGTGCTCAGCTTCATCATGATGGGTGATGTTGTGCGTGACGCCCTTGACCCGAAGTCCCGGAAACGATGAGTGAGAAAGCGATGACTGACAACAACGACCAACCATTGCTTGAACTGAAGGATCTGAAAATCTCCTTCACCTCCTCCACGGGTGTGGTGGATGCTGTTCGCGGCGTCAACCTCACCATCTACCCGGGCCAGTCCGTGGCCATTGTGGGGGAGTCCGGTTCAGGCAAGTCCACCACGGCGATGGCGGTGATCGGGTTGCTTCCCGGTACGGGCAAAGTCACTGGCGGCACGATTTTGTTCAATGGTGAGGACATTACGGGGCTGAGCGACAAGGAGATGCAGCACTACCGCGGCTCCGACATCGGCCTGGTGCCGCAAGACCCGATGAGTAACCTCAACCCGGTATGGAGCATCGGCACCCAGGTGAAAGAATCCCTGCGCGCGAACAACGTGGTGGAAGGATCCGAAGCCAACAAACGCGTGGTGGAGCTGCTGCAAGAGGCAGGGCTTGACGACGCCGAGCGCCGCGCCAAGCAGTACCCTCACGAGTTTTCCGGTGGTATGCGCCAGCGTGCGCTCATTGGCATCGGACTGGCCGCACGCCCGAAGCTACTCATCGCCGACGAACCCACCTCCGCCCTTGATGTGACGGTGCAGCGTCGTATTCTGGATCATCTGGAAGGGCTGACGCATGAACTAGGCACGGCGGTGCTGTTTATTACCCACGATCTGGGCCTGGCAGCCGAACGCGCCTCGCACCTTGTTGTTATGCACCGTGGCCGCGTCGTGGAATCTGGCCCGAGTCTGGACATTCTGCGCGACCCGCAGCACCCCTACACGCAGCGCCTAGTCAAGGCAGCTCCCTCGCTGGCGTCCGCGCGTATCCAATCTGCGCAGGAACAGGGCATCGAATCCTCCGAGTTGCTGGCTGGGAAGGCAGAGGCCTCGGATGAGGAAGTCATTCGGGTGGAAAACCTGACCAAGGAGTTTGATATTCGCGGCGAAAAAGGCGCGAAGAAGAAACTGCTGGCGGTGGATGATGTGTCCTTTAGCCTCCGCAAAGGCAGCACCCTGGCGCTGGTGGGGGAGTCCGGGTCGGGCAAATCCACCGTGGCCAATATGGTGTTGAATCTGCTGGATCCAACCAGCGGAAAGGTGTTCTATAAGGGAACGGACCTTTCCACGCTGGGATCCCACGAATTGTTTGAGATGCGCAGGAAGCTGCAGGTGGTGTTCCAAAACCCCTACGGTTCCTTGGATCCCATGTATTCCATCTACCGGTGTATTGAAGAACCTTTGGTGGTGCACAAGACCGGAAACCGGAAGGAACGCGAGGCCCGCGTGGCCGAACTCCTAGACATGGTGGCCATGCCACGTTCAACCATGCGTCGCTACCCAAACGAGCTGTCGGGCGGTCAGCGCCAGCGCATCGCGGTGGCCCGAGCACTGGCGTTGAACCCAGAGGTGATTGTGCTGGATGAGGCCGTGTCCGCGCTGGACGTGTTGGTGCAGAACCAGATTCTGCAGTTGTTGGCCGGGCTGCAGGAAGAGCTGGACCTCAGCTACTTGTTCATCACCCATGACTTGGCGGTGGTCCGCCAGACCGCTGATGACGTGGCGGTTATGCGTCAAGGTAAACTCGTCGAGTCCGGCACGGTCGATGAGATTTTTGCCAATCCGACGGAATCCTACACGCGCGACCTCATTGATTCAGTGCCCGGTTTGGGGATTGAACTGGGGGTTGGCCAGTAGAAATACTGAAACCCCCTCTGCATGGGCTGGTTTGTCAGCTGATGCAGAGGGGGTTAGTGCCTTATGCTTCCGCTAGGGGCGCTACTGCTATGAGTGCGTAATCCTGAATGGCAGGGTGCTCAGCCAGGAATCAACGGCGGAGCTTCCTACAGCAGGCGCGAGGGAACGCGGTTGCACGGCAGGTGCCTGCAGAATGTCGGCACGGGGCGTAGGTTGACCAGCGGCTGCCGTCGCGGCCACTCCAGTCTGGCGGGTAATCCACTCGGTATGCTCAGCAACGGGGACGTACCAGCCAATGCTGCCGTTGACGTGGGGCAGCGCATTCTCGTTGGACATGCTGGCTACGCCCGCGATGGTATCGCCAATAAGCAGAGGACCGCCGGAATCGCCGGGCGTCAGGTGTCCACCGGTCACCCACACCTCAAGCAGGTCGGCCTCGCGGTTGTCGGGATCAATGTTGAACACACGCCGCTGCACCTCAAGGTCGCCTTGCTGCACCATCGGGAAGTAGTTCTGGGTGCCTCCGCCCCAGCCCACGGCGCGTGCATGAGTCCCGGGGGTCAGATGCTGGCCAGAAAGCTTTGCGACGGGCCCGTTACTCGGCTGGTCCAGTTTGATCACTGCAAGATCGGCCGTGGGGTGCATGACCACCTCCGCAGCGTGGCGCTGTTCGCCCTGGCGGTTTCCACCTAGGGAGACTAGAGAACGGTTGCCCTGGCCGACACAGTGCTTAGCGGTGATCAGCCACTCAGGGGAGATGCGGGTGGCACTGCAATCAGTATTGCCAAGGATGACGCGGGCAGACGCAGTGGCTGCCACGTCGCCATCAGCGTTGCGGCCGCCGCTGATCGCAGAAGCCGGGCTGATGGTGCCGAGCATGGCAGCTGCGGTGAGGGTTGCTGTGGCGAGTGCGAGGCTGGTGCGTCGTATAGCGTGATTCGGCATTACTTAATCCTAAAGAATTGTGGCGATAAGGTCAGTTGGTCGTGCGAGAATGGCCCCTTTTGGGGTGACAACTAAAGGACGTTCGATCAGTTCAGGGTGGGTAACCATAGCTGTGATGAGGTCGGCATCGGGGGTTTCGGTGCTTAATCCCAGGTGTGCGTAGGCGGTCTCGCCGGTACGGATAATATCGTGTGCCTTCAACCCAGCGGTGGCGAGAACAGCGGTCAGTTCCTCGACCGTGGGAGTGTCCGTCAAGTAGTGAATGATCGTAGGCGTGATGCCGCGTTGTTCGAGGTAGGCGAGTGCAGCGCGGGATTTTGAGCACTGCGGATTGTGGTACACGGTGGCTTCGGTGACACCAGTGGTTGGTTCTCCGAGAATCCCAGGATTGTCTGCTGTGGTCATGACGTTTAAGTTTAACGTAGTTCTAGGTGCTCATAGGTGAGGTGAGGGTCACATTATCTGCCCATGTGAGCGGATAACCTTGGGCGGCCAGCCATTCCAGGATATTGTCGCCGTGCCGCGTAATGCCATCCACGGCAGTCAATGTTGCCTCGATGGCACGTTCTGCCTCATCGGCGGTGATGATGCCCGCAGAGGTGGATGCCGCAAGCTCGTCAATATCTAGCACATCCACGGGTTCGCCCATAACGCAGCTGAGGTCTACGTAGAGATCACGGGTGTGCCATGTACTGGTGTCATTGGCGGTGTCTACGGCAATATCCACAATGTCCACGTAGTAGTCTGAACGTGTGGTGCCGGACGTTGAGCTGTCGGACTTGTCCTTGTCGCGGAAGTGGAAAATGCTCACCCGCAGGTTGAGTTCAGGTAGCAGCCAGCTTTCCAGGTAGCCAAAATCGGGGTGATCTGCGCCCCGCGCCATGTAGAGGCCAAAGTCAGTTTCCGTATAAGTATCAACGGCGCGTTTGAAGCCTTTGGGATCGATATTGATCCGCTCAGGCACCAAAAACGTCTCGCTTTTCACGGGGTGCAGATCAACCATGGTAGGGCTACCTTAATTTGTAATAATTCCGGCGGTGGGGGTGAAAGTGCAGTTGGCCACGGTCTCAGCACCTTCGGCGTTCTTTTCTTTGGTGTTGATAGTGCCGCTGAGCCACGCCACGATTGTTCCGCGGCCGGTTTCAGCGGTACCAGAGACGGTTGCGGGGCCTGAAGGATTGATTCCGTTGTATTTCAGCGGTGCCACTCCATGCTTCAGGGTGTTCATGTTGACCCACTGCACCGTCATCTCACCACGTTGTTGCTCCGCCAAAGCGCCAGTGCCCAGCGCGGTGAACACAAAGGCAGTGTGGTTTTCCGGCACCCCGGGCACGGGAAGCTTTGCCGGGCCGGATACCGCAAAGGCGGTGCCGGTGGCGTTTTGTGACCCACCAATGCACTCTCCGGCAAAAGCTGGCCAGCCGAACTGCGTGATAGCCGGGGCGTCGGACAGGGCGGGCATGTTCACTCCAGGTTCGCCTTCACCTTCGTAGTAGCTGACGGCGGAGCGGATCAGGTCGGCAATTTTCTTGTCCATGCCCGGCTGATCGGCCAAGGCGCGCATGCTGTTGAGGATTTCTGGCTTGGGCCGGCCAAGTTCATCAAGGGGTGACATGTCCTTCACAATGGCGTTGGCTGCGTCAACAGGGTTGTTGATTGGGCCTTTCGGGGCAGGGGAGGCGATAGGACGTGCCTTGTTCTTGTCGGCTTTATCCTTATCCGACTTATCTTTGTCAGCCTTGTCCTTGTCCGATGCCGCAGCAACGGGAACCACTGCGCTGGGGGCCATGGGAACAGTTCCGGCTGTGAACAATACGCCAGCCGTCATGACGGTGGCGATGGCGCGCCGGGTTGCCGCGGTGGTCCACCAGCCCGGTGTGGACAAAACCACTGCTGAGAGGAACTTTGTGGAAAAACGCACTGTAACCTGTGTCCTTTACTATATGGTCGCTCGCAATTTAGTCACAATATTAACTTCTTTCACAATAGTCACATTGGCCCCTCCTGTGAAGTCTTCCTGATTGAACAGGGTGGAGCTGGGGGTGTGAAGTGGGGGCCGTGTCCGACGGGTGTATGCCTGGCGGGTGCGAGGACTCATCAAACGCATAGATAAAGGACTACCTTAAAAGTCGAAGCTAATGTTCAGCTAACAAACAGAACACAACGTTACACCTAAGTTTTCGTTGAAAGTAATGAGAACGTTACACAGCAAAAGCAGAAGCGCACGTGCTATATCTTTCCTTGCTGCACCATCCCTTACGATCCTCTGTGGGTGCAAAACCAGGCCCACATTATGCCCATGCCCATCTCACACAAGCCCTCAAGGTGCGTTCATGCTGCTGCCGGAGTACTCTTATGCACCGATCGACAAACTTGAACGGCAGGAGAAAGCCAGCAGTGACCGCCCCAGTGACCAATACAGAGTTCCGAAACGTTGCCATCGTCGCGCACGTTGACCACGGAAAAACCACCCTTGTCGACGCCATGCTGCGCCAATCCGGTGCCTTTGATGCCCACGCTGAACTCGTCGACCGCGTCATGGACTCTGGTGACCTCGAGAAAGAAAAAGGCATCACCATTCTGGCAAAAAACACTGCTATCCGCCGCAAGGGGGTTGGCAAGGACGGTCAGGACCTGATCATCAACGTCATTGATACCCCCGGCCACGCAGACTTCGGTGGGGAAGTGGAACGTGCACTGTCCATGGTGGACGGTGTGGTGTTGCTTATCGACGCCTCGGAAGGCCCCCTGCCTCAGACTCGTTTCGTACTCGGTAAAGCACTGGCGGCCAAGATGCCTGTGATCATCGTGGTGAATAAAACCGACCGCCCCGATGCCCGCATCGACGAGGTGGTGGAAGAAGCGCATGATCTTCTGCTGGAGCTTGCTTCTACGCTGGAAGACCCAGAGGCTCAAGAAGCCGCCGAGACCCTTCTTGATCTTCCTGTCTTGTATGCATCCGGAAGGGAAGGCAAAGCCTCCACAACCAACCCTGGGAACGGCAATGTCCCTGATGCGGACAACCTTCAGGAACTGTTTGACGTGCTATACGACGTCCTGCCTGAACCGTCTGCCGACATTGACGGTGCCCTGCAAGCCCACGTGACCAATCTGGACTCCTCCTCGTTCCTGGGCCGCATTGGCCTGGTCCGTGTGCACGCGGGCATTCTACGCAAAGGCCAGCAAGTTGCTTGGATTCACTACGACTCGGACGGCAATCAGCACACCAAAACCGCCAAAATCTCGGAACTGCTGCGCACTGAGGGTGTGAATCGCGTGCCCGCCACCGAGGTCATTGCTGGGGACATTGCGGCGGTGTCTGGCATTGAGGAAATCATGATCGGTGATACTCTCGCGGACGTCGAGAATCCGGTGGCACTGCCGCGCATCACCGTTGATGAACCCGCCATTTCCATGACCATCGGCGTGAACACCTCCCCGCTGGCAGGCCGTGGCGGCGGGGATAAACTCACCGCACGTATGGTCAAGGCCCGCCTCGATCAGGAGCTGATCGGTAACGTTTCCATCCGCGTGCTTCCCACCGAACGCCCAGACGCATGGGAGGTGCAGGGTCGTGGTGAGATGGCGCTCTCAGTGCTGGTGGAGACCATGCGCCGCGAGGGTTTTGAACTCACCGTGGGTAAGCCTCAGGTGGTGCCCAAGACCATTGACGGTGTCCTGCACGAGCCGTATGAGCACATGGTGATTGATGTTCCTGCCGAACATCAGGGTGCGGTCACACAGCTGATGGCCGCACGTAAAGGCCAGATGGTGTCCATGGATAATACCGGGACGGACTGGGTGCGCATGGAGTTTAAGGTCCCTGCCCGTGGATTGATCGGATTCCGCACTACCTTCCTCACGGAAACGCGTGGTACAGGCATTGCCAACCACTATTCCGATGGCTACGAACCGTGGGCTGGCGAGATTAAAGACCGCGCTCAGGGGTCCCTCGTAGCGGATCGTTCTGGCCAGATCACTGCCTACGCGCTCCAACAGCTAGCCGACCGTGGTTCCTTCTTTGTGGAACCCGGCACGGAAGCCTACGAGGGCATGGTTGTGGGTTCCAATAACCGCGAGGAGGATATGGACATCAATATCACCCGCGAGAAAAAGCTTACGAACATGCGCTCCGCTACCTCGGAAGCGACGGTAACGCTGGCAAAGGCCCGCAACCTGTCTCTTGACGAGGCCATGGAGTTCTGTGGCCAGGACGAATGCGTGGAAGTTACCCCAGAAACGATTCGTGTTCGTAAGGTCATTTTGAACGCCACTGACCGTGCACGCGCTCGGTCTCGGGAAAAGCAGCGCAACAAGTAAACCGCAGAAGTAGCGCAGCCATACCTGGTAAAAATATAGGCGTGAAAAATCTGCCGTTTTTTGCGCCCCTCGTCGTGGCGTGTTGTTGTGTTGCCGCATGTTCGGCGAATCCGGGGCCACCGCCCGTGGAGGACCCACAGGAGCAGACCAGCACCACGTCCGCGCCACCGGCAGATAGTGCCAAGAACAAGGCGGATGTGATCGGCATTGGCATCGATCCGCTTACCCGCGGGCTGAACCCTCACCTCAGCGCCGACGATCATGCTTTTGTTCAGGCACTTGCGGCGCTGGTGTTGCCCAGCGCTTTTGTTCAGGGGGAAATGAATACAGATGTGCTGATCAGCGCCGAGGAGGTCGAGGCGTCGGAAAGTGGGGCGGTGCAGACGCTGCGTTACCAGATTCGTCAGGAGGCGCAGTGGAGTGATGGAACGCCCATCACCGGTGCCGATTTCCGGTATTTGTGGGCGGGCATGGTGAGCACTCCCGGTGCGATTGACCCGGCACCGTACCGCGCGATCAAACAGATCCGGGTGAGCAACGGGGGGAAAACAGTCGAGGTGGATTTGTCGGAACGCGTGGCGCAGTGGCAGGTGCTGTTTAATAATTTGCTGCCCAGTCACATGTTTAACACCGGAACTACCTTCGAGCAGGCGCTTGCTACCTCCATTCCGGCATCAGCTGGACGCTACATGGTTCGCTCGATTGACCGCCCCCGGGGAGTGGTCACGCTGGCCCGTAACGACCGTTTCTGGGGCGCGCATCCAGCCGCGACAGAGACCCTGCAATTCCGCGAGGTGCGGACCCCCACGCACGGGGCGGAAATGCTTCGCAGTGGGCAGATCAGCTTTGCAGACTTGACGCCCACGGAGACCTCACTGGAGTCGCTGGATTTGCTGCCTTACACGCAGGTCCGTACCCGCGACCGCGATTCCCGGCTGGAACTCACCATGTCCGTCAACTCCCGCATCCTCTCCGACCCGGAACTCCGGCACGCACTGACGCTGCTTATCGACGTCCCCCGGGTTGCGCGCCTCGCCGCCGGTCGCTCAACTAACCTGGCTACAGCGGATCCCCTGGAGCAACCCAGCGAGGAGGAACGAGCCGCCGCCCGAGACACCGTGGTGCAGGCAGTGAAAGCCAAAGGCCCGCTACGGTTGGCGGTGGACGCCACCGACCAGACCGCCTCAGCCGCAGCGATTACCATAGCTGACCTGCTGCGCGCTGAAGGAATTGATGTGGAGACCGTAATGGGCGATATGAAAGAGATCGCTGGGACGCAACTCCCGCGAGGTGATGCAGATGCTGTGATCAGCTGGAACAGAGTGGGGTCTACGCCGCAAGTCATGGCCAGCCGCTACGCCTGCCCCGTAGTTCCCACCACCGTGACAGCATCAGGCACCATTCAAGCCCCCAATAGCACAGGCGATGCCAACAACGCGGGCACTTTGATGTTTTCTGGAAACCTCTCCGGTCTGTGCCTGCCCGATGTGCAACGCAAAGTTACGGAAGCCATGGCAGGGACTGCCGCAGAAAGCGACTACACGCCCTTTTTCGAGGACATTGAGCATCGCGAACGCCTTCGGATTCCCCTCATGGCGGACCGTCGCCTTGACGTATTAGGCAAAAACATTATTGGACCGTCGGAGGATCTTGCGCAGTGGCCAACTGGTGGTCAGGCCGGTGCGTTTGTCACCGCACCTACATGGAAGTCCACCGGATCGATTAAAGCTGAGGATGAGTAAAGCATGATGCCATCACGTGATCTGGTGGGGGCGCGCATTGTCGCGGTCCATGCCCACCCCGACGATGAAGCAATCTGGACCGGCGGCCTACTCGCTGATGCCGCCGAGCGCGGTGCCGACGTAACCGTGGTGACCTGCACGCTTGGCGAACAAGGCGAAGTCATCGGAGAAACCTACCAGGGGCTTGTGGCGGACGCTGCGGATCAACTTGGGGGATTACGCATTGCGGAACTACGCGAATCCTTACGCTACCTGGGTGTTCGTGGCGAGTTTCTCGGCGGTGTTGGCCGATGGCGGGATTCCGGCATGGTGGGAGACCCCGCCAACAACCATCCCCGTGCCTTCATCAACTCGGGTGATACCGCCGTGGAGCAGCTTGTGCACGTTCTGAAGCGTCTTCGCCCGCACGTGGTGGTCACCTACGGTCCCGATGGCGGATATGGGCACCCTGACCATATCCGTGCCCACGAGATCACCCACGCGGCGATCCCTCGCCTCCCAGAGGAAGAACAACCTCAGCGGATTGTGTGGGCCGTTACGAGCCGTGAGGATGTGGATCACGGGCTTGCCGCCATCGCGACCATTCCCGAAGGATGGCGGTGGCCAGGGGAGGGGGATATCGCAGCTGTAGAGCACTCCGACTTTGTATTGCCCCTTAATGAGGTCGCCTATTCAGCTAAGCTTCGCGCGATGAAAGCTCACGCTACCCAGTTGTGGATCGCCGATGGGGAGGTCTCTCACACCAACCCGCATGCAGCCCGAGCAACTGTCACTGACACGACGGCTGCCCCCACTGTGTTCGCCTTGAGTAACTTGATCGCCCAGCCGCTACCAGCCAGAGAACACTACCAACTGGGATACGGGCTACCCTGTGGCGCGTCCGATACCAGCATCATGGCAGGATTGTCATGGTGAGCGAAACAACCAGTGAGGACACAACCAGCACTACACCCTACGTGTACACCGGTTTTTCCAAGTTAGAAGCAGCTTTTGGGCTGTTCTGGTTGTCGCTCGGGGCCATTGTGTCTCTGGTGCTGGAAGTCATCTACCTCACTGCGTGGTTGTCGCTGCCTGGCGGCGGGGCGGTTGTGTTCCCCCTTTCCATCCTCATCGCGTTCTTGTTCAACCAGGTGCTGTCCAAGACAGCGCTATTGTGGACAAAGAATAAAATTGTGGCAGCCATCCCCATCATGGTCTGGCTCGCAGGGTTCCTCGCGTTTGCCGTGAATGACGGTGTAAAAGGGGATATCCTAGTCGGGGCGGACGTGCGTGGACTTTTGCTCCTTGTCGCCGGGTTGGCTGGTGGCAGTTGGCCCCTTACCCTGAAAAAATGACAGAATAATATTCATTCACCTACTTGAGACTCTCTTCCTGGAGACTAAAAACTGAAATGACTTACGTAATCGCACAGCCCTGCGTTGACGTTATGGACCGAGCCTGCGTTGAAGAATGCCCCGTGGACTGCATCTACGAAGGCAAACGCTCCCTCTACATTCACCCTGATGAGTGTGTGGACTGTGGAGCCTGCGAGCCGGTGTGCCCAACCGAAGCCATCTTCTATGAAGACGACGTGCCGGACGAATGGGTTGATTACCTTGACGCCAACGCTGCCTTCTTTGACGACCTCGGCTCACCTGGTGGTGCCGCAAAAACCGGCCCCCAAGATTTCGACCCGCCGCTCGTTGCAGAGCTGCCCCCACAAGTGGAGGACTAATGACACCCCCGGCACGCACGCCGCTTGGCGCCCACCTTCCAGACTTTCCCTGGGATACTCTCGCTGAGGCCAAAGCCACCGCCGAACAACACCCCGACGGCATCGTCAACCTTTCGGTTGGCACCCCTGTCGACGAGGTGGCCCCGAGTATCCAACAGGCGCTCGCCGACGCGGCGGCGGAGCCGGGCTATCCCCAAACTGTGGGAACCCCTGAGCTTCGACGTGCCATCGTGGAATGGCTGGAGCGTCGATACGCGGTGACCGGGCTGGACGAGAGCAATGTGCTTCCCGTTATTGGCACCAAAGAAGCCATCGCACTCATGCCTACCCACCTCGGCGTGGGGCCAGGGCACACTGTGGTCATCCCCGAAGTTGCCTACCCTACGTACGAAGTTGCGGCATTGGTGTCAGGTGCGCGCCCGCAGCGTGCCGACTCTCTGATGCAACTCGGACCCGCGTCGCCGACCTTCATGTTCATCAACACCCCCTCCAACCCCACGGGAAAAATCCTGGGGCTCGGGCACCTGCGTAAAGTTGTTGACTGGGCGCACCAACGCGGCACCATCGTCGCCTCCGACGAATGCTACATCGGCCTGGGCTGGGAAGGGGAACCCCTCTCCATCCTCAACCCCGACGTAAACGACGGAAACATCACCGGTCTGCTGGCCATCCACTCTCTTTCCAAATCCTCCAACCTGGCGTCTTACCGCGCCGGTTTCATCGCAGGTGATGCCGCACTCATCGCCGAACTTCTTGAAGTCCGCAGGCACAACGGACTCATGGTGCCCCGACCCATCCAAGCAGCGATGATCGCCGCGCTTAACGACGACACACAGGAAGCCATCCAACGCACCCGCTATGCCGCACGACGCGCCAAACTCAAAGCGGCACTTGAAAGCGCTGGATTTACCATCGACAACTCCGAAGCCGGGCTGTACCTGTGGGCAACCCTCGGCGAACCTGCCCGCGACACCGTGGACCGTCTGGCGCGGCTCGGTATTCTTGTCGCACCTGGTGATTTTTATGGTCCACGTGGAAGTTCGCACATACGCATGGCACTGACAGGAACTGACGAGCGTATTGACGCCGCCGTGACCCGGCTGGCCACATTCGATCATTCCCGCAGCTAGCACGTGTGCGTATCAGTGTGAGATGTCATGCAGATGACCTGATACGAGACGCGTGAGGGTAAGATTAAGTTTTCTATTAATTGTTCATGATGGACCATCGGTAGTGGAAAGCCTGGGAGTGACGCGTGGAAAAATACCGCAATAGCATCAGACAATTCCTCAAATTTGGGATTGTCGGTGGCTCAGGCACCATCGTGAACCTCGTGATCACTGTCCTGGCCAAGAAAATTAGCTGGTGGACTGCTCAGATCAGCGAGCATGACGTGGCCATGAACCTGTTTGGTTCCCAGTTCAACATCCGGTGGTTCAATATTTTCGCCATCATTGCATTCCTGGTGGCCAACCTCTGGAACTTTCAGATCAACCGTATGTGGACGTTCAAAGCCCACGGTGGTGGCAGCTGGTTCAAGGAGTTTTTCTCATTTCTCCTCGCCGGAATCGGTGCACTATGCGTGACCCAGATTATGCTCGTTTTGCTGATGAACCCCACTTCGCCGTTGGCGCTTCCCTCCGGTATTTTTGATGATTCGACAGGGTTCCGCACTAAGTTTTACTGGGCTAGCGCGTTGTCCATCATCGTCGCCATGCCTGTGAATTTTATTATCAACAAGCTATGGACGTTCCGTGGCCATAAGGTCGTGGCCACGGAAGACCCCTCCTAATGGATGCCCTTTAGTTTGCGTGCAAGTCCGCGTTCAATTCCACGGCCTCAGACTTCCACGGCACCGCTTCCACCGTCCCGGTGAGAGAGTTCCTGCGGAACAACACATTGGAGGCACCAGACAGATCTAGCGCTTTCACTGCAGCACCGTCATCCACTCCAAGTGCTGCGGCAACAGAACCGACGGCTGTCACTTTGGTCCCTGCGGTGACGTACAGCCCTGCCTCAACAACACAGTCGTTTCCTAGGGAGATGCCCAGACCAGCGTTCGCACCAAGAAGGCAGCGTTCCCCAATAGAGATAACCTGCTTTCCACCGCCCGATAGGGTGCCCATGATGGACGCACCACCGCCAATATCGGAACCTTCGCCCACCACGACGCCGCCGGAAATACGGCCCTCCACCATGGAATGGCCCAGGGTGCCAGCGTTGAAGTTCACAAAACCCTCATGCATCACGGTTGTGCCTTCGGCAAGGTGGGCGCCCAGACGCACGCGGTCCGCATCACCAATGCGGACACCTGACGGCACTACATAGTCCACCATGCGTGGGAATTTGTCGATCGAATAGACAGTCACTGGTCCGCGCCTGGACAGCCGTGCCCTCGTGTGCTCGAAGTTCTGCACAGGGCAGGGGCCGAAGTTCGTCCATACCACGTTGGCGAGCAGCCCGAATACCCCATCCAGGTTCAACCCATGTGGCTGAACCGCACGGTGGGAGAGGAGGTGAAGCCGCAGGTAAGCATCGTGGGCGTCAATCGGGGCGTCGTCAAGTGAGGAAATCTCGGTGCGGATTGACTTTCGGGTGGTGCCGCGGTCCTCGTCTTCGCCGATGAGGGCGATAAGTTCGCCAGGAGTGTCATAGAGCGTGAGGTGGGTGGTGCCGGCGGTGGCATTATCAACAAATCTGAAGGAGGGGAACCAGCAATCTAGGACGGTTCCGTTCGCGTCATAAGTGGCCAGGCCAGTGGCAAGTACAGCAGTCATGGATTCTAAGCTACCTTACGTGGAATGAAGGAAAGGGCAACGAGGAAGGCGAAGACAATCGCAACGGAGGTCACCTGGCTGCGGGAACCCGCGTCGGACAGCATGAGCGCAATAAGCGCCAGAATGCTGATGATGGTCAGCCACGGCAACCACGGGTAGCCCCACATGCGAACCGACACGTTTCCTTCTTGCTCCAGTTCAGGGTGCAGTTTCAGGTAACTGAAACAGATCATCAACCACACCACCACCAAGCAGCCGCCCACCGCGTTGAGGAGGAAGTTCAGCAATCCCGGCGGGTTCCAGTACTGCAACCCCACAGAGACAAACGCAAAGAACATGGACAACAGCACGGCGTTGATCGGCACGCCCTGGGAGTTCGTGGTGGCAAACAGTCGTGGAGCATCCCCTCGTTGCGACAATGAGCGGCACAGTCGGGAAGTCGCGTAAATCTGCGCGTTAAATGCAGAGAGCAACGCCAGCACAATCACCGCTTCCATGAACCCCACAATTGCGGGCACATCCGCCATGCGCAAGATAATGGTGAATGGTGATTCTGCAGCAGACTCGGCACCATTGATCTGGTCGTAGGGAAGCAGGAAGCAAATCACAAGCACTGATCCCAAATAGAACAGCGAAATCCGCCAAATTACCGAGCGTACAGCAACGGCAATGGATGATGTTGGATTTTCAGATTCCGCGGCAGCAATAGTGATAATCTCGATTCCGCCAAAGGCGAATGCCACTGCTAGCAAACCAGCGGCAACACCAGGAATGCCATTGGGCATGAAGCCAGACTTGCCGATGAAATTATCAAGCCCTACGGCTGAATGCCCAGGAAGCAGTCCAAAAATAAGTAATACGCCCACAACCAGGAAAAATATAATCACGGCGACTTTGACAAAAGCGAACCAGAATTCAAACTCTCCGAAGCCGCCAACCTGAGCCAGATTGATCACTGCGAAAAGTACCACGCACACCAATGCCGGGATCCATGCCGGTATCCCAAACCAATGACCCATCAGTTCCGCAGCGCCGGTCATTTCCGCCCCCATCACCATGACCAGCAAAAACCAATACAACCATCCAGTGGAAAAACCAGCCCATCGACCGAACGCCATCTCACCATAGGTGGAGAATGACCCCGATGCCGGACGTGCTGCAGCCATTTCACCCAGCATTCGCATCACGCATACAACAATCGCCCCAGCGATTATGTAGGCCAGCAATACAGCCGGGCCTGCTGCTTTAATGCCAACACCAGTGCCCAGGAACAGGCCCGCGCCAATGGCCGACCCCAATCCCATCATGGTGAGATGCCGGGTTTTCAGGCCGGAACCTAACTGATTGTCGCCTGACTTTTCGGATGAATTCACGGAACTCATGCAAGCAGTCTATAGCCCATGCCACAAGAACACAGCAAAAAGGCCCAGAAACTGTAAGAGCGTTCTGGGCCGGTATACATACACGCCAGCAATCAGTATGCAGGCTAGCGCCTGGTGCGTTTTGTGGTCTTTCTTGCGCGTGTTTTCTTTGTACGGGGTTCCTTGGCTTCTGTGGTTGTAGGCTCAGCCTTCGCGCGGCGGCTACTGCGGCTGCCCTGGTTGCTTTGTCCGCTGCTACCTGTGCTGGTGGTATCGGCAACTTTGCGCGCTACCGGTTCCACGTTTCCTGGCTCATGGACGATGGACCAACCATCTTCACCAGCGATGGTGCTGGCGGGGGCGAGGCGGTCGTCGTCAGCAAAATACAGTGTTGTGTCGGGTTCGATGAGTAGATTCGGTCCGAGAAGGCAGTTGTCTCCGAGGGACAATTCCATGAGCGTTGAATTTACCCCCAAAACGGTGGACGCACCCACGTGTAGTGCTGGGCGGTCGCCGTTGGACAGTGCATTGGACACTACGGATGAGTCGTGCTGCAAAACGGCGCCTTCCCCGACCGTGACGCCCGAGTACAAGCATCCTTCCACGGTCGCGGGCCCCAGCGTGCCCGCGTTGAAGGAGACAAAACCTTCCCGCAGCACCTCTGTCCCCGAAGCAAGATAGGCTCCCAAGCGCACACGCTCAGCCTCCGCGATGCGAACACCCGTGGGAACCACATAATCCACCATGCGCGGCAGGTGGTCGATGCTATACACGTGTATCAGACCCCGAGACCGCAGCGAAGTGCGCACAAACTCAAAATTATCTGGCAGGCATGGCCCTTTGTTGGTCCACACCACGGTGGTGAGCTTCTGATACACCCCCTCCATGTTCAGCTCGTGCGGGCGTACCAGCCTGTGCGAAAGCAAGTGAAGCCGTAGATAAACATCATGCGCGTCAATGGGGGGCTGGGATAAATCGGCAATGGTGGTGCGTACGGCAACCTGCTCAACCATGCGGTCCTCATCAAGCCGCACCAAGGACAGCATGCGAGGAGATAAGTCGTGTGCTCCTAGCCGAACTGTGCCTGGTTCCCCGATGTCCCGCCACTGGTGCGCATCGTCTGTGGATAGTTCTGGATGTGGATACCAAGTATCAAGGACAGTCCCATCCATCGCGATGTTGGCGATACCAATTGCGCTGACTCCCGTGGTGTTCATGTCTCCCATGTTAGTTCCGCAAGGTGCTAAAAAATAAGTTCGGGTGTGCACATAAAAAGGTCTCCCCAGTAGTGTAGAGGTGGTGAACGACACTCATCTGGACCTAACCGGAGACCCTGTTTCCTTAACTGCAGCTCTTGTGGATATTCCGAGCCCTTCCCATCATGAGCGTGCCATTGCTGATGTGATTGAACAGGCGCTCACTGACCAAGCTGCCAGTGCAAGAGCAGGGGGTCCAGCTGCGGTTGAGGTTTTACGATTCCGCAACAATGTTTTGGCGCGAACCCGCCGGAATCTGCCGAGTCGCGTCATCCTCGCGGGTCATATTGACACCGTGCCGATCGCTGATAACGTGCCGGGGCACCGGGGCGTCGATACGCACGGTAAGGACACTCTGTTTGGGTGCGGGACGGTGGACATGAAGGGTGGCGACGCCGTGTTCCTTCATGCCTTCGCCGAGCTTGCGGCCTCACCGGACCTCACACGCGATATGACACTCATTTGCTATGAGGGTGAGGAAGTGGCCAGTGAGTTCAACGGCCTAGGCCATATCCACGCGGAACACCCCGACTGGTTGCGCGGCGACGTCGCTATCCTCGGCGAGCCGTCTGGTGCCGTCATTGAGGCCGGGTGCCAGGGAAGCATTCGCTTGCGCGTCACCGCCGCCGGGGTGCGGGCTCACAGCGCGCGTTCTTGGATGGGTGTCAACGCGATGCATCTGCTCGCTCCGGTGATCACGCGGATCGCTGACTATCAGCCCCGAACCGTGGACATTGATGGGTGTGAGTACCGCGAGGGACTCAACATTGTGCACTGCGAAGCCGGGGTAGCCACCAACACTATTCCCGACGAGGCATGGATGTTCGTGAACTTCCGCTTTGCACCCGACCGCAGCGTTGACGATGCTCTCACGTACATGCTGGATGTTCTTGCACTCCCGCAGGGTGTCACGTACACGGTTGACGACGCCGTGCCGGGAGCGCTTCCCGGTTTGTCCCAGCCAGCTGCATCGGAACTGGTGGCTGCCACTGGTGGGAATTTCCGCGCAAAATACGGCTGGACTGATGTGGCCAGGTTCTCCGAATTGGGCATACCAGCGGTCAATTTCGGCCCCGGCGACCCGGCGTATGCCCATAAGCGGGACGAACAGTGCCCTGTAGAGATGATTAGGTCCGTCTCTGAGACTGTAAAGAAATACTTGACTAGCTAACTAATAAAGGACTGCAGCGATGCCTCCCAGCAAAACCCCCTCCGAATTGAAGCAACGTCTGATGCGCGGCCCTGTGCTTGTGAGAAACAAAAACGACGAGGCGGGAACGACCTCGGATCAACGGCTGCTTGACCACAGTAATAACCTCGAATGGCTGCATACAGATCCGTGGCGGGTGTTACGTATCCAAAGTGAATTTGTCGACGGATTTGGTGCTTTGGCGGAGATGCCCTCGGCAGTAACTGTGTTTGGTTCCGCGCGCATAAAGCCTGACCATCGTTACTATGAAATGGGGTTGGAACTGGGCCGACAACTAGTAGAAGCGGGCTATGCAGTGATCACCGGCGGTGGTCCAGGGTTGATGGAGGCCCCGAACCGTGGTGCCTACGATGCTGACGGCTTGTCGGTTGGGTTGGGGATTGAACTTCCACATGAACAGCACCTGAATGATTGGGTGGACTTGGGCATGAACTTCCGATATTTCTTCGTGCGGAAAACAATGTTTTTGAAATACTCGCAGGCATTTGTGTGTCTACCCGGTGGTTTCGGGACATTAGATGAACTATTTGAAGCCCTTTGTATGGTGCAAACCGGAAAAATAACCAACTATCCTATTGTGTTGATTGGTACACAATTCTGGTCGGGTCTTGTTGATTGGATCAAAGAAAAACTCGTTGCGGAATCGATGGTGGCAGCATCGGATGTGGACCTTTTTATGGTGACCGACAGCGTTGACGAAGCTGTTGCACACATTGTGGCTGCACACGCCAACATGGGGTAGATGATGTTTACCTGGATCTTCTACGTCCTTGTCCTGAGCGCGCTAATTGTGCTGTTCAGCGTCATGTTCGGACACTTTTTCGGTGGCGATAATCTCATTCCGGCGGAAGCCGATGCTGGAATGGAGTCCGCCGCACGCATTGATGCTAACGCTGCGGCGGTGAGCGACAATCGTTTCGACAACATTTCTTTTGATGTTGTGCTTCGTGGGTATCGCCAGGATCAAGTTGATGCCGTTATTGAGAACATGCGACAACGAATTATTGCCCTGGAAAACCTTACAGGAACGAAAGAAAAGGGCTAGGCTGGATGGTGAAATCCCCCACGTCTAAGGAGCAGGGACAAGTGGCAGCAATGAAGCCCCGGACTGGCAGCGGTCCGATGGAAGCAGTGGAAGAAAGTCGAAAGATCGTGATGCGCATTCCCAGCGACGGCGGCGGTCGCCTGGTTATTGAACTCAACAAGGAAGAGGCGGCTGAGCTGGGGGCACTACTCACCAACGTGTCGGGGTAAGCGCGGGGCGTTCTACCCCTCGCGGTAATATGAATACCCTGCCAGTACGCAGGGCAGCAATGCAGCGATATCGAGGAGAACACACCTGTTGTGCTCAAAGACATTATTGACCTTTTAGCAGACCCTGTTGACGGAACCGACCTCCACGGTGCCGATGAGTTTACTCGTCTGGTTTCTGACTCGGGGCATAGTTACGACGTTGCTCGTCAGGGCTACGTCACCCTAGCCGGAGGTGCTGGTCTGCGCTACAGCGGTGACGATGCGACAATGATCAAGGATCGCGAGACCTTTCTGTCTCGCGGGCATTACGCGCCCTTTGTGGAGTCGGTGACGCACAACGTGGACCTCGCGCTTGATGATGCCGGGGTGGATGACGATGCCGCTGTGTCCATCTGCGAAATTGGCGCTGGCACCGGCTACTACTTGTCCCACACCCTTGACGCTATTCAGGGTGCCAGGGGCGTGGGGATTGACGTGTCAGTTCACGCCGCAAAGCATTTGGCTAAATGCCATCCCCGGGTTGGTGCGGTGGTGGCTGATGCCTGGGCACGGTTGCCGTTGCGTGACGACTCCATTGATGCCATCACCGTGATTTTTGCGCCCCGTAATGCTGCGGAGTTCGCGCGAGTGCTTAAAGCTGGTGGTCAGGTGATTGTGTTGACCGCTGATACTGGGCACCTCGCGGAGCTTCGGGAGCCCCTGGGCATCATTGATGTAGAAAAGGGCAAGGTGGAGCGCATGATCGAGCAGGCATCGGGGCATCTTCGCCCCGTGACTGAGCCTCAACTTGTGGAGTTTTCCATGACACTTGATCAGCCGTCCATTGCCGCGCAGATTGGCATGAGTCCGTCTGCTCGGCATATCCACCCGGATCTTTTGGCGCAACGCATTGCCGCGTTACCCATGCATATGACCGTGACGGCGCGAGCAAAGGTCACACGCCTCGCCCGGATTGAGGATTAGACGTCCTCACCGGCGACTTCAAAATACCTGAGTATCGACGCCCCGCCTTCCGCAGTGACATCGAACCCGCCGCAGATTCCCTCGAAATACACGCGGGAGGCCATGGCAATCACACCGCCGTCGGCAAATACTTCGACGGTGGATCCGTCAACAATGATGGTAAGGGAGTCGGTGTCGGCGGAAATGAGGTAGGCTTCTGCCGGGGAATCCCCCGCATGCAGGGGATTCATGGACCGGTCTAGTTGCAGGTGATGCCCGCTGTGGGTGATGGTTGCGGCGATACGTCCTGTGGCATTATCCAGAAGTGTGACGGTGACGCTGCCCTCCTGGGCGTCGATAAGTCCGCTCCACATGCGTGCATGTGCTGTGTGTGGGATTGCAGAAGTAAGCCCGGGGGTGGGGGTTTGAAATAGCAGGCCACCTTGGAGCGTGGTGAGACGGGGGAGCGACAGGCAGTTTGCCCAGCCCTCGGCGCGTAGGCTTTCGTGCGTGGCCGGGTTGTCAAGTCTGCCGACGCCGTTCATTAACCCGAAAATCAAGGCGGCATCATAGCGTTCGTTATTGCCGTAGGTCACGCCGCGTACCGTGTTGGTGTTGCGCGGGCGGGTGAAGTCATGGCCAAAGTCCATTTGCGTGAAGGGGGTTTTCACCCAAAAGTCACAACCACGGAGGGTGCCTACCAGGTAGCCGGAAAGATCTACACCATCTGCTTCAACAGTGACGATGAGGACGTCGTAGACGTGGCTGTCCACTTCGTCGCGGAGTCGGATAATCCTGGGGCTGACGAGGATCGGGTGATGCGCCAGACCGGAATCACCATGAAAAGCCAGGGGCCCGTCTAGCGTCCAGGATTGTTGGTCGTGCGATGACAACATCACCAATTCCGGGGCGGACATCGGCCCTGCGACGGCTAGCATGAGCCATCCACCGTGCCCCTCAGAACGGTCATCCTCATCGGCCCAACCTGGTACGACACAGGGAGAGCGAAAATCCTGGAGTTTATCGATCCCCAGCACAGGGGCGTCGACGACGCTTCCTTCGCGACGCACGTCTGATTGGGGCCCGGAAAGGTTGGTCAGGAGGGCGCGGTGAATACTCGGTCCCTCGTCCGTGACAGAGGTGAAAAACAATTCGGCCTCGTCGCCGCATCGTGGGGCGACAACAGACCCTGCCCGCACCTGAACCTCTGGGGCTTCGGCACTGAGTACGTCGTCGCGGTGCACCCAGTTGAACGGAGTGTCAGCTGACACCACATGGCCCCAGTTGTTTTTCTTCACGTCGGGCTGGGACCTGTACTGGTGAAACACATGCCACTGCTCGCCGGTAAATAATGCTCCTGCCGGGGCTTCGAGAACGCCGTGCTGTGCCGTGATATGCAGTTCGGGTCTGTGTGACGACATAAGTGTGGGCCTCAAGTTCAGTGCGCGTTAAAACGATGGACGTGGGGATAAAACCGAGGATAGCTACGTTCAGTGCGCCCCGCATTTGATGTACAGTAGCACCCCGCCGCGAGAAGCTACGACGGGGTGCTGACGTGATGGGGCTCAAGGATTGCTACGCTTTCGCGGAGACAATCGCGGCGTCGTCACCTGCGGTAATGCTGTGTGGTGCGGAGATGCTGTCAGTCAGCCGTACGCCGCCGAGTTTTTTGAAGTTCGCTACAACAACCGGTGTGGTCGTGTCGTAACCTGCGGCTTTGATAGCGTCAATGTCGAACTCACCGAGCACGTCGCCGCGCTTGACGGTGTCACCCTTGCTGACCTTCGGTGTGAAGCCTTCGCCCTTCATGTTGACCGTATCAAAGCCAACATGCATGAGGATTTCCACACCTTCCGCCGTGGTTATAGCGAATGCATGTCCAGTGGGGAATGCCACCTTGATGGTGCCGTCGGCTGGGGCGCGGAGTACACCCTCGCTGGGGACCACAGCAAAACCAGGACCCAGCTTTCCCTGGGCAAACATCTGATCGGACACTGTGCTCAGCTCCACCAGTTCACCAGTGAGCGGGGAAGCGAAGGTGAGCAGGTCAGCGCCAACAGCGGTGGCCACTGCGGTTGCCGTTCCTGCGCTAGCAGTCGCTGCCGGAGTTGCATCATTGGCTGCGGCAGCCGCCTGAGTGCCCACGGCCTTTTCCATTTCTGCTTCACCCGCGACCTGGCGACGCAGGTACATAGCGTAGGCATAGGAGCATGCGAAGGAAATAATGAACGCGGTGACTAGGCTGACAAAGAACATCGGCCAGTCGGTTGTCCTGATGGAGACAAAGCCGATAAAACCAGCGGCACCAAGAGACACGGCCTTCACGTTGAACAGGGCGATCATGGCGCCACCAATGGCTGCGGTGCCCATGCCGATGTAGAACGGCCAGCGTAGGCGTAGGTTCACACCGAAGATGGCCGGTTCGGTGATGCCGAAGCAGGCGGATACACCGGAGGCAGAAGCCAGAGCCCGAAGCTTCTCGTCACGAGTAGTGATTGCCACAGCCAAGGTGGCGGCACCCTGTGCGACGTTGGCTACGGATGCCGTGGCAAAGATGAAGGAGCCGCCAGTGGCAAAGAGCTGCAGCTCAACCGGCGGGAAGGACTGGTGAAGGCCAGTGATCACGATGGGGGAGTAGACCAAGCCGAAGAGGAAACCGCCAACGGGACCAGCGAAGTCGTAGATGTTCTGCAGGCCGCTCGCAATGGCATCGCCCAGCCAGCGCATGGCGGGACCCACGGCGATGAAGGTGAGGAAACCAGTGATCAGCAGTGTCAGCACAGGGGTGACTAGGAAGTCTACGGTGCCTTTGAGGTGCTTGTGGAAGAATTTTTCCACCATGCTCAAAATCCACGCGACCAGCAGGATCGGCAGCACGGTGCCCTGGTAACCAGCCTGGGCGACGTCGAAGCCGAACAGATCCCAGTAGGTCATGCCGCCTTTTTGGATGGTCTCTGCAACTTTGTAGCCATTGACTAGGTCTGGCATGACCATCGCCATGGCGATGCCGGCACCGAGGTATTCGTTACCGCCGAATCGCTTTGTCGCGGTAAAGCCCACCAGAATGGGCAAGAAAGCAAAGGGCGCAGAGGCCAGCAGATTGATCATCTGGGCCATGCCCTCAATTGCCGGGAATTGTACGACCAGCGAACGTGTGCCCTCACCAAAGAGGTTTTTCGAGGTCAACACGTTATTGAGCGCCATAAGCAAACCGCCGCCCACCAGGATGGGGATCAGCGGTACGAAAATATCGGCCAGTACCTTAATAGCACGGGTCAGGGCGTTGCCCTGCGCCTCGGCGGCTACCGACTTGAGCTCTTCGGTGGACACTTGGCGGTCGCCGGTGATTTTAGTGAACTCGTCGTAGACAATATCGACGTCACCAGGGCCGACGATGATTTGGAACATCCCGCCGGCCTCAAATGTTCCCTTGAGATCGGGGTCGTCATCAAGGGCTTGCTGGTTGATTTTCTCTTTGTCGTTGAGAACAAGCCGCATTCTTGTCGCACAGTGCGCGGCTGCCTTGATATTAGATTCCCCACCTAGTGCTTCGAGCATTCGGCGGGCTACTGCGGCATGATCCACAGCGACCTCCTTGAGGTATACCGGTTTGATACTAATCGGAAGTCCTCAAGCCCAACCAACATAAACGGGCACAAAGACAACACTGAGAGTGAGTCTAATAGATGTGATTTATGTCTGGTTAGTTTTGTTTATGTGAGGACGCGCACTATACACTCGTTAGGTTCGTGACGTGGAAAAATTCGACTTGCGAAACTTATCCTGCCCTCGTCAATAAATATCTCAATGCACGACGCATCAACCAGTACTCGCACATCAACTGCAGAGGTGACGCCCCGCAGATATGCGCGCCGAACATCGCCGCCCGCGTGGTACTGCTGATCCTGCCTATCGAGCTCAACCACGTTGCCATTGACACTCAACCGCGCCACGGCATCCCCCGCAGTATCAACCAGCACCAGCTCGGACCCAGGTGGCATCTCACCACTCCACTCGAACGATGCGCCAACCTCCAGGTCGCTATCCGCATTGTTGCTGCTTATCGACGCCCGTGGTACTTGGCGCAGCACACCATCGCTGAGGTGCAATTCGCGCGCCACGGTCAAGGTGTGTACCCACCCATCCTGTCGTGTCGGTTGATCGTCAAGGTCAGGCAGACCCATCCACCCCAGCATCAACGGAGGTTGGGAACCATGCACTACCTGCGGTGCATAAAACTCGTGCCCGTAATCGAGTTCTGTGAAACCACGGCTCACCGTGAATGTTGTGCCCTGAAGGTGACCGACCACATAGCCGCACTGGTGATTGTTCGCGTAATGATCGCCAACTTGCTCCAAGCCTTGCGGAAGGACAATCAACACGTCCATGTCTTCGCCGGTCACATCATCGCGAAGTGTCACCAGATTCGGACATTCCCACATGTAGCCTCCAGGGATCATGTCGGGAGCGCTACCAGGTACGGCGGAACTGGTGTCGAACTGGATTTCACCAGCATAATCCCATGCGCGGCGGTCCTCAGAGGTGTAGAGCACCACCGAGCCAGTTTCGTCATCGCGTTGTGCACCTAACACCATCAGCCAGTGGTCCTCACGCCACAGCACATGTGGATCGCGGTAGTGGTTGGTAAAGCCGGGTGCGGGGCCGTCGATAAGCGGGTTGCGATCGCTGCGGAGATACGTTCCACCATCAGCGCGGCGGCGACCTCCAACGTGCACAAGGTTTTGGGTAGCCCGCCTATGTCCGCCAGGCTTGGCATTGCCGGTGTAAAACAGCTCAAGCTCGCCGTTTACCAGCACCGCCGACCCCGAGTAGCACCCCTTGTCATCGTAATCGACTGCGGGGTAGAGGGCGTCGGGATGATGTGTCCACAGCTCGGGTTTATCAGAGAGAAGCGGCGTGGACGCGTGCCCCCAGCCGGTGCGCTTTTCAGCAGTGGGCCACTGTGGATCATGCTGGTAGTAGGCGTGAAGGACACCATCTTCAACATAGAGTCCGTTGGGGTCATTCAGTCGGCCACTCGGCGGTGCAAGGTGGAAACGTGGGCGGAAATACACGGACACAGGCGACCTACATTAAGGATTTGTAGACATCAATGGTCTGCTGAGCGATGGTTGCCCACGAGAAATCCTCAACAGCGCGCTTCCGACCTGCTTCGCCGTAGGCTTTAGCGCGTTCCTCGTCGGCTACCAGGGCGTTCACAGCATCGGCGATGCCCCGCTCAAAGCCTTCGGGGTCGTTTTCGTCGTAGTGGACCAAGGTACCCGTCGTACCGTCGACCACAACCTCGGGGATGCCGCCGACATCGGAAGCGACAACAGCTGTTCCACAAGCCATGGCCTCCAGATTCACAATGCCCAAAGGCTCATAGATGGACGGGCAGGCGAATACGTCAGCGGCCGTCAAAATTTCCTGCACCTTATCCTTAGGCAGCATCTCCTGAACCCAGAAGATGCCATCGCGCTGGGCTTGGAGCTTCTCAACCAGTGCTGTGGTTTCCTCGGCGATTTCCGGGGTATCAGGAGCACCTGCGCACAGAACCAACTGAACATCGGGGGAGAAGTATTGTGCGGCCTTGACTAAATGACCTACGCCTTTTTGGCGAGTAATACGACCAACAAATGCCACGATGGGGCGGTTGGGGTCAACGCCGAGTTCCGTAAGGATGGAGTTTTCTGCAGCATCGAAAATCGGGCGCGGCTGCCACAGTTGCGTATCAATGCCATTGAGTACCACGTGAACGCGGTCGGGTTCGATGCGAGGATATGCGTCCAGGATCGCGTCCTTCATGCGTGCTGACACGGCAATCACAGCATCCGCGTATTCCATAGCGTTCTTTTCAGACCAGCTGGACACCTCATAACCGCCGCCCAATTGTTCACGTTTCCACGGACGGTGAGGCTCCAGTGAGTGCGCAGTGACCACGTGCGGAATGCCGTACAACCGGCCCGCCAAGTGTCCACCAAGGCCTGCGTACCACGTGTGAGAATGGGCAACGTCCACATTGTTGGCCGCCGTTGCGATACGTAGGCCAGTAGACAGTGTTTTAATTGCCGGGTTGGCATCGTCCAATGCGGGGTCAACTCCATGGACAAATACGCCAGCCTCATCGCGAGGCGCGCCCATGCAATGGACATCTACCTCAACAAGTTCACGCATGTACCGGGTCAGTTCAGTGACGTGCACACCGGCACCGCCATAGATCTCTGGTGGGTACTCTCTGGTCATCATTGCTACTCGCATAACCACGACACTAGCCTGAAAAACCATGCTGCGCAGCACACACGCATAGTGATAAATGCCGCACGCGTCAGACAATGTGCTGCGGAAATGCTGCCCAAAAACGTTGAATGACTCACTTTGGAGGCGAAGATGCGAGTTAGGCTATAAGTTGGTCAGTGTGAGAATTCAACCACATGTACTAGCTATTGTCCTTGCCGGTGGTGAAGGAAAACGCCTGTTCCCGCTCACTGCGGACCGTGCGAAACCCGCCGTGCCCTTTGGGGGCACCTACCGGCTCATTGACTTCGTCTTGTCGAACCTGGTGAATGCCGGGTACATGCAGATTTGCGTGCTTACTCAGTACAAGTCCCATTCGCTTGACCGTCACATTTCGCAATCGTGGCAGCTTTCCGGTCTTGCAGGGCAGTACATCACCCCGGTTCCTGCTCAGCAACGGCTGGGTAAGCGGTGGTTTACTGGTTCTGCAGATGCCATTTTGCAGTCCCTTAACCTCATTTACGATGAAGACCCTGAGTACGTCATTGTTTTTGGCGCGGACCATGTCTACCGCATGGACCCCCAGCAGATGGTGGAAGAACATATTGCCTCTGGAAAAGCCGTCTCTGTTGCGGGCATTAGGATTCCACGTTCTGAGGCATCGGCCTTTGGCTGTATTGAGTCTGACGAAGACGGTAACATTACCAACTTTGTCGAAAAGCCAGCCGATCCGCCTGGAACCCCTGATGACCCTGAGATGACCTTTGCATCCATGGGTAACTACGTATTCACCGCCAAAGACCTGATTAAGGCGCTCAAGGATGACGAGGAAAACCCCGATTCCTCGCACGATATGGGCGGTGACATTATTCCGTACTTTGTGGAGAAGAATCAGGCACACGTCTATGATTTCTCCGGCAATAGCGTGCCTGGTGCTACCGAACGCGACGCAGGTTACTGGCGTGACGTCGGTACGATTGATGCGTTCTATGAGGCCCACATGGATCTCATTTCGGTTCACCCGATTTTTAACCTCTATAACAAGCAGTGGCCTATTCACAACACCGATGACGGCAATCTGCCTCCTGCGAAGTTTGTGCAGGGTGGTATTGCACAGTCCTCAATGGTCGCATCGGGGTCCATTATTTCCGCAGGCACGGTCCGTAACTCGGTGCTGTCCAACAACGTCATAGTTGAAGAGGGCGCAACGGTCGAGGGTTCAGTGTTGATGCCGGGTGTCCGCATTGGCAAGGGCGCTGTGGTGCGTCACGCTATTTTGGACAAAAACGTCGTGGTCAGTGAGGGCGAGTTCATTGGTGTGGATCACGATCGCGACGCAGCCCGATTCACTATCAGCCCAGGCGGCGTGGTGTGTGTGGGTAAAAACGAAGTGGTGTGACGATTTATTAGCACACATGCTCAGAAGGGCGCGGAGAAGTTACCTCTGCGCCCTTTTTGTTGCTATTCAGACTCTGAATCATCGTCTTTTTTGGTAATGAGTGTTAGCCCAGACCCGAGAGGAAGGCGACACACCACAGCCTGATCCATGCTGCGCACATATTCATCGGCTTCCCGCGCGCAGATGGTGTCCCGGTCTTTCCGGGTAGTGTCAGATAGCGTACCGTCAAGCAGCGAATTGGCCAGGATGAGTATGCCACCGCTACGCAGAAGTGGCCACGCGGCGTCTATAAACGCCCGGTAGTCAGACGGGCGAATATCACCGTAAACCACGTGGTAGGAATCAGCGGCGAGCCTGCTCATCACCTCAAGGGGGCGGGAGGGCAGGAACCTAAACTGGTTGGGTTTGTAGCCTGCTGCCATAAAATTGGTACGTGCTTGACGCTGGTGCTCAGTCTCCGGGTCAATGCACGTGAGCGTGCCCGTCAGCCCCAAGCCCCGGAGAAGATAAAGGCCCACTACGCCAGCAGCAGGGGTCACTGCGATGGCTCCGACGCCTGCCTCATCAATATACGACGCCGCTAATGCACTGAGCAGCGAACCTGCTGCGGCGTCGGGGGCGGCAAGACCGAATTCCTCGGCGTCTTGCTGAGCTGCGGCAAGGGCATTGTCAATCACCGTAGTATCAGTGATGTAAGAACGTAACGCGTCGAAAGCAGTGTCATTCACACTAGATAGTTTAGGTGGACGCGCTCCGAAATAACATCAGAACTAGCCTATTGATGATTGTTGGGTGCCACACTGTCCGGCCAGCGCGGGGATGAGGGACAACTTCCAGGCTGTAGCCTCACACGTCCAGGCTGTTGACAGGCTTTTTAATAGAAGTTCACAGTTTGTCGTCCCAGATGCATAAAATATTCAGTGACCTCTCAGCTAAAATAGCTGGTGTATGCTAAAGGGACAATGCACAATAATACTATGACTTCCACTCATCAGGCCGAGTTTACCGACCCGACGATTAATGCTGGGAGCGATGACACTGTCCCATTCGCCACGTTGAGTGGCACTGCGGCGTTTGACGCCGGACAGGGGGACATGCCCACATGGGCGGAATTGGTTGAGGAACACGCAGACAGTGTGTACCGCTTGGCGTACAGACTGTCTGGTAACCAATACGATGCGGAGGATCTAACGCAGGAGACATTCATGCGCGTGTTCCGTTCGCTGAAGAATTACCAGCCTGGCACGTTTGAAGGCTGGTTGCACCGCATTACCACCAACTTGTTCCTTGACATGGTGCGTCGACGCGCAAAGATCAGGATGGAAGCATTGCCAGAGGACTATGACCGGGTTCCTGGCAACGACCTCACCCCCGAGCAGGCGTTTACGGTGTCGAATCTTGACCCGGCCCTGCAAAAGGCACTCGATGAACTCAGCCCTGATTTCAGGGTTGCGGTGGTGCTCTGTGACGTCGTGGGAATGTCCTACGACGAGATTGCCGACACCCTCGGCGTGAAGATGGGAACGGTTCGTAGTCGTATCCACCGTGGCCGGAGCCAGCTTCGTGCCAGTTTGGAAGCTGCTGCGGAGTCGAGCGAGTCGGCCCAACTTTTGCTTCCTATGCGCTACTAAAAGCGTATCCTCGGTAACAAGACAGCATCATCACCATTGTTGAAGGAGGTCAGTGGTCCTATGGTTCGTGAATCCTTGCGTGGGAACACGGGGCATACGCGGCGTCGAAAAGCGCGAAAACCCCGCGAATTTGCCTCTGTTGAGCATCTCAGCCTTGAAGCTGTCGCTGCTTTTGTGGATGGTGAGTTGACACCACTGGCTATGCATCGCGCGCGCGTCCACCTTGTGCACTGTGAGGAATGCCGTGCTGAGGTTGCACAACAGCGCCGGGCCTCTGAATGCTTGAAAAACTGCGTAGACACTGAAACGATCCGTGTGTCCACTGAGCTGAAGGCGCGCCTGACCAGTATCGCGTTTTCCTGCCCTGCGGGTCCCGATGCGGAGGAAGCTACCACGAAGCACCCGGAAACGTTCCTGGGCAAGGTTGATTTGATCTATCGTGCAGTACGCCGCTCTGCTGGAAAATAAAGTAAAATAAGTTGAGTGTTCAGCGATGTTGGTTGGGGAGAGATATTCCTCCTCTTTGTTGTGGGCTTAGTGGTTATTGGACCGGAGCGGCTGCCCCGCGTTGTTCGGGATGTTAAAGCTGCGTTGACTGCGGCTCGTACCGCCATTGACAATGCTAAACAGGGGTTAGGCGATGAACTGGGGGCTGATTTTGAAGAAATCAGTAAGCCACTCAGCGAACTTGCCGCTTTGCAACGCTTGGGTCCACGCGCAGCGCTCACCAAAACATTGTTGGATGGGGATGGCAGTTTCCTCGATGCGCTTGATCCGAAGAAGATCATGGAGCATGAGCAGCCAAAACCCGCAAGCAGCGCCGCTGCATCCACACAACCTAAGCAGTCGCAGCCAGACTCCAAGCAATCAGTGGAAAAAGAGCAACAGACCCCCGGCAAGGAACCTGACGATGCTGCACGGGGGGATTTCTCCTGGGCGGATATTACATAGAAGGATCTAGGTGGGGTGCCCTAGCTCAGGGGCGGTGGGCACTTCCTATAATGCGGGTTTAATGAGGCACTACGCCCAGTCCAAGTGGACGACCCGCGAGGGATTCGCGCCGCATGGCCAATTTGTCGGCAATGGCGTTCAGGGCAGCGCCTGTGTGCGAGTCGGGGGCGGTGATGGCGATGGGATTGCCGTCGTCGGCACCAATCCGCAGCGCGGGATCAAGCGGAACTGAACCAAGCAGTTCTACCTTCGTCCCGGTCAGGGTACTCAGGCGATCTGCGACCATCTGACCACCGCCTGAGCCAAAAACATCTACAACTGATCCGTCAGGCATGACCATGGCGGACATGTTTTCAATCACCCCAGCGACCTTCTGGCGGGTTTGCTGGCTCATAGCACCGGCGCGCTCGGCAACCTCAGCAGCGGCGGCCTGCGGGGTGGTCACAATGAGAAGTTCAGCGCTCGGCACTAACTGTGCCACCGACAAGGCAATATCGCCGGTTCCTGGTGGCAGGTCAAGGAGCAAAATGTCCAGGTCACTCCAAAACACTTCGGAGAGGAATTGCTGGATGGCGCGGTGCAGCATTGGCCCACGCCAAATAACGGGGGTGTTTCCTTCGACGAAATGCCCGATGGAGATGATTTTTACCCCATGTGCAATGGGCGGCATGATCATGTCATCGACCTGGTGTGGACGGGCGTCAGAACCTAACATGTGGGGGATGGAATGTCCGTAAATATCGGCGTCCAGGATTCCGACGTTGAGCCCCCGCGCCGCCAAAGCTGTTGCAAGGTTAACGGTCATGGAGGATTTGCCGACGCCGCCCTTACCTGAGGCAACTGCAAAAACGCGGGTGGTTGAATTTGGCTGTGCGAAGGGGATGACCGGTTCTGAGTCTGTGCCGCGAAGTGCCTGGCGGAGGGTGCGGCGCTGCTCATCGCTCATCACGTCTGTGGTGACGGTGACAGTCCCCACGCCGTCAAGTTCCTCCACAGCCGCCTGGGTGTTGCGGATCAAGGTGTTTTTGAGCGGGCACCCGGCGATGGTGAGGTAAATTTCCACAGCAACATTATTGCCGTCAAGGGTCACCGATTTAACCATGCCAAGCTCGGTAATTGGCTTGCCAATTTCCGGGTCATCAACGCGGGATAGCGCAGTACGTACAGCGGATTCCGAAAGTGTAGACATCACCCGCCAAGTCTAGCGCGCATAGTGGGGTAGGGCTAAGCCAAGTCGCCCTGAGTAGGTTCGGCAAGCTCATGGGTTTCGCCATCGCCTCGGGCGATGCGAGCTGCTGCCTCGTCGTCAATTTTCGCCTCGATGCGTTCTAGGACGCTACGCAGGTCCTCCAGTTCATGCCGTAGGTAGTCGCGGGTAACCGTGTCACCGATAGCAATGCGCACGCCAGCGAGCTCCCGAGCCAAAAACTCAGTGTCGGCTTTTGTCTGCTCAGAGCGCCGACGGTCTTCGTTTAAGGCAATGCGGTCCCGATCTTCTTGGCGGTTTTGCGCCAGCAAAATCAGCGGTGCCGCGTAGGCAGCCTGAGTGGAAAAAGCCAGGTTGAGTAGGATAAATGGATAGGCATCCCAGTTCCACCAGTATCCGCCGACATTAAACGCAACCCAAATCAAAACAAAAATGGTTTGCCAAAACAGGTATTCGCCTGTGCCGAAGAAACGGGCGACTTTCTCGGCGAACGCACCGACAGAATCGCCGTCAAAGTTGAAAAACTTTCGGCGGTTTCCTGCGACTGGGGTGTCAAGGTCACTGCGATTAAAATCAGCCATGATCACTCTCCTTTACGCATGTGTCGTTGCTGGCCTGAGGCCAGTTTCGCGCCAGTCTTCAGGAAGCATGTGGTCAAGAAGGTCATCCACAGCGACGGCACCAAGGAGGTGATTGTCGCTGTCAAGCACTGGTCCACACACAAGGTTGTAGGTGGCGAAGTAACGGGCCGCTGTTTCCTGTGAATCATCAGCATAAAGCGGCGGAAGGTCAGGATCCAAAATACCGCCGATCAAGGAACTGGGGGGTTCACGCAGCAGCTTCTGCAAGTGTACGCACCCCAGATATTTGCCGGTGGGGGTTGCTGTCGGTGGGCGGACAACAAAAATGAGGGACGATAGCGATGTCGTTAAGTCAGGGTTGCGGGCCATTGCTAGGGCCTCAGCCACTGTCGTTTGCGGGGCGAGAATCAGCGGCTCAGGAGTCATGAGCGCGCCCACCGTGTCGGGGGAGAAGTCCATCAACCGTCGCACGGGTGCTGATTCCTCTGGATCCATGAGTTCCAGCAGCACGTCGGCTTTGTCGTCGGGGAGTTCGCCCAGCAAGTCGGCGGCATCGTCAGGGTCCATCTCTTCCAGCACCACGGCTGCGCGTTCAATGGCTAGGGCTTCAATGAGCTCGGCCTGCCGGTCATCGGGCAGCTCCTGGAGAATGTCAGCGAGGCGCTCGTCGTCAAGCTGTTCAGCTACGGTCTGGCGCTCTGCCGCCGGCATGGCACGCAGCAAGGACGCGATGTCGGCGGGGCGCATGTTATCAAACCGCGCGATAAGCTCAGCCACCTTATCTGACTGCCCTGCACCCGCCGCTGTAATACCGTGCACGTGGGACCACGGAACCACGTGCAGGCTTCCACGTCGACCGAATTTAGGCTTCTCTCCGAACACAGCCACGCGTGAGACAATCCAGTCTCTGGTACGGGTGCGTTCCAGCTCAATGTCTGCAATTTCAACAGGCCGACCATGGAGATTTTCCAGTTCCGGGTCGTCCACCTGCACCTTGGAGCCCACAAGGTCACCCACGATGGTCAACTCGCCGGTTCGGGGTTTGAATGCACGCAAGCTCACCGATCCAGATACCAACATGATTTCCTGCGGTTCAATCGATGCCACTCGAAGCATTGGCAGGAAAATACGGCGGTTATTGACTACCTCAACTACAAGCCCCAACGCTCGAGTGACGTGGCCGTTGGGCCGTACAATGACAACAACATCGCGGACTCGGCCGATCACCTCCGTGTCCGGTCCACGAACCACCATACCTGCGAGACGGCCTGCGTAGACTTTTGTAATTGGGCTCATAGTGACTAAGTGTACTAACACACCAGTGGGAACATGCAGCAGCTGCACAACGTTATTCCGGTGACACAACAATAACGATGAAGAGTCTTAAGGAATCAACCCCATGAGCACCCCACACGCTGGTAATGCTGGTAGCCGGGATCTTTCATTACGCCCCCGACCCGAAGGGTGGCCTGTGGGCAGTTTTGACAGTTACGCCGATGCCCAGGCCGCCGTGGATATGCTGAGTGACAAGTCTGATTTTCCCGTCGCTGAACTCACCATTGTTGGTGTTGACCTCATGGAAGTGGAACACGTTGTTGGGCGCCTGACCTGGGGTCGGGTCATCGCCGGCGGAGCCGCCTCCGGTGCGTGGATGGGTTTGTTCTTTGGCATGCTGCTGGGGATTTTCAGTGAGAACTTCATCTCCCCGATCTTCCTCGGCATAGTCATGGGTGTGGTGTTTGGCATTGTCGCATCTGCAGTACCGTACGCAGCAAGCCGGGGACGGCGAGACTTTACCACCCGTACCCAGATCGTCGCCGGGCGTTACGACGTCCTGTGCACACCTGCCCACGCCGCTGAGGCCAGGGACGCCATCGCCAGGTTTAGTTTTAGCAGCTCACACCGCAACGATAATTAATTGTGGTGAATCGAGGAGTTATTGAGGCATGTTGTATCACCTGTGGTGACCACGCCCGCGTACACTAAGGAGAAATATGCGGGAACGTAACATCCTAGGAGAACAACCACTCATGCAGCGTCGTAGGGTTTCCATGCGTCAGGGTTTAGGCTGCCGATCGGTCTTGGCCACCATGAGCGCAGGTGTCGGATTAGCCACCACCCTGACGGCATGTGCCCCAGAGCCTCAGGGGGTTCGGCATGAGTCGGCGTACCTCCCGGTTCAAGTCTCGGTTGACTCATCCTCAATGGAACAGCGTGTGTTGGGCGAACTGTATGTGCAGGCGTTCAACAACAGGGGGCGCATGGCATACATCAACCTTGATGTGGACAGCGATGAACAACGCCGTGTCCAACGCCTCAACGAACGCACCGCTGACGTGGTGGTGGGATGCACGGGCGAACTGCTGCAACAAATGAACCCGGCGCGTGCGAAGGAATTGTCGGAAAAATACGTGGCTGACAAGGAATCCGGGGATGTTGACCCGAACTCGGGGGAGTGGCGGGACCGTGTGTATAAAGAAATGGTGAAGTCCCTACCTGGCTCGATGATGGCCACTGACCCCTCAAATGCGACGGGTTGTGAGCAATATTCTGGACCGGAGTTGCCACAGAATATTGTCCCGATTTATCGCAAACCCATTTTGAATAGGAATGACCGGCAGGTGCTCAACAATGTTGATGGGTTGCTGACTACCTCTGACCTGTCGGAACTCAGTGCAGAAGCGGAGAAACAATCCTCCGTGTCTGCGGTGGTGATTCCCTTTATTGAGAAAAACGACTTATAGCCAGCCATATAAGCAACAGGAAAAGCTCCCCTGGCGGAATAACCAGGGGAGCTTGAGCGTGCGTGGGCTTAGTCGGCGAACGCAGCGTCGATAAGCTGGTCCTGCTCGAATTGGTGGACCTTAGCCACACCTGTCGAGGTGGAGGACTGTGCGCGGCGGGAGACGCGCTTCATGGGCAGCAACCCAGGGATTAACTCTGGAAGGTGCAGCCCCAGGAACGGCCAGGGGCCTTGGTTTGCGGGCTCGTCTTGGCAGAAGCGAATTTCCTCCGCGTTGGGGTAGAAGTCAAAGGCTTCCTTGAGACGGTTGAAGGGGATGGGGTGCAGCATTTCGATGCGCACGATGGCAATGTCGTCTCGATTGTCCTTGGCCCGGCGCTTTTCCAGCTCGTAGTAGAGCTTTCCGGAGACGAGGAGGATCTTCTTTACCTTGTTTACGTCCCCGATGACGTTGTTGTCGCGGTCTACAAGGCGGGGGTCGTTGATCACGGAGCGGAATTTCTTCACGTCGGTGAATTCGTCAACCGATGAGGATGCGGCTTTGAGGCGCAGCATCGACTTTGGTGTGAACACCACGAGCGGGCGCTTCAAGTTACCCAGTGCGTGGCGGCGCAGGAGGTGGAAGTAGTTCGCTGGCGTGGATGGTTGCGCAACGGTCATGGAACCTTCGGCACAAAGCTGCAGGTAGCGCTCAATGCGCGCGGAGGAGTGGTCAGGCCCCATGCCTTCGTAGCCGTGCGGCAGTAGGAGGATCACGTCGGAGGTTTGGCCCCACTTGGCTTCGCCAGAACTCACGTACTCATCAATGATGGTTTGGGCACCATTGGCAAAGTCGCCAAACTGTGCCTCCCAGGCCACCACGGCATCCGGGTTGCCCACAGAGTAGCCGTATTCAAATCCCATGCCGGCGTATTCGGTGAGTGCAGAGTTGTACACCAGGAACTTGCCAGGGCCTTGGGAGCGGGCCAGCACGTCAAGGGGGTTGTATTCCTCGGCGTTGCTGGGATTAATGAGCACGGCGTGACGCTGGGTGAAGGTGCCTCGACGGGAATCTTCACCCGCCAAGCGCACTACCTTGCCTTCCAACGCCAGAGAACCGAAGGCGATCAGTTCGCCCCAACCCCAATCGATGCCGCCGTCGCGGGCAGATTCGGCGCGCTTTTCTGCCACTGTGGCCACGCGCGGGTGAATAGTGAACCCTTCGGGCAGGTCCGCGTAGGACTGGCCGATTGCCGCGAGTTCTTCCCGCGTGATGGAGGTATCCAATCCGTGTGGTAGTGCCTGGGACATGGCGATGCCTTCTTGCGCTGTGGCTTTCGGCTTACCTGCCAGCCGCACTTCATTGAAGACTGTTTCCATCTGGTCGTGGAAGTCCCGGGCGACGGCCTCGGCGTCGCTTGCAGAGAGATCACCACGGCCGAGGAGGTCTTCGGTGTACTGTGCGCGGGTGCCTTCTTTGTCGTCGATGACGTGGTACATCTGCGGTTGAGTCATCGACGGGTCGTCGGCTTCGTTGTGGCCGCGGCGGCGGTAGCACACGAGGTCAATGAAGACGTCTTTGCCAAAGCGGCGTCGATACTCGGTGGCCAGTTTGCCCACCCAGACCACGGCTTCGGGGTCGTCGCCGTTGACGTGGAAGACGGGGCAGCCGTATGCCTTGGCAAGGTCGGTGGCGTAGTGGCTGGACCGGCCGGAATCAGGGGTGGTGGTGAAGCCGATCTGGTTGTTCACCACAATGTGGATCGTGCCGCCGACGGTGTAGCCGCGCAGCTGCGCCAAGTTGATGGTTTCCGGCACGATTCCCAGTCCTGCGAACGCGGCATCGCCGTGCAGCAGCAGCGGAACAACGGTGTAGCCGTCGTGGCCTTTGTCCAGCATGTCCTGCTTGGCGCGAACGATACCCTCCATGACGGGGTTAACGGCCTCCAAGTGAGAGGGGTTGGCCGTGAGCGAAATTTTGATTTCGCCGTCGCCGAACATCTGGATGTGCTGGCCTTCCGCACCCAGGTGGTATTTCACATCGCCGGAACCGCCGGCCTGTGCCGGGTCCATGTTGCCTTCAAACTCGTTGAACAGGACGTGGAGAGGCTTGCCCACAATGTTTGCCAGCACGTTCAGGCGGCCACGGTGCGGCATACCAATGACTACCTCATCAAGGCCCTGGCCTGCAGCAGTATCAATCACCGAGTCCATGAGCGGGATGAGGGATTCCGCGCCTTCGAGGGAGAAACGCTTTTGACCCACGTACTTGGTTTGCAGGAAGTTCTCAAAAGCCTCGGCGGCGTTAAGCTTCTGCAGAATGTATTTCTGCTGCGCTGGGGTGGGTTTATCCATGCCTGCTTCGAGGTGATCCTGCAGCCAGGTGCGCTCGTCGCGGTCGAGGATGTGGGTGTATTCGGAACCGACTTTCAGAGTGTAGGCACGGCGCAACGTGGAGAGTACATCGCGCAGCGTCATTGTTTCGCGGTTTGCGAAGCCACCGACATGGAATGTGCGGTCAAGGTCCCAGATGCTCAGGCCGTGGGTGGAAATATCCAGGTCACGGTGGTCTGGCACTGGCATTCCGCTCTGATGGTAGTGCAGCGGGTTAATGTCAGCGATGAGGTGACCACGGGAGCGGTATGCCTCGATGAGCTGCATGACACGGGTGTTTTTGTCGACACCGGTGTTGGGTAGGTCTTGTGCCCAACGCATGGGGGTGTAGGGCACGTTCATGCATTCGAAGATATGGTCCCAGAAGGCATCGTCCACGAGCAGTCGGCTCATGGTGCGCAGGAATTCACCGGATTCAGCACCTTGAATGATGCGGTGATCGTAGGTTGAGGTGATGGTCACCAGCTTGCCGACGCCCAGTTCCGCCAGGCGGTCTTCAGAAGCACCAGCAAATTCCGCTGGGTAATCCATGGATCCCACGCCGATGATCGCACCCTGGCCCTTGGTGAGGCGCGGCACGGAGTGGCGGGTACCGATACCACCAGGGTTGGTCAGCGTAATGGTCACGCCGCTGAAGTCTTTGCCGGTGAGTTTTCCTTGGCGGCCACGGTTGACAATATCTTCGTAGGCTTCGACAAATTCAGAGAAGGAAAGCGTCTCGCATTCGCGGATCGCGGCCACCACGAGGGCACGGGAACCGTCTTTCTGCGGCAGGTCAATGGCCAGACCTAGGTTAATGTGCTCCGGTACAACCAGTGTGGGTTTGCCGTCCACCACCTGGTACATGTTGTTCATGTCCGGGTGGGCCATGACGGCTTTCACCATGGCGTAGCCGATGATGTGAGTGAAGGAAATCTTGCCGCCGCGGGTGCGCTTGAGCTGCTCGTTCACCATACTGCGGTTTTCGAACATCAGCTTGGCGGGCATGTCGCGCACCGAGGTTGCGGTGGGCATTTCGAGGGAAATGTCCATGTTCTTGGCGATTGCCTTGGCAATGCCTTTCATCTCGGTGCTGCCCGCCGGGGGCATTTCCTTGGAATTGGCGTGTGTGAAAGGCGACGCAGCTTTTTTGCGCTCAGCAGCGGCTTTCTTTTCCGCAGCAAGCGAATCCGGGCCCGTGCTTTTTGCCCTGCGTTCGGCGCGCGCCTTTGGCGTCTCGGCTGCTGCCCGCGGAGCGGGGGGCTGTGTAGCTGCTGTCGCAGTGGAAGCTGCTGCTGCAGGGGTACTAGCAGGGGGAAGGGTGGGCGTAGGTTTCGCTGGTGCTGCGGGTGGGGTGGCGCCGTTGGGAGCGCCTTGGGTTTCGAACAGTTCACGCCATTCTGGATCTACTGACTGTGGATCCTCCTGGAACTGCTGGAACATCTCGTCTACCAGCCATTGGTTCTGGCCGAAAGTACTAGCGCTGCTCACGGCAGGTGCTCGCCTCATTTCCTTATTTTTGGGGGTAAGTTCTGTAACTCTCGTTATCCTTTACAGGCTAACGTGTCTTCACCCCAGATGTCGCATTTGCCTTTGCAAAAAGTTACATTTCGGGGGGTCTCAGTGGGCAGACCACAAGGCCGCATACCTGCCACCAGCAGCAATGAGCTGATCGTGGGTTCCGTCTTCGACGATGTTGCCGTGATGCATCACAAGAATGCGGTCTGCCTGCGCGGCGGTGGACAGGCGATGCGCGATCAAGATGGATGTACGTCCCCGCATCATGCTTGTCGACGCCTCCACGACTGCGGCCTCCGTCTCCAGGTCCAGGGTTGCTGTTGCCTCATCAAGTAACAACACGTGGGGGTCCACCAGTTCCGCGCGTGCTAGCGCCACCAGTTGGCGCTGGCCAGAGGATAAAGCACGCCCCCGTTCACCAACCTCCTGGTTGAAACCATGCGCTAGGCCCTCAATCACGGGCAGTGCACCCACCGCCCGTGCCGCCTCGACAATCTCCTCTGCCCGTGCCGACGGCCGCCCGTACCCGATGTTGTACGCTACGGTCCCTGTGAACAGGTGTGCCTCCTGGGGGACGTACCCAAGTGTGCCGCGCCATTGCGCGAGGGGGAATTCTCGAATATCAGTCCCATTGGCCGTCACGAGGCCGGAAAGTGGATCATAAAAGCGGGCAATAAGCTTTATCAGCGTTGACTTTCCGGCTCCTGTTGCTCCCACGATCGCTACTGTTGACCCTGGTTCGATGCGGAGGTTCAGCTGGCTGAGTATGTCTGCGTTCTCGGTGGATTGGTCAGTACGGTAGGTAAACGAGGTGTCAACAAGCGCAAGGGGTCCTTCGGCTGCCCCAGGTGCACCTGTTCGCGTGCCGGTATCAGGCACAGTAGGTTGCGTGGCCAGCAGATCCGCGATGCGGCGAAGTCCGATCGCAGCCTGCTGGTACGCATCGAATAGTTGGGAGAGGTCTTGCAGTGGGCCAAATAGCAGGCCGAGGTACATCAGGAACGCGATGAGAACACCGGGGGAGAGTTCACCACGCATCACCTGGTGCGCGCCGACTCCCAACACCGCCGCGTGCGTCAGCTCAGACACCGCGCTGATTCCGGGGAAATAGATAGCAACCCCGGTCTGAGCTTTGATCCGGGTACGCCGATACTGCTCCGCCATGTCTTGAAACTGCCGAAGCATGAACGATTCCGCGCGGTAAAGCTGCGTGGTGCGCAGCCCAGAGAATGCCTCATGAAACTGCGAGTTCACCGTACTGATCTCCTCGCGGGCACGTTGGTAGAGTCTGCGGGAAATACGCCGGAATATCAGTGTCGCCACAATGATCACTGGCACAGCGGCCAGTGCGGTCAGCGCAAGGGAAAAATCAGTGACCACAAGCATGATGGTGATGCCAACTAGAGTTCCACAGGCCACGATCACCTGTGCTACACCGGTCTGTAGAAATGAGCTCAGAGCGTCAATATCGGTGGTCATGCGCGTGATGATGCGTCCTGCCGTGGTGGATTCAAAATAGCTCATGCTGAGTCGTTGGAGGTGCGCGAAACTGCGTACCCGCAGGATCAAGAGCAAGCGTTCACCCACCCGTGCAGTCAGCAGTGTACGGGCCGCCGCAGCAGCCCCTGAGACCACAACAATCACTGCGCCGACGGCGGTGGCCAGCTGCAAGGTACCAACGTTATGTGTGAGCACACCCTGATCAACGGCCAGGCGCACAAGGCTGGGGAACGCCAAGTCTGCCAGCACCCCCACCATGAGTAAGGCCACGACCAGCATGATGTGCGTTTTTGCATGACCAAGCAAGCGGCGCAGGGAAAACGGATCCTGCTGTTCGGTCACTGCTGTGAAATGGTCAGATGGGGGATGTGGCTGAGGGGATACGTCGGGCCACAATGCATGAGTGTCGCGTTCATCCTCCGACTTGAATGGCGCATTTGGAAACTCCACAATGTGGTCAGCCACTCTCATCGTGGATGGGCGGTGCGCGATCGCGATAACCGTCACCTCGGGGTAGTTATCCCGCAGGGCATCGTAGATTGCTGCTTCGGTGATGGCATCAATGGCTGAGGTAGCGTCATCAAGCACCAGGATTTTCCGGCCCGCAAGTAGAGCCCGTGCCAGTGCCAGGCGTTGACGTTGGCCGCCGGACAAGGTTAATCCGCGCTCGCCAATGGTCTCCTGATAACCATGTGGCAGGGCAGAGATGAACTCATGAGCTTGAGCGGTTGTGGTGGCGGTAAGGATTTCCTCCTCCGAAAACTCACGGCCCATCGTCAGGTTGTCCATGATGGTGGAGGAATACAAGAAGGTGTCGTCCAGCACGCTTGTTAGCTGGGAGCGCACAGTATCAGGGTCGAGGTCCGCGTAGTCGGTGCGGTTACCTGCAGCATCGATCAATGCGAGCGACCCCGAGTCCGGCTGGTAAAAGCCACTCAGTAGCTGCACCATCATGCTTTTCCCAGACCCTGGAGGCCCAACAATACATAGTGTTTCACCAGGTTGGGCAGTGAAACTGATGCTGTCTAGTACACCGGCGACGGTGACCTTCTGGGCGTCGATACCCAGTGCGGTGGAGGTGTCGGGAAGTGATGTGGATGCCGTGGGGGCGTGCGGAGGCGCAAGATCCAGTATTTCGGTGATGCGGGCGAGTGAGCTAATGCCTGTTTGTACGCGAATGACCATGCCAGACAGCATTTTTGTCACCTGGCTGAGCGTAGTTACATACGTTGCAAATGCCACAAATGTGCCGATGCTGATGGTTCCCTGCAGCGCCAACCAACCACCAGCCAGGATGTTGGCCACCAGCGCGGCCAGCGGAAGCTGCTCCATCACTGGCTGAAACAACGCCGTGACCCGAGCAACTTGCAGCCTGCGCCGATACAACTCCTGGCTTTCTGTGTGAAGGCGTGCCACTTCTCGCTGCTGCTGCGAAAACGCCTTGACCACGCGGATACCTGTGACCGTCTCCTCAACCACGCCAGTGACAGTGGCGGCCTGATCCTGTGCTGCGCGAGTCGCCTCAAACAAGGGCGTTCGGGATCGGTATCCCAGCAGGTAAACCAGCGGCAATGTAGCGAACGCCAACAACGACAGCACAGGGGAAAGCCACACAATCACCCCGGCCGTGAGTACTAATTTGGTGGCATTGCCCACCGTCAACGGCAACACGGCACACAAACCCTGCACCGTGGAAATATCCGAGATGGAACGGCTCACCGCTTGACCTGTGTGCAGGGAATCCTGAGCAGGTCCACCCAGTTTCAGCACCGTATCCAGCATGGATACCCGCAGGCGGTGCTGCACATTAATGGACAAAATACCTGCGCTGAAACGCCTGGAAAATTGCAGGGCATACCGCGCGACCGTCGCAATGACCAGACACACCACAATGGCCCATAGCGGGGAAAGGCTCGGGAAGAGCGTGGTGGCGGTCGAAGATTCCCCAGCCCCAGCCTGCCCGGTTGCCACATCTACGGCATCCCGGGTGAGTAGAGGCAACAGCACCTCCACCACGGTCACGCCGATCGAGGTAGAGAACGCGCCGATGCTCGCGGCACGGTGCTGTCGAAGCACCCGAATAAGGGGAGCCAGGGGAGTGGACATCACGTCGTTGACGGTTAGTTGACCAGCGGGCCCAGTGATTCCTGGGCATTCGCGATCACACTTTTAGCCAGCTTGCGGTTTGCCACCGTGCCTATCACGGCACCAATACCCAGCGGCATTAACTTGCCCAACCAGGCGTTACGCACGCTCTTGCCCAGGCGCTTCGTAGCCAGAGACAACAGCCTGCCATTTAGCTCCTTCACCCGCGCCATGCCGAAACGCGAAAGGGCGGTTGCTGCCGTGGTTTTTTGCTGGGCTTGCGCGTACTGTTTGCCCAGATCGCCAATAGCTGCATCCACCAACGCCGTACCAGCGGAACCAATCAACGTGACCAGGATTAATGCGCGGCGGCGCTCGCTATCCCGAATATCGACGCCCCGAAGATGCGCCGATGCGATGGTATAGAACGCTGCAGCGTCTACAAACACCATCGACTCAGTACTCACGGCTGCAAGACCGGTCATCAAACCGATGCCAGGAAGCGCAGAGGTTAGGCCGACACTCGCGCCGGTACCAGTAGCCAGGTACATGAAATGGTTATCCAGCATGTGCTGAAGATCAGCGGTGCTGGCGTTGGGGTTCTTCTCGCGCAAATGGTCGATGTACTTTTCCACCACGGACGTTTGCATGGCCACTGCTTTATCCAATGCTGTGATGAGCATTCGACCGGTGGTGCCTGCCTGGTCATGTAGTGCTTTCGGGTCGGAACTGATGGCATCAAGCACGATGCGGTTATTCTTCATAATCCTGCCTTGAGAATCCTACCTGGAATAGTTGGTGAACCTTGTTGACTAGCCTTGTTGACTGTAACGCTCGGCGGCCTCAATAAGCTCATCGCTTGGTCGAACACCGGTGTACAGTTCAAACTGCTGTGCTGCCTGAAGTGCCACAATCTCACCACCGTTAATGGTGGGGATGCCGCGCTGCTGAGCGGCCTGAATCAACGGAGTGGAAACGGGAAACGCCACCACATCACATATGACGTCGGCTCGCCCTATTTCCTCATCACTAAACGACTGCACATTCTCATCAGTTCCGGCCATGCCTAACGGAGTCACGTTTACCAGCATCTTAGCGTCAGTGGGAACCTCGGGGCTATACGCCCAACCATACTGTTCCGCCAGTTCACTGCCTGTTTCAGCGTTCCGGGCAACCACTGTTCCGCCCATACCATAGTCGGTGATCGCAGCCACCACAGCCTTGGCCATGCCCCCGGAACCTCGCACAGCAACCCGCAGGTCAGTGTCCACAGCATGTGACGCTAATAACTCGGAAACCGCGCTGTAGTCAGTGTTATACCCAGTGAGCACCCCGCCATCATTGACGATGGTGTTCACTGCCTGAATGCGGGCCGCAGAGGGATCAACATGATCAATGAGCGGAATCACCGCAGCCTTATACGGCATGGACACACCAGCGCCACGAATATCCAGGCCACGTATCCCTGCCACAGCCTGCTCAATATCCGTTGGGGCGATAGCTTTGTAGAGAAAATTCAACCCCAATTCCGCATAGAGCCAATTGTGAAACCGGACACCATGGTTTGATGGACGTGCAGCAAGCGACACACAGAGGGTGGTATTTCTATCGACGTGGTTAACCATACTCACTACCGTAGATGACCATGGAGATAGTTGTACGGACCTCCCAAGGGTTGGTAGCCGGGCTGGTGGACAACGGGGTGAGAACATGGCGCGGTGTGCCCTTCGGTGCCGACACCAGCGGCAAACATCGCTGGCGTGCTCCACGAGCGGCTCACCAGTGGCGTGGGGTTCGTGACTGTACAGCCTACGGCCCCATCGCGCCGCAACCCATCTATTCCTGGACCGACCAAGTGCAGGGAAGCGAAGACTGTCTCAACCTCGATATCGTCCGGCCCGACTCCGACGACGAACTACCTGTAGTCGTCTATCTCCACGGCGGATCCTTTATTGTTGGTGCCTCACACCAAAGCGTCCTCCAGGGCCACACCTTCGTCAAAAATCTCGACGTGGTGTACGTCAGCATCAACTTCCGCCTCGGGGCGCTTGGTTACCTCAACATGCACAGCGTCGGTGAGGGTGACTGCGTCGCCAACCCCGCGATCCGGGACCAACTCCTTGCGCTCCAATGGGTGCACGAGAATATTGCTGCGTTCGGCGGTGACCCCACCAACGTCACACTCATGGGAGAATCCGCAGGTGGGGCAGCCGTGACAACCCTCATGTGCGTGCCCTCAGCACGTGGTCTTTTCCACCGTGCCATTGCACAATCTGCCCCCATTGCCGCAGTCCACTCCGCTGCGCAATCGGAATTCTGGGCCCGCGAACTCGCCTATCACATGGCCATGCCACGGCACTCCAGCATTACGGACCTCCGGCTCGAATCCGCCGACGATGTTGTTCGCGCCGGGCAGTCCATGATGTGGCGATCACGAGAGTTTCTTCAGCTCAATCCGTGTTATTGTCCCACGGTTGACGGTAGTTTTGTTCTGCAGCACCCAGTTGAGGCATTCAATCAAGGAAATCAGGTGCGGGTTCCGCTGCTCATTGGAACTAACCGCGATGAGACCTCTTTTTCCAAGTTGTTTTATCTGCGGCAATCAGCTCGGGGTAAAGCCGCGCAGCGGATGCTCAATGCCTTCGACCCCAGTAACACTGAACGAGTGCTCAGCGCGTATTGGGGTGCGGTGGAGCGGCAACATTTTTCCGAATTGCTGTGCGACGCCCTGTTTTGGGCCCCCTCGCTCAAAGTTGCCCAAGCGCATTCTCGAGTGGCACCCACCTGGATGTATCGCTTCGATTTTGCGCCGAAAGCCCTTAAAATGCTGGGCATCGGGGCCATGCACTCCCTGGAACTCCTCGCCGTGTTTGGCGACGCCGATGCCTCCCGCACCCGCAGCCTCGCCCGCTGGGGTGGTGATGGGGAACTAGAGGAAGTGACAGAATTCATCCAATACCTGTGGGGGAACTTCATCCATGTGGGTAGTCCAGGCTGGGAATGGCCGCGTTACCAGATGCCCACAGACACCCGTCCGGGTCGGGCAACCATGATTTTTAACACCGAAAGCGAACTGGTCTTTGACCCACGTGCGGGACGTCGTAAAGCCTGGTCGGGTTTCAACATGCTCGAATGGGACGGTGTAAGCCCACGGTAAAATTGGGGGTATGAAGCCCAACACTCCGGTGTGGAACCACATTGTTGCAGAACACCCGCGTTTTTCTACGGCCGTGTTCCCTGCGGAGAACAGTCGACGCATCAGTGTGGAGGAACTTGCATCCGTTGAGGTTCTCGACCGTGCCATTGCTGCCAGCGATGAGCTTTTCCCCATGGGAGTGCCTAAACATCAGGCCCAAGTATGGTGGTTTTCCCTGAATAACACGCTGCTTGGGCCAGCGCTCACAGCCATGGTGGAATGCCACGTCACACCATCCCTTGATGTGGCGCGTGGTGTGATGTTCATTCAGAATCCCGGCACGGAACACGGGCAGGGGTATTGGATGAGTTTTTTCACCGACGTTTTCACCGACGACTCCGAAGCCGCGTGGCGCGCGGCCGGTGCTGATTACGCACGGTCGATTGCGCCGGTTATTCAGGCGCTCGCTGAGGTCGCCGGGGCGTCGACACGCGCGTTGTGGGCCGTGAGTGTAGATGCTGTAGCAGGGGCAGCGGTGGGTGCTGGTAATGATGCCTTCGAACCGTATCGAGGAGTGCGGATTGCACAGGCGTTGCTCGCGGGCATGGCTGAGGGGGTTCCCGAAGGCGTGAGGTTACCGCAGCCGCATTTCAGAGACTTCTGTGACGGGCAATTTCAACCAACGGATGTTGCGGCGGCCCTGGCGGGGGAAGAGCGCGATGTGCACACTGTTCCCCAGCGGGTGTCCTGTTGCATGATTTATCGGTCGCCAGCAGCGGGAATGTGTTTATCGTGCCCGAAACAGACCCCGGAGGAACGTGACCGCCAGCTTATTGATTCTTTTACGTTCGATTTTTAACAAAGTTGCTGCGGGTGGCTACGGGCGCGGCTAGGCTGGTGTAGCGAGCTGCACTGGCCGGATTGAAAGGATTCGTTCGCCATGAGTTTTTTTGAAGATATCGCTGCTGCCCTGGATGTGGATGGCATTGAATCGCGGGTTCATGATGACACGATGTTTGTGCCCATCACCCCAGAGCTAGAAATCCAATTCGTGGAGATCGATCCGATCCTCCCGGCCGCTAACGTGTACATCGCCGCAGCAGACGTTGATGAAGACGACGATGATTTTGAAGCGGTGCTCGTGTCCGTGGTGTTCTCTGTGGATGATGCTTTGGATGCGGTAGCCCGGCATGTTGCCACTGACCAGGTGGTTACTGTTCTGCGCGATCTTCTGGAAGGCACTGACGAGCGCATCTCTGACCTGGAATTTTTCCAGGATCTCAATGACGCTAATCTTGTCCGCGCTGAGGTGGGACAGAACTCGGAGCTGCACGTGGTGGTTGAATCAGCGGGCGGAACCCCTACCGCAACGGTGATGTTTGTGGCTCTAGGCGAAAGCTACGATGAGCTGGTCAACCAGGCGATGGCTGAAATGTGGACCCCAGACTCTGACGAGCAGCCCTCGGAAGAAGAACGCTTGCGTGTGTTGTCTGAGCTTTCTTCCGATATTTCTCTGGTCACTGATGAGGTGCTTGACCTGGGGACTTTCACCGATTTCGACCGGCTTTTCGACGTCCTGTCGCTCGCCGCTGACCAGGCCGAAAACTGGGAGGAGCAACTGCTGCCCATTGATGAGGAAATGAACTATTCATAGCCAATTGGACAGCGGGGTTACGCTAACTAGGTGACCAACCCCAACGCTGCACGCGACGTAACTGAGACCGCACCTCCGCCAAAGATTCCTCGGGAAATTTGGGTGCTTGTTGCGGCCGCATTCATTATTGCCGCAGGGTTTGGGCTGGTATCGCCCATTATTCCGCAGTTTGCCAGGAGCTTTGATGTCTCCACCACGGCAGCCAGCGCCGTGGTATCTGTGTTCGCGGCTAGCCGATTATTATTTGCTCCTGCTTCGGGCAAGCTCATTGACCTGATTGGGTCCCGAAAGGTCTACATCACCGGACTATTGACCGTCGCGGTGACCACCGGAGCCGTCGCCTTCGCACAAGAATACTGGCATATCCTGGCTTTCCGCGCCATTGGCGGCATCGGTTCAACTATGTTCACTGTCTCCGCTGCGGGGTTGATTGTGCGAATTGCGCCGCCCAGTATTCGCGGACGTGCCTCGTCAACGTACGCTACCGCGTTTCTTCTGGGTAGCGTGATTGGCCCGGTGGCTGGTTCCGGCCTCGCCGTGTTGGGTATGCGCCCGCCGTTTTTGATCTACGGTGTGTCTCTGATTCTCGCGTCGGCGGTGGTGTGGAAGCTGCTGCGGCCCGAGGTAATTCACGATCTTGAATCTCACGACGAATCAACGCCAATGCTTGCGAGCGAGGCCGTGAAAAACCCAGCCTATCGAAGTGCTTTGATATCGGGATTTGCTAACGGCTGGGTGAACTTCGGAGTGCGGGTATCCACCGTTCCCTTGTTCGCAGCCATGCTGTTTCCTAAAGGTACCGCTGTGGCGGGCATGGTTCTGGCCGCCTTTGCGGTGGGTAATGCTGGGTGTTTGCAGTTTTCGGGCAGACTTGCAGATTCACTGGGAAGAAAGCCGCTGATCATCGCGGGATTAATCGTTAATGCAACGTTCACGGGTGTTCTTGGCTGGATGGATAATCTGTGGCTCATACTGCTGGTGTCGGTGATTGCTGGCATCGGCGGCGGTTTGCTCAACCCTGCGCAGCAGGCCACCGTTGCAGATGTCATCGGAAACAAACGCTCCGGCGGCAAGGTACTTGCGACCTTCCAGATGGCACAGGATTTCGGAGCAATCCTCGGCCCCATTGCGATCGGCATGCTTGTCGACGCCCAGGGTTACCATGTCGCTTTTACTGCCTGCGGTGCTATCGGGCTTGTTGCAGCTGGAGTGTGGCTGGTGCACGGAAAAGAAACCAGACCTCAGCCGACTGCTTGACGAACCGCTGCCAGCGCCTCCGCCCACATCGTCTGCATAGCAGAAGTGTGAAGGCAACGGATCAGGGTTCCGTGATAGGTGCCTTTCATGGTGTAGAACCTGGTGGGGACCCCAGCTTGTGTGAGGCGATGGGCGTAGGCGGCGTCCTCGTTGTAGAACAAATCAAGGTCTCCAACAGCGATGAACGCGGGCGGCAGGCCACGCAGATCAGCCCGGCGCGCAGGTACGGCGTAGTCGAGGGGTTCGGTGGCATCGCGAAGATAGGCGCGCCATCCTAGTATGTTGGTGATCATGCCCCAGCAAAGGACACCACGACCTGGTGACCGGGTGGTGGTGTTGTCCAGCATGGGTTCGAATAGCAGCTGGAAGGCGATGGGACCAGTGTGCGTATCGTGTGCCTTGTGGACTAGGCTGGCGGCGATTCCAGCACCCGCGCTTTGCCCGGAAACAACTAGGAGAGCGGGGTAGTCGGGGGAGTCGAGGGCAGCAGGGTAGGGGGCGATGCTGGAAAGCCGATAGTCGGGGTTGACCACCACGGCGTTGAGTTCGCGTGCCAGGAAGGCGCACACAATGTCGTCGTATTCGGGAACTCCGCTGACATAGCCTCCGCCGTGAATCCATAGGAGCGTCAGCGCGGGTGTAGTTGTGTCGCTGCGTTGGTAGGTGCGTACCCGTACCCCTGCCGCGTCGTGTTCGGACACATCAACATTTGCCAACCCACCAGAACTGTCGCGGGGCTGCGGATGCGTGGCCAGCCAACCGGGGCGGCTGAACCGCCAGACTTCCGGCAGGTTTTTCAGGTAATGCCTGCGCCACACCCCCTCACGTAGCTCTGGGTGCACGCGGCGGAGGTGCAGTTCATAGCTGCTCAGCAGGCCCACTGTGCCTGCGATGCAGGCCAGTAGGCCCAGGTTAGGGCGACGGGGCATGTAACGAACTTTCGGGCGGAAGCCAGGGCGTCGATACGCGGCAGGAATTATTCGATGCTGCGGGTGGTGGAGCCCCGACCCGTGAAAAAGTAGATAGCTGTCATGATAACAGTGAACCCGATCCCGGCGATGAGTGCTTCATGGTAGCTGGCTTGCCACACCATGATCCCGAACGTAAACAGGATGAATGCGATGGCGAAGTACTGTCCGTATGGCCAGAAGGGCACAGGGAATTTTAGTTCTTGAACCTGACTTGGGGACATCCTGCGGCGTGATGCTACGTGTGCGAGGAGGATCATGAGCCATACGAAGATCGTTGCGAATGTGGCGAGAGCTGCGATGATGGCAAAGACCTCCTCGGGGATGATGTAGTTAAGCCACACGCCAAGGGACAAGACGGCAATAAGAGCAGCGACGGTGACAACGGGTACGCCGTTGTATAGTTTGGCGCACACTCTGGGGGCGAGTTTCTCCTGCGCCATGCCCGTAATGATGCGTCCGGCACCGAAGATGTCCGAGTTGATGGCTGACAGTGCAGCAGTGATGAGCACAAAGTTCAGGACGCCGGCCACTCCAGTGGACCAGTCATGGTTTAAAGAAGAGAAGATCTGTGTGAAGGGTGATTCGTCGCCATTGACTGTGCGCCACGGATTAATGCAGAGGATGACAAAGATCGCCAGCACATAGAAGAGCAGGATGCGAACCGGCACCGTGTTGACGGCCTTGGGGATGGACTGTTCAGGATGATCAGCTTCCGCAGCTGTGACGCCGATAATTTCCGTGCCGCCAAAGGCAAAGAGAACCAGAATGAACGCTGAAATCATGCCGGTCGGGCCGTTGGGCATGAATCCGCCATCGTTCCACAGATTAGACACACCAACAGCGTGAGGTTGCTCACCAAAACCGAAGATGAGAATAGCGGCTCCGCCCACGATCATGGCGATCACGGCGGCGACCTTGATGAGGGTGAACCAGAACTCCAGCTCGCCAAACAGACGCACGCTTGTCAGGTTGACGGCCCCCACGATCAGCAGCGCTAGGGCGACCCATATCCAGCGGGGTACGCCGTCGTACCAGAAGTCCATGTAGATACCTACAGCAGTGAGGTCGGCGATGCACACAATGACCATTTCGAAGGCGTACATCCAGCCAGTGATAAAGCCTGCCCAGCCGCCGAGGTGAGTGCGTGCATACTCCGAAAAAGAACCCACGACCGGCATAGATACTGCCATTTCCCCCAGTGCTCGGAGCATGAAGTACACGACAATTCCGCCCAGAAGATACACCAGAAGTACCGACGGTCCTGCCGCTTGGATGGCCTTTGCTGAGCCGTAGAAAAGCCCCGTGCCGATGGCTGATCCCAGCGCGATGAAGTGAATATGGCGAGCTTTCAATCCTTGCCCAATCATATGGCTATCGCCTCCTCGTGTGCAGTGTTTAGTGCTATCAGTTGTGGAATCAATTATGCGCACAAGAGACTGTGATTCGCTACGGTTTTATGAACTAATTGTTTGGCAGGACACATGTAGCAGGTGCATGATTTTATTTTGCCAGGTGACATGTATTGTTTTCGCTGTGTGCTCGGTTCGCTTTGTGCGCTCTGATGACGTAACGTAGTGGGGCAATGAGCATTACCGATAGCGCCACCGGCGGCGTTGAAGAGCCGGATAGCGTCATTTCGTCGGATTCTCAGGAAACTTCGCAAGGTGTCGTAGCCGAACAGGCTGAAGCTGTGCATGCGTCAGAAGATGCGCCCGCAGCGGAAGCTGACAAAGCTGCGGAACAGGACACCAGGGATGCGGATACTTCTGAGGCGACCGACCCTATTGAAGGTTTCGAAAACCTTGGTCTTCCCTCGGAAGTACTGAAGGCAATCACCAAGGTTGGTTTTGAAACACCGTCCCCCATCCAAGCGCACACCATTCCTGTTTTAATGGACGGCCACGATGTTGTTGGCCTCGCGCAAACCGGCACCGGCAAAACAGCCGCATTTGCCCTCCCGATCCTGTCGCGCATCGACCCCTCGGTGCGTGCCCCCCAAGCACTGGTACTGGCTCCCACACGTGAGCTGGCACTCCAGGTTGCTGACTCTTTCCAAGCCTTCGCTGACCACCTGGGCAGCCTGAACGTGCTGCCCATTTACGGAGGTCAGGCTTACGGCATTCAGCTGTCTGGGCTTCGCCGCGGTGCACACATTGTTGTTGGTACCCCAGGTCGAGTGATTGACCACCTTGAAAAGGGGTCGCTGGACATTTCTGGTCTGCGTTTCCTTGTGTTGGATGAGGCAGATGAGATGCTCAACATGGGGTTCCAGGAAGATGTGGAACGAATCCTGGAAGACACCCCGGACGACAAGCAAGTGGCGTTGTTCTCCGCGACCATGCCATCTGCGATTCGCCGCATGTCCAAGCAGTACTTGAAGGATCCACGAGAGATCACCGTCAAGTCTGAAACCCGTACCAACACAAACATCACGCAGAAATTCCTCAACGTTGCGCACCGCAACAAGCTGGACGCGTTGACCCGCATTCTTGAGGTCACCGAATTTGCTGCGATGATCATGTTCGTGCGTACCAAGCACGAAACCGAGGAACTGGCGGAAAAGCTTCGTGCCCGCGGTTTCTCTGCTGCTGCCATCAACGGCGACATCGCACAGGCACAACGTGAACGCACGGTTGACCAGCTGAAAGATGGCCGCTTGGATATTTTGGTGGCAACCGACGTTGCTGCCCGTGGACTCGACGTGGAACGTATCAGCCACGTGTTGAACTACGACATCCCCCATGACACTGAGTCTTACGTGCACCGCATTGGACGCACCGGTCGCGCCGGGCGCAGCGGTGAGGCGATCCTTTTTGTGACGCCGCGCGAACGCCGCATGCTCCGCTCCATTGAGCGCGCCACCAACGCGACTCTGGTGGAGATGGAACTGCCGACCGTTGACGAGGTTAACGAATCCCGTAAGGAAAAGTTTGCAGACTCCATCACCGAGTCACTGGAAGACAACCAGATCAGCGTCTTCCGTAACCTCGTGAAGGCATATTCGGAGGAACACGACGTCCCGTTGGAGGACATCGCTGCAGCTCTGGCCACGCAGGCGCAAGCTGGTGACGAGTTCCTGATGAAGGAACCCCCGCCGGAGCGACGCCGTGACCGCTTCGAAAGGGGCGGGCGTGACCGTGGCGATCGCCGTGACCGCTTTGACCGGGGTGACCGCGACCGTGGTGGACGTGATCGTTACGATCGCGGGGATCGCAACATGGCCTTGTACCGCCTTGACGTGGGCAAACGTCACAACGTGCGCCCAGGTGCCGTGGTTGGTGCACTGGCCAATGAAGGCGGCCTGAACTCCAAGGACTTTGGGCGCATCCACATTGGCTTCGACCATACGCTGGTTGAACTGCCCAAGGATCTGCCACAAGAGGTTTTTGACAACCTCGCTGACACCCGCATATCTGGCCAGCCGATTCGGTTTGAACGCGACCCGGGTGCGCCAGGGCGTTCCTCCAACCGCCGTGACCGGGACCGTGGGGACTACCGTGACCGACGCGATAACGGTCGCAATTTCCGACGTCGCGATGACCGCGGTTACCGCGGAAACCGCCGTGACCGCGACCGCGGATTCCGTGGTGACCGGTAATAGTTGCTACTAAAAGCCGCAACGCGGCCCAGCTGGTCTTTATGCCAGCTGGGCCGCGTTTTTTGTTGCGGTGTCCCAGGTGGGATTACTCCCGAATCTAATATGATTTAGATCACCATAAGTACGGCGACGATGACCCACAGTGCAGAGAAGATGCCGCCAAACATTGAGAGCTGTGACACCGCCTTGTCCCAGTTTTCAATCGTTGCTGCGCCAGCGTGCTTCTCGCTAGGCACGTCATCGTCATCATCGGACAACCCCAACGCCGCCATCATCTTCTTCTGACGTGGGACGATCAGAAAAAACAGGATTCCCCACGCGATAACGCTGAGCAAAATCGATGCATGGAAGCGGCCTTCTCGCAGGTAGGACATGTTGCTTAAAAGCAGGCCCATACCCAGTAGTGGAACAATCAAGGAAATCAGGCCATAGGTGTTCGTAATTGTGAACAGCGTCCGTACAGAACCCCGTGCCAGATCGTTGCCATTGTGCGCCTCGCGTGCACGAACGTGGAAGGTAGACACAGCCACCGTCACCGGACCAAGAAGCAGCAGTGCGGCCACCACATGGAGAATCAGCATCAACGTAGTCACAGTAAGTGCAGTACCTTTCAGATAGGGGATGAATCAGATCCCACTAACCCTAAGCTATCCACGCAACAGATCGCGAACCCAACACTGTCGACGCATCACCGCCACATCCGCCGTGGTCAATGGCAACCCGTATGCCGAAGCAACATGCGCTAATCGACGCACGTACCAACACCGCGCCCCGATACCACTCGGTAACCATTCGCTAGGCAGGGAATCCGACTTGTCCTGATTCTCCTTTTTCGAGGTGGCCACAAGATTCATGGGGTCATTAGCAAAGGCTAGCCGCTTGGAGGCATCCCACGAATGCGCCCCCATATCCCATGCGGCGCGGAGGGGATACACATGGTCAATCTCAATGGGAGTCTCCCCAACCCGCAACTGCGACCCCGTATATGGGTCAGGGCCGACACCGGAGGTAGGTGTGCAGCGTGAGGAAAAAGCGACGTCGGCAAGCGACATAGCAATGATGGCATCCCTGGTGGTGCAGGAACCGCCGAGTTGCGGGGCGGCGGCCCAGCCTTGGCCGAAGTTGGTGCGCTCGTATCCGAGTACACTTGTGCGCTGCGCAACCGTCGATATGCGAGCAAGCGTGACTGAAAGCCGGGGTGGGTGGTCGGCAGCGTAGCCGGGATGCAGAGCCAGGCGGAGGTAGAACCCCAGAAAGACCAGTGTTAACAGGGTTAATACCGAAAAAACCCGGCGCGTCTGAGAACAAGGGGACATACCTTGTCAGACCGCCGGGATGTTGCGCAGGTTCCGTGACCTAGGCCACCAACTCGTCGGTGCGGGCCATGTGGGCAGCCCTGTCGAACTCGTCAAGAATCTCCTGTGCTGGCGGTTTAGTCAGCAGCGACACCGCCACCATGGCTAGGGTGCCGCACAGGAATCCCGGAACCATCTCATAAAGGCTGTCACCCAGGGAAGACATACCCCAGCCGAAGGAGACAACCGCTCCAACAATGATCCCAGCAAGCGCCCCGGGCGTATTCAAACGGCGCCAGTACAGGGAGGCCACCACCAGCGGGCCAAATGCGCTACCAAAACCAGCCCACGCGAACGCCACCAATCCGAGAATCGAATTTGACGGCTTAATTGACAGTAAAGCCGCAATGATGGCAACCCCCACCACAGCGGTACGGGACAGGTTAATAAGTAACTGGTCAGAAAGCTTGCGTTTAGTCACGATCATGTACAAGTCCTCAATCAATGCACTCGACGTGACCAGCAACTGCGACGAAATCGTCGACATGATGGCTGCCAACACCGCAGTAAGCACCAACCCAGCAACGAGCGGGTGGAACAAAATCCGCCCCATGTCCAGGAAGACCGTCTCATAATCTTTCTGGTCAGTGACCGTGTACTCTGCGTTCTGGCCGAAAAACGCCGTGCCAATCAGTGCTACCGCAACCGCGCCAAGAATGCAGATGAGCATCCACGACACCCCAATGCGGCGGCCCTGCTTAGCTTCCGACGGCTTACGCAGAGCCATAAACCGCACGATGATGTGTGGTTGTCCAAAATAGCCCAAGCCCCACGACAAATATCCCACAATGGCCGCGAACGACACTCCACTAATCAAGGAGAAATAGTGCGGATTCCCGCCGTTCGTGTAAGGACCGTAGTTATTGCTCGTAGCAAACGTCCAGATGCTCGACATGTCGTCCAGAGAAAATAAGGCCACCGCTGGAACCAGCACTAATGCTGCGAACATGATCATCCCCTGCACAGCATCCGTGTACGACACGGCCAAGAACCCACCAATAAACGTGTACGCCACCGTCACCGAAGCAACAATCAGCATGCCATCCACATATGAACCACCAAACGTGGATTCAAAATACTTGCCGCCGGACACCATGCCTGAGGACACATAAAACGTAAAGAACACCACGATAACCAGCGATGACACGATCCTTAGTACGTGCGAACTATCTCGCAGGCGATTTTCCAAAAACGACGGCAACGTCAACGAATCCCGCGATGCTTCCGTATAAGCGCGAAGGCGCGGTGCCACCCAATACCAGTTCGCCCAACAACCGACGAGCAGGCCAATGGCTATCCATAGCCCGGAAAAGCCGCTGACAAACAACGCGCCGGGCAAACCCATGAGCAGCCACCCCGACATGTCCGATGCTCCGGCGGATAGTGCCGCTACCATGGGGTTAAGGCCGCGGCCAGCCAGCATGTAGTCGTCGTATTGGCTTGTCTGGCGGTAACTCCAATAGCCGATAGCCAGCATGGCCAGCATGTACATAACAATGGCAACAATGAACCAAGTGTGCTCGCTCACATGTCCTCCAAAAGTAGTGTGGGCAGTTCTTATCCCAGGAGTGTGTGGTGCTGAGTAATGATGCTATGAATAGCAACTCTGTAAGCGTAGCCTGAATCACATGCAATGGGAAGAACTTTAGCATCATGTTGTTGAATAAGGGGGCACAACAGGGCATGAACACGCGTTCGCATGATTCGGGGATAAATGACAAGGATGTTGCAGGCAACTGGTAGAACGGTAATCATGACGACACACCTGCTCCATGGCCTATGGACTCCTGACCATGGGCTTGCGCTTTGGGTGGAGCAACTAGAGGGACACAAAATCGTCCTCCCTGAACAGGTCCCCGCAGGCACATTCCCTCCGATCATCGAGGCGGAACTCGCTGCAAAATCCTTCCGGCACCGCCTTCACGCCACCCTGCAAACCCCTCGCGGACGCATGGTGGAACTACCCATCCCCGTCGGAGTATTTACACCAGAACAGGCTGTGTCCTTCTTCGCCCGCGTCGCGTTTCTCGACGGCGCGTCACCCGCCGCCACCGAACAACAACGCACCGCCCTCGCACCGGACTTTATGTGGCTCCTGCGCATGTATCGCGGCTTGGAGCAATTCGTTCGTGCCGGGCGTGTGCTCTTGCGTTGCGCTTGGCGGGATAATGAGTGGTGGCCGCAGTGGCAGCTGGCTACTGGAATGGGGGAGAACGCGTGGGTAGCGGAGATGGTCGTGGCAACTCCTGGCGTTGTCAGTGCAAATGGAGGTTCACGCACCGCAGAATTGATGGCGGAGGAACTGCCGCATTGGATTGCTTCTTCGCTGCTTGAGGGTCTGCGCGATGCGCCCAGGCCAAGCCCATGGCATGAATTCAGTTCAAGCCTGTTGCATTCCCGTCCGCTGCGTCGCGGTGGTCCAGGCTTGGTGTCCAAATTGAACGATTGGAAGAATTCCGCCAGCACGATGGGCCTAGAGCTTGTGGTTATTGTTGAAGAACCGTTTGAACATTTGCCGCTCCACAATGTTTCCCCTGATTTGATAGAGGCAAGTGGCGGATTCGAGGTTCCTGGTGTTACCACCTGGGATGAGCCCGTCTGGCCTGTGCGTATCCGCGTGCGTCGCGGTGTGGATGCACCGTATCCCGTGCGCCTCGCGCAGTGGGATGAGGCCGCGCAAGAACAACTACGCAAAATACATGCGGCGCTGTTCAAACGCAGCCCGGTGATGCAGTCCAATGTGGGTGCGGTGCCCATTGTGATTGCCAATTATGATGACAACCTCGGTGACTGGGATCTTTTCTTCAGCACTGAGGAGATAGTGCAGTTTGTGTCTAAAGACGTGACGACGTTGAAGACCGCTGGATTCCAGGTCATGCTGCCCAAATCCTGGGGTTCCTACGAGCCCCACCTCACGGTAAACACGACTGAGAGTGGCGAGGTCAGCGCGGCAGGGTCGAAGCTTGGCTTAGAGCAACTTGTTGAGTACAACTGGCAGCTGAGCCTTGGCGATATCGAGCTGAGTGCCTCCGAAATGCAGGAACTGGTCAATTCCAAGGCTGGGCTGGTGAAACTGCGTGGGGAATGGATGATGGCCGATGCTGCGGCGCTGCGCCACATTTCTGACTACATGGCTGAGATTGCCAAGGCATCCGGAAGCCGTCTGCGCGCCGAGCTGGACAGCGCAAAACAACGCGCCGATCACGCCAAAGCACAGCAAGAACCCGGGTGGGAGGAACTTGTTCAGCAGGCGCAGAAGCTGCAGGAAGAGTTTGATAACCGCCACGTTGGTGTGGGACAGGTGACTCTGGCCGAGCTGCGTCAGATTGCCCTGGAAGCCCCGGCAAAAACTCCCGTGGAGTTCACTGGAAGCCAGTGGCATACCAGCCTGCTGGGAGGTGACATAGCTCCTGCGCCGGAACGCATTGATATTCCTGAGACGGTGCATGCGCAGCTTCGGGAGTATCAGCGCCGTGGTGTGGACTGGCTGTATTGGATGTCCCGTAACAATCTTGGCGCCGTGCTTGCGGATGACATGGGCTTGGGGAAGACCCTGCAACTGTTGGCGCTGGTTGCGGTGGAACGCGCCGCACGTGAGGATGCTGCAGAGGAGTCGGCAAAACCGACCCTGGTGGTGTGCCCGACGTCAGTGGTGGGTAACTGGGCTGCGGAGGCGAAGAAATTCGTGCCGTCCTTCAACGTTCTGGTTCAGTACGGTAGCCAACGCAAACACGATGAAGAGTTTGCTGCCGCGGCGAAAGAGGCGGATCTGGTGATCACGTCGTATGGTGTGGTTACCAGGGATTATGAGGCGTTTGGTTCCGTGGACTGGGAGCGTGTGGTGCTGGACGAGGCACAACAGATCAAAAACTCCACAACGCGAGCGTCGAAAGCCGTGCGCAGCATTCCTTCCCGGCATCGACTGGCCTTGACGGGTACGCCAGTGGAAAATCGTCTGGCGGAGCTGCGGTCTATCTTGGATTTCTGCAACCCAGGAATGCTGGGAAGCGCGTCGTTTTTTAGGAATCACTTTGCCACGGCGATTGAACGCCACCAGGATGAGGAGGTTGCGGAGAAGCTTCGTTCCCTAACTGCGCCGTTTATCCTGCGGCGGGTGAAAACCGACCCCTATATTATTGACGACCTCCCCGACAAGAACGAAGACATCGTCACCGTTCACATGACCACAGAGCAGGCGGCGCTGTACAAGGCACTGGTGGATGACATTCAGCAGCAGCTAGAAAATGCCGAGGGTATGGCCAAAAGGGGATTGGTGCTGGCGACCATCACAAAAATTAAACAGATCTGCAACCACCCAGCTCATTTTCTGGGGGACGGTTCCTCGATCACTCTCCAAGGCAAGCACCGATCCGGCAAGATGGAGGCGTTGGTTGGCATTGTCGATGGTGCCATTGAACGGCGGGAACGGGTGTTGGTGTTCACCCAGTACAAGGCGTTCGGTGATCTCATTCAGCCCTACTTGAGTGAACGTTACGGCGTGGATATTCCCTTCTTGCATGGAGGTATTTCTAAAACCGGACGGGATGCTATGGTGCAGAAGTTCCAGGCTGAGGACGGTCCGCCGACAATGATCTTGTCTCTCAAGGCGGGAGGTACGGGCCTGAATCTGACCGCGGCGTCGATAGTTGTGCACATGGATCGCTGGTGGAACCCTGCGGTGGAGAATCAGGCAACCGATCGTGCCTATCGCATTGGTCAGCGTAAGAACGTGCATGTGTACAAAATGGTGACGGAAGGAACAATGGAGGAGTCCATCCAGGACATTATCGACGGGAAACTTCAACTTGCCGGTGCCGTCATAGGCCAGGGTGAGGGCTGGATCACCGAACTTTCGCCGGAGCAGCTGGCGCAACTGATGAGCTATCGGGGAAAGGAGTAGGCCGTGGCGGATTCTGAGCGTTCCCGTCGTACGCACCCGAGCGTCGGCAATGTTATTTACGCCAATTTCGGCAACACCACGAAGGTCAGCACGCCGAAGCCAGCGGTTCAGAAGGAAACCCGCACCTGCCTCGCGTCTATGCTGCTTATCGACGCTGCGACGACCGCCACCGACTCCGAGCGCGTCAAGCGTGGTCGGGCCTATGCACGAAACGGAAACGTCGTGAACCTGGAGTTCACCAACGGACGCATCATTGCCGCCGTGGCCGGATCTCAAAATCAGCCCTTCAACGTCGATGTGGTGCTTCCACCGCGCAATGCGGACCAGCTGAACACCGTCACGCAGCTTCTACTTGAGCCGGGGAGTTTAGCTGAGGCGAAGAGGGGAAAGCTTAGCCAGCAGTTGGCAGAAACCCTGATATGTGCTTCGGATGAACAGGTGCGTTTCCTATGTGACTGCCCTGACTTCGCGGTGGTCTGCAAACACAGCATTGCAACCGTCTTTCGAGCCACCGAACGTATCGACGCTGACGCGCAGTTAGCGTTCGCTCTGCGTGGTCTTGACATGGATACCATAGAGAAATCCCTGCAGCGTGAGGCCCATGCCAAGGCTGATTCCGCAGCGCAGACCAACGACGGAAACTTCTGGGGCGATAAGACCGCCTTGCCGCAGCTACCGAACCCGAAAATAGCCTCTGCGCTGGACGATTCCGACCTTGACGCGCTCCATAAAGCCATGCGCTCAATTTCCTACACCGCCATCGATGAGCTGCGAGCCGTCGCCGACATTGAAGAGATGTACGATTTTCTTACCCAGAATCACTAGCGTCCAGGGATTTTATCTATGACATCAGATACGACTGTTCGTTTCCTGCACACGTCCGACTGGCAGCTCGGCATACGACGCTGGTTCCTGCACACCCACGACAATGCCGATGCGCAGGCGCGTTTCGATGCCGCCCGCCTCGCCGCCGTTCGCGCCCTCGGGCAGCTGGCCATCGCCCAGGATTGCTCTTTCATCGTGGTTGCTGGAGACGTGTTTGAACACAACAGCCTCGAACGACACACTATCGGGCGGGCACTGGAAGTGCTGAAACACCTGCCAGTTCCAGTTTTTCTTCTTCCTGGAAATCATGACCCCTTGACCGCTGACAGCATTTTTTATCGGACGCAGGATATCGACAACGTGACCGTGTTGACCAACACCGAACCCGTTGCTGTAGATACCCCGGCGGGCGTGGTGGAGATAGTTGGCGCACCGTGGCTGACAAAACACGCAACCCGCGACCTCGTCTCCGATGCCATCGCGCCGCTGGAACCTACAGATCGGGTGCGTATTGTTGTGGGCCATGGGCAAGTAGAAAACCGTAGTGGAGAGTTTGCCCCAGAACTCATTGACCTATCGGCTCTGGAACGCGCCGTGGCTGATCGCACTATTGACTATGTGGCGCTCGGTGATACGCATTCCGCTATGGCACTCGATTCCGCTGGCGCAGTGTGGTTCAGCGGAACCCCGGAGACCACAGACTTTCATGAGCGCGGGCTGCGGGGGCAGGATTCCCGAGGCGAAAATAACTCGGGTGTTGCGCTAACTGTCGCAGTGACCAAGCAGCCACACAGCCCAGAACCCAGCCGAGTTGAGGTGCACGAGCACCAAGTAGGGACGTGGACGTTCGACGCCGTGGAGTGGGACGTCAACGATGCCTCAGACGTAGAAGCATTCCTCGCCTTCCTTTCGGCGTACCCCAACAAAGCGGAAACCGTGGTCAAATACGCCTTGCAGGGAAGCGTGGATATGAGCACGATGCAGCAGCTAGACGCTGGACTTGCCGACCTTGCCCCAGTTTTTGGGGCGCTTTACGAACGACAGCGGCTCATGGATCTGAGCCTGGCACCCAGCGATGAGGACCTCGCGCAGTGTGAACTCGGCGGATATGCGGGTCACGCGCTGGCGGAATTATCCGAGCTAGCGGCGCAGCCTCCCGGTACATCTCGTACGCCTGAGCGGGATACGGCCCATGATGCCTTGCGTTTGCTCTTCCGTTTGGCTCAGAAGAGGTAGGACAGCCAGATGAAAATTCACCGAATTGCCCTGAGCAATGTGCGTGGTATCGAACACCTCGATCTTGATGAGATTCCAGATACTGGATTCATCCTCATCACCGGCCCCAATGAGCAGGGAAAATCGACCGTGATGGACGCTGTGTACACTGCGTTGTTCCACAAACACACGGCGAACAATCGTGACGTGAAAGCCCTACAACCTATAGGAAAAGATGTTGGTTCAACAATCATCGTGGATGCCACCATCGGCCCTTATACGCTGAGCGTGACCAAGACCTTTAACAAACAGCGGAGTGCGCATCTGGCTATTACGCGACCGAAAGTGGACAATTACACAGGTGCTGATGCAGAGCGAGTCCTCGCAGAGATTCTTGAACAACACCTTGACCGTTCCTTGTTCACGGCGCTTTTTGTCCGCCAGGGTGAGCTTTCGCATAGCCTGAAGGCAGCGGGAATACCTACCTTGAGCAGCGTCTTGAGCGGCACAGATGTCGCTGATTCTGCTGCACAGCCCACCGATAACACAGCACTTCTTGACCGCGTGGATGAGGAATACCGCCGGTACTACACGCTGGGTAAGGGGGCGGCGACGGGAGAGCTCAAAGCCGCGATGGACGATGTCGAGCAACTCACAGCCGAGATGCACACCGCTGAACAGCGGGTCCAAGATCTCGCCATTTATGTCGATAGGGTAGCCGCACTGGCTGAGCAAAAAGCTGCCGCCGAACAGCGCATACCCCAGATCAAAGACGAAATCGCCCAGCGTGAACTCGCCTTTACCGCAGCAGAAGCGGCACAGAACCGTGTGAAGCAGGCCTTGCAAGCCGCTGAGCTGGCCTCTGCCGCAGCGGAGAATGCTACACGCGACTGGGAACGCCGCCAAGACCGTATTACTGAAGTTACGCAGATATCCGCCGAGGTCACCGACCTCACAAAGCAGCTGGCGGACAAGCATTCCGAGCGTACTCACCGGGACAAGCAGCTTGCTCACCTGAAGGAGCGCGTTGAACTGGCCAAACAACAAGCTGCTACTGATGCCGCCAATCTCACGGCTGTCAATGAACAACTACACATCATTGTTGGCACGCAACGCCTGCAGGAACTTCGTCGGCTTATCGACGCCGTGACAAATCTCGATGCTGAAATCCACAAGCGCCGCCACAGTAACGCACACATTCCCGCCATCACCACAGACATGATTGATGCTGCCGCGCAAGCTGAGCATGCCGTCCTGCTTGCAACAGCCAAGCGCGACGCACACAGCGCCCAGCTTGAGCTTTCCGCTGCTGAAACACAGTCGGTGATGATCAATGGAGAAGAAGAGACCATTGGTGCACAGCCCCGTACCTATGAGATTGTGGACACTCTAGACATCAATGTTTCCGGCGTGCGGATTCGTGCACTCCCAGGACAAAGCCAGATTGATGCGCAGCAGGCAGTGGTGGATAGCAAAGAAGTCCTAGCGGAGATCCTTGATGGCACGCATTGTGCTGACGTGGCCGAACTGCGGTCGCGGTATGCCGAGCAACAATCAGCACAAGAAGCAGTAGCGGCCCTAGAGCGGGAGCGAAAAGCTACTCTCCAAGGGCGTGACCTTGATTCGTTGCAGTCCGAGGAAGCAACACTAGTCGAACAACTAGGGGAGGACCTTGGAGATCCCGAACAGCTCAGCGTGCTACGTGAACAACAGACTGAGCTCTCCGAACGGTACGACGTTTCGTTTGCTGCCGTTGATGCTGCTAAAGCCGAGCTGGACGCTGCTCGTGACCACACCATTGACGTAGATATTCGGGTTGTGGAGGCACAACTGAAGGCGGCCAGTCAGCGAGGTGACGCCGCTGGTGCACGCCTTGCAGACGAACGTTCTCACGATGCTGATAGTGAGATCGAACGCCGCGTACAGGTAACAAATGCGGCACTGATGGAGGCGCGACAGGCTGTTGACTATGCGCGCGAAACTGCAGAACAGCATGACTATCATGCCGCCTCGCGCCTGTTGGACGGGGCGCATAATGAACTTGCGGACGCGGAGCAGCAGGTCGTCGATACGCAGACGCATATTGCCGAAAATCGCGGAAGAATTGAACAGTCTGCTGGTGCCGAGGAACACCGTGACACCCTCAACGCGAGGCTATCCAGTGCGCACAGTGTGCTGGCGGCAACTCAGCGACGTGCGGCAGCAGTGAAACTTCTTCGAGAGACACTACACCGGCATAGGGATGCGGCACAGCGTCGCTATGCCGGTCCCTTTGCGGAAAAGTTAGGCCAGCTTGCGCGCCTTCTTTTTGGTGCCGGCGTCGGCTTCGAGCTCAATGAAGAGTTGCAAGTAACACGGCGGTCTGCGGGGAGTGAGGTCATGGACGTTTCCTGGTTGTCCGGCGGGGCACAGGAGCAACTTGCCATGTTGGTGCGACTGGCCATCGCGGAGCTGGTGGCTGAGGACGGCGACATGGAAGGGGTTCCGGTGTTTGTTGACGATGTCCTGGGGAACACCGATGACGAGCGGTTGAAGGCGATGGCAGCCGTGTTGAGCGAGGTCAGCGCAGACAAGCAGGTCTTCATGCTAAGTTGCCAGCCGCAGCGTTACACTCGAGTCGATATAAAAAGGAAATATGAAATAAATTTAATGAAAGGTATGCGGTAGATTGAATCGCCCGCCCTGGCCTGGGGGTATGAAACAATCATCACAGATTGGTCTCTGAATCGCTCAAAGTTCTCTGAATTGTAGATGCTTCAATTTCATTGAACTAATGGTTTAGTCTGGGGTAGCAAAATTGCTTTACGGGGGTAATTTCGGGTCCGCGCTGGGGGTGAAAATGGGGAATGTGGGGGTGGTGGGAGGTTGTTAAAGGATCGGTGAGATGTCCCCAAAATCCCACCTACCTTTACCTTAAGCGTTGTGATGGGGTTACCGTGTGTAGTCATCAGATGACCTGTGAGAAAGCTGTCCTTGGCATTATCAAGCGTAAAATAAAATATGCAGATAGGTATAAAGCTAGTATATTTAGCGGCAAAAAATGTAGGCACTTACAGATAGCTGCTATGCGAACAGGAGCCGTTGCGGCGGGGAAGAATTTTGAATGCAAATAAACCATTGCCCATGTGATGAAAAAAGAGTTATATGTGTTGCATTATTGATGTCGCAGATTTGTTATCTCATGTGCAGTGTCGCAGCTATGTGATATGCCTGTGGTCCTGCCCCCGCGGGGCAAGAGGATTGATTGATGAGAGTGTAGTCGATGCAGGATAGCGCCAGTCCTTAGTGAAAGTGACTGACAATCGGGGGTATGAATAAAATTCGGTGATGGCTGCTGATGCAATATATTTGCATGAGAATCGTGACGTGCGCAGAACATCGGGTGGGGGTGCAAAAGATGTAAATACCGTCCCGGTTTTATTTACTGGGCTTATTTGATTATTGTTGTGGTATGAATGAACCGCGCTGGCTTAGTGATGAAGAACAAGCGCTATGGCGCTTGTGTTTGGCGTCTGTGCGTAAAGCAAGTCGCTGCATAGATGAGACTTTGCAAAGAGGATATGAACTATCGACCCCAGAGTTTGCGGTTTTGGTTAGTTTGTCTGAAAGTCCACACCATGAAATTAGGCTTCGTGACCTGTGTAGCGACCTCAACTGGGATCGCAGCCGCACGTCACATCAAATCACCAGGATGGAGCGCAGGGGGCTTGTGCGCAAGCAAAAATGCGCCGGTGATGCCCGAGGTGTGGTTGTGGAACTGACGGATGAAGGGCAACGCAGATTAGAAAAAGCAGCTCCGGCTCATGTTGAGTCAGTACGACAGTTGCTCTTTGACCACCTCACTGAGGAAGAAGCACGAGCGCTCAAGGGCTTCATGGAGAAGGTGATCAACGTGAAGGGCATCCCTGGTGCGGAAACCTAAGCCGGATACCCTTAAATCAGGGAGAAATCAGGGAGAACCCTGATGCGATAGGTCCGTATCTCCAGGCACACTAAATGGTGAATCAGATTTTAACTACCCACCCGTGAAGGAGACTGATCACCATGTCGAACCTCCCGAAGCTGTCACGCAGGCTACACCGCAGCCGGACCAACCGTATGATTGCGGGTGTGCTGGGTGGCATCGCTGAAACCTATGGCTGGGACGCTAACGTACTGCGTCTGCTTTTTGTCTTGTCGTGGCTGCTTCCTGGCCCCCAGTTCATCCTGTACTTCGTTGCCTGGGTCCTGATGCCGGACGATAACTCTTTGGGCTTTTAGGGCTTGTAACAACGGCTAATCCCAGCCATCCCCTATGTGGGAGGCTGGGATTAGTGCTGTGGTGCCCCCGACACGATTCGAACGTGCGACCGCTGGTACCGGAAACCAGTGCTCTATCCCCTGAGCTACGGAGGCGAAACAACGTTGCTGATCTTAGCACCGTTGCAGGAAAAACATTAAACCCGCAGGATAGGTGTTCACTGCGGGTTTATGTCGGTGTCGTGCTTACGAGACGATAACCACGATGAGCGTACGGGGGCCGTGCACACCCTCCACGCGGTTGAGCTCAATATCCGACGTTGCGGATGGTCCAGAGATCATCGTGATGGGAAGCTTACGGTCGAGCCGCTCTACCATTTCCGGCACACCATAGACGATAGACGGTTGCCGCACGATACAAATGTGGCAGTCGGGAACCAGCGTCAGAGCACGGCGGCCATTGGTGGGATTACTCTCCAGGCAAATGGTGCCCGTTTGTGCGCTTGTGACGTGAGAATCAGTGACCACAACATCCACGGCATCAAGAAGACGGGGATCGGAGGAGCGGTCGTCAGGCGTGGCGCTGCCGCTGAATCCAGCGAACAGCTTGGGATCGAGTCCTTCGGCGAAGCGCACATCCTTCGCGCCACGTTCCTCCAGCAGTCCCACAATGGTGTCGCTCAGCTTAGCCTCGCTGGATTCCTTCACAATCGCCTTGTAGTCCAGAAGGCGATCAATCAGGATCTCACGAAGTTCGTCGTCGGAAAAGTCATACTCGCGGTGGTAGTTACGTACCACCGGGTAGGGTCCCTCGGGGGTGTGAGCGAGCCGATGCGCGTTGTGGATGCGCTTGAGAATTTCTTTCTTCGCTGCCTCATTGCGGGAAGCGCGAGCTTTGCTGACGCTGTCAGTGCTCTTAGAAGTGATGGTCATCTACTGTGCCTCCTCTTGACTCTCAGTCTTAGGGGTGGTGTGGGGAATCCCCTCAGCCCTAGATTTAGCTAGTAGATCCTTAGCCTCATCCGAGTTAAACCACTTACGGAAGGACTTCTTCGGCGGCACAGCAGTGTCGCGGATATCCGTCCAGCCGGCGAGGAAGCTGGGGAGATGAGTGATCTTGCCGTTGAATCCGCCGAGGACACGTCCCAGTGCAACCATCTTGGTGACGTTGCTCCAGATCATCTGGTTGCCAAAGGTCAGGCCCATGGCGCCCATGATGACGCCTTCAATCTTGGGCTTGTGGCTTTCGATCTTCTGGTGGCGTAGCTCCAGCAGTGCTGACGGAATATCAATCCGGACCGGGCACACTTCAAAGCATGCGCCACACAGCGAGGACGCGTACGGCAGTGACGCGTTCGGGTCATGTGCGGAGTCAATACCGGTCAGTTGCGGCGTGAGAATAGCGCCAATCGGACCTGGGTAGGTGGAGCCGTAGGCGTGACCACCAGCGCGTTCGTAAACTGGGCAGACGTTCAAGCACGCGGAACAACGGATGCACTTCAGTGCTTCGCGTCCGATTTCGTTGGATAGTGCTGCGGTACGTCCGTTATCCACGAGGACGATGTGGAAGTTCTTCGGGCCGTCGCCTTCCGTCACACCCGACCACAATGAGGTGTAGGGGTTCATGCGCTCACCAGTGGAGGAGCGGGGGAGGAGCTGTAGGAATACCTCAAAATCCTCGTACGTGGGGAGCAACTTCTCGATGCCCATCACTGAAATGAGGGTTTCAGGCAAGGTGAGGCACATACGGCCGTTACCCTCTGATTCGACGATGGCAACGGTCCCTGTCTCAGCAACACCAAAGTTTGCACCAGAGATAGCGACCTTTGCTTCCATGAACTGCTTACGCAGGAACAGGCGTGACGCTTCAGCTAGTTCGGCCGGTTCGGTCGATAGTGAGTCATCGGTATGCGGCATCTCCTTGATGAAGATGTCGCGAATCTCGGCGCGGTTTCGGTGAATGGCAGGAACCAGAATGTGGGAGGGACGGTCATGGCCCAGCTGCACAATCAGTTCCGCGAGGTCGGTTTCGCGGGCTGAGATGCCAGCGTCACGCAACTGGTCATTCAGGCCAATTTCCATCGTGGCCATTGACTTGATCTTGACTACATTGGTTTCGCCGGTTTCCTTCACCAGCTCGGTGACAATCTCGCCTGCTTCTTTGGCGTCACGCGCCCAGTGCACGTGACCGCCGCGGGCAGTGACGGCTGCCTCAAACTGCTCCAGTAGCTCAGGCATGCGGGCCATCACGTCTCGCTTAATGCCGGACCCTGCTTCGCGTAGATCCTCCCAGTCATCGATTTCTGAGATGACATTAGCGCGCTTTGCGCGAATGGTGTGGGTAGCTTTATGCAAGTTGCGGCGCTGCGTGGCGTTATAGAGGTCCACGTGTGCTGCTTTTTGGAAGGATCGATCACCTCGGAGGTGTCCAACGTCTTTAGGCGCGCGTGGCGGCATGGACGGGGTGCCAAGTAGGATGCTCATAGCATTGCCTCCTTTGAGTACACAGCGGAGGTGGGGGACCAGGGGTGTTCTTTGGTGGAGGCGAGGATCTCAGCCATGTGCACAGCACGTACACCACCGTGCTGGCGAGAAAGGGCACCACCGATGTTCATCAAGCAGGAAGCGTCACCGGCAGTGACATATTCGGCTTGTGTTGAACGGATATTGCGGGTTTTGTCGGTGACCATAGCCGCGGATGTTTCAGCGTTCTTCACAGAGAAGGTGCCGCCGAAGCCGCAGCATTCATCGGCATGGGGGAGTTCCACCAGGTCGATTCCCTCAACGTTGCGCAGTAGACGCAGCGGACGATCCCCGACTTTCAGGAAGCGCAGAGAGTGGCAGGTGGAGTGGTAGGTCACCCGGTGCGGGAAGAATGCACCGAGATTATCGACGCCCGCGACGTCGATAAGAAATTCGGACAGGTCAAGGGTTTTTGCGGCCGTGGTACGAGCGCCGTCGACAAGCGCGGCATCGCCGTAGCGCTTTGCTACGAACTCGTGTTGTTCGCGGACCGCTCCGGTGCAGGAGCCGGAGGGGGCGACCACGTAATCAATGGAGGGGTCAGAGAAAGCATCAACGTAGTTGCGGATCTGGGGGATCGCTTCACGTTGGTAGCCGGTGTTGACGTGCATCTGTCCACAGCAGGATTGTTCTGGCGGGAAAACCACGTCATAGCCGAGCCGTGACAAAATCACTGCAGTGGCTTTGACCACGTCGGGGAACATGGCATCACCAATACAGGTGGAGAAGAGAGCGACACGCACGGGTGCTCCTCACTTATCTGATCGGGCGGTTGGTTAGGGAGTAGCTATGCGGAAACATGCATGGGTGACAGCAGTGTTATCGCAGAGTGCTACTGACCTAGCTGGACATAACCTATCCTAGCTTTCCTTTGTGCTAACTTCCTCCCGATAAGGTAGCCCTAACCTGCGGTTTTTCTGAAACATTAATGTTTTGAAAATATGCTCATCCCAAGGTGGTTATGTCCTTGTTCGGGGTTGGTAACATTTACGGTGGGGCTAAAATGTGACACAAATCATAATGCTACCGTGACCTTGGGATAGCTCCCACTGGGTCGAAAGATTGAGGATGGTTCACGTCGTATCTGAACCATTTTGCTATTGATTTACGTCCCAATGGCTCACAATGAGGAAAAAGGGTGTTTGCTGCCTCTTGGGGAGCGTCACCCAAGGGCACTTTTATGTTGTGCCAAAATTTCATACTTCCTAGTGCCGTACCGCCACTCACTTTGCCAAAGTGAGACCCCTTCGATCCCACAAAGGAGCTTACGGTGGATTTTCTCCTCGCCGCTGCCCCACCGACGTTGGTGAACACTGCGCAGCATACACTTGCTGCGTCTGACACTTTTACATCAAACACCAAAGCAGTCGCGGATAGCTCAGCGCTCAGTGCCCTCGTCGGAATTGTGCCTTTGGCCACGTTCTTCGTGTTGTTGATGGTTGTGAAGCTTAAGGCTCACTGGTCAGCAATCGGCGCGATGGTCATGGCACTCATTGTCGCTATTGTGTTGTTTGCCATGCCCGCCAATCTTGCGGTTCTCACCATGACAGAGGGCATCGCGTTCGGTTTGTTCCCCATCGTATTCATCATCTGGATGGCGGTGTGGGTGTACGACCTCACGGTTAAGTCCAATCGTTTTGAAGATCTCCGACTGATCTTCTCCAAGATTGGCCGTGGGGATATGCGCGTACAGGCCCTACTTATTGGTTTTTCGTTTGGCGGCTTGTTGGAGGCCCTGGCCGGTTTCGGTGCGCCTGTGGCCATTGTGGCTGCCATGCTGCTGGCTATTGGCATGAAGCCTATGAAAGCCGTGTTGGTCACGCTGGTGGCCAACACCGCTCCCGTGGCATTCGGCGCAATGGCCATTCCTTTGACCACCGCTGGTGGACTCACTGGTATTAAGCCAGAAATCGTAGCCGCTATGGCTGGTCGTCAAGTCAGTGTTCTGGCTGTGATTGTGCCGTTTATCCTGTGCTTCATCATGGACGGTGTCCGCGGATTTAGGCAGGTATGGCCCATGGCGTTGGTGCTGGGTGTGGCGTTCGGTAGTGGACAGTTCCTCGCGTCCAACTACTTCCTCTATGACCTCACCGACGTGGTTGCCTGCCTGCTCTCCCTGACCGTCGGCGTCTTGTTCCTTATGGTGTGGGCTCCAAAAACCCCTGAGGAACAGGCTAGTCAGACCAGTGCAAGCAGCGGAAACGAACTCAACGTTCAGCGCACCAGCCTCGCGCTGTTCCCGTACCTACTGGTTATCGTGGTCTTTGCCGTGGCAAAGCTGTGGACCGTGGGCGTCAATATCCCGAAGGCCCTGACCTCCACTGATATTAAATTCCCATGGCCTGGCCTGGATGGTCATCTGGTTGACAGCACTGGTAAACCGTTGACCGCCACTGTGTTTAACTTCAACTGGCTGTCCAACCCGGGCACCCTACTCTTCCTGTCTGGCCTGATTACCGTCATTGTCTACATGCTCAACACCGAAGGTGGAAAGTACCCCATGTCCTTTAAACTGGGATTCGGGGAATTGTTCGGCGGTGCCTATCGCATGCGTTTGGCTGCGTTGACCATTGCAGCGGTTATGGGCTTGGCGTATGTGATGAACTTCTCTGGTCAAACTGGTGCTATTGGTGCGTTCTTGGCTGGTTCTGGTTCCTTCTTCCCATTCATTTCGCCGATCCTTGGGTGGGTTGGTACTGCAGTGACTGGTTCTGCAACTTCCGCCAACGCACTGTTCTCCAAGATGCAGGCCACCGCTGCCACTTCAGTGGGGGCGGAACCCGCTCTCATGGTGGGCGCAAATACCACTGGTGCTGTGATCGGCAAGATGCTGTCTCCACAGACCTTGACCATCGCGAGCGCTGCGGTCCAGATGGAAAACGGCGAAGCCAAGATTATGAAGAACATCATTGGCTTCTCCATCGGCTTGATATTGTTCGTCTGTGTGCTGGTGTTCCTGCAGTCCACCCCGATTCTCGGGTGGATGGTTGTGTCCTAGCACAAGTTAAGAGTTCAGGAGGTTAAACCAAGTTCGGGAAACACGTTGTGGTGCGATAGAATCGCTTTTCGTGACTCCTGCAGATTTAGCCTCACTGATTAAAACCACCGCAACCACCGTTCTCAGTGATAGGGAGCTAGATGCTAGCGTTCTTCCTGAGACGATGGTTGTTGAACGTCCACGTAACCCCGAACACGGGGATTATGCAACAAATGTGGCTTTGCAGGCGGCCAAGAAAGTGGGCGTGAGTCCCCGAGAGTTAGCAGCGTGGTTGGTAGATTCACTGGCTACCAATCCGGCAATTGAGTCTGCCGAGGTGGCTGGTCCCGGGTTTATCAACATTCGACTCGCTGCCGATGCCCAAGGGCAGATTGTGGCAGAGATCCTGCGCGCAGGGGAGAATTACGGGCATTCCGATGGGTATGCGGGTACTGTCGTCAACCTTGAGTTCGTTTCCGCGAATCCCACAGGCCCCATCCACCTTGGAGGCACGCGCTGGGCTGCAGTGGGAGATTCACTTGGGCGTATTTTGAGTGCCACAGGCGCGAACGTTACTCGCGAATACTATTTCAATGACCACGGAACCCAGATTGATAGGTTTGCGCGTTCGTTAGTTGCTGCCGCGAAAGGTGAGCCAACTCCGGAAGACGGCTACGGTGGGCAGTATATTGCGGACATTGCTCGGATGGTCGTCGATAAGCATCCTGGGGTGCTGGAGCAAAGTCCAGAGAACATGCAGGAGACGTTCCGTTCTGCGGGCGTGGAGCTGATGTTTAATCACATCAAGGAGTCGCTGCACGAGTTTGGCACCGACTTTGATGTGTATTTCCACGAAAATTCACTGTTCGAGTCGGGCGCGGTGGATCGCGCGATTGCTGTGTTGAAGGACAACGGCAACCTGTATGAGGCGGATGGTGCGTGGTGGCTGCGCAGCTCAGCGTTTGGCGATGACAAAGATCGTGTGGTGATCAAATCCGACGGTAATGCCGCGTATATTGCTGGTGACATTGCCTACGTGGCCGACAAGATTGGCCGCGGACACAACCTGTGCATTTACATGCTAGGCGCGGACCACCACGGCTATATCGCCAGGCTGAAGGCAGCTGCGGCTGCGCTGGGATACGATCCGGCGCAGGTGGAAGTGCTGATTGGACAGATGGTGAACCTGGTGAAAGACGGTGAGGCCATCCGTATGTCTAAACGCGCGGGGACGGTGATTACCCTCGATGACTTGGTGGAACTGATCGGTATCGACGCCGCGCGTTACGCCCTTATCCGTTCCTCGGTAGACTCTACGCTGGACATTGACATGGACCTGTGGGCATCGCAATCCTCAGACAATCCGGTCTACTACGTGCAGTACGGGCATGCGCGCTTGTGCTCCATCGCCCGGAAAGCCGCCGATGTTGGGTTGGAGCTTGCTGACACCGATAACGTGGATTACTCGTTGCTCACCCATGAACGCGAAGGCGACCTCATCCGTACGCTTGGTGAGTTTCCCGCTGTGGTCACGGCAGCCGCTGAACTCCGCGAACCCCACCGTATCGCGCGCTACGCAGAAGAACTTGCAGGTACGTTCCACAGGTTTTACGACAACTGCCAAATCCTGCCGAAAGCAGGTGAGGATGTACAGCCAATTCATAAGGCGAGGTTTGCGCTGGCCATGGCGACTCGCCAAGCCCTGGCGAACGCCTTGGGTCTTGTCGGTGTGACCGCCCCCGAGCGAATGTAGGAGTGCACTATGTCTGCTGATCACAACGCCAACAACCTTAGCCATAGTGACGAAGCCACTGGTTTTAACGGCTTACCCGCGCACGTGTGGCCCCTGAATGCACGCCGTCAAGAAGACGGCGTGGTGACCGTCGCGGGTGTGCCGCTCGGAGAGATTGCCGAGGAATATGGCACGCCTGTCATGGTGGTAGACGAGGCCGATTTCCGCTCTCGGTGTCGCGATATGGCTGCAGCCTTCGGTGGTGGTGACCGTGTGCATTATGCGTCAAAAGCCTTTCTCACCACGGCTATTGTGCGGTGGGTCGATGAGGAAGGGCTGTGCCTTGATGTGGCCTCGCTCGGGGAACTTACGGTGGCTTTGGCTGCGGGATTCCCGCCGTCGCGCATCGCGGCGCACGGCAACAACAAGTCATCCGATTTCCTGCGTGCTTGTGTAAAAAACGGCGTGGGCATTGTTGTTATTGATGCCAGCCAGGAGCTGGAGCTGCTGGACCTCATCGCTGCCAATGAAAACTGCACACAAAACGTGCTGGTGCGGGTGAAACCTGGTATCGAGGCCCACACACATGAATTCATCGCCACCAGCCACGAAGACCAAAAGTTCGGCTTTTCCCTGGCTTCCGGCTCGGCTTTCGACGCCGCCTGTGCTGCCGTTCGTGCCGAAAACCTGCGGTTGGTTGGTTTGCATTGCCACGTCGGCTCGCAGGTTTTTGACGCGGAAGGCTTCTCCCTAGCCGCTGAACGTGTGTTGGGGCTGGTGGATCAGCTTTTTGACGCCCTCGGCGAGGAGATTTCACACGACTTCAGCGTGCTGGACCTCGGCGGAGGATACGGCATCGCCTATGTGGAGGAACAGAAGGGCCTTGACGTTGCTGCTGTTGCCGCTGATCTGATCGGTCGTGTGAATCGGCACAGCAAGGAACTGGGGCTTCCAGAACTCATCGTGAAAGTAGAGCCTGGGCGCGCGATTGCAGGGCCGTCGACAGTGACTGTGTACGAAGTTGGAGTGATCAAAGACGTCCACGTTGCCTCGGATAGGGTTCGGCGTTACCTCGCGGTGAACGGTGGCATGAGCGACAATATTCGACCCAGCCTCTACCAGGCGGAATACGACGCCCGTGTGGTCAACCGCTTTGTTGATGGTGAGGAAGTAGATTCCCGCATTGTGGGTAGCCACTGTGAGGCTGGAGATATCCTGGTCTCTGATGCCACGTACCCCAACGATATTGCGACCGGCGACTACATCGCTTTGGCGGGGACCGGCGCATACTGCTATCCCATGAGCAGCCGCTACAACATGTTCACTCGGCCAGCTGTGGTGAGCGTGAAGGGCGGGAATACAACATTGATGGTCCGCCGCGAAACCATTGACGATATTTTGGCGCTTGAGGTGATGTAAGAACAAGTAGCACGCTGAACGGCAAAAAGGTCTATCCCTGAACTCAGAAAACAGTGATTTTTCCTGTTCAGGGATAGATCTTTTTGGTGCAACTCCCGGCTAAGTGCTAGCGGATGATGGGAGCGATGATGCGGTTCTGGACCAGGAAGTTGTACACGGCAACTGCGACAGCTACGTTGATGCCCACACCGATTACGGTGTTAACCGCGCTTGAACCAAGACCAGTGGAGGTTGCTAGGGCGGTATGAGAAAGTCTCTGCGCTTGCGCGGGGCGACGGCTAAAGACGTTGCCAGGCTCGCGGCGACCATGCTGGTGGCGATACGACGAGGCATTTTCATAATATTATCCTTAAGAAATAGGCGACAAGCACCATGAAATGCAGTGGTATTGCTACGTAAAAAATTTTCACAACAGCATTTCTTTGAAAAAATATAGCAGAAAATAATATTTTATTAATTTAAAATGAGGATAAGAATATATTTAGTACATTGGAGATATCTTTTCATCTAAGGTTGTGGCGTGTGGTGCGAGTGCGCCAAGGAGTATTTCAAGGATGGGGGTAGAGGGGCGCTGAAAGACAGCTTGGTCTACAATAACTGGGAATGCCCACGCTGGATAACTTTAGGGAGAACTGGGAGAACGATGTCTACAACCTCATCCACCTTCAACCCCGGTAAAGGTACTGGCGAGCCGGTTGGTATCGCCATTTTGGGCCACGGCACCGTGGGGAGTGAAGTGCTTCGGCTTCTGAACAAATACGAAGATGATTTAGTGCACCGCATCGGTGGCGCCTTTGAGCTCAAAGGCGTGGCAGTGGGGGACCTTGCCAAAGTCCGCCCCGGCGTGCCTAAGGAACTATTTACCGATGACGCTATGGAACTGATCAACCGCGATGATGTGGACATTGTGGTTGAGGTTATCGGCGGTATCGACTATCCCCGTGAGGTCGTGCTTGCCGCGCTCCGTGCCGGAAAATCAGTGGTTACGGCGAATAAAGCCCTCGTAGCTGCGCACTCGGCAGAGTTGGCAGAAGCGGCTGATGAAGCGGGCGTCGATTTGTACTTTGAAGCAGCTGTCGCCGCAGCAATCCCGGTGCTTGGCCCGCTACGCCGGTCTCTCGCTGGTGACCGCGTTCTGTCAGTCAAGGGCATTGTTAACGGCACCACCAACTTCATCCTGGACGCCATGGACTCTACTGGGGCCTCCTACGACGACATGTTCGCCGAAGCACAGCGTCTGGGGTATGTCGAAGCCGATCCCTCCGCCGACATTGATGGCCATGATGCGGCATCCAAGGCCGCCATCCTCGCATCTTTGGCGTTCCACACGCGCGTGACCTCCGATGATGTATATTGCGAAGGCATCTCCAACATTTCGGCAACTGACATCAAAGCTGCGCAGTCAGCTGGCTACACCATCAAACTTCTCGCCATTTGCGAACGACTCATTGATGACAACGGGCAGGAAACCGTTTCCGCTCGAGTACATCCCACCCTCGTCCCGCGCAGCCACCCCTTGGCCAGCGTGGATAAATCCTTCAACGCCATTTTTATTGAAGCAGAAGCAGCTGGTCGTCTCATGTTTTATGGAAACGGCGCCGGCGGAGCACCGACCGCATCTGCGGTTCTTGGCGACATTGTCGGCGCAGCACGCAATAAAGTCCATGGAGGCCGTGCGCCAGGTGAATCCACCTACGCCAGTCTGCCTATCGCCGACTTCGGCGATGTAGAAACCCGCTACCACATCGACATGGAGGTCGATGACCGCATCGGAGTCCTGGCCGAAACCGCTGCGGTGTTTAGCGACCGCGGAATTTCCCTGCGGACCGTACGCCAAGAGGAAGGCGGTGAGGATCATGCACGTCTTGTCATCGTCACACATAAGGCCAAGGAATCCGATCTCGCCGCCACGATTGAGTCGCTCAACAACCTGCCAGCAGTGAAGGCCGTCAACAGCGTGATTCGGTTGGAGGGCGAATAATCACATGGCAATTGAAGTGCCTGCTGGACAGAAAGTTACTGTCAAAGTACCTGCCTCATCGGCAAACCTCGGTCCAGGCTTTGACACCCTCGGGCTCGCGCTGGGGTTGTACGACACGGTGGATGTAGAGGTCATTCCCCAGGGGCTAGAGGTGGAGATTTTCGGCGAAGGCGAAGACGATCTTCCTCGAGACGGTTCGCACCTGGTGGTCAAGGCTATTCGCGCAGGACTAAAAGCCGCCGACGTGGATGTTCCTGGTTTGCGAGTGGTCTGCCACAACAATATTCCCCAATCTCGGGGGCTGGGATCCTCTGCCGCTGCCGCTGTTGCTGGTGTTGCTGCGGCGAATGGGCTTGCGGGTTTTCCTCTTGACGACGCCCAGGTGGTCCAGCTGTCCTCTGCCTTTGAGGGGCATCCTGACAACGCTGCTGCCTCTGTGCTCGGCAATGCGGTGGTGAGTTGGACGGAAATTCCTGTTGACGGACGTACTCACCCTCAATACAAAGCGGTGAGCATTCCCGTGCATCCCTCCATTCGTGCTTTTGCGCTGGTTCCGGCGTTCCACGCCTCCACAGAGGCGGTGCGTCGCGTACTGCCGTCGGATGTCACGCACGTTGACGCACGTTTCAACGTGTCGCGCTGTGCGGTGATGACCGTCGCATTGCAGCATCACCCAGAACTGCTGTGGGAAGGCACGAGGGATCGCCTACATCAGCCCTATCGTGCGGATGTACTGCCAGTGACAGCTGAATGGGTGAATCGCTTGCGCAATAAGGGTTACGCCGCCTATCTTTCCGGGGCTGGGCCCACGTGCATGGTATTGACTACAGGAGATGGTGTGGACGAGAAATCTCTTCAGGATGCCCGCGATGCTGGTCTCCGCGTCATGGAGTTGCCGGTTGCGGGACCGGTTGAGGTGACCGTGCACTAAGTGCATTTACTTTTCGCCAGGGCCACGCAACTTGATCACTTCAAAGTCACCGTCGGCGAGGTGTTTGCGCAGGTCCTTCTTGTCGAACTTGTCCACCGATGTCTTATCGATGCTGTCCACAAACGTCCAGTATTCAGGCAGCATCCAGCTGGGAAGCTTTTCTCGAAGGCCGTCGCGGAGGATTTCGGCGGTGTCGCGGTTCGGTTCAACATGAGCATGCAGCACTGTGACGGCAAGGGGACGTTCGCCCCATTTCTCGTCGCTGTAACCGATCACCGCAGCCTCGACCACCCTGCTCGATTCCATGATCAGGTTCTCCAACTGCACTGAGTAAATCCACTCTCCGCCGGAGCGGATCACATCGCGGGCGCGGTCCTCAATGGTGAGGAAGCCGTCTTTGGTCACGGATCCTACGTCGCCGGTGCGTAACCAACCGTCCGGCGTGAACTTTTCTAGGGCATCGTCAATGTTGTCTCCTCGGAAAGTGTGGGCGAGTCCGCCTTCCACGTCTGCTGGGGAGTGGTAGTACGATGCGGTGACCCAATTTCCGCGCACCTGAATTTCCCCCTGGTTGCGGTCGGTGCTGGCAACAACCTCGCCATCGTTCACCACGCGGTATTCCATGCTTGCAGGGAATCGCCCCTGGCTGATGCGGTAATTCCAGCGCGCTTCGCCGGACACGCCTGATGGCGGGCGGGCGACCGTGCCGATGGGGGAGGTTTCGGTCATTCCCCAGATGTGAATGACGTCTACACCGTAGCGTTCCTCCCATAGCTTGATCAGGATCGGCGGGACGGGGGAGCCGCCGGCGAAAATCTCGGTGAGGCTCATGCGCTCCGGTGGATTGTTGATGTAGTGCACCATGAGGGAAATCCACAGGGTGGGAACACCGGTGGCCACGCGCGGATGTGTGGTGGCGATGATGGCTGCGAGTGCCGGGGCGGATACATCGGATCCTGGAAAGACCAGCGGGGCACCGCACATAAACGCGGCAATGGGAATACCCCAGCTGAGCACGTGATAGATGGGAACGCAGCAGAGGAACGGAACACCGTGGGTGACTGCGAATGAATCCGTGGTGCATAGGTTCATGGAATGCAGATAGATGGAGCGGTGCGAATAAACAACACCTTTGGGGGCGCCGGTGGTTCCCGTTGAGTAACACAAGACGGCGGCTGTTTTTTCTGGCAGTACAGGCCATGAAAACGTTGAGGGGTGGCCGTCGATAAGCGCCTCATAGGAGTACCCAGCCACACCGTCTGGAAGGGTAGCGATGGCGGCATCCAAGGAACCGACGCCGATGAAGACGACGGCGCGCACCCTGGGGCAGTGCTCCAGGATCGCCGAAAGCTTATGCGCCAAGCGCGGATCAGCGATGATGACCTGGTCCTCAGCATGATTGATGATGTGCTGCAATTGGTCATCCATCAGCTGCTTGTTGAGCGGGTTGAACACCGCACCCATGCACGTGACGGCAAAGAAGGACTCCAGATGCTCGGCACAGTTGTACATGAATGTGCCTACGCGTTGATCGTCAGTCACATTAAGTTCAGAGCGCAACGCATGTGCTAACGCGGCGGCACGTGCTCCGATCTCAGCGAAGGTTGTGGTCTCTTTGCTTCCATTATCGCAGCTGGTCACGGTGGTATTTCCGTGAATTTGTGACCCGTAAGTGAGTATTCGTGCGATCGACAACGGAATGTCATGCATGGTGCTGAGCATGGACACTACTCTAGTAAATGACACAATTTCGTGTGAGTGCGCTACACTGTTGGTGAACCGGCGAATAGTCACTGATGAGCAACCCGTTTCAGCTGGTGCTCCACTGTAAAAGTCGGCTTAATCAAAATTCTTTGGAAACGCTTTTGCGTTGCTCAAAGATAATGCATTTGAGGCACTTCATCACCCACAGGTCCGTAAGGGCCACGGCTCATTGTGATGGGAACGTGAGTCTGCGGTGCTCAGAAGTGTAAATTCACAGCCGCTTTCCGGTCTCGCTCAGTATGCGGTGACCTGGTAAGCCATTGAAAGGAAATCTGTGACAGATACGGATATCACCGCCACCGATTCAACGAGCGGTGCACAGCAGCAGAACCTCAGCGCACTGCGGCTCCCAGAATTACGCCAAATCGCACAGCGCATGGGTATTCGGGGTACCTCTACGTTGCGTAAAGGAGCCCTCATTGAGGCGATTCAATCCAATGGGGCATCGTTAGCAAAGCCTGCGCGTGAGACTGCATCAGAGGCGGCAGAGGCCGTGGAGGCCGCCGGAACTACTGAGCCTACTAAGGCACCCACTCGACGCCGCGCCACCAAACGAGTCGCTGCGGCGAGTGACGACGCCGCGTCATCCTCCTCTGCGTCCGATGCAGCTGCCGCTGCCGATGAGGCTTCAACAAACGCACCCGCAGAGTCCAGCAACACAGGTGACGGCGAAGAGGTTCGCTACGAATCCCGGTCTGCGGCACGTCGTGCACGTCGCAATCGTGCCCGCATGAATCAGCGCGAACAGCGGGATAAGGAGCGCGGACAGCAGCGCAATGCCTCTGGCGCGCGTGATTCCCGCGATACTGATGACGCCGCGCCTGCGGCCGATACATCTGCTGACTCGGCTGGCAATACTGCAAACACGAGCGACGACAATGCTCGCCAAGACGGCAACCGCGACAATCAACAGGACCGCCGCCAGCAGCGCAATTACCGCGATGATGACGGGGATGATCGTCGTGGGCGCCGCAACAACCGCCGTGAACGGCCACGCCGTGGCCGGGACAACCGTAATGACGATGAGGTGCGGGAGGACGATGTTCTGCAGAACGTTGCCGGCATCCTGGACATTGTGGACAACAATGTCGCTTTCCTACGTACCTCTGGGTACCAGTCCGGCCCCGCCGATGTGTTTGTGACCCAGCAAATGATCCGCCGCCTGGGGCTGCGTCGTGGTGACGCCATCATTGGTCAGGTTAAGGCTCCGCGTGAGGGGCAGAACAACTACCAGGGTGGACGCAACCGTCAGAAGTACAACCCGTTAGTGCGGGTGGACACCATCAATGGCATGACCGTTGAGGAAGCGCGCCAGCGTCCTGAGTTTTCCAAGCTCACCCCGTTGTATCCGAATCAGCGCCTGCGCCTGGAGACGGACCCGAAGATCCTGACCACGCGCGTGATCGACTTGATCATGCCGATTGGCAAGGGGCAGCGCGCGTTGATTGTTTCCCCGCCAAAGGCCGGTAAGACCACCATTCTGCAGAACGTTGCCAACGCTATTGCCAAAAACAACCCTGAGTGTTACCTCATGGTTGTGTTGGTCGATGAGCGGCCCGAAGAGGTCACTGACATGCAGCGCAGTGTTCACGGCGAGGTGATCGCTTCCACCTTCGACCGTCCGCCAAGTGAGCACACCACTGTGGCGGAACTTGCCATTGAGCGCGCGAAGCGCCTTGTTGAGCAGGGGCAAGACGTGGTGGTTCTCCTGGATTCCATCACGCGTCTGGGTCGGGCATACAACAACAGCTCTCCGGCATCGGGGCGTATCCTCTCTGGTGGTGTGGATTCCAACGCCTTGTACCCGCCCAAGCGGTTCCTGGGTGCTGCCCGCAACATTGAAAACGGCGGTTCGTTGACGATTATTGCCACCGCTATGGTGGAGACTGGTTCTGCCGGTGACACCGTGATCTTCGAGGAGTTCAAGGGCACTGGCAATGCTGAGTTGAAGTTGGATCGTCGTATCTCCGAGCGGCGCGTATTCCCCGCCGTGGATGTGAACCCGTCCGGTACTCGCAAGGATGAGTTGCTGCTGGCCCCCGAAGAGGCCCGCATTATGCACAAGCTTCGCCGCATTCTGTCCAACTTGGATAATCAGCAAGCGATTGACCTGCTGATTAAGCAGTTGAAGAAGACGAAGTCCAACGGTGAATTCCTCATGCAGATCGCGTCGAGCGCACCTATGGCTGGTGATGTTGAGGAGGACTTCTCCTAAGATGGCCAACCAAGTTTCGGCTGTTGATGACATCCTCGCCGAGTACCAAGGCTTGGAAGCCCAGCTCAGTGACCCCGAGTTGCACAATGATCCTGTTCAGGCCCGCAAGGTAGGCAAACGCTATTCAGAGTTGCAGCCCATTATCAAGGTTCACGCCGAGCTCTCGCAGGTTCGGGAGGATTTAGAGGCTGCGCAGGAAATGGCCTACGAGGACGCCGAGTTCGCGGCGGAGGCAGAGCGCCTTGCCGAGGAATCCGTGCAGTTGGAAGAAAAGCTTGCTGATCTGCTGGCACCGCGCGACCCCCACGACAGTGATGACATTGTCATGGAGATCAAGTCGGGTGCTGGCGGGGAAGAGGCGGCACTGTTTGCCAGCGAACTTGCCCGCATGTATCAGCGGTATGCGGAAAAGCATGGCTTTGCCACGGAAATCCTTGGACTGTCTGAATCTGATTTGGGTGGAGTCAAGGATATGACCTTGTCTATCCGTTCCAAGCAGCCCTCACGTGATGGTGCTTGGAGTGTGTTCAAGTTCGAGGGTGGAGTGCATCGCGTGCAGCGTGTGCCCGTCACGGAATCTCAGGGTCGTATCCAAACCTCTGCGGCCGGTGTGCTGGTCTATCCAGAGCCGGACGAGGTGGAGGCCGTGGAAATTGACGATAAAGACATCCGCGTGGACGTCTACCGTTCCTCTGGTAAAGGCGGACAGGGCGTGAACACCACCGACTCCGCAGTGCGCATCACGCACCTGCCCACGGGCATTGTGGTGACGTGCCAAAAAGAGCGGTCGCAGATTCAGAACAAGGCCCGCGCCATGCAGGTGCTCGCCGCAAGGCTGCAGCAGATGGCGGAGGAAGCCGCTGATGCCGAAGCAGCCGAGGGGCGCGCCGCGCAGATCCGCACCATGGATCGCTCTGAACGCATCCGCACCTATAACTGGCCGGAAAACCGCATCAGCGATCATCGTATTGGTTATAAAGCCAACAACCTTGACACAGTGTTGAATGGCGAACTGGACGACCTGTTCACTGCCCTTCAAACCGCCGAGCGCGCCGCGCGTCTTGAGGCCGAGTGATCTCCCAGGACATCACTGCTGCTGCCGTCATCCTCGCAGATGCGGGGGTGGCGTCGCCGCTTTACGACGCCCAGCTCATTGCTGCTCACCTGCTGGGTTGCTCGCGCACTGACCTTTTCCTGCGTAGCGACGACTCAACTCCCGCAGGTTTTCACGATGCGGTTGCCCGCCGCGCACGCAGGGAACCACTTCAGCACATTCTGGGTGTCGCACCTATGGGGCCACTTGAACTGCGTGTAGGTCCAGGCGTTTTTATTCCGAGACCCGAGACGGAGCTGCTGGCAGAGTGGGGTGTTTCGGTAGTCGCGGGCGTCGATAAGCCCACAGTGGTGGACCTATGCACTGGATCGGGTGCGATTGCGGCATATGTGGCGACGGTGGTACCCGCAGCGCGTGTGACTGCTGTGGAGATTGACTCGGCGGCGGCTGAATGGGCGCAGGCAAACTTTGATGCGTTCGCTCCGCAGGTCGAGTTGGTGATGGGTGATGCTACGTATGACCAGGTATTGCCGCAGCTGCGTGGTGCGTGTGACCTGGTGTTATCGAACCCACCTTATGTTCCAGAAGCGGCTGAAGTGGAAACGGAAGTGCATTATGATCCGCCACAGGCTGTATTTGGCGGGGTTAGCGGTATGGACGTGATCACCCCCATGATTGATGTGATGCTTGATCTGCTGAAACCTAGGGGATACCTGGGCATTGAACACGACGATACGACCTCCGCAGAGGTCAAGGCCGTACTGGCTGCGACGGGACGCTGTGATGAGATTGTTGCGCGACGGGACCTCGCTGGTCGCGAGCGGTTTGTCACAGCGCGTAAGCTATAACCTTGGTAAGAAAACCCTTGTACTAGGAGAGACGACGTTGAGCAGAATCTATGACTGTGCCGACAGCGAAAGCCGCGAACTGGGGCTGAGGGCTGCGTTCAATGCGGTAAAAGGTGGACGGCTCGTGGTTCTGCCCACTGACACCCTGTACGGACTTGGCTGCGACGCGTTTGATAACGACGCAGTGAACAGGCTGCTGGCTGCGAAAAATCGCGGACCCAATATGCCTGTTCCTGTTCTCGTGGGCAGCTGGGACACCATTCAGGGGCTTGTCGCCGAATATAGCCCGCAAGCACGTGCTCTCGTTGAGGCATTATGGCCTGGCGGCTTGTCCATCGTGATTCGTCAGGCGCCTAGCCTTCCCTGGAACCTGGGGGACACCCGCGGCACTGTCATGCTACGCATGCCCTTGCACCCCGTAGCTATAGAGTTGTTGCGTGAGACCGGGCCTATGGCCGTATCCAGTGCAAACATCTCCGGTCAGCCACCAGCAACCACTGCTGAGGATGCGAAGAACCAACTGGGTTCCGCCGTCAATGTCTACCTGGACGGTGGAGAATGTGCTGTCGGCACGGCCAGTACCATCATTGACCTGTCCCACCGCGAGCCTAAGCTGTTACGTGAAGGTGCGGTGCCCGCCGAGAAAATCGCCGAAATTCTAGGCGTGGACGTGGAAAGCCTTCGCTAATGGGGTCGGGTGGAGCAGGCATTCCGCTGCGCGAGCTCGGTCTCGTCTTTCTTGTGGCATGCACAGTCACCTATCTTTGCACGGGTATCATCCGCTCGATTATGGTGCGTAGCGGCCGCATCGCCGCGATTCGCGACCGTGACGTACACACTCAGCCCAAGCCGCGACTTGGTGGTGCTGCCATGTTCACCGGATTCTTGGCTGCCGTGTTCATTGCACAACAACTTCCGGCTTTGACCAGGGGTTTCAAGCCCATCACGCCTGAAATGGGGGCTGTGGTGATGGCTGGCTTTGTCATTGTGATTGTGGGCATCATTGACGATATTTTTGAAATTGATGCCATCACCAAACTTATTGGCCAGATCCTTGGCGCGATGGTGATGAGTCTGATGGGACTATCGTGGACGCTGTTGTACCTGCCTTTCGGGGATGGGACGACCGTCCTGATAGATCAGTTTCAATCCACTGTTGTTACCGCATTATTCACTGTCACCCTCATTAACGCCATCAATTTTGTGGATGGTCTTGACGGTTTGGCTGCCGGGCTAGGCATGATCTCTGGGTGTGCGATTTTGGTGTTTGCTCTGACGATTCTTCATGACCAAGGCGGTACCGTTTCTGCTTACCCACCTGCTATTATTGCCGCTGCGCTGGTGGGCATATGCCTGGGATTTTTGCCCCATAATTTTGAACCTTCCCGCATTTTCATGGGGGACTCTGGTTCTATGCTGATCGGCTTGCTGCTCGCAGCGGCCGCAACCTCTGCCTCCGGCAAAATCAACATGAGCCTGTATGGTGCAGTGGACATGGTGGCGTTAATTTCCCCTTTCATCGTGGTCGTTGCCGCCGTGTTCGTCCCCCTGCTGGACCTAGTAATGGCGGTGGTCCGGCGCGTGTCAAAGGGACGTTCACCCTTCAGTGCAGACAAAATGCACCTGCATCACCGTCTCTTGGGCCTGGGGCATAGCCACCGTAGTGTTGTTCTTCTGTTGTACATGTGGGTGAGTGTGGTGGCTTTCGGCGCAGTGGCCTTTAGTGCTATCCCTGCGCCTTACGCGCTGGCGGGAATCCTGATATCGCTGGCAATGGCACTGGTGTACACATTTAGTCCTGTGTTCCGATCTGCGCGTACTGGCGAGGGGAATACGGGGGCACCGGAAGGGCATCGACAAGCGTCACTTCGAACCGCCACCGATGCAAGGTAAGATGCACCCTCGTGACTACTCAACCCACCTCCAATGTTTCTGAGTTTGACGACCACCGTCGGCCACTGCAGCGCGCCATTCGATTTGGATCGTTGGCACTGTTGACAGTGAGTGTCGTGTCTCTGTCTATCTGGGGCTGGGCAGCTGGGATCGCTGGAATCTGGGGAGTACTGATGGGAGCGGCAATCGGTGGGGGATTTGTGCTGCTCACAGCGATCAGCGTGCTTGTTACTGCCAATACCACTCCGTCAACCACAGGAGCGGTGGTGCTAGGGAGTTGGCTGCTGAAAATTGTGGTATTGCTGGGGGTTCTCATGGTCATTCGTGGAATGACGTTTTACGACCGCTGGGCCTTCGTCGTCACCACAACCCTTGTACTCATAGCTGTGCTTAGCGTGGAAGTGTGGAGTGTGATTACCTCGCGGGTGACCTATGTACAACCTTCCACTGAGTCCAGTGCGCGGTCCAGTGCGCGCACTAACGGTGATACTGATTCTTAAAAATTCACCTCATGCGCACAGCGTTTGTAGGAGGTGAGGGGTAAAACGGGGGGCGTTCTGGGGTGTGTAATTGGTGAAATGCCAGCGAGGATTGCCGCTTTGGTCGGACCAATAACAGACTATGGTGCAAGAAACTACCCCCGACAAGGGCGGGTTTTAGCAAGTGTGACTGACCTTACATGTGATGAAAACCGCCGCTTAGGCGGCATTTATTTCAGTGAACTGTGGGGGAGTTCAAATACCCCCCATCGTACTTCGTCGAAACGCAGAAACACCTGATAATCTATGCACCGGGTTTCCAACAAACTACTTGAGATGCGTTTGTGCGAGTCAAGATGTTTGCCGGTTTCCCCATGATCGCTGCGATGATGTGCGACGGAGTCCGCAGCGGTCAAGGAAGATTTCAGACGTCCATCGCACCGTGCGGTTTTATGCCCGTGCGGCCCGAACACGGGAGAGAACGCTGAGCGTTACAACACTGTCCATGAAGGGTGAATTCCATGCGCCCTCTCTGGAACACGAATTTTTCCCGGGAATCCTGTGGTTCGAACACGTAGCGAACGGCTGGTTTGCCATCGACCGTCTGATGTTCGTCCGCTTGCTTATGGCAGCGGTCGTTGCAGTGTTTTTTGTTATCGCCATGCGCAGCCCCAAGTTGGTTCCGTCTGGCGTGCAAAACGTGGCAGAAATTGCACTCGACTTTGTGCGGGTAAACATCGCTGAAGAAATTCTGGGTAAGAAAGAGGGGCGGCGCTTCTTGCCAGTGCTGGCCACCATGTTCTTCCTGATCTTTGCGATGAACCTTCCTTCGGTTATTCCGGGCCTTAACATCTCGCCCAATGCCCGTGTGGGTATGCCCCTTGTGCTCGCCATTGTTGGATACTTTGTTTTCATCTATGCAGGTGCAAAGCGGTACGGCTTTTTCAAATACGTCAAGTCCTCGATTGTTATCCCGAATTTGCCACCAGCGCTTCACATACTAGTGGTGCCGCTGGAATTCCTCTCCACGTTTATCCTGCGCCCGGCCACGTTGACTCTCCGTCTCATGGCCAACATGCTCGCAGGCCACATCATTTTGGTTCTGATGTTCTCTGCCACCAACTTCTTCTTCTTCCAGATGAATGGTTGGACAACAGTGTCTTTTGGAACCATCATTGCTGCGATTGCGTTCACACTCTTTGAGCTACTGGTGATTTTCCTGCAGGCTTATATTTTCAGCCTGCTGTCCGCCGTGTATATCGAATTGGCGTTGCACGCAGACGAGCACTGACCCGTTGGCCTGTACGCAGGTCGCGGACCACAGTCACACCGACACACATAAAGATATATTTCGCCCGGTGAAAGTCCGGGCAGCTAGAAAGGGAACGACACACTCATGAACGACGTCATCCTCGCACAGGCCGCTGAATCTGGCATCACGGGCAACATCGCCACCATCGGCTACGGCATTGCCACCATCGGCCCGGGCATTGGCATCGGCATCCTCGTTGGTAAAGCACTTGAGGGCATGGCACGTCAGCCCGAGATGGCTGGTCAGCTGCGCACCACCATGTTCCTGGGTATCGCCTTCGTTGAGGCTCTCGCCCTGATCGGCCTGGTTGCCGGCTTCATCTTCACCTAATCCGAACAGACAACGAAAGCCGACAGACACATGACGAACGTCATTTACTACTTGGCCGCATCAGAAGGCGGTGAGGGGCTTCCTCTAGAGAAGTCCGTTAACCCGCTTCTGCCTGCGTCATACGATGTCGTCTGGTCCGCAGTTTCGCTCATCGTCGTCCTGTTCCTCTTTTGGAAGTTTGTTCTTCCAAAGTTCCAGGAGGTCCTAACTGAGCGTGAGGACCGGATTAAGGGTGGCATCCAGCGTGCCGAAGCTGCACAGGCGGAAGCCAAGGCAGCCCTTGAAAAGTACAACGCACAGCTTGCTGAGGCTCGTGCCGAAGCTGCACAGATCCGCGAAGAAGCCCGCGAAAAGGGCAAGCAAATTGTCGCGGATATGAAGGCCCAGGCCACCGAAGAAAGCAACCGCATCATTGAGTCCGGTGAAAAGCAGCTCCAGGCCCAGCGTGAGCAGGTCGTCACAGAGCTGCGCCGTGAGATGGGACAGAACTCGATCAACCTGGCCGAACGCCTCCTCGGGGAGCAACTCTCCGACGATGTCAAACGCTCGGGAACGATCGATGCTTTCCTGTCCGATCTTGACACTGTGGCCCCAGCAGGAAAGTGAGCGACATGCACGCAGCGAGCCGCGAAGCACTTGCGAATGCAACTTTGAACCTAGACAACACCCTGTCTGGCATTGACAATGCAGTCGTAGTTGCCGCACAGACCGGTACCGAAATTTTCGACGTCGTTGATGTCCTCGACGGCGACCGCGGCCTGCGCGTCGCAGTGGCTGAGGCATCAGCTCCTGCGGAGCAGCGCTCTGGTCTGGTGAAGGAAGTTTTTGGTGGCAATGTGTCCGCAGTGACCCTTGCACTCCTCACCGATGCTGCGGCCCAGGTGTGGTCCACCCCGCGCGAAATGCGACAGGGTTTGGTTGCGTTGGGCCGCCGCGCTCTTCTCCGGTCCGCGGAACAGCAGGGGCAACTGGCCCAGGTGGAGGATGAACTCTTCCGCCTCAGCCGAATCCTGGAGGGCCAGACGCAGCTCACCCAGCTGCTGAGCGACAAGACAACAACTGTCGCTGCTAAACGTCAACTGCTTGCATCTGTGCTGTACGGAAAAGTCAGCGCCGTCACTGAGGCCCTGGCGCTGCAAGTGGTGGGACGCCCAGACAGCAATCTCATTGACGATATTGCGAATTTGTCCGCCCTCGCAGCTGAACTGCAGGGAAAGACTGTCGCACACGTCATCGCAGCTGTTGCGTTGAGCACACCACAAGAGCAAGCACTGGCCGCAAAACTGGGCCGAATTTATGGTCGTGAGATGAGCATCCACTCTGAGGTCGATACCAGCCTCCTCGGTGGAGTGGTCATCCGAGTCGGAGACGAAGTTATCGATGGCAGTACCGCAGGTAAACTCGAACGTCTGCGCGCAGGCATCGTCTAAGACACGACTAATTACTAGACAACAATGCTGGAAGAAACAACCGAGAGCAGGAAGAACATGGCGGAGCTGACGATCTCCTCCGATGAGATCCGTAGCGCGATTGCGAACTACACCTCGAGCTACTCCCCGGAGGCCTCCCGTGAGGAGGTCGGTGTGGTCATTTCGGCAGCTGACGGTATCGCCCAGGTTTCGGGCCTCCCGTCAGTCATGGCGAATGAGCTGCTTGAGTTCCCGCGCGGCGTCATTGGCGTCGCACAGAACCTTGACACTGACCGCATCGGTGTCGTGGTGCTGGGTAACTACGAGACTCTTAAAGAGGGCGACGAAGTAAAGCGGACCGGCGAGGTCCTTTCCATACCGGTCGGAGATGCATTCCTCGGCCGCGTCATTAACCCCCTGGGCCAGCCCATTGACGGCCTGGGTGCAATTGAAAAAGAAGAAGACCGTGTGCTGGAGTTGCAGGCACCGTCTGTGCTGCAGCGCCAACCCGTGGGTGAACCACTGCAGACCGGTATTAAGGCTATCGACGCCATGACCCCCATCGGTCGCGGTCAGCGTCAGCTGGTCATTGGCGACCGCAAGACTGGTAAGACTGCTGTCTGCTTGGACACCATTCTTAACCAGAAAGCCAACTGGGAATCTGGTGATCCCACCAAGCAGGTGCGGTGCATCTACGTAGCCATCGGCCAGAAAGGCTCGACCATCGCGGCGATTCGTCGTACCCTGGAAGAGCATGGCGCGCTGGAATACACCACTATCGTCGCAGCTCCGGCATCTGATTCCGCTGGCTTCAAATGGCTCGCACCTTTCGCTGGTGCTGCTCTCGGCCAGCACTGGATGTACCAGGGCAAGCATGTCTTGGTGATCTACGATGATCTGACCAAGCAGGCAGAAGCTTACCGTGCCATTTCACTGTTGCTGCGTCGTCCGCCGGGACGTGAAGCATATCCAGGTGACGTGTTCTACTTGCACTCCCGCTTGCTGGAACGTGCCGCTAAGTTGTCCGACGACATGGGCGCAGGCTCCATGACCGCTCTACCGATCATTGAGACTAAAGCTAACGACGTCTCCGCCTTCATTCCGACCAACGTGATTTCTATCACCGACGGACAGGTGTTCCTTGAGTCTGATCTGTTCAACCAGGGTGTTCGTCCCGCCATTAACGTTGGTGTGTCGGTGTCTCGTGTGGGTGGTGCAGCTCAGACCAAGGGTATGAAGAAAGTGTCTGGCTCTCTGCGTCTTGATCTTGCGGCCTACCGCGACTTGGAAGCATTCGCCGCATTCGCATCCGACCTTGATCCGGCTTCTAAAGCACAGCTTCAGCGTGGTCAGCGGCTGGTTGAACTGCTCAAGCAGTCTGAAAACAACCCCATGGCTGTGGAAGACCAGATGGTGTCCATCTGGTTGGCTGGCGAAGGCCACTTTGACACCGTTCCCGTCGAAGATGTCCGCCGCTTTGAAGTAGAACTGCACGAGTACCTGCACGCTAACATCCCGGCAGTGTACGAGCAGATCAAGGGCGGTGCTGCTTTCTCTGAAGAGTCTCTGACCGCGCTTGTTGAGGCTACTGATCAGTTCAAACGCACCTTCCAAACCACTGATGGCACTCCCGTGATTCACGACCCTGACGTTGATCCTTTGGCTGAAGGCGAACTGCAGAAGAACCAGATCACGGTGTCCCGTAAGACGGCTAAAAAGTAGGGCTGGTAGTAGAGCACTATGACCGTCCAAGGAAAAGAAGGGAGGCGATAATCCATGGCAAATCTTCGCGAATTACGTAACCGAATCAAGTCGGTGAACTCGACCAAGAAGATCACCAAAGCCCAGGAACTGATCGCCACCTCGCGAATCACCAAGGCCCAGGCACGGGTTGAGGCTTCGCTTCCGTACGCCAGAGAGATCCGCAATGTGGTGGAACGTCTGGCGTCCGCAAGTTCCCTCGATCACCCCATGCTCCGTGAGCGTGAGAACGGCAAGCGTGCCGCAATCTTGGTGGTCACGAGTGACCGTGGCATGGCAGGTGGCTACAACTACAACGTCTTCAAAAAAACTGCGGAACTGCGTGGACTTCTTGAAGATAAGGGCTACGAGGTTGTCTTGTATGTCGCTGGTAACAAAGGCATTGGCTACTACAAGTTCCGTGGCGAAGATATTGCAGGTGCATGGTCTGGTTTTTCCCAAGATCCGAAATACCAGGATACTCATGACCTGCGTCGTCACCTCGTAGATGCGTTTGTTGCCGGGTCTGTGGGCACTGCCAAGTGGCGTGAGGGCGTCAATGGCGAGGAAGGTACTCCTGTCCAAGGCTTTGATCAGCTTCACGTGGTGTATACCGAGTTTGAATCTATGTTGACTCAGACTGCACGCGCCCACCAACTGCTTCCCATGGAGCCTGTCATTGAAATTGACGAGGTTGACCTCGGTGATGATGGCATTTTGGGCAGTGGCGAGGATAAAGCCACCTCAGACTACGAGTTCGAACCTGATGCGGACACTCTTTTGGAGGCGTTGCTTCCGCAGTACGTCTCACGTGGTCTGTACGCCATGCTTTTGGAAGCTGCAGCATCGGAGTCGGCATCTCGCCGTAACGCCATGAAGTCTGCCACCGACAACGCCACAGCGTTGGTTAAAGATCTGTCCCGTGTGGCTAACCAAGCCCGCCAGGCACAGATTACCCAGGAAATCACAGAGATCGTCGGTGGCGCTGGTGCGCTCGCCGAAAGCGGAGAAAGTGACTAGATTATGACTACAGCTCTCAACGAGCAGAACGCACAGCAGGCGGCTACCGTCGGCCGTGTCGTGCGTGTCATTGGTCCGGTCGTCGACGTGGAATTCCCGCGCGGCGAGCTACCGGCCCTGTTTAACGCACTGACTGTCGAGGTCACCCTCGAAGCAGTCGCCAAAACCATTACCCTTGAGGTGGCACAGCACCTCGGCGATAACCTGGTTCGTGCTATTTCCATGGCACCAACCGACGGTCTTGTCCGTGGTGCCGAGGTTGTTGACAGCGGCAAACCTATTTCCGTCCCGGTTGGGGACGTTGTGAAGGGGCACGTGTTCAACGCACTGGGTGACTGCCTTGACGAGCCTGGTCTCGGCCGTGACGGTGAGCAGTGGGGCATCCACCGCGACCCGCCACCTTTTGACCAGCTTGAAGGTAAGACCGAGATTCTGGAAACCGGTATTAAGGTCATTGACCTGCTCACCCCGTACGTGAAGGGCGGAAAGATCGGCCTGTTCGGTGGCGCTGGTGTGGGCAAGACGGTGTTGATCCAGGAAATGATCACCCGTATCGCTCGCGAATTCTCCGGTACCTCGGTGTTTGCCGGTGTGGGCGAACGTACCCGTGAGGGTACGGACTTGTTCCTTGAGATGGAAGAAATGGGTGTTCTTCAGGACACCGCACTGGTCTTTGGTCAGATGGATGAGCCTCCAGGAGTCCGTATGCGTGTGGCTCTGTCGGGCTTGACCATGGCGGAGTACTTCCGCGATGTTCAGCACCAGGACGTGCTGTTGTTCATTGACAACATCTTCCGTTTCACGCAGGCAGGTTCCGAGGTGTCCACCCTGCTCGGCCGTATGCCGTCCGCTGTGGGTTACCAGCCCACCCTGGCTGATGAGATGGGTATCCTGCAGGAGCGAATCACCTCCACCAAGGGTAAGTCGATTACGTCACTGCAGGCCGTGTACGTGCCCGCCGACGACTACACCGACCCGGCCCCGGCCACGACCTTCGCTCACCTGGATGCCACCACCGAGCTTGACCGTGGCATTGCCTCGAAGGGTATCTACCCGGCTGTGAACCCGCTGACCTCCACGTCTCGTATTTTGGAGCCTGGCATTGTGGGCGAGCGCCACTACGCAGTGGCTCAGCGCGTGATCAATATCCTGCAGAAGAACAAAGAACTTCAGGACATCATCGCCATTCTTGGTATGGATGAGCTGTCTGAAGAAGACAAGATCACGGTTCAGCGTGCCCGCCGTCTGGAGCGTTTCCTTGGCCAGAACTTCTTCGTCGCAGAGAAGTTCACCGGTATCCCCGGCTCTTATGTGCCGCTAGAGGAGACGATCGAGGCATTCGAGCGTATCTGCAATGGTGACTTTGACCACTACCCAGAGCAGGCTTTCAATGGTTTGGGTGGATTGGAAGACGTCGAGGCCGCATACAAGAAGCTGACCGGAGAGTAGAGGGGCGTGTCACATGGCTGAAATCGCCGTTGAACTGGTTGCTGTTGAACGTATGCTGTGGTCCGGTCAGGCCAGCATCGTCACTGCGCAGACCACTGAGGGTGAGATTGGCGTGTTGCCCGGCCATGAACCTATGCTTGGCCAGCTGGTTGACAATGGTGTTGTGGTCATCCGTCCTGTAGATGGTGACAAGCTTGTCGCCGCTGTACAGGGTGGTTTTCTGTCGATCTCCGAGGACAAGGTAACTATCCTTGCTGAATTCGCCGTGTGGGTGGACGAGATTGATGTTGCTGAGGCTGAAGCTGCGGCGGCATCGGACGATGAGGAGACCAAGGCTCTTGGTGAAGCTAAACTGCGTGCGGTTCGGCGAAATCAGGAGTCATAACGACGGCCTAGAGCACACGCTCGTCGTGAGTGCGCGGTGTTGAGAAGCGTACTGCGCATGGTGACCTAAGGACCCTTCCCATCATGGGGGAGGGTCCTTTTTTGCGTTGACGGCATGTGACATGGTGATATGAAGGGAAGCGGCTTACACGTAGCCGTAGACATCTAAAACCGCAGTTCGACGGGGCTGGGTGCACTAAGCAACGCCCCAGTTTTTAATAAAACTCTAATAAAGTGTACTATGAGCTGTTAACAGCTTAAACGCCATCTAGGTTCACACACCTGGAGCAACTTTCAAGAGGGACACCGCTATGGAATATGTGTGGTTTGCGCTGATTCTGGCCGTCATTGTGATTACTCTGCTGGCCACATGGCGCTTTATCACGCTGCGTTCCAAGGGCACACCGGTGTTACTGCGTAAGATGCCAGCGCCGGGAGATCACGGTTGGAGGCACGGTGCGATCCGCTACGTAGGTGAAAAGATTGAGTATTACAAGCTTCGATCACTGTCACCACGAGCGGATCTTTTTGTTATGCGAGGGGATTTGAAGGTGCTGGCTCGCCGCGAGCCAACCTCGAACGAGGTGCTGTACATGCACCCGAACACTCGTATTTTGTTGATCGAGATTGCGGGCACGGAATATGAGTTGGCGTTTGAAAACCGTGGGGATACGGCGTTTATTGCCTGGTTGGAGTCAGCGCCAACGCGTCAGGTGATTCGGGTGAATCCGCGCCAGGCTATGCGTCATTTTGCAATACAGCAGGCCCGGGAATTGGGTGGCCGCTAGCACACACCGGATTGACCGGATTTTTGTTGGGTGTGGGATAAGGTAGGGGAATGCGTCTTGTCATTGCCCGTTGCTCCGTGGATTATGTTGGCCGGTTGGAAGCGCACCTTCCGATGGCGGATCGTTTGTTGATGGTCAAGGCCGATGGGTCTGTGTCCATTCACGCTGATGACCGTGCATATAAGCCATTGAACTGGATGACACCGCCATGCACCCTGGAGGAGCAGGAGATTACCGATGTAGACGGGCAGGATGTGGGCGTGCGCATGTGGATCGTGGAGAACAAGAAGGGGGAGCAGCTGCGCATCACGTTGGAGGCGGTGCATTCGGATTACTACTACGACCTCGGCGAGGATCCCGGGCTGGTTAAGGATGGGGTGGAGACGCATCTTCAGGAGCTGTTAGCCGATCACATCACCACATTGGGGGATGGGTATACGCTGATCCGCCGTGAATACCCGACGGCGATTGGCCCGGTGGATATTTTGTGCCGGGATAGCGACGGCGCAACGGTTGCTGTGGAGATTAAACGTCGCGGTGGTATTGATGGTGTAGAGCAGCTGTCACGGTATTTGGAGCTGCTGAACAGGGATGAGCTGTTGAAGCCGGTGCAGGGGGTCTTTGCGGCGCAGGAGATTAAGCCACAGGCTCGGACGCTGGCGGAGGATCGCGGAATCCGATGCGTGACGTTGGACTATCAGGCGTTGCGCGGCATTGAATCTGATGAGCTTCGGCTCTTCTAGAGGATCAGTGAGGAAAGCGGTGCAGCATGCCACGAAAAAATAGGCGGTTGAATACGACTCCGTCTCGTCAGCTGCCTCAGGATGGCGCTGCGTATTTTGGCACCCAGACGCAGGATGCGTTTGGGGAAATATATCTGGTGCGGCACATGGGATCGGCTGCGGCGAAGAAATACTACGTGTGCCCAGGATGCAATCAAAATATCCCGCCCGGCGTGGCACACATTGTTGCGTGGCCACGGGATTACGGGCGGGGTGCGGACGACCGTAGGCATTGGCACAAGCCGTGCTGGGAACGGCGTCGATAAGCGGTTGGTTAGGAGGCTGGTTCGGTGATTTCGAGAAGAACGCCGTTAGCGTCTTTCGGGTGAACGAAGTTGATGCGTGCTCCGCCGGTGCCGATTTTGGGTTCGGGGTACAGCAGGCGGGTTCCCTGTGCGCGCAGGTGCTCGCTCAGTGCGTCAATGTTGTTGGTGCGCACGCACATCTGCTGCAGGCCAGGGCCTTTTTTATCGATGAATTTGGCGATGGTGGAGTCCTCGTTCAGCGGAGCGAGGAGCTGCACCATGCCATCGGTGGCACCAAGGTTCTTCGGGCCGATCATGGCCTCCACGACACCCTGCTCCTCATTGGTTTCCTGGTGGTGGTTCACCCAGCCGAAGTTGGAGCGGTAGAACTCAACGGCGGCGTCAAGATCCGGCACGGCGATGCCTACGTGATCGAGGCAGATGACGTACTCGTGGGGAATATCAATGGAAGAAATATCATGAGTCATGCCTACAAGTGTAGTCCGATCGCTGACACAATGCGCCAAAAGTCACAATGAACCTCATCATGTGACTACCCTGTAACTCATGATTATTGCTTTCTCCGTCGCCCCCACCGAAACCCCCAATAACCAGGCCGAAATGTCAGAGGCGGTGTCCGCTGCCATCAAGATCGTCCGAGAATCCGGGCTGCCCAATGAGACAAACGCCATGTTCACCTTGGTGGAAGGGGAGTGGGATGAGGTCATGTCTGTGATCAAACGCGCCACCGACGCTGTGTTGGAGGTATCGCCACGCGTGTCGCTGGTGCTGAAGGCCGATATCCGGCCCGGGTACACGAATCAAATTACGGCTAAAGTTGAGTCGGTGGAACGCCACCTATCGCAATAAAGAAAGGACAAAAGAATGACGACGCCTGACCGTTTTGTTGCCGGAGCCATCGACCTTGGTGAGGTCAAAGCCCGCGCGGAGGCACGTGCCCAGGCTAGCCGCCAGCCTGCCGGTAGTGTGGCACCGACGTTAACCATTACGCAAGAGAATTTTGAGCATGATGTGGTGCGTCGCTCCTTACAGGTTCCAGTGATTGTGCTGGTAGGAACGTCCCGGAGTGAGCAATCCGAACAGCTTCGCGCTGACTTTACCACGCTAGCAACACAGGCCAACCTCGCCTGGATTTTCGCCTACCTTGATGCAGATGCCACGCCGGAATTAGCCCAGATGCTCGGCGTTACCGGGCTTCCCACTGTTATTGCGCTTGCCGACGGCCGCCCACTCGCTGATTTCCAGGGCGGTCAACCGTTGGAGGCACTTCAGCAGTGGACTACTGCCGTGGTCTCGGCCGTTGAGGGCAAGCTCGTCGGGTTGAGTGACGCAGCTGCTGAGGGATCGGATGATGAGGGTGCGCAGGGTGCTCCAGCGCAGAGCACCCCCGAGGATCCGCGCTTTGAGCCCGCTACAGAGGCACTGAATAACGGCGATTTTGATGCTGCAATTGCCGTCTATGATTCCATCCTCGCTCAAGAACCGGCCAATGCTGAGGCTAAAGCTGCCCGCGATAATGCCCGATTCCTTGCCCGTATTTCGGCCGCCATGGCTGATGGCGAGGCTGATCCCATTGCGTGTGCCGACGCCGCGCCGGGCGATGTCGATCTTGCTCTGACTGCCGCTGATGCCGAGATAGCCGCAGGTAAGGTGGAACAGGCATTTGATCGCCTGTTGGCAGTAATTATGAAAGATAAGGAGCGGGTGCGTACTCGCATGGTGGAGTTGTTTGCTCTGTTTGATGCGGGCGACCCGCGCGTGGCTGATGCTCGTGCGCGGATGGCGAATGCTCTTTTCTGAACCCGCGCACTGTGTGGCAGTGAAACAGCGTCTAGAAGCACCATGATGGATCTTCTAGACGCTGCGCGTTATGTCCGGAGGAAATTAATTACTTCTCTGGTTCCCAGCAGTACCACTGGCCGCTCATGGCGGGCACGTGAAGTTGCACGGAGAAGTCGTATCCATCCCAGGGGAAGGACACGGCCTCAACCTCAGTAGGAAGGTCGTTGTCGGCACCTTCGTAGATTCCGTCATCCGTGTTGAGGATGCGCACCCACTGGCCGCCTTCCGGCACGCCGAGTGTGTACCCCAGATGGGATGCTCCACCAAAGTTGAACACGCAGAGTAGCTTGGAGCCGTCAGTGCCGTGTCGGTGGAACGCCAGAACGTTGTGGCTTGCGTCGTCGGACTTGGCCCAACTGAACCCTTCATAGTTGTGGTCCTGCGAATACAGTGCGGGCAGTTCCTTGTACAGGCTGTTCAGGGTGCGGACCAAGGCATTGATGCCGCAGTGATATTCGCCTTCCCAGCCTTCCATGTCATACCAGTCAATAGAGCGGGCCTCGGACCATTCCTCTATCTGACCAAACTCCTGGCCTTGGAAAAGCAGGTTCTTGCCGGGGTGCGCCCACATATAGGCGAATAGGCTGCGGAGACCTGCTGCTTTGTTCCAGGCATCGCCGGGCATGCGGTTCCACAAGGAGCCTTTCCCGTGGACGACCTCATCGTGGGAGAACGGCAGGATGAACTTCTCCGAGTAGGCGTACACCATGGAGAAAGTGATCTCATTGTGGTGGTATTCGCGGTGCACGGGGTCCTTGGAGAAGTACTCCAGGGTGTCGTTCATCCAGCCCATGTTCCACTTCAAGGAGAAGCCAAGACCACCCTCTTCGGTGGGGGCGGTCACGCCAGGCCAAGAGGTTGATTCTTCGGCAACGGTGAGAACCCCAGGGAAGGCGCGGTGGACGGTGGCGTTGACTTCCTGCAGGAGTTGCACGGCGTCAAGATTTTCGCGGCCGCCGTATTGGTTGGGCAGCCATTCGCCGTCTTTGCGGGAATAATCGAGGTAGAGCATGGAGGCCACGGCGTCAACACGCAGGCCATCAATGTGGAACTCGTCGAGCCAGTAGAGGGCATTGGCCACTAGGAAGTTGCGGACCTCGGTGCGGCCGAAATCAAAAACGTAGGTGCCCCATTCTTTCTGCTCGCCGCGCCGCCAGTCAGGGTGCTCGTAGAGGGCTTCACCGTCGAAGCGGGCGAGGGCGAAATCGTCCTTGGGGAAGTGCCCCGGCACCCAGTCCACCAGCACACCGATGCCGTGTTGGTGGAAGGCATCAACAAGGGCACGGAATTCATCAGGGGTGCCCCAGCGGGAACTGGGTGCGAAGTAGCCGGACACCTGATATCCCCAGGAACCACCGAAGGGGTGTTCCGCGACGGGTAAGAACTCGACGTGGGTAAAGCCTTGCTCGACTACGTAATCCACCAGTTCTGTGGCGAGGTCGCTGTAGCTCAGTCCCTGCTTCCAGGACCCAAGGTGCACCTCATACACGCTGATGGGTGCGTCGATGTTGTTGATCGCTTCTCGACGCTCCATCCACTCACTGTCCTGCCATGTGTACTGGGAGGTAGTGACCACCGAACCCGTGCGCGGTGGGGTCTCCGAGAGCTTAGCCAATGGGTCGGCCTTGTCACGGCGGTGACCTTCACGTGTCTGGATGGCGTACTTGTACACGTCGCCGTCACCGACGTTCGGAATGAACAGTTCCCAGATCCCGGAACTTCCGAGGGAGCGCATGGGGTATTGGGATGAGTTCCATCCGCAAAAGTCGCCCACCACGGCAACACCGATGGCGTTGGGTGCCCAAACAGCGAAGGACGTGCCGTGGACCTCACCCATGACGGTGGTGTAGCTGCGCACAGTGGAACCAAGAACCTCCCAGAGACGTTCGTGACGGCCTTCGGAAATGAGGTAGATGTCCGTTTCGCCAAGTGTGGGTAGGAAATAGTAAGGATCGGCGGTGGTGATGGGATCCTGGTTGGGCCAGGTGATGCGCAGGCGATAGTCCTGCGGCTGGGCGTCGTCAAGCCAGATGGCGAAGATGTCGTCGCCAATGGGGTCCATGTCAACAGGACTGCGGCCGTTGATAAGCAGCTCAACGCGCTCCGCTCCTAGTTGGCGGGTGCGCACCACCGCACCTCCGTCAACGGCGTGCCAACCGTAGAAACCATGAGGATCGTGGTGTTGGCAGTGACGTAGGCGGTGCAGGTCTTCTTCGAAAATGAAGCGGGGATCGTGCTCAGGTGCGGGGGTCAATGGTAGTTCCTATCTTCAGAAGGGACATAGGGGGCGGGTTTTAGCCGCGATATTCGTCTACATGCAACCATGCCAGTTTTTCGCGCCTGTTGGCAGGAATCTCTGGAAGGACGAACACATGGGCGACGTTGTTCCACGGTTCCAGACGCACGAAATTGTGCGTTCCCCAGTGGTAGGTGGCACCGGTAATCTCGTCGTAGACCTCGAACGTGGAATCCATATCCAGGCCCAGTTCCGGTAGGTTCAGGTGGATGGTGCCTTCCTGGGCGTTATAGGGGTCCAAGTTCACAATCACCAGAATGCAGTTGCCTGTCAGCGCATCAACCTTGGAGTACGCAATCAGGTTGTCGTTATCAATCTGGTGGAAGTAGATGTTACGTAGCTGCTGCAACGCCGGGTTGTCCTTGCGGATGCGGTTCAGGGCGGTGATGAACGGCTCCAGCGAATCGTTGTTCTCCAACGCCGCGTCGAAATCGCGGGGGCGAAGCTCATATTTTTCGCTGTTCATGTATTCTTCGCTGCCAGGCTTCACCGCCTGGTTTTCATAGAGTTCGTAGCCCGAATAGACACCCCACAGTGGAGACAAGGTGGCAGCGAGAGCGGCGCGAATGGCGAACATTCCCCGACCGCCGTGCTGCAACGATGCGTGCAGAATATCCGGGGTGTTCACAAACAGATTCGGACGGCTGATGTCAGCCATACGGGAGATTTCCTCGCCAAACTGTGTGAGTTCGTATTTGTTGGTCTGCCAGGTGAAATACGTGTAGTTCTGGGAGAACCCAACCTTGGCCAAGCCATAGAGGCGTGGGCGGCGGGTGAACGCCTCGGCCAGGAAAATCACTTCAGGGTGGGTTTCATGCACAGTGGAAATCAACCATTCCCAGAAGTTTGCTGGCTTGGTGTGGGGGTTATCTACGCGGAATGTGCGCACACCATGTTTGATCCAGTACTGCACCACGCGGAGAATTTCCTTGTAGATGCCCTTTTGATCGTTGTCGAAGTTCAGGGGGTAAATGTCCTGGTATTTCTTCGGTGGGTTTTCTGCATAGGCAATCGTGCCGTCCGGCAACACGGTGAACCATTCGGGGTGCTCTGCGGCCCAGGGGTGATCAGGCGCGCACTGCAACGCCAAGTCCAGGGCCACCTCAAGACCCAGCTTCTTGGCCTTGGCCATCAGGGCGTCGAAATCCTTAATGGTGCCCAGTTGCGGGTGTACCGCATCGTGGCCACCGGCTTCTGAACCGATAGCCCACGGGGAGCCTACATCGTGTGGTTCGGGGTCAAGAGTGTTGTTGCGACCCTTGCGGTTGACCTCGCCGATCGGGTGGATCGGCGGGAAGTACACAGTGTCAAAGCCCATCCGTGCCACACGGTCCAGTTCTTCGGCGGCGGTGGCGAAGGTGCCGTGCACCGGGTTGCCGTTCTCGTCCCAGCCGCCCGTGGAGCGGGGGAAGAATTCGTACCAAGAGCTCACCAAGGCTTTACGACGCTCTACATTAACCTTGTGACCTTTGCCGCGCGTGAGTAGTTCACGCAGTGGATGAAGCTCAAGAATGTTTAAAGTTTCGCGGGACAATCCGGGTGCGACGCGAGCACGTAGGTCGCCATTGCCACGCAGCGATTGCGCCACGTCCTGAAGGTGCGGACGTTGCGCTTTGGGGACAGCTTTCGCGGCTTTTTCAAACAACCGGGCGCCATGCTCAAGATCATTGGCAAGTTCTTCAGCGGACTGTCCGGCCTCAATCTTTGCGGTCACAGCGTGCCGCCATGTGGCGAGCGGATCGGACCATACATCCACGCGGAAAGTCCAACGACCGGGTACATCGGGAACGAAAATGGCATTGACTTGGTCTGGGTCATCATCGCTGCGCTGCATGGGTATCCGCTTGGTGCGCGGGGCCACAGATGAATCATCGGGGCCTTTCACGTTGAGGGTCGCGGAGAGCGCGTCATGGCCTTCACGCCATACAAAAGCAAAAACAGGGATAAGTTCCCCCACAACAGCTTTAGATGGATAGGCTCCGCCTGACACAACGGGGCGGACGTCGTCTATTCCAAGTCGTCCGGTCACAGTTTATTACCTTCCGATTGCAGGGACCCAACGCTGATGCGCGGGTGATGGATGTGGTGTATTCGCATTCTTGAGGTCTGCTACAGGTAGTGCGGCGAGAAACTGCGTTACGTAAACGTTACGAAAACCTGGATGTCTGCCCGTGCGCACTGCCTGAGACCGACTCCCTAAAAGTCTAGATCAACAAAAGTAGCGGGACACGGCTGAAAATAGTGATTTTTCCTGCACTTTCCACCATGATGGAGAAGGTGAACGATTTTAATCCAGATTTGCTTATCGATTTTGACGACGTTTCTTTCATCCGAGGTGGCAGAAACCTTGTTGGTCCGCTGACGTGGAAAGTTGAATTAGATGAACGCTGGGTGGTTCTTGGGCCTAATGGTGCAGGCAAAACCACTCTTATGCGTTTGGCTGGGGCTGAGGAATTTCCGTCCAGCGGCATTGCGCACATCATGGGTGAACAACTGGGCAAGACAGATATGCGTGACCTGCGCACCATGATTGGTATGTCGTCTTCCGCTCTGGCTAACCGCATCCCGACGGAAGAGCAAGTCAGTGACCTGGTGGTTTCCGCAGGCTACGCCATTCTTGGGCGGTGGCGCGAGGAATACAATGACATGGATTTCGGCCACGCAGACGCTGTATTGGAGCAGGTAGGTGCTTCGCACTTGAAGGACCGCATGTGGGGAACGCTCAGCGAGGGGGAGAAAAAGCGCGTACTTATTGCCCGTGCGTTGATGACCAACCCAGAGCTGCTGTTGCTGGATGAACCCGGCGCGGGTTTGGACCTGGGTGGCCGTGAGGATTTGGTTGGCTACCTGGGGGAATTGGCCGTGGATCCGGACGCCCCGGCGATGGTGATGATCACCCACCATGTGGAGGAAATTCCTGCTGGATTCACCCATGCTATGTTGCTGGATTCGGGTGAGGTGGTTGCTCAGGGCTTGATTGATCAGGTGCTGACCAGCGACAATTTGTCTAAGACGTTCCACCAGCCGATTCAGATTGATAGGATCGACGGACGTTTCTTCGCCCGTAGGGTATGAGTTACACCCGGGACGAAGTCCGGTTTCTGATTGCGCATCAGGGGGATATTTCTGATGCGGAGCAGGGGCTGCAGATGAATAAAAACACCCTCATTGCGGACATGGGTGTGTTGCGTGGTCGTTTCGGTGACCACGCCCGCGCCGTTGGCGAACTGCTTCATGCCCGTCGCGCGGCTTCGGAAAAATTGCGTGACGACGCCCGCGCACGCTGGCTTTTCTGCTACGAATCGGCGCAGCAGGCCACACCGTCTGCGGTAGCGGATGTGCGTGCGGAAAAAATTCGTGACATTGCGGGGGAAGGCGCGCTTGTCGCTGATGTGACCTGTTCAGTGGGAACGGAGGGATTGGCGGTCTCCAGGGCTGGACTGCGATACGCAGGTTCCGATGTGGACCTGGCCCGACTTGACATGGCGCGCCACAATCTCGTGGGTACCAGCTCCTTGATCTACGCGGCAGATGCGCTTGTTCCCGCGATTCAGCTCAACGATGTGGGTTGTGTTATTGCTGATCCAGCACGCCGTGACGGTGGACGTCGCATCAGTGACCCTGCGCACCTTATTCCACCCCTGCCGGAGTTGATCGCGGCATGGCCTGATGTGCCGCTAGCCGTGAAGTGCGCGCCGGGCATCGATTACAGCCAGTGGTCCGGATTAGTCAGTGTAGTGAGTGTGGACGGCAAGGTGAAGGAAACCTGCTTGTACAGCCAGCATTTTGGGCGGGGCAGGGAAGCTGTGGTGTTGCGCGGCGGTGAGAACGGGGGCGTCGATAAGCAATCGGCGGATGTGTTGAACTCTGATATGAACGATCGCCCTGGTGAGGACCTGGCGGGCGCGCCGGGGCGTTTTATTATCGACCCGGATGGAGCGATTGTGCGGGCGGGGCTGGTGCGCCAGATGGCGGTGCGGGAGGGGCTGTGGATGCTGGATGAACGGATCGCATACCTCACAGGGGATCGAATACCGGCGGGCCACACGGGTGCTGAGTTTGTGGCGCAGCTGCCGCTGAAGAAAATGAAAGACGTGAAACGCCTGCTGCGGGAGCTGGATTGTGGGAGCCTGGAAATCCTGGTGCGTGGCGTGGATGTGAACCCGGATAAGCTGCGCAAACAGCTGAAACTGGGTGGAAAGCGCCCGCTGACCCTGGTGTGTACGCGCATCAGGGCTGCTGGTGTGGCCTTGGTGTGTGGTCCGCGAGTGGGGCCCGGCGCGGATAATCCGTCATCAAGTTAGTATGACCTGAGTTGTCTATGCATACCTAGACTGGTCAGACTAAACTAGCTGCGAGTTACATAATTGAGACATGACAATACGGAAAGGCGACTGCACTATGCCCACGATTGTGGTTCTGGTGAAAAACGTTCCTGATTCCTGGTCGGAGCATTCCTTAAACCCCGACTACACGCTAGACCGCGAGAGCGTTACCGAAGTTATTGATGAAATCAACGAGTACGCTGTGGAAAAAGCACTAGCGCTGCGGGACTCCAACGAGGGTTTCCGGGTTGTGACGCTCAGCGCCGGGCCGGAACGCGCTGAAGATGCGCTGCGCAAAGCACTCGCCATGGGTGCTGATGAAGCGGTGTTACTTGTCGACGATGCGCTGAAAGGCTCCGACGCCCTCGGTACCGCTTGGGCACTTCACAACGCCATCAACGCTATTGATGACGTCCAGTTAATTGTCACCGGAGTTGCCTCTTCCGACGGTGCGACGGGCGCGCTGCCAGGTATTATCGCCGAATATCGTCAGATTCCAGCGCTCACCAGCTTGCGCTCCTGTGACCTTGTTGACGGAAAACTCACCGGTATCCGCGAGGTCATGGAAGGTGAATACACCTTGGAGGCACCTTTGCCTGCGCTGGTGTCTGTAACGGAAAAATCCGACAAGCCGCGCTTTGCCAACTTCCAGGGCATCCGTGCTGCCAAAGCCGCCACTATCCGGCACCTCAGCCTTGCCGATATTGGGGTAGCCCCCGAACACGTTGGTTTGGCACATGCTGCAACAACGGTTCATAGTGCTGAAACTCGCCCAGAGCGCAGCCAAGGCCAGATTGTGGTGGACCACGGCGATGCCGCCACCGTCATTGCGGACTTCCTCGCCGCTGAAAAGTTCATCTGAGTGCCGTTCGTCTGATTTGGAGAAAACCCCATGTCCTTTGCCTACATTCTGGTCGAGCACTCTAACGGTGAACTTGACCCAGTAACCGCCGAACTCATCACCGCCGGACGCGCCTTTGGCGTGGTCAGCGCTGTTGTAGTGGGAACCCCCGGAACCGCCGCAGCCTTCACCCCACAACTTGCCGAATGGGGTGCCGCACAGATCGTTGCCGCCGAGACCCCCTCCGCAGACTCCCGCGTGGTCATCCCGGCTACCGACGCCCTGTCTATACTCGCCGGTGCCAACCCAGCGCCGCTGCTCATCGCTGCGGGCGTTACTGGGAATGAAATCGCAGGTCGCCTCGCCGCTCGTCTCGCCTCGGGTGCGCTCTACGACGTGGTTGGTGTGAACGCCGACGGCACTGCTGCCATGTCTATCTTTGGAGACACTGTTGCCGTCACCGCAGCCGCCAGCGGCAACAGTCCCATCTACACCCTGCGCCGCGGGGTGGTTGATGCTGCCCCCGAAGCTGCCGCAGGTGAACTCGTTGCGCTGGAACTTCCAGGGGCCAACGCCACAGAACCCGTGGTCACCGGATTTACGCCCGCCGAACGCGGTAACCGCCCCGACCTTGCCCAAGCCAAAGTGGTCGTCGCTGGCGGCCGCGGCGTCGGATCCGCTGAAGGTTTCACGGACATCGTGGAACCGCTTGCCGACGCCCTCGGCGGTGCCGTGGGTGTCACCCGCGACGTTGTGGACTCCGGCTACTACCCCGGACAATTCCAGATCGGGCAAACCGGCGTGACCGTCTCGCCTGACCTGTACATCGGCCTCGGTGTGTCTGGTGCCATCCAGCACAAATCCGGCATGCAGACTGCGAAGAAGATCATTGTGATCAACAACGATGAGGATGCGCCCCTGTTTGAGATCGCCGACCTCGGTGTTGTGGGCGACCTATTTGACATCACACCGAAGCTCATCGAAGAAATAAAGAAGCGGGGATAACAGGGACAATGCCGCCCGTCTACCTCGACCACGCAGCAACCACACCCATGCGCGACTGTGCGCGGGAAGCATGGTTGGAGGCATCAACGCTACTCAACCCGGGTGGGCAATACGCAACAGGGCGCCGCGCACGCGCCGCCCTGGAACAGGCACGGGAAGATATTGCCTTACTGCTGGACTGTGAACCCATCGAAGTTATCTTCACGGCATCAGGAACCGAAGCCGACAACATCGCCATCCAAGGGCTGTACCGGGCGAGTGATTCCCACCGCATCGTCAGCTCGCCCATTGAGCATCCAGCAGCATTAGAGACCGTACGCGGGCTTGCCGCAGGTGCTGAGGTCGAGGTGAGCTGGCTACCGGTCTCGCCTTCAGGGGTGGTTGGCGTCGGGGACACGTTGGACACCCCTGCTGCGTTGGCCAGCTGCATGTGGGCCAACAACGAAACTGGTGCCATCCAGCCCATCAGTGACGTTGTGTCGGCCGCCGCCACGCAGGCTACCCCGGTGCATATCGACGCCGTGCAAGCCGTAGGCCACATCCCCGTATCCTTCGCGCAATCCGGCGCTACAACCCTGGCCGCCAGCGCCCACAAATTCGGTGGCCCCCGGGGGACAGGACTGCTGCTTGCAGCGCGGTCCCCAGCCCCAACAGGAGTACTTTTCGGAGGCGGGCAGGAACGCGGCATTCGCCCAGGCACCGCCGATGTGGCGGGGGCAGTGGGTACTGCTGCGGCTTTGAAAGAAGCAATCAACGAGATGGATGCGGAGATGCAGCGGGTTGCCGCACTGCGGGATCAGCTGCGCGCCGGGATCCTTTCGCAGGTTGATGACGTTATTGTGCACACTCCAGCAGAGGCGTTGCCCGGTCACCTGCACCTTTCCTTCCCGGGTGCGGAGGGGGACAGCTTGATTATGCTGCTCGACTCCCTCGGCTTCGAGTGCTCCACAGGATCAGCCTGCTCCAGCGGAGTCAACCGCGCCAGCGAAGTGCTGTTGGCCATGGGGGTGTCTGAACATGATGCGCGCGGTGCGATCCGCTTTACGCTGGGGCGCACCACCACATCAGATGATGTAACGGCGTTGCTGGGGGTCATCGCGGACGTGGTGGCTAGAGCACGCATCGCAGGCATGGCGGGATGATCCGCGAAGCAGGGCGTCGATAAGCGAGCTGATCAGGCAGCGTAATGCGCGGGCCACGGTGGATAGTTACGAGGACATTCTGGTGGGGGCGGCGTTGGCAGTGCGTCAGGGGGTGGTTGAGGCGCGGCTGCCCGCGCTGGGGTTTCTGCATCTGAACACCAACGGGGGAGTGACAACGCCAGTGTTAGAGGGGCGCATTACCTACGTCGCTGGGGATGACGTGTAGGAAATGTAGGCGTATGCCGTCGGAATCGGTACATCCCGTACGTGTGTTGAGTAACACTTGTAATACAAGTATTACCGTCGTAGGGTTGGGGTTGGAAAGCAATCATGCGATGCAACCGAGGAGTTGTGATGAGTGCAATCGTGTGTCGCGATGTAACCCGGCGTTTCGGCGAACTTACTGCCGTGGATGGGGTGAGCTTCACTGTCGAAGATAACGAGATTTTTGGAATCATCGGACCAAATGGGGCGGGAAAGACTACGCTCCTCAGCTGTATTGAAGGGTTAGACGCCCCAGCATCCGGGACTATTGACGTCCTGGGAATGCACCCTATAAAAGACATGCATCAGCTGGTGCAACGAACCGGGATTCAGCTGCAACAAGCCGCGTTGTTGCCCAGGCTCAAAGTTGGCGAAGCGCTGCAACTATTTTCTTCTTTCTATGACAATCCTGTTCCGTGGCGGCCGTTGCTGGATCTGCTTGGTATTGGCGTGAAAGAGCGCTCTTTTGTTACTAAGTTGTCTGGCGGTGAACGCCAACGAGTATTTATCGCCCTTGCCCTTATCCATGATCCCGAGCTGCTTTTCCTCGATGAGCTGACTACTGCTCTTGATCCGCAGGCGCGACTTGCCATGTGGGACGTTGTGCGTGGCATCCGTGACCGTGGCAAAACTGTCGTTCTGACCACGCATTATATGGAAGAAGCTGAAGCACTCTGTGATCGCGTGGCCATCATAGACAGCGGAAAGCTCGTCGCGCTGGACACCGTGGCGGGGCTCATCCAGCGCTACGGTGGGGACTCCACGCTGCGGCTCAATCTCAACTCGCCCGCCCTCAATACCCCTGCGCTAGCGGAGCTGGCATCGGTACAAGGGGTGACTGGCGTGAACGGCGACGGTGACGCGGTCGTCGTTAAGGGGCGGGGAGCGTTTGCTCAAAATGTGTTGGCTTACCTCACCCAGGCCGGACTTGCTGTGCATGATATGAACACGACGACGCCGGGTCTGGAGGACGTTTTTCTTAATCTCACTGGACGCACACTGCGGAAGGAACACTGATGCGCGCGTACCGAACCCTGGTGATAACCCTTGCCAGATCCATGCTGCGTGAACCTGTCGGACTGTTTTTCACCCTCATTTTTCCACCGCTCTTGGTGGTGATACTTGGCACAATCTTTGGTAACGATCCAACACCACAGTTTGACGGTAAGGGCTTTGTGGACGCCACGCTTCCGGCGATGTCGTCGCTGATAGTGGCGATTATGGGAATCCTAATGCTGCCCGCAACGCAGCTGCAACTGCGTGAAAGCGGTGCCCTTGCGCGTCTTCGCGCCACACCGTTGAAGTCGTGGACGTACGTGGCGGCGGACGTGACCGTTCATTTCCTTGTGGGGATGACCGGTGTGGTTCTGGCCCTGATTGTTGGAATGCTGATGTTTGGCGTCCGGGCGCAGGGGAGTGTTCTGCTCGTGCTAGTCGCGGGGGCGTGTGGGCTTATTGCGTTCCTGGCGCTGGGATACACGCTGGCTGCGGTGTATCCGTCAGCGGCGGCGGCAACCGGTATTGGTAACGGCGTGATGATTGTATTGATGATCACGTCCGGCGCTTTCATTCCGATGGAGGCGTTGCCGAGCGGGGTGCGGCATGCCACGCAGTTTTCCCCACTGCGGCACCTGGTGGAATTGATGCAAGGGCTGTGGGCGGGTCACGCGTGGTCCGACTATGGCGTTGCGACGGCCGTGTTGCTCGGTATGATCGTTATCTTCGGCGCTCTCGGGGCACGGCTGTTTAAGTGGGGCTGAAACTGAGGAAATGACACTGCGAAGGTATGATCTTAGCAGTAGTGCTTATCCGGCGATGTGGTCCATAGTGTGTCGTAGATGTCGTGATATATAGTCGCTGGGTAGCACAGGTATTGATGTGATTTTGCGTTGTCGTGTCACTCTCTTGATGTGGCATAAATCTCAAAATATCGTCCGTTTTATAAGAATATTCTTAAAAAATGATAAAAGTTTATCAAAGTAGTAGCGGATGTGCTTAGAATTCTTTCTAATAGAAAACATGAGATTCACAACCCTATTAGGAACACGCATGCCTCACACTGGTCCGGGACGCATGCGTGTTGGCGTTGCCGCATTAACAACAGCGTGCACTCTCATTGGGATGCACGCCCCACTCGCTAGCAGCGCTGAGCCATCGTCTGAACACCCAGACACCGCGCTGATTATCGACGCCTCCGGCTCCATGTGGGCACCTGATGGCTCCGGTGAACTACGCACCAACACTGCCAACCGTGTGGCACACACCCTCCTCGGCGAACTGCCGGGTGACCAGCAACTTGCTCTGCTGACCTACGGTACTGGCACCGGAAACAGCGACGAAGAAAAAGAAGCTGGTTGTAAAGACGTCCAAACCCTGGTGCCTCTCGGCGGTTCGCGCGACGAAATTGCTGCCCAGATCGACGGCCTGGTTGCCAGCGGATACACCCCGATCGGCCCGGCACTCCTCGCGGCCGAAAAGACCCTGGACACAAAGAAGACAGAAAATAACAAGCGCCACATCGTGCTAGTTTCTGACGGCATTGACACCTGTGCACCGCCAGAGATGGCTGAGGTTGCCCGCGACATTCACAAGCGCAACAGCAATGTCACCATTGATGTTGTTGGCCTCAACGCCGACGAAACCGTCCGCGAACAGCTGAAAGAACTCGCAGCAGCAGGCGGCGGCACCTACGCTGATGCCACCGACGAAGCATCCGTCAGCACACTCGTCACCGCATTGTCTGCTCAAGGCGCAGCTGCAGCAAACGATGCAGGTAAAGGTGATAAGAAGGACGCGGATAAGAAAGACGCTGACAAGAAAGACAGCGGCGATCATGACGGGCACAAGCATGACGGTGATAAGGGTGGCAAGAAGGACACCCACAAGCACGATGGGCATAAGCATGACGGCGACAAGAGCGAGGACAAGTCTGTAGACAAGTCGGCCGAAAAGTCCGCTGAGAAGTCTTCCGAATCGAAGGCGAACGGCGAGCCAAGCAAGGCTGAAACGTCGAAGTCTGACGAAAAGTCTGCCGAAAAATCTGAGGAGCCCAAGGCGGAGGAATCCAAGGCAGAGACTCCCAGGTCTGACGAAAAGTCCGAGACGAAGACCGAAGACAAGAAGTCAACCGAAAATTCCACCACGGCTAAGGCCTCTGAAAGCTCTGAGGCTGCCTCTGCAACCCAGACCGCAGCTAAGGACATGAAGGGCACAAACAAGGCTGACGGTGCCCCCACGCTTGCTGTGGGTACGACCCGTGACGGGCGTATTCACCAGCAGCTGTTCACTGACTCACTTCCGGCTGTAAGTGGCGATTCGAAAGACCAGGAACGCCACTGGTCTGTGACGCTGAAGGAAGGTCAGCAACTCAACGTTGGATTCTTGATTCCGACTCCTGAGGGTAATGTGAGCGCCAAGGGCAAGGAGCTAACTGTCACCCCTGAACTCCTCAACCCCAAGGGGAAGGCCTGCGTCGCCACCTCAGAAAAAGTCAAGGTAGACGGCAACTTCACGGGTGCACAATCCGCCTCGCTACTTTCGAAAGAAATCAAGAAGGGTACCGACTGCCCGCCCGGTAAGTACGACCTCGTGCTTAAGCGCACAGGCGAACTCGCCGCTGACAAGGATCTGCCCATCCGTATTTCCACCTGGGCTGTTCCGCAGGTTGATGACGCCAAATTGCCTCAATCCTCCAGCAAACCAAAGATTGCTGACCTTCCGCTTGGCGACGTCGCTGGTGAACTTCCGACCAACACCAACGTTGCGGCCGCACCCAGCGTCAAGGCGGGAACGTACACCGCTGCTCTCAAACCGGGCGAAACTCAGTGGTTCAGGGTTCCCGTCAAAGACGGACAGCGCTTGCAGATGCACCTTGAGGCACAAGCTGCAGGCAAAAACGATCACAGCATCAGCTGGCAGGCTTTCAGCCCGCTGTACAATCACCTGTCCGCCACGACCGACGGCGGCGCAGACGGGACTGACCGCAGCGAAGGCAACGTGGTTTTGAACGCTGATGAGGCTACCTCGGCAACGTTTGCTACCGAGCCGATTCGGTGGGCCAACATGAAGAAGGCTGGCGCTGTTAACACCTCCTTCCTGGCGGGTGAGCAGCTTGTAGCTGTCCGCCACAATGCACCTGCCGATGCGGGTAGTGAACCCGTGAATGTCACACTCGCTGTCGCATCCACTGGTGAAGGCGAACATGGCCCCGATCTGGCCAAATACAGCGCAAGCAGCAACGGCAACGAACACTCATCTCAGTGGACAGGCGTCTGGTGGCTGTTCCTCCTGCTCTTTGTCATCGGAATCCTGGCAACCTGGCTGTCCCCACGCAGCAAGAAAGCAAAGGAAACCAGCGAAGAATAGACCGTAGGTCGTGCTGCCGCTAGAGCAGTAACCGAACACACAAGGCCGACAAGCTTGAATGTGAGCTTGTCGGCCTTTTATTCAATGAAATTAAAAGATTTCTGATGCCCGAGTTGGTGATACGATGAACTTCATGTTTATTGTATCGCTCACTTACGTCAAAAGACTATCTGATGTAGAAGCCCATCTTCCTGATCATGTGGCGTACCTTGAACGCTATTATGAGCAGGGAATATTTTTGATGTCTGGCCGTAAGGAACCTCGGGTTGGGGGCGTGATAGTGATGCAGGCAGACAGTAGGAAACAGGTTGAAGGAATAATCTCTGAAGATCCGTTTAATCAGGCAGGAATTGCTGATTATGAAATTATCGAGTTTATCCCAACTAAAACTGCTCCCGCGTTAGAGGGGTATCGTGAGAATATTTGATATTGTCACAGCTATGTGCTGCGGTATGTCAAATCTGATTGTCATATAGATTTTAATTACTGCCACTTACTCTAAGAGTGGGGCAACGGTAAAAGATGCTAGGTAATATTCAGTAACTATCTCCCCTCACGGTTCCTGTTTTCCAGTTCCTGCATCTTGAATGCTGCTTGTTCGAGGCGCTGGGCACGTTGTTTCTGCGCTAGTTCCTGGTATTTGTCGTAGGCGTCTTCCTCTGATTCATCGAAGCGCAAAAGTAGGCGTGCACCTGCGCCAATGGCGGGAACTGCTAGGAAGACAAGCCACGCGTAGGAGACGTTGAATACAAACATCAGCAGGAAGAATGCGGCCAGAGAGACAGTGCCGTTCAACCCATCAATGAGGTTGATGATCTTGCCTTTTTTCTTGAGTTTTTCCAGTTCTTTGGCCTCGGGATCTACATCTGCGACAAGTGAGTGGCTTTCGGCCTGTTCATAGGGGACAAGTGCGCCTGTGGTGTCGGCCGTGAATGGGAATCCTCCTGGGAGGTCAGCGAATTGTTCCCGCAGTTCGCCTTGGGTGGTTGCGGTGGTGATGATGTCGGAGCGGCGGTTGAACTCGGCGTCGTCAAGCCTGCCGTCGGCGTAGTGGCGGCTGAGGGCGTCAAGTGCGTGGATGCGCTCGGTATCACCGATCCGCAGATGATCATTGTTCTGAGTCATGCGTGCTTCCCAATGCGAAATGAGGTTAGTTCAGAACCTCAATCATACTGGGCGGAACGCGGTCGGCGAGCCATGTTTGATCATTGCCACAGTAGAACAGCACCCCCGGTTCTGCCTGTGTGTTTATTGCCAGGATCACAATGTCCTGCGCTTTTCGACGCCCCACTTTCGTTGCTGTTTCTACGTCCTCCGACATGTGCACATATTGGCGTGACATGGGAAGAATGCCCTGTTGGAGAATATTATCCAGATTCCGCCTGGCGGTACCGTGATAGAGCAACGTGGGAGGGGTGGTTGGTTCTTTAACGATCTTCATGGGGATGGAATGGCCGTAGAGCGCGCGGATGTGACCATCGCTGATTTCGAAACGCTTCTTATCTGAAACGCTCATGACCGTGTGGAAGTCCTCTTCGGTGATGCCCTCCCAGCGCTTATGTTTGCGCAGGGCATCGAGAAGTTTATCCACGTCCACCCAGCCTCCTTCGTCTAGTTCGATTCCGAAAGAATCGGGGTCATGCCGTAGTGCGACGGACATTGTTTTGCTGAGTCGCACGTAGCGATTGTTGTTACTCATTTTCTATCCTTTGATGCACAGTAGTGTGTCGAGTTTGGTCACAATTTCCACCAGGTCTACCTCGTGTGAGAGAACCTGGCTCAAGTCTTTGTAGGCACCGGGGATTTCATCAAGAACCCCGTAGTCTTTTCTGCATTCCACGCCACGGGTTTGCTCGATCAGGTCGTCAAGCGTGAATGCCTGCCTTGCTGCTCCACGACTCATTGTTCGGCCAGCACCGTGAGAGGCGGAACAATACGATGCTGTATTTCCCAGCCCGCGCACAATGTATGAGCCGGTTCCCATCGAACCCGGAATGATGCCCAATTCACCTGTTTGCGCGCTGATTGCCCCTTTACGGGTGATTACCAAGTCAAGACCGTCGTAGGTTTCCTCAGAGACGTAGTTGTGGTGACAGTTGATTTCCTGGGTAAAGGCAACCTGCGGAAGGATGTTCTGTAAGGCGGCTTTGATGGAGCCCATCATGATGCGTCGGTTGAGCAGGGCGTATTCCTGTGCCCAGTAGATGTCATGAAGGTAGTCGGCCCATTCCTTGTATTCTGTGCCGTCCTGGTCGCGGTGCAAGAATACAGCGAGGTTGCGGTCTGGAATATCGCTGTTCCATTCCAGGTGTTTCGCGCGATAGATGTGCCGCTCGGCGATTTCCTTACCGATATTGCGTGACCCGGAATGCAACATCAGCCACAGAATGCCGTGGTCGTCGCTGCACAACTCGATGAAGTGGTTGCCGCTGCCGAGCGTTCCGCATTGCCGGACCGCGTTGTTTTCCTTTGCGGAGACATCAACGCGGAGATTAGTGAAACGTGAGAAAAGCTTCTTGACATCGCGGCGCATAAAACCGTCTCGCCCCAGCAGTGCGGCATGGGTTTTATGCTTGGCAAAACCAACGGGAACAACGTTTTCCCAGGCGGCGCGGATGCCGGCTAGGTTATCGGGCAGATCGGAAAGTGTGGCGGTTGTTTTTACCGCCATCATTCCGCAACCAATATCCACGCCGACAGCGGCCGGTGAAACGGCACCGTGCATGGCGATGACGCTTCCAACAGTCACGCCAGCGCCTGCGTGAACATCGGGCATGACGGCGACGCCGTGAACCCACGGAAGGAGAGATGCGTTGCGGATTTGCTGTTGAGTGGTGTGGTCGACGTCGTAAAGCGGTGACCACATGCGAACTGGGGCTTTTGAGCCGGGAATAGTGATGGGGAACCCGTACGGGTTGGTAGACATGGTGACTCCACATGCAAAAAGGGAAAAGATGGCAACGATGAAATCCCGCTGGGTGCTTGTGCTCTTAAAGCAGTGGTCAGCGGTGCGGGAGGGGACGTTGCTATTACATGTGGAGAACTCCTTTTTAATCCGAACGCAACGTTAGCAGATAAGTGAATATGCTACAAGCTGTTCCGGCTGCGCAGAGCGCCACGGTGAGCCACCACAGGACAACGGATATCTGGCTTGTCCAGGCGATACCGCCGCCGTTGGCGATGAAGAACACTATGGCACAGTTGACACCGCAATCTAGTAGCGCGATCCCAGGGCGGCGTCGTCGGCGAAGTGAACGAGCTGCAATGAAGAGTATGAGGACGGTCAAAATCGTGCTGACAATGGCTGGATTCATCGTGGCAGTTCCATTCCGAGCTCATCAATAGCTACGTTGCTGTCATTGGCTACGAAACTGGCGTTGTGGTTCCGTGGGTCAATCACCAGCATGGATGCGAAGCCGCCGGTCATGCCGTTGTGCCAGGCCACGTCCTGCTCGCGTACCCAGGTGTAATTGGGGAGTCCTTGGGCTAGCAGATGCTTCATAAAGCGAGTCATGTCAGTGGCGTTTGACCGAATTCCGCCGGCCGGCCCGTACCCTTCGTCGTCCCATACGGCGGTGGGGTGTCCAGTAATGTCCAGCCCACGCGGTGCGTTTGCGGGTGTTGTTTCGGGAGTCATGACGTAGGTGTTGCTCATGCCAAGGGGAGTGAAGATGCGTTCTTGAGCAAGCTGCGCGTAGGTTGTACCTGCCCGTCGCGCCAGCAGATGCCCGAGCAGCGCCATTCCAAAATTGGAGTAGTTGTACGTGCCGCGGTCTGCGAGAGTTGCGGTGCGGGCTTCCTCCAGAATTCTCTGAGTGGTAAAGCCATCATATGGGTTCTGTTTTCGCTGCATACTGATCGCCACTGCGAAGGCCGATATACCAAGAATCCGCGGCAGCCCTGATGTGTGGGTGGCGAGTTCCTTCAGTGTGATGTCTGACGTGGACATATCGGCATCGTCCAGAATCTCGCCAACGGTGGTGTCTAAGGTGACCTCTCCACGCTCTACCGCCTGCCGAAGAAGCTCAGCCGTGAAGGTTTTACTCACAGACCCAATTTCAAACTCTGTATTCTCGTCCGCACCAAGCCCAGCGAACTTCACAGCACCATCACTATCGACGACCGCCGCGGCAAGGTTGTGCGCACCCTTCGGCGCGTGCTGCGCGAGGTGACCAGCGAGCTCGGGGTCGCCCGTTGCCGTCTGCGCTACTGTGATGTGTTTGGGGCCAAAAGTCAAGCCTGCTACAAGGATTGTAATGGCAATAAGGCTTGCGACTGTCCCGGCAGTCAGGTGTCGCGGCTTGATTTTCACGCGGTTACGCCTTTCTTGTTAGTGGTCTTCGCAGCACGCGAGGATGGTGAGCAAGGGGACGATCCTGCTGACTCGAATACTGAAGTCCCCGGTGGGTTTTTTGCTGATCCAACCAGCGGCCATGAGGGCGTTGAGGTGGTGATACGCCGTTCCGGTAGAGGTGACCACATTTTTTTCGGCAAGTTGTGCTGCGGTAGCCGGGGCGTCGAGAAGCGTGCGGAGGATGGTTCCCCGCACCGGATGTGCCAGCGCGGTAAGGCGTGTCATGGGATCGTCCCAGCTGCTGGTGAGGAAGAAGTCGGTGGGGCGAGTCCACTGGTACATGGCTTCTTGCTCGCTGGTGGTGACGTGACCTGCGAACATGACGGCACCGGTGTTGTCGGCAGTGTTGTTTCGCGATGACAGTTCGGTGAGTGCCCAGTAGGTATCGGCATCGTTGTCTACCTGCTTGGTTCCGGTTGGTGTGGTCGCCGTTTCTTTAGGTACGTGTTCTTCCAACGCGGCAAGCCGCGCCTCAATCGTGGTGAGCCTGCGGTCTAGTTCTTGCTCGCGTTGCGAGGGCAGTTGCGAAGGCGGCTGTTCGCTGGTCGGAGGTTTCATCGAGTCCATAGTTTTAAAATACTAAAATAATGGAATAGTGCAAGCAGGTGGTCGCGCAATGGCTACCGGCAGCCTGCTTTCAACTTGCCTTTTCCCACGTAACGGGCTTATTCTGTTAGGCCCATATGGCTCCAATGGGTAGGACCACAAGGCAATTCAGAAAGGATCACAGGTAGTGCGAGTTTTGGCGGCGATGAGCGGCGGCGTGGATTCCGCAGTGGCGGCGGCGCGCGCGGTGAAAGCCGGTCATGAGGTGGTGGGGGTGCATTTGGCGTTGTCGCGGGATCCGCAGGCCGTGCGTGAATCCTCGCGCGGATGCTGCTCGCTGGAAGATTCCGCCGATGCTCGCCGCGTGTGCGACAAACTGGGCATTCCCTTTTATGTCTGGGACTTTTCGGACCGGTTCAAGGAGGATGTGATTGATGATTTCATTGATTCCTATGCCATCGGCGAAACCCCCAACCCTTGCCTGCGCTGCAACGAGAAAATCAAGTTTCGAGCCTTGCTAGAACGGGGTGTGGCGCTGGGTTTCGACGCCGTGGCTACCGGGCACTACGCGCGGCTCACCCAACCCGTTGACGGTGGCGATGGGTACCTCCGCCGCGCCATTGATCCAGATAAAGACCAGTCCTACGTGCTCGGGGTGCTGGGCGCGGAGGAGATCAAGCGGTGCATGTTCCCAGTGGGCGACACCAAGAAGCCTCAGATCCGTGAAGAAGCCGCTGAGATGGGCTTTTCCGTGGCCAAGAAGCCGGATTCCTACGATATTTGCTTCATTCCCGATGGCAACACCCAGGCGTTTTTGGGTAAGCACATTGGCGTGCGTCCGGGACTGATCGTGGATCAGGAAGGAACACCCCTCCGGGAACATCAAGGCGTGCATGAGTTCACTATCGGCCAGCGAAAAGGGCTTGACCTGCGCAATCCCGCGGACGATGGGCGTCCCCGCTACGTCACCGATATCAACGCGCAGACGGGAGTGGTGACCGTTGGTCCGCGCGAAAACCTGGCCGTCACAACAATTCATGCTGATCGCCTCAAGTTCCTGCACCCGGCCATGGAGGGAGAGGTGGAATGCGAGGTGCAGGTCCGTGCCCATGGTAGCGTCGTTCCGTGTCACGCCCGCATCGACAAGGACAACGACCGCATGGAACTGTCCCTGCACACTCCGCTTCAGGGTGTGGCGCGTGGTCAAGCAGCTGTCCTGTATTTGCCCGATCCTGATGGAGATATTGTGCTGGGTTCCGGCACGATCTGCGGGACGGCCCACTCATGACCGTCAACTTTTACGGACTGGGCGAGCTGCCCGGGGCGTCGATAATCGCCGCCGCCGACATAGTTGCGGGTGAAACCGGTGACCTGCGGCAACTACCCATTCTTCCCGCTCGCGGGGTGGACGTGGTGGGGCTCACCACCGGGATACTGCCCGGAATTAACGTGGATGCGGGGCCGCGAAGTTGGGTGCTCAGCACTCGCCCGCAGCTGCGCACTCGCCGCATATGGGATCGGGTAGAGGCAGATCTAGACCAGTGCGAACAGGCATGGGGTACGCGTATCGACGCCGTGAAAGTCCAGGTCGCAGGCCCGTGGACGCTGTCAGCATCCATCGAACTGAGCAACGGACATCGCGCACTCACCGACACCGGTGCCCTGCGTGACCTCACGGAATCTCTGATCGCCGGAATCCAGGAGTACAGCGCCGATGTGCGAGCGCGCTTTGACACCGAGGTGTATGTGCAGCTAGACGAACCACTACTTGCGCAGGTTCGTGATGGTTCCCTGCCCGGAACATCTCAATTTGATGAGATTCCTTCCATCAACGATGCCGACCTGGGAGAACGGTTGGCTGGTGTCATCGAGCGTGCAGAGGTGCGCTACCTCAACCAAACCGGGTATCCGCCGCTGTGGAAAGTCGCGCAGGTCGCAGGCGTGGAGACCTGCCAGGTAACTCTGGACACAGTACGTGGCAGTGAACAGTACGACGGCATGGGGCACGCACTCGCCGCAGGCATGCGCGTTGGCCTGGGCATGACCCGCGCCGGGGACGATCATGACCCGCGCCACCTTGCGGTTGATGTCGCGCGCATGTGGGACGAACTGGGACTTGACCGCACGCTGCTCACCCATGCCGTTGATGTGCACCCCCGCGGTGGTTTGACCGACTGCACGCTTCTCGATGCTGCGGCAGCCCTCCGCACTGCCCGAACGGTCGCGGACATGCTGGACAAAGACGCTGGCGATTTGTGACTGTGGCGTGTGTGACTTTGCCGAGGAATTCGGTAGCGTTAGTACGCGTATGTTGTGTGCCAAAATAAGTGCACCGATCCAGCGAAAGGACAGCCATGGCTGAAACTCATCACCCCACCCTAGAGGAACAACAGGCCGCGATTGATGCGTTCTGGTCATGGTGGCGCGACGAAGGTGCCGAATTGCTCGACCGAGTTTTTACCGGACAGGAGCAAGTGGATGTCATGGGGCTGGTGCACCCGAAAATCGTTGCGATCGCCGAGCAGTTGCAGTGGGAATTCACCCCGGGTTTCGACGGCGCGCGACACGCCCTCACAGTGACTGCCGCTGGCGCTGAGTTGCGCGGCGTAGCGCGCCGCTGGTTCGAGGCTGCCCCCGATGCTGACGACGTGTGGGCGTTTTCCGAATTTCGCCGACCAGCACAGGACCTCGATGTAAAGATCAATTATGAAGGCGTTTACGTACAGTTGAGCGAGACGACTGTGCTGTACCAGCGGCGTAACTCGCTGGTGGACATTGCCGTGTACAACCCCGCGTTTAATGAGTTTGACGATGATTCCATCGTGACAAGGCTTGGATTCCTTCTGCTCGATAAAACCCTGGGCGAGTTGAATGTGGAAATGTGGATCGGGGCCATTGAGTTTGTGCGCGAAAACCCCGATGATGCCGTACCCATCTCCGAATTCACTGATGTGCTGCATGATTTAACATCCGAATTCCCGTTGATTGGTAACCGTAATTGGCAGGTCGCTGAGGCGATGGTGGACGACCACCCAATCATTATCCGCGTGCTTCCACCGCTGGTCACACTGGCCGCGCCACTGTTTGAAACCCATGTTGCAGTCGCGTTCGCCTATGATGCGCACGAAACTGGCTTGCCTCGTGATGAGGAAACAATGCAGGCGCTCGGTTCCATTGAAGACGCCCTGGATTCCGCCGTGGCCAACGATGGCCGGTGCGTGGCCATCGAAACCGGGCAAGGCCAGCGCCTCATGCACTTCTATGTCGACAGCAGCAGCGAAGTCATCCAGCGTATGGAGGAAGTCCTAGCACTGTGGGACCGTGGCAACGTTAACTTGGTACCGTCGTTCGACCCAGGCTGGGAGGAAGTCTCCCACCTGCGGTTCTAACGCTTCTCGGCAGCGGCGTACTAGCCGCGCATCGGCCAGGACGTGCTCACATCACTGGTGTCTCGTCCTTGGCCTTCTAAGTATTTGCGGAAGCTTGTCTGGCGCTCGTAGTACCACACCGCTTGCGCTTCCATGAGGCTATCCAAATCCATGGTTCCCAGGTCAGGCCACAGTTTCAGCTGCTTCCACGCGATGCGGGCGGCCGCCAGAGCGTCGGCCGTGGCCTCGTGGGCGTTATCCAAACGCACACCATAAAACTGGCTGAGGTCGCTGAGCGTTCGGGGGCCTTTGCGGTAAGGATCCTTGGCTCGGTCAACAACAAAAGGATCGTATACAGCGCCGGTGACTGTGAAATCACCCGTGAGTTGGCGCAAAACGGTGAGATCGTAAGGCGCGTTAAACACAATGAGCGTCAAACCATCGGCCCAGCCTTGACGAATACGCTCTACGGTTTCCGCCAACACTTTCTCATGCGGCTGACCGTGTTCACGCGCATGCTCGGTGGTGATGCCGTGGACCTTGCTGGCAGCCTCTGGGATTTCCACACCAGGATCCGCAAGCAGCTCAAGGGGTTCCACATCTTTGTTGTGGATACGGACCATGGCAGACGTAACGATCCGCGCCTCCAACGGGTTCGCCGAGGTTGTTTCGAGGTCGAAGGAGAGCATTGCGTTTACGTCAAAGTGCGTCATGGAACCTAGCGTAGACAAGGGGGTAAACATGGGGGCAAAAAGGGTATAACATCGCTGGTAAGGCTTGGTTTCTTATCATTGTGGCGGCGATGTGTGAACCGCGTTTATGTACCAGAGATGCTATGCGTGTCTGCCCCTTGTGCCATGATTGCGATGGTCAGAAAAACCAATGGACCCGACGACAAGGAGAGTGATGTCAACGATGTTTGATCCCAGTGATTTCTGGATCACCTCAGACCTGCATCTAGGGCATCCATTGGTGACCCACAACCGTGGATTCACCGAGACCTATCATCATGACAGCACTGTCATGGCCGCGTTGTCTGAACTCCCTGATAACGCAACATTGGTATGCCTTGGCGATATCTCTGTCCGCAAAGACCAGTATGCGCTGGATAAGCTTGCGGAACTGAAGTTTGCTAAAGACCTTAGTCTGATCCTTACCCCAGGTAATCACGACAAATGCCATCCCATGTTCGGCGTGGAATCCCAGCTGACGTGGTTGCCGCAGTATCAGGCTGTGTTCGACATTGTTGTTGAAAATTTCCAGCTCAATCACGACGGTCTTGATGTGCTGTTTACGCATATTCCCAGGACAGACGACCCATACCGCAAAGGTGCGCTTAACCGCTGGATCGCACGTGACGGTTTCGACTGTGTCGTGCATGGGCACACCCATTCTGACCAGCTGCTCGCTCCACATCATGTGAATGTGAGTTTGGAGGCGACAGATTTTCACCCTATTCATTCTTCGGAGCTGTGGGGCTATGTGAAGCAGGCTGTGAAGCCAACCCGCCGTGTCCGCCCGAAACGTTAGACTGGTGCACCGTGACCGATTTTGCTGATCTCCGCCGCGAATGGAACGACCTTGCGCAGGAGGTTCGTCAACACCGCGACCTCTACTACAACAAGCAACCCATCATTTCCGACGCCGAGTTCGATGAGCTTTTTGCAAAGCTACAGAAACTAGAGGCTGAGCACCCTGAGCTGGCTGTTCCTGATAGCCCAACCATGGAGGTGGGAGCACCTGTCGCGGTGTCGTCAAGCTTTGCCAACGTTGAGCACTTGGAACCCATGCGCAGCTTGGATAATGTGTTCGACCTGGACGAGTTGAGGAAATGGTTGGAACGTACGCCGTCGGAAAGCTACCTCACCGAGTTGAAAATCGACGGGCTGTCCATCAACCTCACCTATCGTGACGGTGAACTCGTGCAGGCGGCGACGCGTGGCGACGGCCGCGTGGGTGAAGATGTCACCGCAAATGCGCGGGTGATCAGCGATATTCCGCACGTGCTTAACGGCAGTGATGAATACCCTGTTCCTGCGGTGCTGGAAGTGCGCGGGGAAGTCTATATTTCCATCGATGATTTTCCAGAGGTCAACGCGCAACGCATCGCGGAAGGCGGAAAACCCTTCGCCAACCCTAGGAATGCGGCGGCTGGTTCCCTGCGGCAAAAAAATGTGGAAGACGTGCGCAAACGTAAGCTACGCATGATCTGCCACGGCATTGGCTACAGCGAAGGTTTCACACCCGCCACCTTGGACGAGGCATACCGCGCGTTGGAGGCGTGGGGGCTGCCAGTGTCTTCAAAAACCATGCTGGTGCACACAACCAAAGAGATTATTGAACGCGTTGACTACTGGGCGGATCCCGCAAACCGCGAGGACCTGCTTCATGAAATTGATGGTTTGGTGATTAAAGTCGATTCCATCGCTGAGCAGCGTGCGCTCGGATCCACCAGCCGTGCGCCGCGCTGGGCGATTGCTTACAAGTACCCGCCGGAGGAAGTTACGACAACCCTGTTGGATATTCAAGTGGGGGTGGGGCGAACCGGTCGTGTCACGCCCTTCGCCATTATGGAACCGGTATTTGTGGCCGGAACGACGGTATCCAAAGCGACCCTGCACAACCAGACCGAAATTAAGCGAAAAGGCGTGTTGCTCGGAGACACTGTGGTGATCCGCAAAGCAGGCGAGATCATTCCCGAAGTGTTAGGGCCGGTGGTGGAAAAACGTGACGGCACCGAACGGGAATATATTTTCCCCACATTCTGCCCGGCCTGCGGAACCAGGCTTGCGCCTGCCAAGGAAGAAGACGCAGACTGGCGGTGTCCGAACACGAGGAATTGCCCCAACCAGCTCGCCGAGCGACTGACCTACCTTGCTGGCCGCAAAGCTTTTGACATTGAGGTGCTGGGGGAGAAAGGCGCGTTTGACCTGATCCGAAGCGGCATTCTTACCGATGAGGCTGACCTTTTTGACCTTGATCGTGAGAAGCTATCAGCCTCTAAGGTGTACACGGCAAAAAGTGGCAAGATCAACAGCAACGGCGAAAAACTCCTGAACAACATTGCCGCCGCTAAAGAGGCACCTTTGTCGCGCGTGCTTGTTGGGCTGTCTATCCGCCATGTCGGCTCCACCGCGTCCCGGGCACTGGCTGCGCGCTACCGCTCCATGGATGCACTTCGAGCCGCAACGGTGGAGGATATTGCCGAAACTGAGGGCATCGGCAGCACCATCGCTCAGTCGTTCAAAGACTGGTTCGAGGTGGACTGGCACCGCAACATTGTGGATAAATGGGCAGCTGCCGGCGTGAATATGGAGGAGAACACCACCGAACAGTTACCGCAAACACTGGAAGGCATGACCGTGGTGGTCACTGGTTCGCTGGAAGGGTTCTCCCGCGACTCGGCGAAGGAAGCCATCGTCTCCCGTGGTGGTAAAGCCTCCGGGTCTGTATCCAAGAAAACCACCTACGTGGTGGTGGGGGAAAAGGCGGGTTCTAAAGAAACCAAAGCCCGCGACCTTGGACTCACCATTCTGGATGAAGAGCAGTTTGTTCGGCTGTTAGAAACCGGTTCGCCAGAGTAGTCCCTGGGGCATGCCCTAGGGGAATGGCACGGTTGGTGGTCACACCCCCAATGACCACCAATAGTGATCAGAACCCGTCAAGGATGTTTTCGCGCACCTCGAACCATTTCAAGGTGTCAGCGATGCCGTCTTTGATGTCGTGCTTAGGCACCCATCCCAGCAGCTCTTTGGCGCGAGAACTACGGGTATATGCACCGGCGGCATCGCCGGGGCGGGCGGGACCGGTGGTTGTGGCGAGTTTTTCGCCGGTGACGGCATCGAAGGCGTCGACAAGCTCAAACACGGTGGTGCCGGTGCCGGTGCCCAGGTTGATGGCTAGGTAGTCGTTGTCGCCTACCACGGAGTCGAACTTTTCAATAGCTGCGACGTGTGCTGCAGCGAGGTCCCAGACATGGATGTAGTCGCGGATGCCAGAGCCGTCGCGGGTGGGCCAGTCCACACCAGTGATGGTGAAGGGGGTTCCCGTGTTGCGTGCCTCAATGAGTTTGCCCAGCGCGTGTGATGGGAATTCGAGCTGCAGGCCGGTGCGCATGCTCGGGTCGGCACCGATGGGGTTGAAGTAGCGGAGGGAGATGATGTTGATGGGGGTGGCTGCGGCGATGTCGGCGAACACGCCCTCAAGCACGGCTTTTGTCCGAGCATAGGGACTCATGGGGGCGAAGGGGGAGTTTTCGTCCACGGTGAAGTCGTCGGTGACTGCGTAGATGGATGCCGAACCACTGAACAGGAAGCGGGTGCAGCCGTGGCTTTGCAGGAAGTCCAGCAACTCGATGGTCTTGGAGACGTTATTGCGGTAGTAGCCGATGGGGTTGGACACCGAGTCGGGCACCACGATCAGGGCTGCGCAGTGCATGACCGCATCAATATCTGGGTGATCGTTCCAGATTTGTTCGAGAAGTGCGCGGTCGGCGAAGTCGCCTTCGTAGAAGGTTCGTCCTTCGGCGAATTCGCGGCGTCCTGTGCTGAAATCGTCGAGGATGACGGCTTCGTGTCCATCATCAAGGAGTCGGGAGATAACTGTGGATCCAATGAATCCTGCTCCACCAGTGACTAGAACCTTCATGAAATGACCTTTCTTGTGTTGTCCTATGAAAGTGATCCTATACTTTGAGGATTGATCCGATAATGATGCCCATGTTGCCGAGGTGCTCGACTTCACTGGCCAAGAAGTCGGGGCCGCCGGGTCGGCCGACGATGAGGATCATGCCAGTGTCGCCGATGGGGGCGACGGCCAGGGCTGAGTCCAGCAGGGACCAGCTGCTGGGTATCCAATCTTCATGTTCCACGTCAAGTACGCGTGCTGATGTCACGGGGGGTACAGAGGGGGTGGTCGCGTCGTCTTCGGGGGCGGCCGGGTTAGCGGCGATGCGTCGGCTTGGCCCGGTGGTATCAAGAACTAGACACCACCCAGAGGTAATGGAGCGGGGAAGGACGTCGACGAGTTCTTCCATTGCGCGCGTCGTATTGTTTTTATGCTCGGCGATGGAGGCTAGCATGCGAATTTGCCCACGTCGGTCGATGGTTCCAGAGAAGGGGCGGATGGAATCTACCTCCACGCCATCTAATGCTTGGGCAGCGGTGATCAATGTGTCAGGTAGGGCGGTTTTGGGAAGAGATACCACGATGTCATCCATGGCTGTGCCGTCGGGAAATACTTGGACGACGTCTACGGATTGAATATTGGCATCTACCATTCCGAACGCGTCGGCGAGTTGCCCGAGACTGCCTGGAGTATCAGGAAGCAGGACGCGGATCAAGTAGGACATGGCAGGTGCCTTTCACAGGGGCTTTTATTGTGACGTGGACGTGGGTTCTACGAAGGAAACGAAAACTGATGGAGTTCGGTTCCCTCAAACAGTTATCCAACCTACCAATTTCTCAGTGGATGTTAAGTAGCTTGCGAGTAAATATTTTTCGTGTCAGCGATGGTAGAGAACTCTTGGACGCTGTATAACTTTCCTGGTATGGCCGTTATGGCCGGTCAGGGGGCCCGCATTGATTCTGCTAACGTATGGGTTGGAGTTAACTCACATGCATAGGCTTTTCGACGCCGCGGCACACCCTATACTGCGTTACTTCCGCATCACCCCTGCATATATTTGAGGAAGGGGCGGAAGTCGGGACGTCGATACGCGGGTGCAGTGGCAGCGGTAACCAGTCGGTAGCGTCTAAAATGAGTGCGTTAAGCTGATTGAATTGTAAAAACCCTGGGAGATAAGAAGGGGACACGCAACCGTGCCTGAAATTTCGCGCGACGAGGTCGCTCACCTCGCACGACTGGCCCGCCTCGCCCTAACTGAGGAAGAACTCGACCAATACGCAGGTCAGATTGATGACATTGTTGCCAATGTCAGTGCCGTTGGCCTGGTGGCTGCGGAAGGTGTAGAGCCGATGAGCCACCCGCATTCCATCCACACAACCATGCGTGAAGATGTCGTAGAAAAGACCCTCACCGCCGAGCAGGCCCTTGACCAGGCGCCGGCGGTGGAGGAGCAGCGTTTCGTCGTACCGCAGATTCTGGGGGAGTAAACCATGAGCGAAAACAAGTACTTGGTCGGCGCTGAAGGTGCGTCGGAACTCACCGCTATGACTGCGGCAGAGCTGGCGGAGAAGATTCACAGCCGCGAAGTGTCGTCTGTGGAGGTGACCCAGGCTCACCTCGATCGCATTGCCGACGTTGATGGTGATATTCACGCCTTCCTACACGTGGGTGCCGAGGAAGCGCTGGACGCCGCACGTGCAGTCGATGAGTCACTGGCTGCAGGAGAAGCTCCGGCCTCAGCGTTAGCTGGCGTGCCGTTGGCGCTGAAAGACGTGTTCACCACCACGGATGCGCCCACAACCTGCGGTTCGAAGATGCTCGAAGGCTACATGGCACCCTACGATGCCACCGTGACGCGTCGCATTCGCGAGGCCGGTATCCCGATTTTGGGTAAGACCAACATGGACGAGTTCGCCATGGGGTCATCTACCGAGAACTCCGCATACGGTCCCACCCACAACCCCTGGGACGTCACCCGCACCGCAGGTGGTTCGGGCGGTGGTTCCTCAGCAGCGCTTGCCGCTGGTGAAGCGCCACTGGCTATTGGCACGGATACGGGCGGTTCTATTCGCCAGCCCGCCGCGCTGACCAACACTGTGGGCGTTAAGCCTACCTACGGTACCGTGTCCCGATACGGCCTGGTTGCGTGTGCATCCTCCCTGGACCAAGGCGGACCCACGGCGCGCACTGTACTGGACACGGCGCTTCTTCATGAGGTTATCGCTGGCTCAGACCATTTCGACGCTACATCAGTGGATCGTCCCGTGGCCCCCGTTGTAGAGGCTGCCCGTGCTGGAATGACCGGTGACCTTTCCGGCGTGCGCATCGGAGTGGTCAAACAATTCGACCGGGACGGTTATCAGCAGGGCGTTCTGGAGCAATTCCATAAGGCTGTGTCCCAGCTTGAATCCCAAGGTGCCACGGTTGTTGAGGTGGATTGCCCGCACTTTGATTCCGCACTTGCGGCCTACTATCTGATTCTCCCGTGCGAAGTGTCGTCCAACCTGGCGCGTTTCGACGGTATGCGTTACGGCCTCCGCGTCGGTGACGACGGCACCCATTCTGCAGAAGAAGTGATGGCTATGACTCGCGCGGCAGGCTTTGGTCCCGAGGTGAAGCGTCGCATCATCCTGGGCACTTACGCCCTATCCGTGGGTTACTATGACGCTTACTATCTGCAGGCTCAACGCGTGCGCACCCTCATTGCCCAGGATTTTGCTGCGGCCTTTGAGACCTGTGACGTGCTGGTTTCTCCCACCACCCCCACCACCGCGTTCAAGCTGGGGGAGAAGGTCTCCGACCCGATGGCCATGTACAACTTCGACTTGTGCACTCTGCCGCTGAACCTCGCGGGCCTGTCTGGCATGTCAGTCCCCGCAGGACTGGCCAGCGACACCGGGCTTCCGGTCGGCCTGCAGATCATGGCTCCCGCGTTTGCCGACGACCGCCTATACAAGGTTGGCGCTGCCTTTGAGGCGGGCCAACACTAATTATGTTACGGGGTCAAGAACCTGACCGCGTTGAAAAATGCCTGGTTGGCCACCAGTAGTGAGTCGTAGCTCAGTACAGAGGGTGCGCTGCTCAGAAGGTGGTTGGCGCCGAACTGGATGGTGGCGGGATTTCCAAGCATCTGGATCCCGCGCATCGCCCAGTCGGCGGCCGAGTAGGGCCGACTTGAGTTCATTGGGTCCGCAGATGCCGGGGAAATGCCGCCAACAACCAATGCGGTTGCCGTTCCAGCTGCGACGATCTTCCTGGTAACATTCCGATTTTTCATGTTGCGTCTTCCTTTCCAGTTGTGCTGTCTGTGTGGGACGTCGTCCTCATGCATAACAATAGAACGATCTGCTCGGATATGTTTGGCTGCAAGAGTACAGCGGCATGCTGCGGGGTGGCATACGGTAAGCTGGTGCTTCTCATGCTTCTTTTATGTCGCAGTATTTTTGTTCATGGTGTATTTTTATAAATTACCTTATTTTCAAAAATGGAAATAATGCCCATTAAGCGGTATGGGTATTATGCACGTATGCTTGTTTGTCATGACCTTTACTGTCAAAGCACTTCAGAAATTCGGACCTGATAAACCTTTTGTGGTTACCAATCTTGAACGCCGCGACCCCGGCCCCAAAGATGTGGTCATTGACATCAAGGCCGCTGGCATTTGTCACAGCGACATTCACACCATCCGCAACGAGTGGGGAGAAGCCCACTTCCCGCTTGCAGTTGGGCATGAAATCGCTGGTGTGGTCTCTGCAGTGGGGTCTGAGGTGACCCGCTGGAAAATTGGCGATCGCGTGGGAGTGGGCTGCCTGGTCAATTCCTGCGGTGAATGTGAAGAATGCAAAGCCGACCAGGAGCAAAACTGCCGCAATGGCCTCGTGGGTACCTACAATTCCACTGACGTTGATGGCACCATTACTCAAGGTGGCTACAGCGAAAAGATCGTGGTGAATGAGCACTTTGTGTGTCGCATTCCCGACGGCTTAGATTTTGACGTCGCCGCACCACTTCTTTGCGCAGGAATTACCACCTATTCCCCAATTGTGAACTGGGATATTAAGCCCGGTGATAAAGTAGCCGTTCTGGGGCTTGGTGGTCTTGGTCACATGGGTGTGCAGATCGCTGCGGCGAAGGGTGCCGATGTCACCGTTCTCAGCCGGAGCCTGAAGAAAGCCGAGACCGCGAAGTCCCTCGGCGCCTCACGCACCCTGGCCACCTCTGAGGAGGGTTTCTTTGATAACCACAGGGGTGAGTTTGACTTCATTCTGAACACCATCAGCGCCGACATTGATGTTGATTCCTACATGCGGTTGCTGAAGCCCCGTGGTGTCATGGCTGTTGTCGGCTTGCCGCCGGAAGGACAGAATGTTCATTTCGCCTCCCTGATCATGGGTGGGAAGGTGCTCACTGGTTCCAACATCGGCGGACTGAAAGCAACCCAGGAGATGCTGGACTTCTGTGCCGAGCATGGTTTGGGTGCGCGCATCGAGAAGATTGGTGTCCAGGACGTAGATGCCGCCTACGACCGCGTTGTTGCTGGTGATGTGAAGTTCCGTTTTGTCATCGACACTTCTACGTTTGATGAGGTAGCGGCGGAAGTCACGAGCTAACTCGCTACAATATTCGCACGGTATGTACGTAAGGCCCGCGCTGAACACTACTAAGCGCGGGCCGTATCTATTAGCCCAACACGTTAGTGCCGGTGAAGTAGATGAAGAGCAGAACCAGGGACACCACGGTGTTGTTGGCAATGTGTAGGGCCACACTGGCCCAGAGGGATTGGTGCCACCGAATGAGTGCCGCTGCGCAGGTCCCTAAAAAGAAGGCAGTGATTATGGCCATGGGCACGCCATGCATCAGGGCAAACAGTACCGACGATATGAGCGTCGAGCAGATGATGGCGGTGCGTGCCTGCATCCGTGGGAGTAGTTTCTGCTCCAGGTAGCCCATAATGAAACGCCGGTAATAGATTTCCTCCATAATCGGGGCAACGATGGATATTGCAAAAATAGACAGGCTAAGGCCGATTGGCCCGAGCTTGAACGTATTAGCTATATCCTCTCGCCCGCCTGTGTTTGCCAGGGGAGTCATGAGCATGAGGGCTAGTAGAGTAAAGTTAGCAGCTACGATCGCTGGAACTTGCCAGAATAGGTACTTCCGGGTGTGTTGTATTGGGTGAAATCCCAGGTCCGATAACGTCCATTTTTGAAGCTTCAGTGTGGCTAACAAGGTCAGAGCAAACCCAGCTATACTAGCTGGAACGGCGGCATTGAAGCGTTCGTTATCAAGATTGTCCGTGATAAAGGCAGTGGCTATGTTCGTGGCTATGTTAGTGATAACTGCCAAAAACAATCCCCCAGATATGGGTAACACGATGAGGGCAAACAGTTCAATCCCCGTCACCGCTCGGCGCGAGGGTACAACATAGGACATGATGGGCCGTCGTTGCGTGGACTGTGGTGCAGGAGGGGTCGGCTGTGGTGGTGTAAAAGACATAGTAGGAAAAGAGGGGTTCCTTTCTGCCAGAGAGTAGGTATGTTGCACCGATGGTCGGTGCAGGTTTCGACACGTGTTAGTTCAACATGCCATTGAGATAAATGGATAGCCCGGCCAAACATACCATCGTGTTGTTGGCAATGTGTAGGGCCGCGCCGGCCCACAGTGATTGGTGCCATCGAATGAGTGCGGCTGCGCCGATTCCCAGGAAGAATGTGTAGATCATGATGGTGGGCACGCCGTGTGCCAGGGCAAAGAACAGCGATGACGCTAGTGTTGAGCAGATGATGGCGGTGCGTGCCTGCATCCGTGGGAGTAGTTTCTGATCCAGGTAGCCCATGATGAAGCGTCGGAAGCAGATTTCCTCAATGATCGGGCCGATAATAGATATGGCCAGAATCGACAACACCACAGCAACAAGTCCAAACTTGAACGTGTCAGCCATTTCTTGCGAGTCCGAGGTCTCTGGAGGCGTGACCAACACGGTCGCAGCTAGTGAAATCATGCCGCACACCGTAATAATCGCTGGAACTTGCCAGAGTAAGTGTGCCCACGTGCGTTTTATCGGGTGAAACCCCAGGTCTGACAATGACCACCGTTGTACCCGCAATGTGGTGAACAAGGTTATGCCGTACCCGGCGAGCGCCGCTGGGATGACGTAGACCTGTATGGTCTTAAGATCATCGAAAATGAGCATCATGGCGATGGTGCTGATAAGAATCGCAACCAAAGATGCTACGACGGGTAGCGCAAGTATCGCCAATAATTCGAGCCCCGTCACTGCCCGGCGCGACGGCACAACATAGGACATGATGGGGCGCTGCTGCGTCGGTTGCGGTACTGATGGGTACTGTGCGGTTGGGTACTGCGTGTTTGAGCGCTGCCCCGCCGGAGCGGGCGGGTAGTGCGATGATGGTTGCGGCTGCTGCGGCGGCGTAAAAGACATGGCGAAGAAAAGAGGGGTTTACTTTCTGTCAGAGAGTAGATGTGCCGCCCCGCTGGTCAGCGCAGTGACGGTGAGCACGGATGGCCAGGCACCGATTTTCTTGGCCAGTGGGTGGGATGCTCCAAAAGCGCCAATGTAGAGTGCGCTGAGTCCAGCAGTGACGAGTGGCCCGCCGTTTGCTAGCCAGCTCCTTCCTGCGTAAAGTCCAGCCGCGCCGAGGAATGCGCCGCCGATGGGGCGGATGCCGGTTTCGCGCGCTGTGAGCCAGCCGCCGATCAGGCCGGTGGCCACGACAGCTGCTGTGTTGACGTCTTCTGCGTTTTTAAATCCCATGGCAGCCCAGTGTAGCGTTTTGCCTCGCCAAGGGTTTGTAGCAGCAGGTTAGATGACATCTCGCCCCCAAGGATTCGCGTTTCGACGTCCCGAAATCAGCATTCCCGATATCCAGAGCTTGCGGGCTACAACGCTGTGTCCTCGAAACGCGCAGAGAAAACCACTGTCACGGTACCTGGAACAGAAACAACGTCCGGTTCCGTGCTGATCTCCAGGCTGGGTTCGGGCAGGGAGGACTTGCCTAGGGATGCAAATTCAGGAGCCCCGCGGCCACGCCTGACAGTTTGTGTGGAGGTCACCTGGGTAGGCGTGGAATCCACTTGCACAACTCCACTGATGGTCCCACCCAGTTCCGCGACAAGCATTTCTGCCTTCGCTTTCGCATTTTTGATAGCCAGAGCCTGCGCTGTAGCATTCAGTTCTGCCTGTTTGTCTGCAGATAAGGACCAGTTCGGACCGTCGATCACACAGTTTTCCAGGTTCGCCAGCCGCGCAATCACATCTCGTAGCTGGGCCTGCACCTCGGGGTTGTCCACGTCGACGGCAACAATCGTGCAGCGCCACGTGGAGTCGATGCGGTTTTTGTAGTCCGAGTATTCAGCGAGGTGCTCGCCCTGTCGCTGCAGAAGAGTCGCCTGGGCGAGCACCTGCTGCGCTTTACGCACCCCAATGTCGCGCCGGGTGAAGGTGGTTTTTTGATCCTTGTTGTTGCTGGTTACCTTGACTGTGACGGTGGCTTTGTCAGCGAGCGCCTCAACGGTGACGCTGTCAGTTACGGTGATGGTGGGGATGTGCTCGTCAGGCACAATGCGGATCTCATTGGTTGTCATGGCTTCCCATTGTAGGAGCGGCGCTGTAGAGTCTGACGTTTTCTTCGCCAACCTCCCGTATGCGTTCACGCAGTTCAACCGGTTCAAGCACTTCTGCAGCGCAGCCAAAGCCAGACAGTACGCCAACGGCGGGGGAGAGCGCTTTGGTGTTTCCGTGGATAAGGACGTCGCTGCTTCCCTCGATGGGTTCTTCGGTGGGTTCGGAGCCCAGGAGGCGGAGGCAAAACGCGACGTCGTTACGCACGGGGCTAGTTGCGCGGACGGTGATGGGGATACTGCCACCTTTTTTGTAGGTGCGGCGCGCGGATCGCCACAGGTCAGCGACGGATTCGCTGGGGTCGCGGGTGAAGCGCTGGTTGGTGCGGGTCACGGAGCTCATGCGGTCGGCGCGGTAGGTGCGGATCTCGCCGTCGGGAACCTTTCGAACCAGCACATACCAGTGTGTACCAGCGAAAATGAGGCCCAATGGCTCGCAGCGTCGCACCGCCGCGCGACCTTTACCGGGACTGTAGTCCACGTCAACGATGTAGTCGGCGGCGATGGCCAATAACAACTCCCGCAGCACCGGTGGGGTGTCCAGGGGCTCTCTCCACCCCGTGGGGACAATAAGCAGTCGATCCTGAAGTAAGCCCACCTTGCGGCTTTGGGTGGGGTTGAGGCGAGCGTCAATTTTGTGCTGTGCGCGGCGAAAATGCTGGGCCAGGCCCAGTTCCTGCGCTACGTACTCACCACCCGGCATCATGAACGCGAGCAGTTCGCTGTCGGTCAGCTGCTCCATCGGCGGCAACCAGCCCGGCAGGATGGATACCCCGCCATTTGCGCCGCATTCGGTCCTGATGGGCACGCCACGGCGCTGCAGCTCCTGCAAGTCCCGAAGAATGGTGCGACGCGACACCTGCAGGCGGTCCGCGAGTATCGATGCCGTGACCTGTGCATTTCCACGCAGCATGCGGACGATTTCAGCTAAACGGTGCTCCTTCACATCCCCATCTCCTCATATAACTGTGACAGGTCCTGACACCGTTGACGCATAGCCTTCAGGGTACGTGCAATCAACCACGAAGGAGAAGAGAAGATATGCGCGACCTACGGCAAGAACTTTTCGGTGCCCAGGACTGGGTGGCTGAGCTGATCAGCAACACAAAGCCCGAGCAGTACTCCCTGCCCACACCCTGCTCTGAGTTCACTGTGAAAGATCTGTTGGACCACTACATGTGTGTCTGCGACAAGATTGAAAGCTTCCCTGTGGATAGAACCCCCGCCGAGACGCGGACAGTGGATGACTACCTTCAAGAATGGAACGCCTCGTCACAACGCGCCCGCGCCGTGTGGACTGACGAAGCCATGCACAGGGACTACACCATGTCCTGGGGTGCAGTGCACAGTGGTCCTGAGACCGTTGGCCTATACCTGTTCGAAATGGTCTGTCACGGCTACGACCTTGCCTACGCTACGGGCCAGCCCCTCGAAGGCCCAGAGGCTGTGGCGCAAGCCGCACTCGAAGCAGCCATCGAAATCGTCTCAAACTATCCCCGTGAGGAGACACCTTATGACCCAGAAACTCGTGCCCCCGAAAATGCGGGTCCCACTGTTGCATTAGCTGCATTTCTGGGAAGAGACGTTTCTTAACCTACAAATGCTGCTAACGTAGTGAATATGCTAAGCGTATTGCTGTTGGATAGCGTTGACTGGTCTCGGCAAATCCATATGTATGGAAAGGCAACGGACACGCCAACGCATCTGCGGGCGCTTTTAGGAAACGACACCGAAGCAATACACAAAGCACTACAGCACCTCGATAGCGCACCGCTGCATCAAGGAACCGTCGCGCCTGCGGCGGTGACCTGCGCACAGTTCATTGTCACCGCGCTCAATGAAAAGGCGATATCACAGCAATGTGCTATCAATGGGGTGCTGGAATGGTTGGGGGAGCTGGGATCATCTATAGACTATGACGTCCCTGAAGAAAAGCCACGGGTGGATAACACGCTGCTTGAAGAACTTTTTCAGATGAACGATGACGAGATGGAAGAGTTTTTCGACTTTCTTGACGATAACGGCATGGAACTCATGGACAGCCTTTATGTTCAATCTCTTCAAGAACTTCATGCCTACGCGCCCAATGTCGTGGATACTTTGACCCGATTTGGTGCCACTCAGGAGGCGCGCGCCGGATGGGAAAAATACGCGCATTAACGGTCAGCAGTCGCAGTTGTGGCGTGGTAGGTATTTTACCTGTTGCTGTCTGCTAGGTTACACTCTAGCTAATAGGACAGTGAGTCGGCCAAGGGAATCTGGTGTGAATCCAGAACTGGCGCGCAGCGGTCAGGAGAGTACCGCCCGCAGGTAGAGATTAAGACCACTGGCGTGGATCGCGCTGGGAAGGTTTCTGTGGGATGGAATGATCCTCCGAGTCCGAAAACCTGTCGACTCAGCGGTTATCCTCCCGCGCTTCGCGTCCAAGCAGCGGGACTGGCAAGAAGTGCGTACATGGTAAAGAAGTTAGCTGCGCCCACATTGTGTGTGGTGCTGATGGCGCTGACAGCTGTGAGCTTTGTGGCGTCACTTACCTTCGGCTCGGTGGACTACAACAATGCTCAAGTGTGGGAGGTCGTTCAGGCTCACCTTCAAAGTGGCAAGGGGCCTAACCAGGCCGTGGATTCGATTGTGTGGGAGCTGCGTGCCCCGCGTGGTGTGTTGGCGTTGATTGTCGGTGCGGGCCTGTCGCTGGCGGGCGTCGCTATGCAAACCCTGGTACGGAACCCGCTGGCTGATCCGTATTTGCTAGGGGTGTCGTCCGGTGCGAGCGTGGGAGCCACCGCCGTCTTGACGTTTGGCCTTTTCAGCAGCCTTGGATTGTATGCCCTTTCGGGTGGTGCGCTTATCGGCGCGCTGGTCGCCACTGCCACCGTATACGCCATCACCATGGCGCAGGGTGGGCTGACCCCGTTGCGCCTGATCCTGTCGGGTGTGGTGCTGTCCTCGGCGTTTTCGGCGATGGCGAGTTTTTTGGTGTTCAAAGGTCCAGATGCGCGTGCGGCCCAGGGCGTGATGTTTTGGATGCTGGGTTCCGTGGCTGGCGGGCAGTGGAATAAGCTGCTGCTCCCAGCCGTCGTGGTAGCCATTGCTCTTGTAGTTCTTGTTGCGCTGAGTCGCCCGATGGATGCGCTGGCTGCGGGGCCGGATACTGCCGCTGCGCTGGGTGTTCGCGTGGGGTTGCTACGGCAGGTGCTGTTTTTCATTCAGGCGCTGCTGGTGGGGGCGATGGTGGCCATTGCGGGTGGTATTGGTTTTGTGGGCTTGGTGATTCCGCATCTTGCGCGAATGATGGTGGGGTCACTACACCTGCGACTACTGCCGATCGCCGCTGTGCTCGGCGCATTGTTTGTGCTGTGGGTGGACGTGATCGCGCGTATTTCGGCACCGCCGCAAGAAATTCCACTGGGTGTGGTCACAGGTGTGCTGGGTGCGCCGCTGTTTCTGCTGCTCATGGGGCGTAACCGCTACCGGTTTGGGGGTCAGAATTAATGTTTGTTGTTGATTCCGTAGCTGCGGGCATCGGCAAAAAGACGCTGCTCCGTGGAGTTTCCTTCACCGTCAAGCGCGGCACCATGACCGCCATCGTGGGTATCAACGGCGTGGGAAAATCAACTCTCCTGCGCGCCCTCGGGGGCATCGCGAAACCCCATGCTGGCCAGGTGCTTATCGACGCCGCGAATGTCCACACCATCAAGCCACGGCACCGCGCCACCCTGATGACGCTGGTGGGGCAGGAGGAAAGCCCGCCCGGCGACCTCACCGTCGCGGAAATGGTGGCGTTAGGGCGCCTGCCCTACCTGAAATCCTGGCAGCTGGGCAGCTCGAAGGAAAAGGACATTATTGCCCGTTCACTAGCTACCGTGGGTATTTCCGGCCTCGCCGACCGTCCATGCGACCAGCTCTCTGGTGGTCAGCGCCGCCGCGCATTGCTAGCCCGTGGCTTTGCCCAGGAAACAGACCTGGTGCTTCTGGATGAACCAACCAACCATTTGGATGTGCATCACCAGTTGCACCTATTGGGTGTGCTGCGGGATTCGGGCCGCACCATCATTGCCACCATTCATGACCTTGACCTGGCCATGTCCTATTTCGACCAGGTTGTTGTGCTGCACCAGGGCGGCATGTTGTGTGCCGGACATCCACAGGACGTGTTGATACCCGACAACCTGCGGAAAGTGTTTGATGTTCAGGCGCTTATCGCGCAACTTCCAGAGGCAACCAACCCCCACCTCATCATTGATTCACTGTAAGTGACAAGGAGACCAGCCATGAAAAAGTACATTGCGATACTCTGTGGTATCGGTATTCTCGCCGCAGGCTGCGGTACCACAGGAAACAACGAGGCATCGACAAGCGCGAACGGGGGAGTGACCCTAAAGAACTGCGGTGAAGAGGTGACCTACCAGCATCATGACAAGCTGTGGGTGCACGACGGAAGCATCATTTCCATTGCCCTCGGTGCTGGCGCAGGCGACAAGATTAACTGGGTCAGCTCGATGCAAAAAGACAAAGATATTCTCCGTGCGAAATATGGCGATATAGTCGATCGCCTCGACGAGGCGGCAGAGAAAACCCCGTCGCTGGAAGAAGTGGTGAGCAAAAAGCCGGACATTATGGTCGCGGGTTGGAATTACGGGTTCTCCGAATCCAATGACCTAAACCCAGAAAGGCTGAAATCCCAGGGGATTGACAGCTACATACTTACAGAATCCTGCCGCCAAGGGTCGACTGGTAAGCGTGGTGTGGTCGAACCCTGGCAAGCTGTGCGCGATGACGTGGGTAATCTCGGCAAAATTGCTGGTAGTGAGGCTACAGCAACTCAGGTTATTGACGATATGGATACCCGTCTTGACAACCTGAAGGCAGCCCCGCAGGCAGAGAAGAAACCCACCGTTTTCGTGTTTGATTCTGTGAAAGACGGCGGGATTTTTACCTCCGGCAAGTTCGGTGGGCCACAGGCCATCATCGAAGCCGCAGGTGGGAACAATGCTACCGCTGACATTGACGATACGTGGACGAATGTCGGTTGGGAGAAAATCGCTTCTTCCACGCCAGATGTGTTTGTGATGGTGGATTATCCAAACCAAAGCTTTGAGGACAAGGTGGAGGCATTGAGGAGCAATCCCGTCACTAAGGACTTGCCCGCAGTGAAAGAAAACCGTTTTATCAACCTGCCATACGCCATGTGGTGCTCTGGACCTTTGAACATTGATGCCGCCGAGCACGTGCGAAAAGGCATGGAGAAATTCAACGTTGTTCCGCAGACTGACATCCAACCCCAGTTGACCCTTCCAGCTTCTGTTCCAGGCCAGGAATACGTTCAATAAAGGAGACGAACCAGCCATGAAAAAGTACCTTGCAGTCCTTTGTGGCGTTGGCATTCTCGCCGCAGGCTGCGGCACCACAGGAAACAACGAGGCGTCGACAAGCGCAAACGGGGGAGTGACCCTGACAAACTGTGGTGAGGAGGTAACCTACAGCAAGACGGATTCGTTGTTTGTCAACGACGGCAATATCATCGCGACAGTGCTGTCTGCGGGTGGGAAAGACAAGATCAAAAATGTCAGCTCCCTGCAGCGTGACGTGGATATTCTGAAAGCCAAGTACGGTGCCGAGACAATCGACGGCCTAGACGCGGTGTCCAAAGAATACCCCTCGCTGGAAGAAGTGGTGAGCAAACAGCCGAACGTGTACGTCGCGGGCTGGGGCTATGGTCTGTCCGAATCGAAGAACATGACGCCGGAGACGCTGAAAGAGCAGGGGATTGGCACGTATGCCATCACCGAATCGTGCAAGCAGCAGGGCACCGATAAGCGCGGTACCATCGATCCGTGGACGGCAGTGAGCGAGGACCTGAAGAACATCGGCACCCTCGCTGGTGACGCTGACACCGCGCGCGAGGTTGTGGCTGATCAGGACGCACGCCTGACGACGCTGCGCTCCGCCGAACAACCAGAGAAAAAGCCCACCGCGTTTGTCTTCGACTCGGCCACTGACACCATTTTCACCTCCGGGAAGTTCGGGGCACCGCAGGCAATTATCGACGCCGCGGGTGCCCGCAACGCCAACGAAGACGTCGACGACACCTGGACCCAGGTGGGTTGGGAAAAGATCAGCGCTTCCGCGCCGGACGTGTTTGTGTTTGTTGACTATCCTGGCCAGGATTTTCAGCAGAAAGTAGACATTCTGAAGAGCAACCCCGCCACCAAGGATCTTCCCGCAGTGCAGGAAAATCGCTTTATCAACCTGCCATATGCCATGTGGTGTTCTGGACCTTTGAACATTGATGCCGCCGAGCACGTGCGTAAGGGAATGGAGAAGTTCAATCTTGTTCCCGCTTCAGACATTACGCCGAGCTTGACGCTGCCGGACAGTGTTGCTGGTCAAGAGTATTTCCACTGATAAATGGGGGAGAGGGACTAGCCAAGCATCAGAGGATGCAGAGTTAGCCCCTCTTATCCTTTATTGTGGGAAGATATGCATTCGCAGTTGACACTGTGTGATAGGGGTGGCTTGTGGGGGTGGACACATGTCCACGACCAGGTCGCTTCCATCACAATGAATGGATTTTTATCCGATTTTTGTTGACGAAATAATTTTGCGAATGGAAATAATGTAACTGGTAGCAGACAATATGACACCTGCCCATTAAGGAACGATAAAACACATGAGGACTGCGCATGAAAGCAACGGACGCTGAACCGCCAATGATGCCGGATCGGCAAGCTAGTGAGACGACGGGAACCGCTGGCTCAGCCAAACGATCAAGCGTGGCGTGGCTGTACCTAACATCCGCAGGCTTATCGCTGTTGGGCAATGGGGTCGCTACTGTTGTATGGCCGTGGCTGGTTTTGGAACGTACAGGAAACCCCGCCGCCGCTGGCTTGGTAGCCACGGCCATTGCTATTCCATCGCTGTTGTTTGCGATCTTGGGTGGACAGCTGATTGATACAGTTGGCCGCAAACCCATGAGTATTATCTCCGACATTGTCAGTGGGCTTTCCGTTATCGCCGTCATTGCGGTAGACGCATGGCTGGGGTTGAACCTCACCTGGTTCATCGTCATCGGCATTCTCGGTGCGGTGGGTGATATCCCAGGAATGGCAGCTCGTGCTGCGCTCGGTGGCGATGTCTCCTACACCTCCGGCAAGTCCATGGATTTTATTTCCGGCGTTGTGCAGTCTCTCGGTGGATTGGCGTTTCTTGTTGGCCCAGCGGCTGCGGGCATGCTCATGGCCACGCTGCCGATCCAAGAAGTTCTGTGGATCACCGCCATCTGCTCGTTGCTCGCTGCGGCGTTTACGGCACTCTTGCGGCTGCAGGTTAACCCCGACCAGGAAATCGAAGAGAACATCAAAGGTTGGCGCAGCTGGGGCAGGGCCTGGATGGTTGTGCTCCAGTCTCCTGTTGTTCAGCTTCTTGCATTTGTGGCCTTGGTGTCATCTACTCTCATTGCGCCCTACTTGATGCTTATCCTGCCTACGCACTTCCAAAATAGCCACAACCCGTCCATGCTCGGTTTTGCGTTGTCTGCATATGCGGTCGGCATGATCGCAGGCGGCGGCGTGATTGCGGCTGTTGGTTCCAACAAGCGGCGGCTCATCTGGGTGACCAGCATGGTGTTCTTCACCATTGGATTTGCGTGCATCGCGATGATGGCCCACTCCTGGATTCTGCTTGCCGGTATGTTCGTGGCCGGTATTGGTGGCGGCATCAGTACCCCGTTGCAAATGGTGTTGATTACTGAACAAATCCCAGAAAACCTACGCGGTCGGGCGTTCTCCGTGTTCAATGCCATTGGACAGTTTGCCGCCCCCATCGGCCTTAGTGTGGCCACAGTGTCTCTGACCCGTGTGTCCATTTATACGGTGGCCATTGCGGTGGCCGTCATCTGGACCGCTGCGGCAGTGTATTCCTCTCTTCGTGGCATCATGATCCTTCCCGATGCTGCCCAGTATGATAAGGAGAATGAGTCAGACGCCTCCGCATCCGCAGCACACAGCTGAGCTGCCCCTTTCCGACGCATGGCGCGCCCTCAGTGCGTTGTGTGTCGGGTTTTTTATGATCCTTCTGGATCAAACAATTGTTGCGGTGGCAACACCACACTTCCACAAAGATCTCGATGCCTCCCTGAACGACGTCATCTGGGTCACCTCTGTCTACCTCCTCACTTTTGCGGTACCGCTGCTGGTGACCGGGCGGCTGGGGGACCGCTTTGGTCAACGCACCATATACCTCATCGGCATGGTGGTGTTTACCCTCAGCTCGCTGGCCTGCGGATTAGCCTCCACGATTGAGCTGCTGATCATCGCCCGCGCCCTTCAAGGTTTTGGTGCATCGCTGATCGCACCCCAGACAATGAGCGTGATCAACCGCATCTTCCCGCGTGACAAACGCGGCGCTGCCATGGGAATGTGGGGTGCCGTGGCGGGATTCGCTTCCCTGATGGGCCCACTACTTGGCGGTGTCATAGTGGCCTACGTGGGGTGGCAGTGGATTTTCTTTATCAACGTGCCCATTGGCGTGGTGTCGCTGGTGCTGGTGGCGCGGTGGGTTCCAGTGCTTCCCAGGGCGTCGAGAAGCATTGATGCTCTCAGCGTTGTTGCCTCAGTAATCTCCGTGTTCGCTTTTGTGTTCACCCTACAAGAGGGGCCGCACCTGGGGTGGCCCCTGTGGCTGTGGGGTCTACTTGCTGCCGGTGTTGGTGCGTTCGCCTGGTTCGTGTGGCTACAATACACCGCTGCGCGCCGGGGTACTGAGCCTCTGGTTCCGTTGGTGATGTTCCGTAACCGCAACTTCGCGCTGGGGTCGTTTTCTATCTCCGCCATGGGTTTTGTGGTGGGTGGAACTATGGTCCCCATCATGCTATTTCTGCAGGATGTTCAGGGTATGAACGCTCAACAGGCAGCCTTCATGCTCATTCCTATGGCCGTGATTTCCGGTACACTCGCGCCGTTTGTAGGCAGGCTTGCGGACCGCATTCATCCCCGTGTCCTCTCCATGATTGGCTTTGGTTTTATGACAGCTGCCGCGCTTGCGTTGGCCGCCATCATGCGCGACGGTGTCGGGCGGTGGTGGATGCTGTTGCCTGCTGTGCTTCTGGGGTTTGGCAACGGATTTGTGTGGTCCCCAAACTCGGCGACGTCCATGCGTGATCTGCCAATTCAGTCCTTAGGTGCGGCATCTGGCGTGTACAACACCACACGGCAAATCGGATCGGTGTTGGGTTCAGCGGCGATTGGTGGCGTGATGCAGATGGGAGTGGCGAATAGTGGATACGCTAACTCAATGGGTAATTCGATGGTTCTGTGCGTAATCGTTTTAATTTTCGGATTGATAGCTGTATCACGCTTTACCGAACGCACGGACACTGCCGCAGCAGACTAGGATGGGCTGTATGCGAATTGCGACACTAACTTCTGGTGGTGACTGTCCCGGCCTCAACGCGGTTATCCGAGGAGTCGTCCGCACCGCCAGCACCGAATACGGTTCCACAGTTGTTGGTTACGAAGACGGATGGGTCGGTCTTATGGAAGACCGCAGAATTCAGCTCTATGATGACGAACACATTGACCGAATCTTGCTGCGCGGCGGAACGATCCTGGGTACCGGGCGTTTGCATCCCGACAAATTTAAAAATGGAATTGAAAAAATTAAAGAAAACCTCGCTGACGCGGAAATTGACGCGCTGATTCCCATCGGTGGTGAGGGAACGCTGAAAGGCGCGAAATGGCTCGCCGATAACGGGATTCCGGTTGTGGGGGTGCCCAAGACCATTGATAACGATGTGAACGGCACCGATTTTACCTTCGGTTTTGACACCGCAGTATCCGTGGCAACCGATGCCATTGACCGGTTGCACACTACTGCTGAATCCCACAACCGTGTGATGATCGTGGAGGTCATGGGTCGGCATGTTGGCTGGATTGCCCTGAACTCCGGCATGGCCGGTGGTGCCCATTACATTGTTGTCCCCGAAGCCCCATTTGATATTGCCGATATTTGTAAAGCCATGGAACGTCGCTTCCAGATGGGCGAGAAATACGGCATTATTGTGGTCGCCGAGGGGTCATTGCCCAAGGAAGGCACCATGGAATTCGCCGAGGGCGGTGTGGACCAGTTCGGCCACCGCACATTCAACGGCATTGGCCAGGTCATTGGTGATGAGATTCAGAAGCGCCTCGGTCACGATGTGCGCACCACTGTGCTGGGCCACATCCAGCGTGGTGGAACACCCACAGCGTTCGACCGTGTGCTGGCCACTCGTTTTGGCGTGCATGCCGCCCGCGCCTGCCACACTGGTTCCTTTGGCAAGTGCGTTGCCCTGCGCGGCGAGCACATTGACCTGATCGAACTGGAAGAAGCCGTGGGTACGCTGAAAACTGTTCCTCTTGGACGCTACCGCACCGCCCAAGCGCTGTTCGGTTAGCTCCAGGTTGACACTCTGTTTCCAATCAAAGCACTTAACGCCGTATATTCCTGAAGCCACTGGTCGCGCTGTTCGACCGTGGCTTCTTCCCACTTGTCGGCGCGGCGGTGAACCTCTTCGAGAAAATCACTAATGGAGCCTTCCCAGTCGGTGACTTTGGATTCCACTGTTTTGTTCACCGTCCACTCGCTGATTTTCACCACATGCCCACCGTCCGCAGTGCGAAAAGCAGTGATGTGAATGTTGTTGGGGCCGAGGGAAGAAAACGTCATCACATGCCCCGGCTCAAAGATTTCAGCCGTGCCGGAGACAATAGAATAGTTGGTCAGCTCGGCGTTGCCGGCAACAACAGCGCGACCGCTGACCTGGGATTCGCCACGGATGATGGCATCGCCATAGACACGAGCGCGATCATGAAGTTCAGCGCTGTCGCCGATCACGGCATTATCCCCAACAACCACTTTCCCCTGGATCACAGCGTTGCCGCTGATTTCCGCTTTCCCAGAGACCTGCGCCTGCCCAAACAGTTTGGTGTTGCCGTAGAGCCAGGCCCGGCCGTGGACAATGGCCTGGTCAAAGACCCAGGCATCCCCAAAAACTTGGGTTTGCCCCAGGATCTGTGAGAGCCCAGATACCCGAGCGTTGCCGTGGACGGTGGCGTTTTCCGCCACGATGGCATTGTCAAACACCCGAGCATGTCCGTGGACTTTCCCCTGGTCGAAGACCCAGCCGCTATCGTCAAGGTTGGATTCATGCTCGATCCACCCGCCAAGATCGCCCTTTTCCACTCCGATATTGTCAAGGTTGCGGGTTGCGCGGATGCGGTGGAGGGTCACACGGTTAAGGCGCTGAGTTTCCCCGGTGAATTCGAAATGCTTGCTCATCAGTGTGTCCCCGCCAGCACACCGGCCCACGCCTGGATGCGCGCGTGGATGAGATGGTCGAGCTCCTGATACTCATCAAGCCATTGTCGGCGCTGTGCATCGGAGCACTCCCAGCGGCGTGATTGCCTGTGGATTTCCTGCGTAAAGTCGTCCGCGTCGCCCTGCCAGGTGGTCGCCTTGCTGCTCCCAAGGGTGATTACGTGCCCGCCGCCCGCAGTTCGTAGAACGCTGACCAGAGAATTTGTGGGGCCGAATCCGGAAGCCACCATGATGTGGTGGGCGCCATGAAGCTCCACATGGTCGGCAATGTCCATGGAATCTCGAATATAGGTGTTGCCTTCAACGGAGGCATCACCGTGGACTTTGGCATTGCCGTACACCCAACTGCGCCCTGAAATGTGCGCGTTCCCGTAAACTTCAGCGGAGTCAAACACCCAGGAATGGTCGCTGACGTGCGCTTTCCCGTAGACTTCCGCACTGGCGAACACCTGCGCGTGCCCATAGATGCGGGCATGGTCAAACACTTCCGCCTCGCCGTAGATTTCGGCATTGCCGGAGATGCGTGCGTTGCCGTACACCCAGGCGTTGGCGGACAGCACCGCGCGCCCGAATACTCGGCCGTTGTCGCTGACTTCGGCCGACCCAGACACGTTGGCTTGGTCCCCAACTTGGGCGTTACCGCGAACGCGGGCGTCGTCAAGCACTCGGGCACTTCCGTACACTTTGGCCTGGTCATGCACCCATGCGTTGCCGCCGAGGTTATATTCCGACTCGATCCAACCGCCAAGTTCGCCCGCACGAACCCCATGCTTGTCGACGTCCCGCGTGGCCTGGATGCGTCGTAGGGTTACGCCCTCAAATCTCAGCGTTTCCCCGGTGAAGGCGAAATGCTTGTCGGCGTGGTGTTTGTTGATAGACACGCATCCTAGTTTAGGAACCCTGTTTTAGAGCGTGATCTGATTAACCAAAGAGGTTCCTAGGAAGGTGCTTTAGCGTCGCACACCAAATACTATGCTGACAACATAATCAAAGGCGCGATCGGGGAGGATTCGACGCAGAATTACCAGCGGTTTTCCCCCGAACCCGACCACGTAGCGGGTGCGTGGCTTGCGGGCTGTGACGATTTTTTTCACGGTGTCAGCGATGACACTGGGCGGGGACAGGCGCTTGGCGGTTGATTCGGAGCGCATCCAACCAGCCACGGCCTCGACCTGAGCAGCGTAGGCGCTGCCCTCGGCGGTTCCTTCCAGGTGATCTGCAGTAATCCCGGGCCATTCAGTGCGGATACCACCGGGTTGAATGACAACAACATCGATGCCGAAAGGCGCGGTTTCCATGCGGAGTGCGTCACTCAACGCCTCAACGGCGTGTTTGCTGGCGTGATACCAGCCACCCAGCGGATTGGTGAGTCGACCACCCACGGAGGAGATGTTGATGATGGTGCCGGATCGTTGGGCGCGCATGTAGGGGAGAACAAGTTGAATCAGGCGTGCTAGGCCAAAAACATTGACCTCGAACTGGTGACGAGCCTCGTCCATAGGTATGTCTTCGATGGCTCCGTAGGATCCGTAGCCGGCGTTGTTGATCAGGACGTCGATATGGCCCGTTTCGGTGATGATTTTCTCGATGCCGCTGGTTATGGATTCATCGTCGGTGACATCCATGGTTAAGGCATGGATTCCTGTAGTGGCGAGCTGTTCTAGTCGGTCGGTGCGGCGTGCGGCGGCGTAGACGGTGTAGCCGAGCTTGTGGAGTGTACGTGCGATCTCTTCGCCCATGCCGGACGATGCACCTGTGACGAGTGCTGTTTTTGGCATGATGGTATCTCCTCAATGATATATAATGTGAACAATGATTCATTTTATATTGTGAACCGTCATTCACTTTATTGCAACCTCTTTGTTCAGAGCAGATATAATGCACACAGAAGGGTCGGCCATGACACCGCCACGACAACATCGCGCTGACGCGGCGCGCAACCGCATCACCATCATGAACGTTGCGCGCCAACAAATCACCGAATACGGCCCTGATGTCAGTATGAGTCAGATAGCCGCAGCGGCGGGAGTGGCAGTAGGAACCCTTTACCGGCACTTTCCTACCAAAGCCGACCTCGTGGCTATGGTTGTTGCTGACAGCGTTGACGAACTTGCCCGCGCGGCCGATGCCGCATGGCAACGCGTACATACTGGGACAACGGAACCCGCAGACGAGCTGCTTGAGTTTATAAGTCACTTTCTTGACGTCACTGCTCACAACAAAGCGATCAAAGCCGCAGCCCGCGCCTTAGGTGCCACCCCTGACTACTCTGACGCGGAACGACAGGCAGTCGCCGCTTTGTCAAGCATTATCGATGCAGGAAAAAAGGCAAAAACCCTTCGCGCAGACCTCACTGTGAGAGATATTTACCTTCTTACATTCCATCTTCCCGCAGACATGTCAGCAGAGGACCGTCGCCGCTGGCTCGAACTTATACGGCCTGGGTTGCTCCGGGAGGAATAAGGCGGTAACCATGACGCGGCGTCGATAAGCGGCAGTCGAAGCGCACCCAGCGCCACCCAAACCCGACTGCACCCAGGGCAGACGGTATAGTGTGACGGTATGACTGCAGCCGTTTACGACCTCATGGATTACGACGACGTTCTGGAGAAATACGACCCCGTCATGGGCATGGAAGTGCACGTTGAGCTGGCGACAGAAACGAAAATGTTTTCCGCAAGCTCCGCGCACTTCGGGGCGGAACCCAACTCCAACGTCGATCCCGTGAGCCTCGGCCTCCCGGGGGCGCTACCCGTGGTCAACGCCAAAGGCGTCGAATGGGCCATTAAAATCGGGCTGGCTTTGAACTGCTCTATTGCGGAATCCTCACGCTTTGCCAGGAAGAACTACTTCTACCCGGACCAGCCGAAAAACTACCAAATCTCCCAGTACGACGAACCCATCGCCTACGACGGCTACCTTGACGTCGTGCTCGACGACGGCACGGAATGGCGCGTGGAAATTGAACGCGCCCACATGGAGGAAGACACCGGCAAGCTCACCCACCTCGGCGGTGCCGACGGACGCATCCACGGCGCAACAAGCTCGCTTGTGGACTGCAACCGCGCCGGTGTGCCCCTCATTGAGATTGTGACCAAACCCATCGAAGGCGCAGGGGAGCGCGCCCCTGAGGTTGCCCGCGCCTACGTCTCTGCGCTGCGTGACCTGGTGAAAGCCCTGGACGTGTCCGATGCGCGCATGGATCAGGGGTCTATGCGCGTGGATTCCAACGTCTCGCTCCGCCCGAAAGGCACCACTGAGTTTGGTACCCGCACGGAAACCAAAAATATCAACTCGCTGCGGTCTGTTGAACAGGCCGTGCGTTTTGAGATGCAGCGTCAGGCCCAGGTGCTGGAAGACGGTGGCGAGATCATCCAGGAAACCCGCCACTACCAGGAGACAGACGGTTCCACCAGCCCTGGACGGTTGAAGGAAACCGCCGAGGACTACCGTTACTTCAACGACCCCGACCTGCCCCCGGTCATTGCCCCGCGTGAATGGGTGGAAGAAATTCGTGCCACTCTGCCCGAGCTGCCGTGGGTACGTAAGGCCCGCATCCAGAAGGAATGGGGGCTTTCCGACGCCGAGATGCGTGACCTGATCAACGCTGGTGCGCTTGACCTGATCATTGACACCGTTGAGGCCGGTGCCACCTCTGGGGAGGCACGTTCCTGGTGGGTGTCTTACCTCGCCCAGAAAGCCAACGCCGCTGGTGTAGAGCTTGCGGATCTGGCCATCACCCCCGCCCAGGTCGCTGAGGTCGTGGGTTTGGTTAAGGAAGGCAAGCTCACCAACAAGCTCGCCCGCGCCGCCGTTGATGGTGTGCTCGATGGGGAAGGGACCGTCGCCGAGGTCATCAAGGCACGTGGGCTTGAGGTGGTGCGTGACGACGCCGCGATTGAAAAGGCCGTGGACGAAGCACTGGCCGCCAACCCTGACATTGTGGAAAAGATCCGTGGCGGGAACGCCAAGGCCGGCGGTGCCATTGTCGGCGCGGTGATGAAAGCCACACGTGGCAAGGCCGACCCCGCGCTGGTGAACAAACTCATCGCGGAGAAGACGAAGTAAGTAGAACAATAGAAAAATCGGGCCGTTCCTTATCAAGGGGAGGCCCGATTTTTCTGCGGGTTTACTTGTCCCGCTTGGCTGCCTGCTCTAGTAGGGCCTCAGCCGACATGATGCCCAGCTGGTTGGAGGCCAGGGGGCTGTCGCCGGTCAGCAGGTTGCGGTCGCGGTGGACAGCACCAGTCATATCCTGGTTGAGGATGGTGATGCCCTGCTTCTCCAGGGATTCACCCAAGTACCATTTCAATTCACCGGGGATGTATCCGATGTCGCGGTTGGCACCACGGTCAAGTACATCGGGGAAGACGCAGATGCTGTAGCCGTCGAAGCGTGAGGCGTCACGATTCAGGCCGGACGCCGCGAGGGCGGCGGGGCCGTGGCAGAGGGTGATGATGAGGCGGTCGTCGTCAAGCGCCCAATCCAGCACCTTCTGCATGACGGGGCTGTGCGGCAGGTCGTTCATCGCGCCGTGGCCACCAGGGATGAAAACTGCCAGGTAGTCGGAATCCTCTCCGAGGTTGGCGGCGATGTCCTGCAGGCTCAGGGGGTTCTTGAGCTTGGGCTTGAACTTTTCGTAGGTTTCAGCAATGGTCGGGTCGTCGCTGGGGAAGGCCCAGAGTTCCAGCTTGACGGGGTTGCCGCCCAGGGTAGCGATGTCCACGTCGAAACCTGCGGCGTGCATGTGGTGCAGTGGCAGCAGCATCTCTACCGGGTGGTTGCCGGTGGAGAAGAAGGTGCCGTTGCGCATCATCATGTAGCGTTCTTCTGTGCCGATCATCAGGATCTTCCAGCGTCCACCGGTGTACTCACCGGCGTGGCGAACGCCATCGAAGTCGGTGCGCGCGGGCACGTACTGCGAAAGGGAATATGGGGACGGGAAGAACGCGTTGTCCTCCGCCGGATCGGGTGTGGGCGTGCGGTCGTTTGTTGCGCCATTTGCAGTGGACATATAGAAAAACTCCCTCAATGGTGTTGGGATTGTTAGCTTTCACTGAATAGTGAATGCAGCCACGTTAACGTATAACCACTGAGGTAGCCAAGTTTGTATCAGTTAGTGCATGAGCAGCCGGAAAGCAATACCGATCATGACAAAGCCAATGACCACGTTGAGGCCCTGCCACACGCGGTGATTGGATAGTGGCTTGGATAGCTTTGCGGCACCGTAACCAATGAGGGGGAACCACACGGTACTTGCTGCTAACACACCAGCGGTGAAGTGCCAGCGCCCCGGGTCACCATACTGGTTGGCGATGCCACCGAGCATCACCAGCGTATCCACATAGGCGGCCGGGTTCAGCCAGGTAAACACTAGCGCTGCAATGACTGGCTTTACCCAATCTGGCTGAGTCTTCGCTGGTGCCGTGGTCCGCTGGGCGACCGCCACCCCACCTGCGCCATTATCGGTGCCGGAGGTGGAAACGAGTGTTTCGCCGTTGTCCGGTGTGCTGGGGGTGGACTCATCCACCGTCAGCGAGTGCGATTTCAGGGCGTCGCGGAAGCAAGTGTAGGCAAAGTAGAGAAGGTAGAAAAAGCCCAGCCATTTCAGTGCTACAAGGACAATCGGGGCTTTCTCCACAATCACGCCAACTCCGAGCGTGCCGCCGACAATAAGGAAAACATCACTGATCAGGCATACTGCAATGACATGGGTGACGGCCACGCGTTTGAGACCCTGGCGAAGCAGGAGTGCGTTTTGTGGGCCGATGGCAATGATCAGGGAGAGTCCCGTGATAAACCCGTTCAGTGCGATGCTCATGGCGTCCAGTAAACCAACGCTATGCTTTTAAGTAAAATTAATCTTATTTAAGTTGATTAAGGATTGCTTACGTGAACTCGAAACACATGGCCACGCTGCTGGCCGTCCTTGACCAAGGCAGCTTTGAGGCCGCCGCTGACCACCTAGGCATCACGCCTTCCGCAGTGAGTCAACGCATCAAGGCTCTGGAAAAAGAGGCGGGTCGAGTGTTGGTTCGGCGGTCCACGCCCGCCACCGCAACAGAGGCAGGGGAGGTGCTTGCGCAAACAGCCCGGCGTATGGCGCTGCTGCAGGCGGAAACCGACGCCATGATGCACGGTCGACTTGCCCGGGTGCCGCTGAGCGTGGCCATTAACGCCGACTCGCTAGCCACCTGGTTCCGCCCGGTGTTGGCTGAAGTGGCGCGATGGGACTCCGCCTCACTGCGTTTGCGGGTTGAGGACGAATCACAATCGTTGCATTTGCTCCGCAGCGGCGACTGCCTCGGCGCAGTGACTCGCGAATCAAAGGCCGTGTCAGGTTGTGAGGTGCATCCGCTGGGGGAGATGCACTACTTTTCCGTTGCTAGCCCCGAGTTCCGTGACCGCTTTATCCACGACGGCACGCTCGACTGGGCCGCGATGCCCGCACTGCGCTACGGTCCCAACGACAAGCTCCAAGACGAAGACTTGATCGGCCGGGTCGAGGAATTTCCGCGACATCGGCGCATCTCCCAAATTCCGTCGTCGGAGGGGTTTCTAGAGGCAGCACGCGTGGGCCTGGGTTGGGCTTTGGTCTCGCATCTGCAAGCCCGGCCCGCACTTGATTCCGGTGACCTGGTGCTTCTCGACGACCGCGTCTCCCGTGTTCCGCTCTATTGGCAGCACTGGCGGCTCGAATCACCGCTGCTCCAGCGCCTCAGCCAAGCGGTGATCAGTGCTGCGCGTGAGGCGCTAGTGTCCTCGCCTGCTTAGCTGCTCGCGATGATGCGGGGAGGCGAACTGGCTGGTGTCCGGGCCTTTCGGAACAATTCCGGTGGGGTTGATATCCCGGTGAACAATGTAATAGTGCTCTTTGATCTGCTGAAAATCCGTGGTGTCACCGAACCCGGGTGTTTGGTAGAGGTCGCGGAGGTAGCCCCAGAGATGAGGCATGTCGCTGATGCGGTTGCGGTTGCACTTGAAATGGTTGTGGTACACGGCGTCGAAACGCACCAGGGTGGGGAACAGGCGAACATCAGCCTCGGTGATGCGATCGCCCATGAGGTAACGGTTATCGGCCAAGCGCTCCTCAAGGGTGTCTAGTGCCCCAAACAGCTGGTCAAAAGCGTTGTTGTAGGCGTCCTGGGAGCCGGAGAAACCACAGCGGTACACGCCGTTATTGATGGTGGTGAACATCACGGCATTGAGTTCGTCAATCTCGGGGCGCAGGTCCTCGGGATACAGATCTGGGGCATCTGGCTTGTGGTACTGGTGCCACTCGGTAGAAAAATCTAGGGTCATAGAAGCGTAATCGTTGGTGACTACTGTTCCTGTGGGGACATCCACGATGGCGGGCACTGTGATGCCGCGGGGATAGTTAGGGAAGCGCTTGAAGTAGGCGTCCTGCAAACGCGAAATCCCCAGTACCGGGTCTACACCATCTGGGTCGAGGTCAAAGTTCCAAGACCGCACGTCATGGGTCGGGGCTGCGAGCCCCAGTGAGATGACCTTGTCCAGCCCCAGCAAGCTGCGCACAATCACCGTGCGGTGCGCCCACGGGCAGGCGCGGGCGGCGATCAGGCGATATCGGTTCGGTTCTACAGGCCAGTGGAACGTGCCGTCCAACTGAGCGGTTGGGATTCCGGGGTGTGCGCTGGCGACAATTCGGTCCGATATGTAGGTGGTATCGCGAATGAATTCGCCGCCTGTTGCCACATATTTTCCCTGGTCCTGTGAAATTAAAGTCATCACTCTTCTTTGGTTTTTTACTTGCTACTAGCAAACGTCGTATCTTAAGTGAGTCAAAGAATACGGCAAATAATTGCTTTTGTCGAAGCGTCAACAGCAGCACCCGCCCTGACTCACCTACCCTGGGAACCATGAGTGATAAGAACCAGAACTTTGACGATTTCGATGGCGCGGATGTGCCCACCTACCACGGTGACAAGAATTCGCCGCTGGCGTCCGATGCACCCACGACAATTTTCAGGCCGGCCGCGTCCAGTGGGGTCTCCGACTATGACCCCAGCGCCATGCCTGCCCACCCCTCGGCGCATACCCCGCGAGGCTACGCAGATCCTCCGCCCTATGAGGAGCAACCTACCGTTGCGTTAAGTTTCAGCCAGTCTGACCGCGCCGCTGCTGCGGCTGGCACAGATCCCAACGCCTACGCCCCGACCGAAGTCGCTCCGCCGGTAGAGCCCACAGCGCCTGTGGATTTATCTGGTGATCCCTATGCGGCTCCAGCGGATTCGTATCCCGCTCAGGTATATCCGCCAGCCGACGTTGCAGATGGCAGCCAAGTACCGCAGCAGGATATGCCAGCGGAACCGGTGGGAGATGCCCGCCGCGGAACCATGGATTTTGGTATTTTCCTGATCCGCGCGGTCGCCTCCCTATATCTCATCCTTGATTCGGTGAGTGTGTTCTTCCAACTTGGCGGAAACTCTGGTGTCCCTGGGTTGGAGCACAGTTACAGTGGGTACGCGTATCCCGGCATCCTTTCCATTGCCATTCCCTCGGCAGAACTCGCGGCGGGTGTGTTCTTGTTCCTGGGCTTGATCACGCCTGTATCTGCTGCGGTGGGCACCATTGTTGCGGCATTTACCTTCTTGCACACTATGCATGTGAGCACATCAGGGCTCAGTATCTTCGGGGCCGATAGCACCCTGAGACTCAGCGCCCTGATGCTTGTTGTGTTGGTTGGCTTGCAGTTCACCGGTCCCGGCAAAATCTCCTTTGACATGGGTCGAGGCTGGACGCAGCGTCCGCTAGCTAGCTCCTGGATCTTCGTTGTCTTGGGTCTTGGCGGCGCGGCCGCGTTGTGGTGGTTCGGGGCAGGGGTTAATCCACTGAGCTGAGTGCGGTCTTGTTGTGAAGAAATAAGGTGGATGCCCGGTTCGGGTACACCCACCATATTTATGTGCACAAAAATAAAGAACTCTATATGTTGGCATTAAGGATCATGACGACCGTGAAAAGTCTGTGTAATAAATTGTTATACGATCGCCAGCTAACAGCAATAGAGACGAACGCTATGCGCATAGCGTTCGTCTCTATTACTTTCCTTGTTTAAGCCTATTTCTGGAGCGTATTAGTCAAGTGCTTCTTCTGCAAGTGGGCCTAGGCAACCAGCCCCTGCGGCTTTCGCTGTTGGTACCCATCCTTCTGGACTTGTGGCGATACCAGCAATGGCGCCGAAGGCACACTTTCCGATAGTCTTTGATTGCTTAACTTGTTTTTCAGTCGGACCAGGATCAACTCCATCAGGGACGTTACTTGGGCCCCAGCTGTTGTTGAAATTAGGCTCGCTCCCGTGTTGTGTTGAGTCTCCATCATTAGTGTTGTATGTCTGCGCGACGGCCGAAGTCGGGGCCAGTGCGATTGCAGAACAGCCAATGACAGTTGCCGTAAGTGCTGTTATGGCACGATGCTTTAGGTTTCTCATGGGGTCCACGCTAAACATTGTGAGTATCTACTATCAATCATGTAGCGCATGTTATGTATTCTGCGTGGGGTGGCAAACTCTTTGTATATTACAGTTGTGAAATTACACTGCTGCAACTATTTATGCTGCGCACAAAAATAATAACGCTTCAATTTGGTAGGATATACCAGGGTTGTGCTTTAGTGATGTATGCAATAACTTTTGACTTAACTCACAAATTTTAGCGCAATCTTGACCACCCCCGTTTTGGGTGTGATAAGTGTTGTACGGGAAGGGCCCAGACGCGCAACATAGCACCACCAACCCTATGGCGTTCTTTGCCGCCTAGGATGAGCACGTTGCCCCAGCTCAACAACATAAGCTCAATCCGCTGAGTTAGCCCCTTCATCAGCGCTGCTAGGAACAGGGGTACGTCGCGCAGCCCACCACACCACACCGATGAAGAACATGGCGTACCAGGTGAAGTCCATGACCAGGAATTTTTTCCATACGGCGAAGGTGTATTCCACACCGAAGTAGTCGCCGAACCACCAGTGCGGGGGAGTGTACAAGGTGAGGGCTGCCAGAACCGCAGCGCCAACCAACAGAACAACAGGTCGGTCATTGGTGTGCCACCAGCGCCACACCAGCACCAGCGCCCAGAGGGGCATCCACACCCAGTGGTGGGACCAGGAGATGGGGGAAATCAGTAACATGAGCGCGGCGTTGACCATCACGGCGTCGACAAGCAAACCGTGTTGAAGTAAAGCGCGAATGGCCACATAAGCGGCGGCAATGGCAACCAGTGAGCACGCCAACCACAGAATGTTGATGAGCGTGCCGGCCTCTAGAGCGGCTTGTTTGCTCGGCCAGAAGCGGGTGATAGCGCCTTTAAAGGAGCCGTTGGTGGCGTAGCCAACGTCGCCGATGCGGTTGACGTCGTACAGCACGGAGGTGAAGTAAGCCCACGTGTCTTTCGGTCGGATCAGTGCCGCGAATGCTGTGGCACCCACTGCCGACACCGCCGCTGTGATGATGCTGCGCCAATCTTTGCGCACGAGGAACACCAGCAGCATGACGGCCGGGGTGAGTTTGATGGCGGCGGCGATGCCGATCAACCAGCCTTGGGGGATGCGCCGCTTGCGGGGCAGTAGGTCCAGCAGAATCAGCGTCATGATCAGCACGTTCACCTGCGTGTATACCGCATTTTTCCACAATGGTTCAGTGAGCATGGCCAGTGGCCAGATCGCGGTGGCGAGGGTGAAACCTAGAGCATTCGGGGCGTCGATAAGCGTGCCGAGGAGAGTTCGGGCGACCAGGAAAAGGCACAGAAGCATCAGCAATGATGAGAAGTAAATCATTGCCACTGAGGAGTCTTGGGAGTCCATGAAGTCAAACATGGACAGGGGAGTGAGGATCAGTGCGCCAAACGGTGGGTAAGTGAAGGGCAGCTGAATGTTTCCGGCTTGAAACCAGTGGTCGTACAGGGGGGTGTTATCCAGAATGGCTCGCCCGCCTGCGCGGTAGACTTCCATGTCAATGTGAAAATCCTTCATCGCGGCCTGAAACCTGGTGACAATCCACCCGGCGGCGAAACCAAGCAGCGACAAAATTGCTAGCACCGATGCTGGAATCTGCGCGGCAAACGACTTTTTCACAGGGCTCTCCTCATTTGTACCTACCGCAGATTCTCCCACATCCTGAGTGAGGGGGAGCGGCGTGCGCGCTTAGTGAGGGTGCGCGTCGTGGACACGTGCCTGCCGGAAGCGCAGCGCCACGAAAACAAACACGAACAATAGGTACGCGGCGATAGTGTAGTCGTTGACCACGATCTTCTTCCATACTTCCAGCTCCCACACGTTCACGCCGTCGCCAAACCACCATTTTGGCGGTTCAAACAGCACCAGCGCGCTGAGCGCCAGTGATGCTACAGCGAAGGCTCTCCGCGCGTACGCCGTCGTTGCGGTGCGCCAATGCCACAGCAACACAGCGATCCAGAGGGGAATCCACACCCAGTGATGCGACCACGACACCGGTGAGACCAGCAGCATGAGCGCCGAATTCAGCATCACCGCCTCCACGTTGTATCCGCGACGCACAAGTGCACGCATGAGGAAAAAAACAATAGCAATGGTGATCAGGCTGAGCGCCAGCCACCACAGGGTAATCGTGTGCTGGTGAGCCAGCATCCTGTCTTTAGAAGACCACCACCGTTCTAGAAACGCGTGGATGGAGCTATTGGAGGTGTATGACGAATTAACGCCGAAGTCCCCACCCGACCCCATCTGAAACAGCACCCGGGTGTAAAACTCCTGGGTACGGCTCCACGAAAACGCCGCACCAATGGCCGTCATGACCACCGCAGATGCGCCTGCTGAGGCGATGCCGCGCCACTCCTTACGCACCACGAAATACAGCAACATCACCAGGGGAGTTAGCTTGATCGCCGCCGCAACACCAATCAGCCAGCCCTGGGGAATACGACGCTGGCGCGGCATCAGATCCAACACCACCAGCGTCATCACGACCACGTTGATTTGCGCGAACTGCGAATTCAGCCAGACCGGCTCACTCAGCAGCGCCAGCGGCCACAACACCGCCGCAATTGTAAACGGCACCAACCGGTCACTGTTCATGCTTATCGACGTCCCGTTGGTCGCTGCTTCCTTCAACGCCGAGGCATCATGATTCAGCAGCGCCGATGCTACGAGGTACAAGCACAGCAACACCCCCAATGATGACAACATCACCACAAACGCTGCGGCGTCTTCATCCGTGATCCATTCAGGTTTGGCCAGTGGACCTAAAATCAATGCGCCAAAGGGCGGGTAAATAAACGGCAGCCCCAAATCGCCTGCTGAAAATGCCTGAAAGTATAAGGGGCGGTTCTCTAAAAACGCCTGTGCTCCGGCGCGGTAGATAATCATGTCCACATGAAAATCCGTTGCGCGGATCTGGATCTTCGTCATAATCAGCCCGGCGGCCGTGCCCACGAAAGCAATGAGTCGGAGGACGTCTTGGACGCCAAATGTGATGGTAGAGCTAGTGCTATTGGGGGAGTTCACGCGAGAAGTATATGCACACGTAATCAAAAAAGAAACCATAGATGCACTGGTTGCTTATGGGGCACCAGCTCTTTTGCGGCGATGGGACACCGAATATGGTGGGGTTTGCTACCCCCACCGAACGCTATTTCTAGTCCACCTGGCGCACAGCACCCTTATCGGCAGAGGTGGCCATTTTTGCGTAGGCTCGCAGCGCCTTGGTCACGTGGCGATCACGCCCGACAGGCTGCCAGGGTTTATCTGATGCTTCCATGCGGGTACGGCGCTCTGCCAACACATGATCAGGAACATCCACCGACAATTCGCGGGCATGCACATCAATGGTGATGATGTCGCCATCCTCCACTAGGCCAATCACCCCACCGTGGGCGGCCTCAGGGGAGACGTGTCCCACCGACAACCCGGACGAACCACCAGAGAAGCGGCCGTCGGTCACCAGCGCGCATTTTTTACCTAGGCCAGCACCCTTCAGAAACGCCGTAGGATGCAGCATCTCCTGCATACCGGGACCACCAGACGGGCCTTCGTAGCGCACCACCAGCACCTCACCCGGCTGTATCGTGCGGTTCAAAATCACCGACACGGCTTCCTCTTGGCTTTCCACCACCCGGGCGGGACCGCTGAAATGCCACAAGGATTCGTCCACGCCGGCGGCTTTGATGATCGCGCCGTCAACCGCGAGATTACCGCGCAGCACCGCGAGTCCACCGTCAGAGGTGTAGGCGTGCTCTACGTCGTGGATGCAACCATGCTCCGCGTCCGTGTCCAACGTGTCCCACCGGTTATCAGTGGAAAAAGGCTCAGTAGTGCGCACGCCACCCGGTGCGGCGTGGAAAAGCTCAATGGCCTCGTCGCTGGCTTTGCCGCTGCGAATATCCCATTCATCAATCCAGCTAGCCAAGCTATCTGAGTGAATGGAATGGACATCTGTGTGCAGAAGACCACCGCGGAAAAGCTCGCCTAGGATCGCGGGGATGCCACCAGCGCGGTGCACATCCTCCATGTGGTAGTCCGAGTTTGGAGCAACTTTAGAGAGGCAACCGACTCGCCGGGAAAGCGCATCAATATCATCAAGGTTAAAATCCACCTCGCCTTCCTGCGCAGCGGCAAGGATGTGAAGGACTGTGTTGGTGGAGCCGCCCATTGCCATGTCCAGTGCCATGGCGTTGTCAAAGGCATGCTGTGTGGCAATGCTGCGCGGCAATACTGATTCATCTTCTTCGCCGTAGTAGCGGCGGCACAGTTCCACGATGATTTCGCCAGCGCGGGTAAACAATGCCTTTCGGGCTTTATGCGTGGCCAGGGTTGAGCCGTTGCCGGGCAGGGACAAACCAAGGGCTTCAGTGAGGCAGTTCATGGAGTTGGCGGTGAACATGCCCGAGCAGGATCCACAGGTGGGGCAGGCGGAGCGCTCAACGGAGCTGAGTCCTTCGTCGCTCACGTCGTCGGACGCGGAGGCGGAGATGGCGGTAACCAGGTCAGTGGGGGCGTGTGCTACGCCGTCGACAACCACGGCTTTACCAGCTTCCATGGGGCCGCCGGAAACAAAAACCACAGGGATGTTGAGCCTCATAGCGGCGTTGAGCATGCCGGGCGTGATTTTATCGCAGTTGGAGATGCATACGAGGGCGTCGGCGGTATGGGCGTTGACCATGTACTCCACGGAGTCGGCAATAATTTCGCGGCTCGGTAGGGAGTACAGCATGCCGCCGTGCCCCATGGCGATGCCATCATCCACGGCGATGGTGTTGAATTCCTTGGCAACGCCGCCAGCGGCACGAACTGCGTCGGCGACGATCTCTCCGACGTCTTTCAGGTGGACATGCCCAGGGACGAACTGCGTGTAGGAGTTCGCGATGGCGACGATGGGTTTGCCGAAGTCGTTGTCTTTCATGCCAGTGGCACGCCACAGGGCACGGGCGCCTGCAGCGTTACGGCCAACGGTGGTGACTTTTGAGCGTAAGGGGATCATGGGGAGTCAGTTGTCCTCAACAAGATGGAAGGATCAGAGTGAGTAAGGAGCTGGGTGGAAAGCGCTAGCTAGCCTCATCGGTGTCATCAGCAACATCGGATTTGTCTGTGAGCACCTGGCGGCCATCCTGGTGAATGACCACAACTTTCTCGTCAGCGGCATGGTGGCCTGCTGTGAGTGCATCGGGAATTCGGCCTTGTGAAGCCTCAGTGAGTTCGGGCAAGGAGTTGAATGTTACTCCAGGCAAAGGGAATTTGTTATCGTCAGTGCCGCATGCGAATGCTCGGCTGGATCCAAAGAGAATTCCGTTGAAATTATCCCACGTCATCTTTTTGGGCCGGGAAAAAGCGTAACGTGCCTCAATGCCGTCCTCGGTAATGATGGTGCGTGCTGTGAGCACCCAATACGCAAAGACGGCCGGTAGGAGCGGAATCCAGAAGAGAAAAATGGGCGCCATGCCCACTGCAAGCAGGGACATCAAGCCCATCACACCAGCACCAATGAGGTGGGCGCGGTCCGGGCGAAAAACACCGGTTGCTGATTCCGCTTCTGAACTCATGGGGGCTATTGTATGCCAGCCCCGGTTTTTCGCACCCATCCCCTCATAGTTTGTGGTGTCTACTCCTGTCCAGTGGTGCCGCCACCCGTGTTTCCACTGTTTGAGTTGTCAGAATTACCGCTCTGTTGATCAGCATTGGATGTCTGGTCAGACTGTTGCTGCTGTTGCTGCTGCTGACGTTGGGGGCTGTAGCCACTGTTATCTTGTTGCTGCTGCTGATACTGGCTTTGGTTTTGATTCTGATTCTGGTTCTGCTGGTTGGTGCTTTGGCGTTCTGGGGTTGCCGGTTCGCTGGTCGGTGCTGCGCTTTCCGGAGTGCTGGTCTCAGCGGGAGACGAGCTTTCTGACGCATTGGTACTGGTTGGTGCAGTTGAATCGGAGGTAGTGCTGGGTTGGCGGGAGGATTCCGTTGATGGCGCAGGTGCCGGCGCCTGGGTTTCCTGTTCCATTTGCTGGGAGTTTTGGATCGCGTTGGCGTTGGTGGCCTCCGCGCCCACAGTCCAGGTCTTGGCAAACAAGAGAAGGAACAACAGCGTAAACAGCAGGGTTGTGGAGGGGCGTACACGGCCGCCCAAGGAGGCCATGCGTAGCCATATGTTGTCGTAGGTGGCTTGCCGGAAAATTTGGGTTGGCTCGTCGTCCTCAGTGGGGTCGTCCTCCATATCCACTGGGTTTTCTATGGAAAGGTCACTGCGGGAATGTTCGGAATCCTGCCGGGCAACATCGCGCGTGACTGCCGGTTGGGGTGCGGTGGGGGTGTTTTCCCGCGAGGCGGTGTCAGCCTGAGCGCTCTGGGCGTGCGTTGTGCCACCAGCGGTGCTGCGGGTTGCGGCATCGGGAAGGGCGACGTCGATAAGCGGCTGGGAGCTGAATGTGCGGTTGGCGATGGTGGGCTCGGCCTCTAGGGATTCGCGTACGGCACCGGAGACGGTGGTTGCGGAACCGTATTCGTCCCAGAATTCCTCAAGCACGGCGGTGCGGATTGCGCGCTCGACTGCCCACTGCCGAGCCGGGTTGACCTGCACCACAAAACGCATGTCCACCAACCATGGCATGCCCACCGTGGTGGGGGGCTGGATGTCCACAGCGGGGTGTACATCTAGATCGCCCGTGATGTCTCCACGCAGTTCGGGTGCGGCTAGGGAACGCCGGGTTGCCTTTTCGGACCGAGCGACCGCCTCGTGGATGGATTGGGAACCCAACAGCGGAATCGGGATGACCACCACGGCGCGCGCCCAGAAGTTTGAGTGGTTGACGCACACGCGCGCGGTGCTATTGGGTACGATCACGGTTTCGCCGCTGAGGGTGCGGATAGTGGTGGCGCGCATGGTGATCTGGATGACGTCACCTTGAAGATCCATATTTGAGCCGATGAACTGCACCCAGTCGCCCACACCGAACTGCTTTTCCGAGATGATGAAAAAGCCGGCAAGAAAGTCAGCGATGATGCTTTGTGCGCCCAAACCGAGGGCGGCGGAGATCACTGTTGCGGGAATAGCGGCGCTTGTGGGGGAGAACCCGAACTCCTGCAAGGCCAACACAACAAGGATGAAGTAGGCCACCATTTGGGCGATGTATACGCCTGCGCCAATGAGGGCTAGGCGGCTTTTATTGCTCTGGTCGTCGATGTTCTCTAGCCGCCGACTCAACACCCGCTTGGTAAAGCGCCCCACGCGGGGGACTAGAACGGCAATCACAAACAAAAGAGCCAGTGTAACGCCGTGATGAAGTATCCAGTTTTGTGCAGAATCAAGGAGGTATCCGACAGGCATGCCATCTAGGCTAGCGTGAGTTGCGGTGGGTGGTGGGTGGCTGTGATAGTGGTGTTCGCGCTCTACATCGTGGCGTTTAGATTATGCTCAGATTTTGCTTATCGCATGTGCGAATATCGGCGTTGTGTTGTGTGTGACTGTCTGAGTCAGACAAGGGTAGATCCTAGAGAAAAGGCCAATAATGGCGCGGTCACCCTGTGTTGCAAGTTCCATAATGTGAGATGTTTCTCCCAAACGGGGGGATTGTGAGTTTGGTCAGTGGCAATTTTCTTAAGTGTGTGTAGAATTTGCTCCCATGACCATTATTCGACTTGTACTCGTAAGCCCTCGGCGCTTGCCGTAACGGTTATACAAGTCGTTTCGTCAGCGCCCTCGGAAGCACCACACCACACGGTGCCTCGGGGGCTTTGATTTTTGTTGCTGCTCGTTGTTTACCCGCAATGGACACGGAAACCCCGTGGGCAGGAGGGTGGGAGGACGGTCAGTCGCCTTAGTATTTGTCAGTTGTGTATTCATAAGGAGCCAGACGTAGTGAACGTGGCAGCTCAACATCAGCCCACACCCGCCACCGTGGCACACCGCAACGCAGCACGCGCGGCGTCTAACGGTCGTGCGGCTGCACAGGACTCTACAACAAAAGAAACCGTAGCCTCTGAGCGGATGACCGGTGCCCAAGCCATTGTGCGATCTCTCGAAGAGCTCGGTGCGGACGTTGTGTTCGGCCTTCCCGGTGGGGCAGTGCTTCCCCTCTACGACCCCATTTATTCCTCCACGAAAATGCGCCACGTGCTTGTGCGTCACGAACAGGGCGCGGGGCATGCTGCTACCGGGTACGCCCAAGTCTCCGGCAAAGTCGGTGTGTGCATTGCTACCTCAGGACCCGGCGCGACCAACTTGGTCACACCCATTGCTGACGCCAATCTTGACTCCGTACCCATGGTGGCCATCACTGGCCAGGTGGGGCACACGCTGCTGGGAACCGACGCGTTCCAGGAGGCGGACATCCGCGGCATCACCCTGCCGGTGACCAAACACAATTTCATGGTCACTGACCCAAACGATATTCCTGCCGCTTTGGCAGAGGCATTTTACGTGGCATCGACGGGACGTCCAGGTGCTGTGTTGGTGGATGTGCCCAAGGATATTCAAAACGCGGAGATGGATTTTGTGTGGCCGCCAAAGATCAACCTGCCTGGCTACCGTCCGGTGACCACCCCACACACCCGCCAGATTGAGGAGGCCGTGCGGCTCATTTCCCAGGCCAAGCAGCCCGTGTTTTATATCGGCGGCGGTGTGATCAAGGCCAATGCTCACAAAGAGCTGAAGGAGTTTGCCGAGTACACAGGCATTCCCGTGGTGACCACTCTCATGGCGTTGGGATCATTCCCGGATTCCCACGAGCTGCACATGGGCATGCCCGGCATGCACGGCACGGTCCCGGCTGTTGCCGCTATGCAGCGCAGTGACCTGCTGATCACCATCGGGGCGCGTTTCGACGACCGCGTGACCGGTGATGTCGCGACGTTTGCCCCAGATGCAAAGGTAATTCACGCCGATATTGACCCGGCGGAGATCGGCAAGATTCGTGCCGTGGACGTCCCCATTGTGGGCGATGCTCGTGAGGTGCTGTCGGGGCTGTTGTCGGTGTACCAAAACAGCGGCCTTGCCGCGCCGTCGCTGAGCAACTGGCGCGACTACCTCAACGATTTGAAACAGCGTTTCCCCCGCGGCTGGGAGGACCAGAGTGACGGTTCGCTGTCCCCGCAGTTTGTGATCCAAGCGCTGTCGCAGGAGGCGGGACCGGACGCCATCTACTGCGCGGGTGTGGGGCAGCACCAAATGTGGGCAGCGCAGTTTGTTGACTACGAAAAGCCGCGCACTTGGCTGAACTCGGGCGGTTTGGGCACCATGGGGTATGCCATTCCCGCGGCCATGGGGGCTAAAGCCGCTCGTCCTGATGCAGAAGTGTGGGCCATTGACGGCGATGGTTGTTTCCAAATGACCAACCAGGAGCTGGTGACCTGTGCCATGGAAGGGTTCCCCATCAAGGTTGCGTTGATCAACAACGGCAACCTCGGCATGGTGCGCCAGTGGCAGGCATTGTTCTACGGCGAACGTTACTCCAACACGAGACTGCGGGAACAAGGCAACTACATGCCTGACTTTGTGAAACTATCGGAATCCATGGGATGCGTGGCCATCCGAGTGACCAAAGAAGAAGAAGTGCTTCCCGCCATCCGCAAGGCCCGAGAAATCAACGACCGGCCCGTGGTCATCGACTTTATTGTCGGCGAGGACGCCCAGGTGTGGCCGATGGTGTCCGCAGGATCGTCTAACTCGGACATCCAATACGCGCTTGGTCTGCGTCCACTGTTCGACGAAGATTCCGCCGCTGAAAGTCCCGCCCACATTGATGAGGTTGTGGATGCTAATGCCACCGCCGCTTCACACAAGGTCACCAAGGAGGACAACAACTGATGGCCGCCACCGACATCTCCCGCCACACCCTGAGCGTCCTCGTTGAAGATATTGACGGCATCATTTCCCGTGTCGCCGCCATGTTCACTCGCCGCGCGTTCACCATGGTGTCCATCACCTCGGCGACAACGGAAACTCCCGGTGTTAACCGCATCACCATTGTGGTGGACACCGATGAGGAAAAGATCGAGCAGATCACCAAGCAACTGAACAAGCTGGTGCCCGTACTGAAGGTGGTGCGCCTAGCCGAGGACCAGATGATTGCCCGTGCACTGCTCATGGTCAAAGTATCCGCCGATAACTCCAACCGCCCGCAGGTTGTCGACGCCGCGAAACTCTTCCGCGCCCGAGTTGTCGACGTCGCACAAGAATCGGTGGTCATTGAGGCCACTGGTAGTCATGACAAGCTGCGTGCATTGTTGGACGTGCTGGAGCCTTTTGGCATCCGCGAGTTGCTTGAATGTGGGCAGATCGCATTGAACCGCGGTCCGAAGATCATGATACCCAACAAACTATAAATCCCACTATATGAGATTACGTGCGTGGTGTGGCACGCGCAAACGCATGGAATTCCCATTCTGTGGTACAACTGATGATGTGCGTGTCGCCGCCAATCACATGGCGCGGCAGCAAAGAATAAAGACAAAGGAAAGGCGAGTTTATCTCCCATGGCTATTGAAGTGCTCTACGACGCCGACGCTGACCTATCCCTGATCCAGGGCCGCAAAGTGGCCATCATTGGCTACGGTTCCCAAGGCCACGCGCACGCACAGTGCCTGCGCGACTCAGGCGTTGAGGTTGTGATCGGACTGCGAGAAGGCTCCAAATCTGCCGAAAAGGCCAAAGAAGCAGGCTTCACCGTCAAGAGCAACGCCGAAGCCGCCGAATGGGCCGACCTGATCATGCTGCTGGCCCCCGACACCTCCCAGGCCAACATCTTTACCACAGACATCGAACCGCACCTCAAAGACGGCGATGCCATCTTCTTCGGCCACGGCCTGAACATCCACTTCGAACTGATCAAACCCGCTGCCAACATCACTGTTGGCATGGTCGCCCCCAAAGGCCCCGGCCACCTGGTTCGCCGCCAGTTCGTTGACGGCAAAGGCGTGCCCTGCCTTATCGCCGTCGCCCAGGACCCCACCAGCAACGGCAAAGAACTCGCACTGTCCTACGCCGCAGCCATCGGTGGTGCCCGCGCAGGCGTCATCCCCACCACCTTCCGTGAGGAGACCGAAACCGACCTCTTCGGCGAGCAAGCAGTGCTCTGTGGTGGTCTGGAATACCTGATGATGACCGGCTTTGAAGTACTCACCGAAGCCGGGTACTCCCCGGAAATGGCCTACTTTGAGGTCCTGCACGAAATGAAGCTGATCGTCGACCTCATCTGGGAAGGCGGCATCGGCAACATGAACTACTCCATCTCCGACACCGCTGAATTCGGTGGCTATATCGCAGGTCCCCAGATCATCGACGCGGGCACCAAAGAACGCATGAAGAAGGTCCTGGCCGACATCCAAGACGGCAGCTTCGTTAAGAAGCTCATTGCCAACGTCGAGGGCGGTAACAAGGAACTCGAAGCCATGCGCGCAAAGATTGGCGAGCACCCCATCGAAAAGACCGGTGAAAAACTGCGTGACCTCATGAGCTGGGTGAAAAACCCGCTCAACGAGACCGCCTAAAGTCTAAGGGGCGATTGTCCAGTCAAGGACGTCGCCACGCACACCATTGACCTGCACCACACACCCCTGAGTACCAGGGTAAAGGGTGCCGGTCGTTGTGTTTTTCACCGCGTGACGCTTGGTCAGCATCACCTGCGACTGTGGTTCAATCGTGGTGGTTTTGAGCTTAAATACTTTCGAGCGCATCGCCCCGTTCTTGCCGCGGAACTGCATGATGTAATCCACCACAACCTTGGCTGGGGTATCGCCGCTGTTGGTGAGCGCGACGTCGATAGTCAGCGTGTCGTCCAGCGGCACCACAGTGGGGGAGAGCGTGACAGCATCCACCGTCACATGGGGATTCGCGGACATACCCACAAGCTCCAGCGCGCCGGGGTCTCCAGCCTTGATGAGGGTGCGTAAACCGTGCTGCGTCACACACTCGTTGCCCCAATCCCGTGCAGTGCGAACAGCCAGTTCAGGGTGATCCTTGGAAATATCGTTGAGGTTGTTGGCCACGGATTTTCGCACGTACGGCGAAGGGTCGCTATGAAGATGCTGGATGACGTCAATCACTGCTTGCGGGTCGTCCACGTGGCGTTTCAGCGTGCGGCCCCACGGCAGGCGGGGACGAATACCTTCTGAGGACAACCTGCGCTCGTGCACATTATCCGACCTTGACCATCGCCGGACGTGGCTCATGGCCAGGTCATAGTGCTGCTCCAGGTAAGGGCGGATGGCAAACTCGCCGGTATGCATCCTGGTGATGGCACAAATCGCTTCTAGTGACTCGTCTGGGTAGTCCAGTCCGAACTCCTCGACAAAGCGGGCGACCGGCATGAACTGCCAGCCTTCATTGAACATGCCGTCGGTGTCGTCTAGCTCCTGTTTAAGGTGCCGCAGAATCTGGTCCAGCGCATCTGGGTAATGCTGCGGGAGGCGGTCTTTTATACCGCGTGCCAGCACCAGCACGCGGTCCTTCAGCTCCAGTGGGCCAACAGCTGCGTCAACCTCTGCGGCAAAGTCATCGACGGATCCGAGGTCAAAATAAGTAGCTAGTATCTGGGCGCACTCGCCGTCGTAATAATCCTTAAAAGCGGTTGCCACTACAGTTCTTTCTCTTTTAACCAGTCCGAGGCGATGCGTTCAGCGGGAAGCTTTTCATTCACGCTGCGGGCGTTTAACTCAATAAGGTCCACAGGAGTAAGCGTAGCGCTGACTTTGTTGATCACCTCTTCTGCTCCTGAATCCACATCGTTGCTGGCCAGGGGAACAACATTGGATGCCAAGAACAATCCATTCGGGTCCGCCAGAGATACTAGATTATTGCTTGCCACCGATGGGTCGGCGGTGTAGATAATGGCCAATTGGATGTCGTTGTCTTTCAGAGCACGTACCGTCAATGGGCCGCCACCATCTTCGATGGGGGAGAAGGCGGTTTTCACACCGTATGCTTTTTCAAGTCCTGCGGGGCCATAGGGTCGGCTTTCCGCCTCTGAGTTGGCGCCCAGCGTTAGTGAGTCGGTGACTTTCTTCAAATCGGAGATGTTCTTCACGCCCCACTTATCGGAAAACTCCTTGGTCACTGTGTAGGCGTCCTGGTCGGTGGCGGGGGATTGCTTCAATACCCGCAGCCCGTCGGGTGTAACGGTGGTGAGTTCCGCGTACACATCCTCCGGCAGCCTGGCGCTGGTGTCTTTTTTCCAGTATTGCAGTAACGGTCCCGTGTATTCGGGGAACAGGTCGATGGAACCGGATTCAATTTCAGGCAAATATGCTTCGCGCTGGCCGATCCGCAGTTCACGTTTCACCTTGTGGCCACTTTTTTCCAGTGCTTGAGCGTAAATCTCTGCGATAATCTCGTTGGAGTAGTAATCCTGCGAGCCAATGGTGATGGTATCGGGGTCATTAGCTGTGCCAAAGGGATCGTTATTCACGCATCCGGCCAACATCAAGGCACACACCGCTACGACGGTGCCAACTATCTTTTTCATATGTCATTCACCTTAATTCGCGTGGATCACTTCACATGGGTTACAGCACGAGTAGCGGCTCGCTGAACAGCGGCAAGGCAGGCCTCAAACAACAGCGCCAGGGCAATCACCAGGATTGCGCCGCCCAACAGCACTGCATAATCACGGGTTTTCAGGCCAATAAACAAGTAGCGGCCCAGTCCATAATCTGAGGTGTATGCAGCCAGAGTGGTCGTGGAGACCACCTGCAGCGTTGCCGCGCGAATCCCACCAATGATTACCGGCAGCGCCAACGGTAGCTCGACGCCGCGGATTACCTGACCAGGACTCATGCCGATGGCCTGCGCCGCGTCCACGGTCACCGAATCAACGGCCTGAATGCCCGCGTATGTGCCCGCCAATAGCGACGGTATGGCCAGCACGATTAACGCCAGCAAGGGGGCTTTCACACCGATGCCGAACGCCAGGCCGAAGAGCGTGAGCAAGCCCAACGTTGGGATGGCACGGGCCGCACCGGTTAAGCCAACAACAATGCCGGATCCCCGCTTGGAATGGCCGATAGCTATGCCGAGTGGAATGGCCACACACGACGCACACAGCACTGCCATGAGCGTGATCACCATATGCTGCGCCATACGCGTTGGGATTCCCGACGTTCCAGACCAGTGTGCTGTGTCGGTCAGCCAGGCTAATGCATCAAGAAGAAGATTCATCGGACCGTCCCCAAGCGTGAGTTAGCCTTTGATGCTTCGTCGTGTGCCCACGGTGCGATGACTCGGCCCAGCAGAATCAACGCGGCGTCGATAAGCAACGCCAGCACCACCGTGGCCACAATGCCTACCGTGACCTCGGCGGTGATGCCGCGTTGAAATCCGTCTGTGAGCAGCGTACCTATGTTGGACACTCCGACCAGTGCGCCGATGGTAGCGAGCCCGATAGTGGATACGGTGACCACGCGAACCCCAGAGAGCAGCACGGGTATCGACGCCGGTAACTCCACCCTCCAGAACAGGCTTCGGTTGGAAAAACCCATCGCAATAGCGGCATCCCGAAGGTGTGGATCTATTGCGGCGAAAGCATCTGCCGCTGTACGCACCAGCAGTGCAATGCCGTAGAGAATCAGCGCAATAACCACAGTCAAGGGGGAGCGTAATGGCAATCCAAAAAATGCGGGAATTAATGCCAAGAGGGGCAAAGCAGGAATGGCATACAACAATGTCGCAGCGCTCAGCAGAGGACCACCGATAACGGGACGTTTATAGGCGAAATAGGCAATAGGAACGGCAATGATCGTGGACACCACAATCGCAGGAATACTGAGCAGCAGGTGTGCCCACACAAGTTGGACAACCTGTTCACTATTTTCTGACAACCAACTCACGGCGTGACCACTCCTAGGGGTTTGCCGAAACTATCCACCACAATGACTCGATCGCCCTCATCGCGAAGTTGTAATTGGGTGTTGGCGTTGTCGGTGCCCACAAAACTGCGTACGAAATCATCCGTTGGATTCGCGACAATTTCAGCAGGGGTGCCGCGCTGCGCAATAGTTGCGCCTTCACGCAGGACTATCACCTCATCGCCGATCCGAAATGCCTCGGAAATATCGTGGGTCACAAACAAAATTGTCTTTCCCAGTTCGTTTTGCAGTTGCAGCAACTCATCCTGCAGTTCACGGCGGACAATAGGGTCCACCGCGCTAAAGGGTTCATCCATCAGCAAAATCTGGGGATCGGTTGCCAGTGCCCGTGCCACACCCACCCGCTGTTGTTGGCCGCCTGACAACTGCGAAGGATAACGCGATGCCAAGGCCGGGTCCAAGCCAACGCGTTCGAGTAGTTCTGTGGCCGCCTCACGGCATTCGGTTCGGGAGACGCCCGTCAACCGCAGAACCGTGGACACGTTGTCGCCGACCGTAAGGTGCGGAAACAACCCACCGCTTTGAATCACGTAGCCGATGGATCGGCGCAGGGCGACGGGGTCGGAATCCTTCACGTCCTTACCGTCAATGAGGATGCTTCCTGAGGTCGGTTCGACCATGCGGTTCACCATGCGTAGCAGTGTTGTTTTACCGCATCCTGACGACCCCACCAGGACCGTTGTGCTATTTGGCTGCGCGGTGAGTGAGAAATCTGACACCGCCTCAGTCCCATTCGGATAGCTTTTAAAAACGCTCCTGAATTCGATCATGTTTTCCATTGTATACCCGGTTATCTGGTATCACGACATGGGAAAACGGCGCGCCATCCTGGAGATTTGTTTCTTGGTGGCATGAAAGTGGGGTGTGTGCTGGGGCGGAGCTTTGTCCAGATGTGCTCAAAAATAGGAGCGTTAATTTTTCATCATCTGCCTTTTTCATTAAGCCTTCCATTATTGAAAAAATGCTGCTAGCATGTGTCGCATGAGCAGCCACGAGCACGACCATCATCACGGGCATAGCCACAACCACGCGCCTCAATCTCTTTCCGCCCTCGTGGGGGTACTGACGCTCACGTCCGTGGTGTTCCTCGCCGAACTTATCGCAGGCATCGTGTCTGGGTCGCTGGCGCTGCTTGCTGATGCCGCCCACATGCTCTCCGACTCGGCTGGATTGGTGGTGGCGCTGGCGGCGATGCTGGTGGGTCGGCGCGCGGCATCGTCACGCGCAACCTTTGGGTATCGCCGGACAGAAGTGCTGGCTGCGGCGCTGAATGCGGGTGCTGTCAGTGCCATTTCCGTGTGGATTGTGGTGGAGGCAGTGCAGCGCATTGGGCGCGCGGAACCCATTGACACCGGGGTGATGCTGCTTGTGGCTGTGATCGGCCTGATAGTCAATGCCGTCTCAGCGCTGGTTCTGATGCGCAGGCAGCATGACAACCTCAACATGCGGGGCGCCTACCTGCACGTACTGGCGGACATGTTTGGTTCCGTCGCCGTCATAATCGCAGGCATCGTGATTCGGTTCACGGGTTTTCAGGCGGCGGACACCATCGCTTCCGTCATCATCGCTGCCCTGATTCTGCCGCGCTCGGTGCAGCTTCTCATGGAAGCGCTGCGAGTGCTGCTGGAACAGGTGCCGGCAGGGGTGGACCTAGACGCTGTGCATGCTGCCCTCGTTGCTGTGCCTGGAGTTGAGGAAGTCCACGACCTGCACGTATGGAGCGTTGACGGTACCGACCTTCTCGCCAGCGCGCACATCGTGGTCAGCGAAACTCCCGCCGAACTTGCCGAATGTTCGCTTCTCGACGCCGCGACTGCCGCACTCGCCGACCATGGCATTAAGCACTCCACCATTCAGGTGGAAAGTTCCGCACACGCGGAACATGAGGAGATAAACCACTAAAGAGTTTTTGGTGAGTAAAGTCAGGTTTATGGGTTTCAGCACGCTAAGTTACGACTTGATTGACCTTTTCGCCAGAATTGATCGGGGGGATCTTCAACTTCCAGATTTTCAGCGGGATTACAGCTGGGATGTCGACCGAATACGGGCACTCATCGTGACGGTACTGCGTGGTTACCCCATGGGCTGCCTCATGGCACTGGACACTCGCAACGAGAAAATGCGGTTCCGGCCCCGCCCGCTCGAAGGCGCGCCCAACACGGGCAACAACCCAGGAATGCTGCTCTTGGACGGGCAACAACGCCTGACCACTCTCTACCACAGCTTGCAGGGCGACGGCATTGTGGACACCGTGGACTTCCGCAACAAACGAATCCGACGCAAGTTCTACGTGGACGTGAACAAGGCGCTCAGCGCCGACATCCTCCCGCTGGAGGCCGTGTTCTCCGTCAACGAAAAAGGCGTGGTGAAATCTCACTTCGGCCCCGACATTCCTGGCGGCGTGACCGACCGTGAGACCGCCCTCGCGGCGGGCGTGATCCCCGTGTCCGCGCTACTCTCCGATGAAGGCACCGACATGATCTTCGACCTCGCCGAGGGGCCTGACCTGGTTGGGGAGACGGCAACTGCGTTCACTGGCAGTGCGCGCGATCGCGCCAAGCACTTCCACAACACTGTGGCGAAACCCCTGATACGTTACTCGGTACCCATGATCCGGTTGGATCGCGAAACCGCCCAAGGCGGCGTGGGATCCATCTTTGCCCAAGCCAACTCTGCGGGCCTGCAAATGGACGTGTTTGACCTGCTCACCGCCGTGTTTGCCAACGAAGACCCCGACTTTAAGCTCCGCGACGACTGGGCCGACATTGAGACAACCCTGCGGCAGTACCCTGCCCTGGACAGTGTGGGGCGCACCGAATTCCTCACCGCTGTGGCGCTTTTTGTCACCGCGCAAGAGGGGTACGCTTCCGGCCAGCGCGAAGACATTTTGCGCCTTAACCTGCCGACCTACCGCGCCGCATCCGCTGCTATCCGTGCCGCATTTGTGGAAACTGCCGAGTTCCTTCGGCAGCGCTGCATTGTTGACCCCAGCCTAGTCCCGTACCCCGCCCAACTTGTGCCGCTTACTGCGATCCTTGCCCTCCTGGGCGGGTCCGCCGAACTCGGAGAAGACGACACCCATTCCGAGGCGTGGGATCGCCTCTACCGGTGGTTCTGGTGTGGCATCTTCGGCGAACTGTACGGCTCCGCCGCCATTGGCATCCGCGCCGCACGTGACATTGATGAGGTCACCCCGTGGATCCGTGACACCGAACAGTCTTCTGGGACACCAGCGCGGGAGCCAGCTACCGTCACAGATGCGCGCTTCGTGGAATCCAGGCTGCTCAGTGTGGACCCCGAATCCGCCGTCTACAAGGGAATCTATGCCCTGATCATGGCGCGTGGCGCGAAGGACTGGCGCACAGCCCAACCGTTCACCGGTGCCAACTTCACAGAGCTGGGCACACGCTTTAGCCGTATTTTCCCCGCACAATGGTGCGTCGACCATGATGTGGAATCCGTGCTGGTGGACAGCGTGCTTAACCACACACCTATGGGCAGGCGCACGGAACACCTCATTGAAAACTCCTCCCCGGCGCGCTACTTACCGCGCGTTCAGGCGAAATCCCTGATGGAGGATTCCGAATTCGACGCCGTACTGGCTGGTCACTTTCTGGACCCCGAACTACTGCACAAGGCGCAGGCCGAGGAATTCTTTGCGGATCGTCGCCAGCGGCTCATTGACATGGTGGAGTACGCCATGGGCAAACAGGCCACCCGTGACGTGGTCGAATCTGATCTGCATGGTGGCGAGGAAGGACCAAACGCTTTCCTCTAGCCATCGTCTGACCCTCCCAGCCAACACAAGGAGCAGCAATGAATAAAACCGTACAAGTGATGGCCATTTTCTGTTGCGTGGGGCTTCTCGCAGCAGCATGCAGCTCCTCAGAGTCGGGGCAATCCACCGGTAACGGCTCGGATTCTGGTTCCCAGCAGACTAGTAGTGCTCTCGGGGCGTCGAGAAGCGAGCCGCAGAAACCTCAGGTCATTGAGGATCTCGACTATTCCGGCATCGGTGCGTCTCAGCAGTTTTTCGACCATTCCGACACCGTCATTGTCACTGACATGAGCAGGGCGGCGCAGTTGCGCGGGGCGTCGATAGGCGTGACGGTGGGTGCGCCGGTGCTGATGGATGCCGGCACCAACGCCCGGCAGATCACCGATGAGGTGCGGCGGCTCGGTGCATCCACAGTGTTGCTGGTGCAGAACGCGCGTATCGACGCCCCCGACGGCGTCACCGTGGTGCGCGACCCCCTCACCTGGGATGGGCTGAAGCAGCTTACGGGCAAGGATATGGCGGACAAGCCGGTGGCCACCATTGATGAGGCGGTGGCGGGTGCTGCTGAGCTGAATGCCAATGCACCCGTTGATTTGATTCCCAGCTGGGAGCCGCCGCTGGCTGCGACTGAATCGAATCAGGTAGGTGAGCTGCCGAAAAGCCAACCGAAGGCGGGGGAGAACCCGCCTGTGGTGGTGGCGACGCGGGATTCCTCGATTTCGGCTGTGGCGACAGCCCGCGCCCACGGTGCCGAGGTCACCTACCTTGACGCGCCGGACCTGCGAACCAGCCCGGAACTCGTGAAGAAAGCTCGGGAGCGTGGATACGTCATTGCGCTGGGCAGGCAGTTTGGTAGTGCTGAGTACATTGATGGTGTGTTGTCCTTCACCAACACCACTTACCTGCCCAACAATCGCATGATCGCCCTCTACGGCAATCCCATCAGCCCAGGGCTTGGGGTGATGGGGGAAAAGCCCCCGGCGGAAAGCGCGGAACACGCCAAGAAACTTGCCAGTGACTACGCGCCGTTCAGTGAGCAGCCTGTGGTGCCCGCGTTTGAGATCATTGCGACCGTGGCGCATACCGACCCAGGCGAAGACGGCGACTATTCCTCCGAAACTGATCCTGCCGCCATCCGCCCCTACATTGACGCCATCACCCAGGCCGGCGGCTACGCGGTGATTGATCTGCAGCCGGGGCGCGGATCCTTCCTGGAACAGGCCAAAAAGTATCAGGAACTTTTGGAACTACCCAACGTTGGTTTGGCACTTGACCCGGAGTGGAAACTCGGCCCGAATGAGAAACCACTCTCGCGGGTGGGCAACACCACAGCCGCCGAGGTTAATGAAACCACCGAATGGCTTGCGGGACTGACACGAGAGAAAAACCTGCCCCAAAAAGTGCTGATCCTGCACCAATTCCAAGTGGGTATGATTCAAAACCGCGAACAGCTGAATATCAACCATCCTGAACTCGCTTTTGTTGTTCACATCGATGGCAATGGCACACCCGGGGAGAAGATGGAAACCTGGAACGCCATCCGTAACGGGTTGGACCCGCGCATATTTGTGGCGTGGAAGAACTTTATTGATGAAGACAAACCCATGTTTGACCCCAGAGCAGTGATGGACGTGGCCCCACAACCGTGGTTTGTCTCATACTAATAAAAGAGAATAGATACTCACGTGGACGGCGGTAACGGTCTAAACTGAACGGCAGTCGCACGCCAATGAGCCGGCGTGGACCTGCCTTGGTTGTCGACGCGGTCGTGCCGACCCAAGGCGGACATTCCTCATTTTCCAGGAGATACGCACGTGAGCCAGAATGACCGCCCGGTTGTCCTCATTGCAGATAAGCTCGCGCAGTCCACAGTGGACGCGCTCGGAAATGGTGTGGAGGTGCGCTGGGTAGACGGTCCAAACCGCCCCGAACTCCTCGCCGCCGTCGGGGAGGCCGATGCCCTCCTCGTACGATCCGCCACCACCGTTGACGCTGAAGTGCTGGCGGCAGCACCGAAACTGAAGATCGTTGGCCGCGCAGGCGTCGGCCTCGACAACGTTGACATTGACGCCGCCACCGAACGCGGAGTCATGGTGGCCAACGCACCCACCTCCAACATCCACTCCGCCTGCGAACACGCCATTTCCCTTCTTCTCTCCACTGCCCGGCAAATCCCCGCTGCGGACAAAACCCTCCGCGACGGCGAATGGAAACGCTCTTCCTTCAGCGGCGTGGAAATCTTCGGCAAGACCATCGGCATTGTTGGGTTTGGTCACATCGGCCAGCTGTTCGCGCAGCGCCTCGCGGCCTTCGAAACCACCATCATTGCCTACGACCCCTACGCCAACCCGGCCCGTGCGGCACAGCTTGGGGTGGAACTCGTGTCACTCGACGAACTCATGTCCCGCGCCGACTTTGTGACCATCCACCTGCCCAAAACCAAAGAAACCGCAGGCATGTTTGACGCAGACATGCTGGCTAAGGCAAAGAAAGGGCAGATCATCATCAACGCTGCCCGCGGCGGACTGGTGGACGAACAAGCCCTGGCTGATGCCATCGAATCCGGCCACATCCGTGGTGCGGGTTTCGATGTCTACGCTTCCGAACCCTGCACCGACTCTCCGCTGTTCGCACGACCCGAGGTGGTAGTCACCCCGCACCTTGGTGCCTCCACCGTTGAGGCCCAAGACCGTGCGGGTACCGACGTCGCGGACTCCGTGCTCAAAGCCCTCGCCGGTGAATTCGTCCCCGATGCCGTCAACGTTTCCGGTGGCCGCGTTGACGAAGAAGTGGCACTCTGGCTCGAACTCGCCCGCAAGCTCGGCCTGGTGGCGGGCCACCTGCTCGGCGGCGCACCCGTCACCCTCGAAGTGGAGGCACGCGGCGAACTATCCACCGAAGCCGTCGATATCCTGGGACTCTCCGCCATGCGCGGCGTATTCTCCGCGATTATTGACGAGCCGGTTACCTTTGTGAACGCGCCCCGTATCGCTGAAGAACGCGACGTGGAGCTGAAAGTCTCCACCGCACCCGAATCCGTGTCACACCGCTCCGTGCTGGAAGTCAAAGCCATTGCCGCCAACGGCACCGTCGCCTCCGTGGTCGGTGCACTCACTGGTCTGGAACGCGTAGACAAGATTGTGCGCATCAACGGCCGTGGCGTGGACATGCGTGCCGAAGGCCGTAACCTTTTCCTCCACTACGAAGATGCCCCCGGCGCCCTCGGCAAAGTGGGAACCAAGCTTGGCGCCGCAGGCATCAACATCATTGCCGCAGCCCTCTCTCAAGACACCGAAGGCACAGGTGCCATCCTGATCCTCCGCGTTGACGGGGAAGTACCCGAAGCGCTTGTTGATGAGATTGCTAGCGAGCTAGGAGCTTCCGCTATTCAGCTGGAGTTGGGGTAAGTAGTAAGCGAAATATGGGGTGCAGTAGTTGTTTGCGACTATTGTGCCTCATATGAGAAGTAAAATATTATAGAAAATAAAAAATTTTAATTACAAAATAGCTAATTTTGAGATGATATAATTATGCGTTTATCTTGGGGTTTATTTTTTTCGATGATTGCAATTTCTTTTGGAATTGTTTTTTGGTTTATTGGAGTCTATGAGATTTTTCCTGACCTTAAAGAGCCTCCCAGCCTTACTACTTTTTTGTCATCTTTAGCTGCGTACGTTGCTTTTGTTTCTTTCATTGATAATCGTATAAAAAGAAACAAAGAAATCATAAAAAATGATGCTATTAACATAAGTAGAAAAATAAAAAAGGATCGGGGGAATGTTATTGATATTATTCAAAACTATTATGAGGGAAAAGGAGTAGTAAATATGGACGCGATGATTTACATTATTATAGCCATCGTGCTTGCTCCTGGTATATTTTCTGTTGGTTTATTTTTTCATTGGGGCGCATTCGCGTTGTTCCGTAACGGTCATTTAGAAATTGCGATCGTGCTAATAATTTTTTTCTTGTCAGGATCGATTAGTAGTAGTTACATCAACGATATTAGGAGGATTCCTGAATATTCATATACCCATGCAAAGATTTTAAACAATAGTAGGTCTTTTGATGGGTTTAAAAGAAAATTAAAACTTAAATTTTTTAAAAATTATAAGATAGATAATCTTTCAAAGAATGAACTAGATAAAATTTTTAAGCCCACACCTTGTATAAAAGAGCGAGACTTTTTAAATTGCAGGTATTCAAATAAAATAGTTTTAAGTATTTTATTTCTGTTTAATATCATATCGATTCTTCTATTCCTATTTGTATGCGGTATTCTAAATGTTAACGACATGAAATTGTTTGTACTACTTATTGTTTTGGGGCTGGCCTTGCTTGCTGGATTAGTTTTTAAATTTAAAATATTATTTCACGCAATTGTGATCGCAGTAATCATTGTTGTATGTTTTATATTGATGGAGATGCGTTATTTTATTATTTTGCGTCAAGTTTCCTTTTTCTTAGGATTTGCTACTCTACTAACATTTTTAGATTTGATAGCTTCTAGAAGCTTTGTTTATTGGCATTTTATTAAAAATTTAAATAATTTTTTAAGGGCGTTTGCGTGTCTTGTTATTAAACTTTTTCCTTTATTTATAACTGTATACCCTATTCTTGTTAAAAATCTAGAGAATTCTGCAGTCTATTCGTTGTATGATTATTTGTGTCTGGCGTCTGGCATGTTCGTAGCTACTTTAATCGCCATAGGCATTTCTGGATACTTTCACTATAAAGAGCAAGCTAGATTGATGAATGAAGCCATATTTCTACAGTTGGGAAAGAATGTAGAAATAGGTGATAAGATAGATGAAATTTTTATTTATCCTCTATATCATTTTGTAGAAGTTCATCAAAAAGAGGAACAGAAAGTGCGGGATTTTGCTGAAGATCTTCAAGGTGAGGAATCTTATGAATGTAACGGAAGCTAAGTCAGGATTAAAAATTCTCAACGGGGTTCCCAACTAAGTTCATGATGTAGCAATGTTGCTATTTTTGCACTTCAAAGCAATCACGATAAAATATAGATTTGCGAGTTGTGGGGTCGCATAGTGTTTTAATGCCGAATTTTCTTTGTTTTAACGATCTTGATTTTAGCAATAATCTTCTTGTGTCAAACTATCTCTTTTATGTGAGGTTTAATTCTATATCCTGCATATTGATCTTGTGCAAAAATCTGTACGTCGGTGGATCACATGTTATCAAAAGAATGCTTTTTCGCAGCGTTGATATTTATTGTTCTGGGTTTGATCGGGACAATATATAAGTGGTCTGCTGTTGTGGTACAATAAGACTTTGGAATAACCGCCAAAGCGGGATTGTTTGCCAGAAACCTTCTGCTCATGTTGTAAACGGTGTTGCTGCTGGTAGTAATGTCGAACCTAGTAGCTATTATAGTGGTAGTAAACTAGCAATTTTATAGCCTAATATTTTCAAATCTGATGCCTGACAGTGTTTGGGTTTCATAGGTGACAGTATATTGATAGTTGCGGCTGTCGCAGATCAGGTGTTGGGTGTTTAGTCAACAGCAGATAGCATTGGCGATATCGTCCATCATATCGAGGTGGGCTGACATGTGGAAAAGGCTTCTTCTGCTTTGATATTGGTTTTGGTTAATTGCTAAATTAGCAGCTTAGTTCTTGCTTCTATGTGTGTTGACCTATTCTATTCCTCGGTAAGAAAACTTCTAAGTTGTGAGAATTCCTACGTTTTATAGTCTGCTAATTTAGCTATAGCATGTTTCGACTTACCCACGTCCGATAGGACGTGATGGACAGGGCGCTGAAGCTGCTGAGGATGCAGGCTACGGATGCGAAGGAGCCGATCGACCCGATAGAGAACGCCGAGCCGATGGATCCGATGCTCATAAAGGAGTTAACAGAGCAGATGCTCAGCATAGAGTTTTTAGATTTGATGGATAGGAATGAGTTTTTGTTGCTCACAAGTACAAGGGTATAGGAAACCGCCCCACGCGTTCGAGAGCCTGGGGCGGCTTTGTTGGAAATAGTTGCAGTAACTATTCCACGGTCACGGACTTGGCCAGGTTGCGGGGCTGGTCGACGTCGTAACCTTTGCATTCAGCGACGGTTGCCGCAAACAGCTGTAGTGGGACCGTGGCCAACAGGGGCTGCATGAGTGTCGGGGACTGCGGGACGCGGATGACGTGGTTGGCAAACTGCGTCACAGCCTCGTCGCCTTCCTCGGCGATCACAATGGTGATGGCGCCGCGGGCGCGGACTTCCTGGATGTTGGATACCACCTTGGAGTGCAGGGATTCCCGACCGGCGGGGGAGGGCACGATGATGAACACCGGCTGGCCTTCTTCAACCAGGGCGATGGGGCCGTGCTTGAGCTCACCGGCGGCGAAGCCTTCGGCGTGCAGGTAGGCGATTTCCTTGAGTTTCAGTGCGCCTTCCAAGGCCACCGGGTAGCCGACGTGACGGCCGAGGAACAGCACAGAGCTCGCTTCCTGCATGTCGCGGCCGAGCTGCTTGACTTGTTCTTCGTTGTCAATGACCTTTTGGATCTTGTCGGGAATCTTCCGAAGTTCCTCAAGTGTTGCATTGACTTCGTCGGCGAACATGTTGCCGCGAAGCTGTGCAAGGTACAGGCCGAGGAGGTATACGGCAGCGATCTGTGCCAAGAATGCCTTGGTGGATGCCACGGCGATTTCCGGGCCTGCGTGGGTGTACAAGGATGCGTCGGATTCGCGAGGAATGGAGGAGCCGTGGGTGTTGCAGATGGCAATCACCTTGGCGCCTTGTTCCCGGGCGTGGCGCACGGCCATGAGGGTGTCCATGGTTTCGCCGGACTGGGATAGTGCCACCACCAGTGTCTTCTCGTTCACGATGGGATCGCGGTAGCGGAATTCGTGCGCGAGTTCCACTTCGGTGGGGATGCGGCACCAGTGTTCGATGGCGTAGCGGGCGACCAGGCCGGCATAGGCGGCGGTGCCGCAGGCAATGACGATGATCTTGTCGATGCTGCGGAGGATGGACTCGTCGATGTGCAGCTCATCAAGGGTGAGCTTGCCGTTTTCGTCGAAACGGCCCATCAGGGTGTCACGTACAGCTGCGGGCTGGTCGTGGATTTCCTTCTCCATGAAGGAGTTGAAGCCACCCTTTTCGGCTGCTGCGGCGTCCCATTCCACCTTGAAGGGCTTGCCGGTTGCTTCGTTGCCGTTGAAGTCGATGATGGAGTAGTCGGTGGCGGTGATGGTAACGATCTGGTCGTTCGCCATCTCAACGGCGTTCTTGGTGTAGTCGATAAAGCCGGATACGTCGGAACCAAGGAAGTTTTCGCCCTCGCCCAGACCGATGACCAGCGGTGAGTTGCGGCGTGCGGCAACGATGCGGTCCGGGAAGTCTACGTGCAGGGCCAGGAGGGTGAAGGCACCTTCCAGGCGGTTGCAGGTCAGCCGCATCGATTCGGTGAGGTCGCCGTTGCCTTCACCGTTCATGATGTCGCCCAGCAGGGTAGCAGCAACTTCGGTGTCGGTTTCGGAGGCGAAAGTGTAGCCTTTCGCTGCGAGTTCGGTTTTCAGTTCAGCGAAGTTTTCGATAATGCCGTTGTGAACAACGGCGAGTTTTCCGCCGTCAACCACGTGCGGGTGAGCGTTGGCGTCGGTGGGTGCGCCGTGGGTTGCCCAGCGGGTGTGCCCGATGCCTACCACCGAATCGGGGAGGGGATCGCGCGCGATTTCCTCGTCCAGACCAGCTACTTTGCCTGCTTTCTTGCGGAAGTTAATCTTTCCGCCTTCCAGCATGGCTACGCCCGCAGAGTCGTAACCGCGGTATTCCAAACGGCGAAGTCCCTCAAGTACAACGTCTAGTGCGAAGTACTCCCGATTTGGGACGTTGTTAGTCCCTACATATCCAACAATTCCACACATAAAACTCGACTCTACCTTGATCTGTTAGTAATTTAAATAGGCTTACACCCACGTGTCATAACGTGCATTGTTTGTGCGCTTTGCTCACGAAAGTATCGCTGTTGATACGGTGGCAAAGTGGCAGTAACAATGCACGTTACGATAGGAGAAACATCTGATGTCTAGGACGCAAATGCTTCTGATAATGATGCAAACAAGGGGTGCTCCGGCGATATTCCAGTCAGCTCTGTGACCAGCACATCTGTCGCCTCACGGGAGCCACGTGCGGAAGCCAGCTTTTCCTGGAGTTCACTGGATTCGGGGTCCTCCGGGACGTCGAAACGCAGCGCCGCAGCAACGGTGTTCACCAGGGCAGAGGCATCGTGCCCGCGTTCGGTGAGCTCGGCGGCGGGGCCGATGAAGCGCTCGTTGCGGGAGATTTTACGCAGCGGCGCGCGGCCAACGCGCTGAACCGTGTCCGGAAGCGAGGGGTTGAGGAAACGTTGGATGATTTTGTCGATGTACGCCTGCTGCACCTCAGGGGCGAAGCCGAACTTTTCGACAACCAGCGTCTTGGTTTCTGCGAGGACCGCCTCGACATGCGCACGCACCTGGGGGTCCGCCAGGGCGTCGGCAATCTTGGTGATGCCCGCGTTGTAACCGAAGTAGGCGGTTGCGGCGTGCCCGGTGTTCACGGTGAACAGCTTGCGGGTGATGTAGGGAGCGAGGTCATCGACCCAGGTCACGCCAGGGATGTCTGGAACATTGTCGCCGAACGGTGTCGATTCGACGGCCCATTCAAAGTAGTTCTCCACAGTGACATCGAGGCCCTGGCCGGGTGCCTGGTCGGGAACGATGCGGTCCACGGCCGTGTTGGCAAAAATGGCAACCTCGTCCACCTCGGGGAACTCCTGGCGAATCGCCTCCGCGAGGCCGTCGGTGGCATTGATGGCATTTTCGCAGGCCATGACCGCAACCTTGCCCTTGGAGCCATCGGACGTGGCGGCGCGCTGGCGCAGACCTTCCGCGATGGTAGGGGCAATGATCTTCAATACGGTGGGTCCGACGGCGGTGGTGATCACGTCGGCGTCAGCAATGTGGGCGAGCAGTGCGTCTTTGTCCTCTGCCGAGTTCACACCGGAAAAACCAGTGATGGTGATGTCCTTGGGGTCTTGACCCACTTCATGAACGGTGTAGGAATCGTTCGAGTTGAGCGCGTCAATGAGCGGGGCCGCAACGTCGGCGAACACAAGCTCGTAGCCCGCGTTGTGCAGAATCACCCCCACGAACCCGCGGCCGATGTTTCCAGCGCCGAAATGGAGGGCTTTCATTCGGTCACCTTTCCGAAGATCTCCAGGATCTCCTCTTTGGTAGCTGCGTTCTTCAACTGTTCAACGGATTCGTTGCGGCCGAAGATCTTGGCGATCTTGGACAGTACCTTCAGGTGGGATCCATCGGCACCAGCGATACCGACCACAAAGTAGGTGGACTGCCCGCCCCAATCCACGGGTTCCTCGTAACGAATGAAGGAAATGGCAGAACCCTTGATGGCGTCCTTCGACTCGTTGGTGCCGTGCGGAATGGCCAGGCCATTGCCCATAAAGGTGGACACGGACTGCTCGCGCTCGTGCATGGCATCAATGTAGGATTCGTCAACCGCGCCGACCTTGACCAGCAGTTCACCGGCCTCATTAATGGCGGCGTAGCGGGTGGTTGCGGTTCCCGCGAGCACGATATTATCGGCCACCAGCAGCGGTTTCTTTTCCGACTTGTCTGCGGTAGGCGCGGCGTCGTCACCTTCGCTGCTTGTCGACGCCTCGGTGGTCGCCGTAGCTGCGGTAGCTTCGCGCTGGCTGCGGATCAGGTCCACAATCTCGTCGTAGCGCGGGGAAGCCATGAAGTTGTCGACGGTCACGTGTACAGCAGACGGTGTGGGTGCCTTCGCGCGGTCAAACAGGTCCTCATGGCAGACCAGCAGGTCGTAGGTGTCGGTGAGATTGTTGATCGCGGAGTTCACTACGCTCACATCATTGCCGTAGCCTGCGTCTTTGATCTTGTTGCGCAGCACCGAGGCACCCATGGCGGATGAACCCATGCCGGCATCACAGGCGAAAACAATCGTGGAAATGAGCGGGGTCTCAGTGGATTCACCAGTGAGGGCGGCTCCGATGGAGGACTTCTTGCCCTTCATTTCCTCCATGCGTGCGGTGGCTGCGGCGAGGTCATCGTCGGTGTGCTTGGAGAACTTCAAAATGGCCGAGGCGACAAGGAAGGAAACAATGGCTGCGCCAGTGACGCCGGCGATCACGCCAACATAGGAGTCGCTGGCTGTTGCGCCGAGGATGGCGATGATGGAGCCGGGGGCTGCGGGGGAGCGCAGGCCAGCGCCGCTGATGGTTTCAATAAGCACCCCGGTCATGCCGCCGCAGATCGGGGCCAGAATGAGGGCGGGCTTCATCAGCACGTACGGGAAGTAGATTTCGTGGATACCACCGAAGAAGTGGATGATCGATGCACCTGGTGCGGTGGCCCGTGCGCTGCCGCGACCAAAGAAAGTGTAGGCCAGAAGAACACCAAGACCAGGTCCGGGGTTGGCTTCCAGCAGGTAGAGGACCGATTTTCCGGTTTCCACTGCCTGGTCGGTGGCTAGCGGGGTGAGCACGCCGTGGTTGATGGCGTTGTTGAGGAACAAGACCTTAGCTGGTTCGATGAGAACCGAAGTCAGGAACAGGACATTGTTATTGACCAGGAATTCAACAGCGTTACCTGCGATGGTCATGAAGACATTCATGACCGGGGTGAGCAGGAACATGGAGCCGATGGCTCCCAAAGCTGCGAAAATGCCGGCGGAGAAGTTATCCGCCAGCATCTCGAAGCCGGGGCGGACCTTGCCTGCCCATAGCCCGTCAAGTTTCTTCATGCACCATGCTGCGAGGGGGCCGCAGATCATGGCGCCGAGGAACATAGGTGAGCCGGAGCCATCCTCGCCGATAAACACGGGGGAGGAGGTGCCCATGATGACACCCATGGTGGCAATAGCGCCGACAACGCCACCGCGAACCTCATAGACGAGGCGGCCGCCTGAGTAGGCGATAAGGATTGGCAGGAGGTACGTGACCATTGGGCTGACGAGTGTTCCAATGTACTCGTTGGGAGTCCAGCCCTCAGGAATGAAAAATGCTGTGATGATGCCCCAAGCGATGAACGCACCGATGTTGGGCATGATCATCGACGACAGGAATGTGCCCAGTTTCTGAACGGCGACGCGGATGCCGCCCTTCTTTTCGGGCGCAGTTGCAGTAGTCAAAATTCTGCTCTTTCTGCTGGTAAGTGGATGACACAAAAGCAGTGTGAGGTACAGGTCACTTTTTAGGGTGAATCTGTGCTACATCACGATTTGCTTTGTATACATTACCAGTTTTGGTGGGACCAAACGCAAGCCTTTTTTGGTGTGATGCAAACGATTGCATATTGGTGAAAGGGTTGGACGTGTTGGGGTGTCGTTGGCGGTGCCGGTTATTCCTCGACCTCGACGCTGAGGTGTGTCCACACCATGGGGTAGCCCATGAAGGTGGTTGCACTGTTGTAGTCGTTGATAATTTTCTGCCGAATACTGTTGATGTCTCCCTCATATATCTCGGGTTCGCCGTCTGGCCCGGATTCGTATCCGTCAAAGAAGGTGCAGGATTCGCGGTATTGGTGTGGTCCGATGTGTTCGAGGCAGAAGACGATTTCGGTGTCAGTGAAGAACGTTTCATTTTCCTTGTTGAAGGTCCAGTGGTAGAGGGGCCATTCTTCGGTGATGAGTCGTTCGAGGTCTTGTGGGGTTGGTGTGTCCATGAGTTTTGCATTTTAGCAACTGTGCTGTATGTGGTAGTGCCGTGATCTATCAAACTCGCGTTTTGGGCGGGTTTTCGTGCAGTTTGGTAGATCGCAACCTACCCCCTGCAAAGTATGCTTATGCCCAAGCGCAAAAACACCCCATTTTCAGACCTGGGCATAAGCATACTTTCCATGCAACTATGTGCACTAACGTTGTTTAAGGTCGTGACAGTGCCAGAATCACCCCTCCGTTCATTCCTGCAGTGCTACACTAACCACAACGTCCATGTGGTGAGAAAGGAATCCCGCAAAGTGAAACTCGCAGTGATTGGTGGCGACGGTATCGGCCCGGAAGTAACTGCAGAAGCCCTGAAGGTTCTGAACACGGTCCGCAACGACATTGAGACAACGGACTATGACCTGGGGGCGCGTCGTTACCTGAAAAACGGCGAGCTCCTCACCGACGCAGACCTTGCTTCCCTCCGCGAGCACGATGCCATCCTGCTGGGGGCCATCGGCGCGCCCGGCGATGTGCCGCCCGGCGTACTTGAGCGCGGTCTTTTGTTGAAAATGCGCTTTGCCCTGGATCATCACGTGAACCTGCGCCCCGCCAAGCTGTACCCCACCTCCACCTCACCGCTGGCCAATCCGGGCGAGATTGACTTTGTGGTGGTTCGCGAAGGCACGGAAGGCTTGTACTGCGGAAATGGCGGCACGCTGCGGGAAGGAACCCCCCACGAAGTCGCCTCGGAAGTGAGCCAGAACACCCGCTACGGCGTGGAGCGCGTGGTGCGTGACGCATTTGCCCGCGCGCAGGCCCGTCGTAAGCACCTCACCCTGGTGCACAAGACGAATGTGCTGGTCAACGCTGGTGGATTGTGGCAGCGCACCGTGGATGAGGTTGCCACAGAATTCCCTGAGGTGACCGTGGACTACAACCATATTGATGCGGCCACCATCTACATGGTCACTGACCCCGGCCGCTATGACGTGATTGTCACCGACAACCTTTTCGGTGACATTCTCACCGACCTTGCAGGTGCCGTCACTGGCGGCATCGGCCTCGCGGCCTCCGGGAACATTGACGCCACCAATCAGAATCCCTCCATGTTTGAGCCGGTGCACGGCTCGGCACCCGACATTGCTGGCCAGGGTATTGCGGACCCAACGGCCGCTATTCTTTCCGCCGCTATGCTCCTCCGCCACCTGGGGGACGTGGACAACGCCGAGCGCATTGAAGCCGCTGTTGCCCGCGACGTCGCAACGCGTGGCGACGCCCCGATCCGCACCGCAGAGGTCGGGGACAGGATCGCGGCAGCACTGGCCGGGTAGAAATACCCTAAAGTAGGGGAATGACCGTTGAACTTGACGAGGTCCGCGACTTCCTCGCCGCGTCCGACCCTTTCGCACAACTCCCAACCAACGAGCTGAGCGGGCTGCCCCGGCACATGTCCATGCGGTATGTGCGCCGCGGCGATACCATCATCAGCGCAGGCCAACCAAACGATATGCTCTTCATCATTCGCTCCGGGGCAGTGGATGTGCTGGACGGTGAGGGGACGCTGCTGGATCGTCGTGACGCAGGGCGATCCTTCGGGTTCTCCACCCTGATGGGGGACAACATCTGCCGCTATAGCATGATCGCCGTGGAAGACACGCTTCTGCTTACGATGCCGCGCGAACCCTTCGTTGAACTCGCCGAACGCAACCCCGAAATCGCGCGATTCTTCTCCGGGCAATCCGCACGCATGCGGGCAGCGGCGGCCCAGCTGAGGCAGGAAAGCTCCTCCGACGTGCTGCGCACACAACTCGGGGACTTCAAAATCCCCAACCCCGCCACCGTCACCCCGGACACCACCATTCAGGATGCCGCCCGCATCATGGAGAACAGAAACGTCTCCTCCCTCCTGGTCTCACGAGATGGGGGACTGGAAGGGATTGTCACCGACCGCGACATGCGCGGGCGCGTGGTAGCCAACAACATGGACGTGACCCTGCCGGTCACAGAGATCATGACTCCCAACCCCCGCGCCGTCACCTCCGATGCCCTCGCCTTTGAAGCGATGCTCATCATGGCGGACATGCGCATCCACCACCTGCCCGTGGTTGACGAGGGCGCTGTCACCGGCATCATCGCTTCCGCCGACATTATGCGACTCCTCCGTCACGACCCCATCTACCTCACCGCCGACCTGTCCCGGCGAACCACCCCTGAGGACATGCGCGAGGTCTACGAATCCGCAGCCGACGTCGCCGTGCGATTCATCGAACGCGGTGCCTCCGCAGAGGAAGTCACCGGCCTGCTCACTGTGGCCGCCGACTCCCTTGCCAGGCGCCTCATCACCCTCGCTGAAGAACAACTCGGCCCACCGCCCGTCCCATACGCATTTGTGGTGCTGGGCTCCCAAGGGCGGCGCGGCATGGGACTCGCATCTGACCAAGACAACGCCCTCATCCTGGACGATTCCTACGACCCCGACCTCCACTGTGACTACTTTAAAAACCTCGCCGACTATGTGTGCACCGGCCTCGACTCCGCAGGTCAGGTTCTCTGCCCAGGCGACATGATGGCCATGAACCCCGACTGGCGCATGACCGTTACGCAATGGACAAACACCTTTCACACATGGATCACCGCACCTGAGCCAGAGGCGCTGCTGCACGCCCAAACCTTCTTCGACATGCGCGCCATTCATGGGGCGTTGGAGCTAGCCGACAACGTCCACACCACGGCTGTCAACATGGCCACACACTCCGGGAGACTCCACGCCCACCTGGCCACGCTGGCGGCGCGCCGGGAACCGCCTCTGGGTTTCTTCCGGGGGTTCGTGGTGGACCGCAGCGGCGATTACGCCAACACTCTCGACGTGAAAAAAGGTGGCACGGCGGCGATTGTTCAGATGGCCAGGCTGTATGCGCTGTCGGCAGGTATCGACGCCGTGGGGACCCGACCCCGGCTGCAGGCGGCGGCATCGGCAGGCGTGGTGTCGGAACGCGGCGCTGAGGACCTGATTGATGCCTTCGACTTTCTCACCACCATTGCGTTGCGGCAGCACGCGGAGCAGCTGCGGCGTGGGCAGAAACCCAACTATCACATTGACCCGAAAGAACTGGGCAAACTCGACCGCGAACACCTGCGTGATGCATTCCAGATCATTAAGGGAATGCAAAGCGCGCTGTCTACGCAGTATCCAGTGCGGAGCATGTGATGTTTGGGTTGTCCAGAAGGGAACGCGCGCTCAAAAAGGCCACTGGTGCGTTGGCTGAGTTCTACCAGGTTCCGCACCCCGGCCCGCGCGCGTCACTGGCGGACCTGCCCATGCTGGCGGTGGACGTGGAAACCACTGGGCTTTCGCCGCGCGATGATCGGCTTCTGAGCATCGGGTGGGTACCCATAGACGGGGGTACCATTACGTTGGCCGGTGCGGGGCATGTGGTGCTTCAGCAACGGGACGGAACATCGGTGGGGGAGTCGGCCACAATCCACGGTCTCACCGATGATGCAGTACGCGCAGGCATGCCCGCCGCTGAGGCGGTAACGGGACTGCTGCGCGCGCTGCAAGGGCGCGTGATGGTGGTACACTACACCGCCATGGAGCAAGGTTTTCTCTCGGCTGCCTGCACTCAACATTTTGGCGCTGAGCTGCACGTTCCCATCGTGGATACTTTTGCTGTGGAACGTCGACACATGGAACGCATGGGCACCTATCCACGTGGTGAAGACCTGAGGCTTGCGCGTGTGCGCCAGCGCTACGGCTTGCCTCAGTACCGCAACCACAATGCACTCACTGATGCCCTTGCCTGCGCAGAATTGTATCTTGCCCTCGCTGCCGCATCGCGGGGTACAACACTGACATCAATGCAGCCTTAGCTAACCCTATGGCTGTGTAATGATCCCCACATTGTAGGATGTGCCCTATGCGTTTTGGACGAATTGCTACCCCTGAAGGAATGTGTTTCTGCGTCATCGAGGGTGATGGTGCAGACACTATGTGTAAAGAAATTGTTGGCCACCCCTTCGGGGATCCCGAGTACACGGGCAAACAATGGCCCCTGGCTGATGTTCGGCTGCTTGCGCCGATGCTGCCTTCCAAAATTGTGGCAATTGGTCGTAACTACGCGGACCACGTGGCAGAAGTGTTCAAGAAAAGCGCCGAGTCCCTGCCGCCCACCCTCTTTATCAAACCCCCCACAGCTGTCATTGGGCCCGGCGCTGCCATTAAAATCCCCGATTTTGCCACCAACGTGGAATTTGAGGGCGAACTCGCTTTGGTTATTGGGCGGGCTTGCAAAAACGTCAAGGCAGAGGACTGGAAAACCGTCGTGCGTGGCTACACCATCATCAATGATGTCTCCTCCCGCGACTTGCAATTCTCCGATGGGCAATGGGCCCGCGCTAAAGGCATGGACACCTTTGCGCCTTTGGGCCCCTGGATTGAAACCAACCTGGATGCCATTGACTTGGGCAATCTGCCCATCAAGGCGCACCTTACGCATGACGGCACCACCGAGACCAAGCAGGACTCCAACTCCACACAAATGATCATGAGCGTTGGCGAAATTATCGAATACATCACCGCCTCCATGACCCTGCTTCCCGGCGACATTGTGTCCACCGGCTCCCCGGCGGGTACCGCGCCCATGGTTCCCGGCGACTACATTGAGATTGAAATCCCCGGAATTGGCCGACTAGGAAACCCCGTTGAACGCGCATAACCACTCCGACGATCCCTATGTTGAATCGGAACAACTCTGGAGCGGCAACCCCAACGATGCCCTGATCAGGGAAGTTCAGAGCCTGGCCGTCGGCGATGCGCTGGATGTGGGAGCAGGGGAAGGTGCCGATGCCGTGTGGCTGGCTAAGCAAGGCTGGGTCACCACAGCCGTGGAACCCTCGGCCATTGCCTGCGGAAGGATTGCGGAGGCAGCCACGAAGGCAGCAGTGCAGGTCACTATCATGCAGGAAACACTTGCCAGTGTGGAGCTGGGAACCTATGACCTCGTGAGTGCCTTCTACATGCCGCTGACCCCCGACACTGTTCCTGTGCTGTGCGACGCCGTGGCACCCGGTGGCACTCTGCTGTTTGTGCACCACAAAGACATGCCTCACAAAGATATTCTTGCACCAGCCGACCTGGCTGAGGCGCTCCCCAGCGACTTCACCGTGGATAAACTCACCACCACCTCGCGATCAGTCACAGGCGGGGCTGGCGTAGAGCACACCGCCGACGTGGTGCTGCTGGCACGCCGATCACTGTAGGCCCAGCGCGCGCATGATGGTGCGCAGCTTGGCGGTGGTTTCCGCAAGCTCCTTGTCGGCAGAGGAACTTGCCACAATGCCGCCACCAGCCCAGGCGCGTGCCGACGCCCCGCCTGCTGCGATCTCCGCGCAGCGGATAGCAACCATATACTCACCGTCGCCATCGCTGGTGCACCAGCCGACCGCACCAGAATAGAAGCCGCGATCTGTTTCCACCGAGCTGATCAAATCCTCTGCCGCATGCAGGGGCGTGCCACACACAGCCGGAGTGGGGTGCAAATTCAGTGCCAGCTCCAACGCGGACATATTTTTATCCCGCAGGGTTCCTGTAATGGGGGTGGCCAGGTGCCACATCTCATTAGTGCGGGTCAATTCTGGGTGATTCGGAACATCCAGCGATGAGCACAATGGTTCCAACACATTTACCAAATGGTTGACGACGAAAGTGTGCTCATCAAGATCCTTGGCGTTGGTGCGCAATTGTTGACCGATAAAGCAATCCACATCGCGGTCTTCCACCCGGCCAGCCGAACCCGCCAATGGATACGCGCTCACTGTCGAGCCTTCGCGTTTAATCAACACTTCAGGCGAGGACCCCACGAGCGTTCGACCTTGATAACGTCCGCCTGCTGGACTCAAATCCACCACAAAACCATCCTTGTTGTGCGATTGATCAATGAGCCGGGCGGCAATTGCTAAAGGGTCAACCGGTGGATTGAACTGAATATCCACCGAGCGTGCCAACACAATCTTTTCCAGCACGCTGCGCTGAATGGTGGAAATAGCGGCGGTAATGCGATCCTCGTGTTCTTTGGGCGACGGATCGAAACCGACAATCGATGCGTTGATGGTGCTTCCAGAACCCAGACGATAATAGGAATGCGGTTCCAGCGGGCCGTCGTCACGCACAAAAGACTCGGGGACGGTGAGAGCGGCGGCGTCGTCAAGCGAAAACGGCAGGGCACCCACCACGATCTCGCACTCGCCAGCCTTCAGAGCTGCGGCTGCGGCCCACGGGTCCGTGAACGTAGCAGCCGAACCCTGGGCGCGCACCGAACCATGGACGCGGGACAGTAAAAAGTCAGGCGCGGTAGACGGGCGAGAGGGACACATGACTAATCAGCATAGTCTGCCCATGGTGGGTTTTAAGACTTCACCCGGCAGACCGGGGGAAGACGGGTGTGCACTAAACTAAATAGCCATGTCTGATGTTCGCGTCCGCTTCTGCCCGTCACCCACCGGCACTCCTCACGTAGGGATGGTCCGCACCGCGCTGTTCAACTGGGCGTATGCCCGGCATACGGGTGGAAAACTCATCTTCCGCATCGAAGATACCGATGCCGCGCGCGACTCCGAAGAGTCCTATCAGGCCATTATTGACTCCCTCACCTGGCTGGGTATGGACTGGGATGAGGGTGTAGTCACCGGAGGGCCCAACGAGCCCTACCGGCAGAGCCAGCGCATGGACATCTACCTAGACGTACTAGAAAAACTGAAGGACGCGGGGGAGGTGTACCCCTCCTACTCCACACCCGAGGAAGTCGAGGAACGCCACAAAGCCGCAGGCCGCGACCCTAAGCTAGGCTACGATAATTACGACCGCGAACTTACCGCCGACCAGATTGCGGCCTTCGAGGCCGAAGGGCGCAAACCCGTGTGGCGTCTGCGCATGCCCGACCACGATTGGGAATGGACCGACCTCGTGCGTGGCGACATCAGCTTCAAAGCCAGCACCCAGCCCGACTACGTGGTGGCGCGCTCCAACGGTGCACCTCTGTACACGCTGGTCAACCCTGTCGATGATGCCCTCATGGGCATCACCCATGTCCTGCGCGGTGAAGACCTGCTGCCCTCCACGCCCCGCCAGCTTGCGCTATACGACGCCCTGAAACGTATCGGGGTAGCCGCCCACACGCCGGAATTCGGGCACCTGCCGTTCGTGATGGGGGAAGGCAACAAAAAACTGTCCAAGCGCGACCCCCAGTCCAACCTGTTCAACCACCGCGATGCCGGAATCATCCCCGAAGGAATGCTCAACTACCTGGCGCTCCTGGGCTGGTCCCTCGACTCTGATCGCGACATTTTCAGCGTCTCCGAGCTGATCGATGCCTTTGATGTGGCCGACGTACTGAGCAACCCTGCGCGCTTTGACCAGAAAAAACTCGAAGCCATCAATGCCGACCACATCCGCCTGCTGCCTTTGGAGGATTTCTCCGCACGCCTGCGGACTTACCTGGAAGACTATAAAGGCTTCCCGGCATCCTACCCAGATGACAAGTTCAGGTTTGTGGCGGAACTGGTGCAGACCCGCATCAAAAAACTCGATGATGCCTGGGACCTGGTGCGATTCCTGATTGTGTCGGATGAAGAACTGGTGCTCGACGAGAAATCCGCACGCAAAAACCTGAAAGAAGACGCTGTTCAGCCGTTAGAGGTAGCCATATCCGTGCTATCCGACGTGCCGGACTGGGACACTGCAAGCATTGAATCGGCACTGCAGAAGGCACTGATTGAAGATCTTGGGTTGAAGCCCCGCAAAGCCTACGGCGCGCTGCGGGTTGGTATCTCAGGCCAGGCCATCTCGCCGCCGTTGTTTGAATCCATGGAATTGCTGGGGCGCGAGTCCACGCTGGCGCGGCTGCGTGCAGCACGGGAAGTAACACCGTACTCAGCCGAGTAAGAAGCGTGTTGACCTTTGGATTTGTGTGCCAAGGTCAACTGTGGTTATATTATTCCTCGTTGCACAGCATGGTTCAACAGCAATGTGCACAGTGGCCTATGGTGTAATTGGCAACACTACGGTTTCTGGTACCGTCATTCTTGGTTCGAGTCCAGGTAGGCCAGCAGCGAAGAAATTCGCGTCCTATAAGCCCCGTTCGTCTAGCGGCCTAGGACGCCGGCCTCTCACGCCGGTAACACGGGTTCAAATCCCGTACGGGGTACATCAACTAAAACCGCCTTGAAGTGTAGTGGCTTTAAGGCGGTTTTGCGTTTGCGTGCCTCAACATGGGAAAACTTCTACGTAGAGGCTCCCTCTACGGCGATGCTGCATGTCCCAGGGCCGGAATACGGGATGAGAACCAGGTGAGTTTTGTCGCTGGCGCTTGATAGTTCCTGGACAAGTCCCTGGTGAAGAGCACAGATAAGTTTGGAAGGGTGGGGGACTTTTTTGCTGACAAAGGGGCAGCTATTGAGGGTGATGCGTGAGGGGGAGTCGTTGTCATCGGTCTCCAGGGCCGGGTCAAATCCCATATCCCGGAGAGTAACAAGGGCGGGGGAGAGCGAGTCGTATGACTGCCCCCAACCAGTACCCACATTCATGTTGCGTGCCCATTTTCGGCCAAGCTGCTGCGCTTGCTTGAGTTCGTCATTGCTGGGATTGTCAGGATCACCTATTAGTTCGACCAGGGTGGACACCAGTGACGTGTATTCTTGCGCTATTGAGCTGTTATTGGGGATCCTGACGTGGAACACTAGTGAAGGTCGACCACGTCCCTGTTTACGGGCTGGTACCGCCTGTACCGCCTCACGTTTCATAAGCTCATCAAGATGGCCGCGAACCGTGTTGACGTGCATATTCAATTGGCTCGCGATGTCGGTGACACGTGCACCATTATCAAATTTTTGAAGAGTATCTAATACTTCACGCTGTTTGGGGCTGAGCCGCAGTGATTCCACGAACAGTTGTGTTACTGAACGTGGGGGTTGTACGCTGCTGCGACTCATCATGACTTCTTCTGTGCGTGAACGTTGTGAACGTTAATATTTAATGCTTTAACTACACATTCTACGGTTATTCCAACCTCTAGTCCCAGTGTAAGCGCAGAATTTGCCGTTATGGATGCCATAATGTGCATCTGGCCGATAGACACAGTTACTACAACATGTGAGGCTGCACTAATCCCATGATTAACGGCATCAATGCTGGTGACAGTGCCTTTCCATACGTTGCGTGCAGATTCATGATGTCCGTCTGCTTTGGCACTGACAGTTCGTAGCGTTACCGCATTGGGAAGGAATGTGACAGTGGTGGTGTCTCCTACCTGGGGTGCCACGTCAGAGAATAAAATTCCGACAATTGTGATGTCGCCAGATTGTACCGTCACAACGTTGTTTTCAACGGCGCTGACGTCACCCACAATCCGGTTGACAGACAAGAGTGTAGACACAAATGCTGTAGGTGGGTGCTGCACAATCTCTTCCGCTGCGCCATCGGCTACAACCACTCCATTGTCCATCACCACCACATGGTCAGCCATGCCTGAAAGGTCAATGGGGTCGTGTGTGACCATGATTGTTGTGCGGTCTCCGGCGGTGGCATGAAGAAGCTGACGCCAACGAAATGTCGACTCCACATCGACCGCGGCTAACGGTTCATCAAGGACGAGGACCGCTGGCCGCGCCCCCAATGCACGCACAAGCGCCACCTGAGCGGCCTGTCCACCGGATAGTGCAGGGATAGGGACCTGGGCTAGCTCGGTAAGACCCGCGGCGTCGAGAAGCTGCGCCGTGAGTGTCGCTGATCCGGTGGACATAGTGACGGCCTGCGATACTGTTGCAGTAGGCGGAAGCCCAGGAGCCTGCGTCAACAACACAATGCCCCGCTTAGGTGTGACTGTCGCGCCCCGCAACCGCCCCGTAAGCAGCCTGGTTAAGGTGGTTTTCCCAGACCCGTTGGGTCCAATGATCGCCGTGAGTTTATTGGCAGGGAAGCGCGTATCGACGCTCCCGTACCTCACCGTTACGTCCACGCCACCGCTGGTAGGGCTGGTGAGTTCGCGAAAGCGGTCTACGTCCAACGTTCCTATTGCACGCGGACACTGGCGAGGCTGGCGCGCCATGAACGTGGGCAATGCGGCTGCAATCAGCGACAATACCGCCAACATAATGAGGATTGCGGCCAACACATACGCGCGCTGCTGGTTGACCTCCCGCTCCACATAAATGCCAACCGGCATCGTTCGTGTAACCCCAGGCAGCGAACCAGCAAACGTGAGGGTCGTGCCAAACTCGCCCAACGAACGGGCAAAAGCCAAACTCGCCCCCGCAGCAATGGAAGGGGACAACGCTGGAAGCAAAATTTTCCATGTAATAGCCCACGGCGACATGCCCACCCCAGCTGCCGAAGCCATCACCTCGCGGTCTATCTGCCGCAGTGCCGAATCGACAGACGCCACTACAAACGGCAACCCAACAAACACATGAGCTAGCACCACACCAGGAAAAGCGAAAGCAAACTGAAGCCCCAGAGCGTTCAGCAGCGGGGCGGTAATACCACGACGCCCTAGGGCCGCAGTGAGGGCCAAACCTCCCACCACGGGGGGCATGGCCAACGGCAGAAACACCAACAGCCGTACCACCCCAGCACCGCGTTGCATCCCGCTTAGCCATACCGCCAAGGCGACACCCAACACAGTGGTAATTGCGGCAGCCCATGCCGCAGACGTGAGTGTTACTTTCACCATCGTGATGGTGTCTGCTTCACGGGCGATGGACCACACAGTTGACCACGGAATTCGTAAACCCAGGGCAACCAATGGTCCGACCACCAGAAGCAGTGCACCAATCGCAACAAAAGCAAACACCACCGGCACTCGCTGCGACACGGGACGCAGAGTGACGGTGGTGTTGGAATTACCAGATAGTTCAGGCATTACTGTACCGGTGTGAAACCGTGTTTCTCCCAGACAGCAGCCATTTCCTTGCTGGCCAGCAGATCCAGAAGCTGGGTAGCCTCAGCCTGGTGACCGGACGTGGTGGTGACAGCCGCTACAAGATCATTAGGGTGCTTATCAGCATGAGGAATCTCAATAACCTTCACTGCATCACCCGCCGCAGCGGCATCAGTACGGTACACCCAGCCGGCATCGGCTTCGCCGGAGGTGACTTTGCCGAGAACATCAGACACGGATTGCTCCAGGCTCACCGGATTGAGCTCAATATTGTTCTCTTTCATCAGAGTCTGAGAAATGTCTCCGCATGGCACCTGCGAGTCGCACAACACTACCTTCGCATTTTTCAGTGTGTCGTCTACTCCAGTGATGCCAGCAGGATTGTCGGCAGGAACCACCATCACCATAGAGTTTGTGGCCACCACCTTAGGATCCTTCGCGTTACCGGCCTCTACTGCCTTCTTCATGTTCTTCTGGTCCGCAGAAATAAACAAGTCACCAGGGGCACCGTCTGCAAGCTGCTGCACCAAACTAGACGAACCACCATTGACGTACTGCAAGGTTTGCGATGGAGTCAGATCAGCGGCCAGTTTCGACAAATCATCATTGACAACACGCGTGGAGGCTGCGCCCAATACCGTCAACTTCACAGATTCTGCTGTGGTACTGCTGCCGGGGGACGATGTGGTTGAACCAGAATTGGAGTTACCGCTGCAGGCAGCAGCAGTGATCATGATCGCCGCACCCAATGCAACAACAGTGGCGAGTAAACGAACAGGCTTCATAGATATCCCTTCAATAGGCAACGAGATTCAGGCACCGGACCATCGTGCTTCATTGTCCAGCTGTTTCTTATTAGAGCGGATGGGCTCCCACGCCGGGTTGTGACGCGCTGGGGTAGTGGTGATGTCGCGCGAACGATACACCACATACGGACGGGTCACGTATCCAACCGGTGCAGAGAATGCATGCACCAGTCGGGTAAACGGCCACACAGCCAGCAGGGTGAACCCCGCGATAATGTGCAGTTTAAACTGCCACGGAACATCGGCCATCAACTCTGGATTGGGGTTGAGGATGAACAGTTGGCGCAGCCACGGGGAGATTGTTTCACGGTAGTCATAACCATGGGCTCCACCAAACACCTGCAGCGATACCGTTGCGATACTGCCGGTGGCAATAGCTGCAGCCAGCAGCACATACATTACTTTATCTGAGGATGATGTTGACAGGAACACAGAGCGGTGTACCACGCGGCGGTAAATCAGCCCAATTAGCCCCAACACTACGGCGATGTCCGCGATGGTGCCGGGAATAGTGGCAATAAGGTGGTAGGCGTGGTCAGAAACGCCGACAGCACGGGTGAAGGCTTTCGGGATGGCCAAACCCATGATGTGGCCAATAATGACAAACATCATGCCCCAGTGGAATAACGGTGAGCTCAAGCGGAGCAGGCGGGATTCGTAAATCTGGGAGGAGTGGGTTGTCCAGCCAAACTGATCAGTGCGCCAGCGCCAGAAAACACCAATCACAAATGCGACGATGCTCAGCCAGGGAAAAGCCACCCAGAGAAACATTTCGATGTGAGACATATCGAGTCCTTCTAGGATTGGTCGGGGTTGGTTGTTGGGAATGGTAGCGGAGAACCAAGACCCACAAGTTCTGTAGGCGGCCCGCTTGTAATCAGATCAAGGTAGCGGTCGGCGGTTTCCTGATCAATGGGGGGAAGCGACATGCATACTGCCCTGATGAGATGAGCAAAAGGCGAATGCAGTCCCTCCAAGGCAGCGCGCAGTACTTCGAGACCGTCGCGATGTGCCGACAGTATTTCTGTTGCAGTGACGTGGGCTGCTCCACTAGACAGCGCCGCAGCCTCGAGAACAACACAAAGGTGGTCGGGGAGCTCATCGCGTACCTGCTCAAAACCCAGTGCCTCCAGCTGCTGACGGAACGCCACGATGGCCGCACCACGCTGCCGAGTATCACCGACAGCGTAGTAACTGAGAAACAAAGAACAGCGTCGACGCTGGTCAAATGTTTCGACATAGTGTTCCTCAATGCCGCGCGGGCCGAGAACCCGAACGGCGTCGAGAAACGCCGCAAGTTCCGCCTGGACTGGTAGCGACAACATATCGAGTTGTGACTCTACAGCAGCAATCTTTTCAGCAAGATGCTCGTCCGGGTAGTCAAGCAGTACTGATGCAGCCATGTACAGTACCTGCCGCTGCTGTTCAGTCATCTGCACAGCGGGAATACTGTCATCTGGTACTACACCAGTGTGGGTGCGTTTCATTGAGCACCCCGGTCAGGGAACATGCCTGCTGGGCGTTCGCCGTTAGACCACGACACCAGAGAAATCTTGGATGCCTGTGAATCGCCGCTGCCACATCCGCTCGAACATGCCTCTGGTGCGCCCATACCTAGATCGTCGAGCAGCTTTACCGGATTGGTTGGGTCCACGTCGCCAAACGGATCAAGTGAGGTGATGCCACGGGGCGATTCTGGGGAAGCGGTTGGAATGACATAGCGATCGTCGTACTTGGCAATGGCAAGCAAACGATACATGGCCTCAATTTCCTTGCCGGTCATGCCAACTGACTGTGCGATCTCCTCGTTGGGCTCATTGCCCAAATTGATATCGCGCATGTAGGAGCGCATTGCTGCAAGTCGACGAAGTGATTTTTCCACTGGTCGCGTGTCGCCAGCGGTGAACAAACCAGCCAAGTACTCCAGCGGAATGCGCATGGTGGACAGAGTTGTCAGCAGCACCTTGTGGTCCTCGCCATCCAAACCAGAGGCGGTCACCGAATCCACCACCGGAGAAAGCGGCGGCACGTACCACACCATGGGCAGCGTGCGGTACTCCGGGTGAAGCGGCAGAGCAAGGTCGTAGCGGAAAATCAGATCCCAAATCGGAGACTGCTGTGCAGCATCAATCCAAGAGTGCGGAATGCCTTCAGCAATTGCTGCCTCCACCACACGAGGATCGTGGGGATCGAGCAGAATGGAACGCTGTGCCTCGTAGAGATCCTGCGGATCTTTCGTTGCGGCTGCTTCAGGTACCCGGTCGGCGTCGTAAAACAGCACACCCAGGTAACGCAGGCGTCCGACGCACGTCTCAGAACATACCGTTGGCTGACCAACTTCAAGGCGTGGGTAGCACAACGTGCATTTTTCTGCCTTGCCCGACTTATGGTTGAAATACACCTTCTTGTACGGGCATCCCGATACGCACATGCGCCAGCCGCGGCACCGATCCTGGTCCACCAGCACAATGCCATCTTCGGTTCGCTTGTACATTGCGCCTGAAGGACATGAGGAGACACACGTGGGGTTCAGGCAATGCTCGCAGATACGGGGCAGATAGAACATGAAGGAGTCTTCGATCTCCTTGCGCACCGTGAGGTTCATCTGCTGCAAAACTGGGTCATTATCCAGCGTGGCTGTTGAGCCGCCGAGGTTATCGTCCCAGTTAGAAGACCACTCGATCTTATCTATTTCACGGCCATCCAGCTGTGAAATCGGGCGTGCAGTTGGCTGGGTAGCCTGTCCACGAGGCGCGGAAAGAAGACGATCATACTCGTAGGTCCACGGCTCGTAGTAATCATCAATAGTGGGCAGCTTTGGGTTGTGGAAGATGGTCATCAGCTTCTTCAACCGACCACCAGCGCGTGGCTTCAACCCACCGGAGCTGGTGCGAACCCAGCCGCCTTCCCACTTATCCTGGTCCTCCCAGCCACGCGGATAGCCCACGCCCGGCCTGGTTTCCACGTTGTTGAAGTAGATGTACTCAGTACCTTCGCGGTTGGTCCATGCCTGCTTACATGTGACGGAACACGTGTGGCAGCCGATGCACTTATCCAGGCTCATCACCATAGCGATTTGTGCCATTACTTTCATTAGAACTGCACCTCCTGGGAGCGGCGACGGATTCGGGTTACTTCATCACGGTTGTTTCCGGTGGGGCCGATGTAGTTGAACCCATAAGTGAGGTGTCCATAGCCGCCAGCCACGTGAATCGGCTTAATCATGATTCGAGTCAGAGAATTGTGGGTACCACCGCGGCGCCCCGTGTGCTCATTAACGGGGGTTCCAGCAGTGCGTTCCTGTGCGTGGTTCATAAACACCGTGCCCTCGGGGATACGGTGCGACACGATCGCGCGGGCAGAAACAATACCGTTTCTGTTGTATGCCTCAATCCAATCGTTGTCTTTGACTCCCAGTTTTTCTGCGTCTTTATTAGACATCCAGATCACCTGTCCGCCGCGAGAAATAGACAGCGTGTGCAGGTTGTCAAAGTACTGGGAGTGAATGGACCACTTGTTGTGCGTGGTGAGGTAACGCACCGTCACCTCAGTGTCGCCATATTGACTTGTGCCAACTTCGCCGGGTCCTACCTCACCGTTGATATGGATGTGGTCAAACGGTGGACGGAATATGGGGAAAGACTCGCCATAATCCATAAACCAGTCGTGATCCAGGTAGTAATGCATGCGGCCTGACAGCGTGTGCCACGGCTTGTCATACTCCAGGTTGATGGAAAACGCGGTATAACGCCGCCCATTCTTCTTCGACCCAGTCCACTCTGGGGAAGTGATCACTTCCGTGGGGCGCTCTTTAATATGGTCCCAGTTGATGCGCGTACCTTGCACATCAGAGACCAAGTCCATCATGTCCGCGCCCACACGCGCACCTTGATTCTTGAACCCTTCAGCAGCTACCTCACCATTGGTGACACCAGATAGATGCAGCACGGCCTGAATGGCTTTAACAGCACTGTCGAGTCGGGGGCGCTCACCGGCAGATGCAGTCTCGCTCACGCCGTTAATCAACTTGAGCTCTTCCACCTGCTTAGACACGTTATATGCCGTGCCATGCACACCGGTGCCAAGGTCACCCGTCAGGGGACCCAAATGAGTCCACTTCTCATACACCTTGGTGTAATCCCGGGTCACTGGAACCAACTTGGCCATGTTCTTACCTGGGCGGTATCCCTCCTGCTCAACATTCGGAACAACGCCACTTGGCATATTCAACTCATCTGGTGAATCGTGGCCCAAAGGCGCAGTAATCACATCCGTTTGAGTTCCCAGCCAGCGACCGGCCATCCGCGTGAATGCCGCCGACAGATCGCGGAACACCTCAAAATCTGTTCGCGCATCCCACGGTGGGCTAATTGCCGCGTTGAAGGAATGGACAAAGGGGTGCATGTCGGTCGTAGAGAGGTCATGCTTCTCGTACCACGTTGCCGCTGGCAAGACGATGTCCGACACCAATGTAGTTGAGGTACTACGGAAATCGGTGGTCAACATCAAGTCCAACTTGCCATCCGGTGCCTCATCCTGCCACGTTAGCGATGTAGGCCGCTCACCCAGCTTCAATTCCTCGGCGGTGGAATCAGAATCCACGCCCAGCATATGCTTCAGGAAAAACTCCGTGCCCTTTGCCGAGGAACCCATCAGGTTGGTTCGCCAGTTCAACAGAATACGGGGGAAGTTGACGGGGTTATCGGGGTCTTCCGCAGCAAACTTCAGCTCGCCAGAATTAAGCTGCTCAACGATGTAATCCTGAACCGACATGCCTTTTTCTTCAGCTTCAGGTGCAAGGAGCAATGGGTTGCGGTTGAACTGCGGATAGCTAGGCATCCACCCACGCTTCATTGCCTCAATCAGAGTGTCGGCCGTCATCTTGTCGCCCACGGTTCCACGATTTGCCAACGGTGATGCAAGACGTGATGCCTTGGTGTTGTCGTAACGCCACTGGCTGGTGGTCAAATAATAGAACCCAGTGGAAATCATCTGGCGTGGCGGGCGGTTCCAGTCCAGAGCAAACGCATACTGGGACCAGCCGTTCATCGGGCGGAGCTTCTCCTGGCCAACGTAGTGCGCCCAGCCTCCACCATTGACACCTTGGGTGCCACACATGGAGGTCAAGGCCAAGAATGTGCGGTAGATGGCATCAGCGTGGAAATAGTGGTTGACGCCAGCGCCCATGATGATCTGCGACCGGCCGCCGGAATCAACGGCATTTTGTGCGAACTCTCGGGCAATGCGGATTGCGCCTGCGGCAGGTACTCCGGTGAGTTCTTCCTGCCAGGCTGGGGTGCCAACGGAAGATGCGTCGTTGAAATCGACTGGCCACTGACCTGGCAGATGCAAGTCAGGGCGGTTAACACCGTAGTGTGCCAGCATGAGGTCGTACACGGTGGTGAACAATCGTCCACCAATCTCTCGTACCGGGACGCCACGATTCACAACACCTGCGCCTACTGGTCCTTCGGTATCGGCACCACTTGCAGGAAGGTCGAAACGGGGGAAGAGAACCTCGGCGGTACCAAAACCATTGGTTTCCGCGATAGACATCACCGGTTCTGCGGTGTCGAGACGCAAGTTCCATTTGCCGACGCCCTCGTCACCGTACCTGTCGGCGAGAGTTCCGCCTGGGTCCACGATGGTCCCGTCGGCTTCAATGGTGAGCAGACGGTGGGTGGCGTTGGGGGTGCCGGATAATGTGGGAGCGGCATCGCCAAGGTCAGCGGCGGTGACAAATTTACCAGGCGTGTAGGTCCCGTCCTCGCGCTTGTCTAGGTAGACAAGGAACGGCGAGTCGGTGTACTTACGCATGTAGTCCATGAAGAACGGAGTCTTTTGGCCAACATGGAACTCCGAAAGAATGACGTGACCCATGGCGAAGGCGAGAGCACCGTCAGTGCCAGGGGCGATGCGTAGCCATTCATCAGCAAACTTTGTGGAATCCGCGAAGTCTGGGGACACCACAACGACTTTTGTGCCCTTGTAGCGGGCTTCCACCATGAAGTGTGAGTCTGGGGTACGGGTGACTGGAATGTTAGAACCCCACATCATCAGGTAACTGGAATTAAACCAGTCGCCTGATTCGGGCACGTCCGTTTGATCTCCGAATGTTTGAGGAGACGCAGGCGGCAAGTCCGCGTACCAGTCGTAGAAGCTCAATGCTACGCCGCCAATGAGCTCCAGAAAACGCGTTCCCGCGCCATAGGAGATCTGCGACATGGCCGGAATGACGGTGAAGCCAGCGATGCGGTCAGGGCCGTGCTGACGGACGGTGTAGACATGTGCGGCGGCGGCAATCTCAATGGCTTCCTCGTAGGGGATGCGAATGAGTCCGCCTTTGCCGCGCTCTTTCACGTAGGCGCGCCGCTTGTCGGGATCTTCAACAATGCTGCGCCACGCCAGTACCGGGTCGCCGTGTTCCTTTTTTGCTTCCCGATACATGTCCACTAGCACGCCACGCGCGTAGGGGCTACGGATGCGTGTGGGGGAGTAGGTGTACCACGAAAACGACGCGCCGCGGGGGCAGCCGCGGGGTTCGTAGTCTGGCATTTCCGATCCAGTGGTGGGGTAGTCAACGGCCTGGGATTCCCAGGTGATCACGCCGTCTTTGACGTAGACCTTCCAGGAGCATGAACCAGTGCAGTTCACTCCGTGGGTCGAGCGCACTACCTTGTCGAATGCCCAACGGTCGCGATAAAACACATCCGCTTGACGGCCACCTTTCAAGAACAACTGTTGGCCGGCGGGGCCAGTTTCACCACGGCGAAGAAAACTGCCTAGGTTAAAAAGAGGATTGGGCGGGTTATGGGTATGAGCCATGTTGTCAGAGTTCCTATCAGGATGAGTGCAGCATCTGGGTAAGATCAGCCGGGGTACGGGGCATTGGGTCGAGCGTAGTAGACCCATATCAACACGTTGGTGATAACGAAGAAGATCACACAACCCCAGAAGAATGTTGATGCGGCCATCATGGAGAGCATGATGCCCACAATGAATGGTCCGAAAGCGCCAACTGCGCCGGTCCAACCAATGACACCACCAGCTTGGCGCTTGGGCAAAATCATGGGCATTTGCTTGAATGTCCCTGCGTTGCCAAGGCCCGTGAAGAAGAAGAACACGAGCATGGCGGTGAGGAACCAGGTGAATTCAGAGGGGTCTTTGGGATTCAAGTAGAGTGCGGCCCAGCCGAGGGAGACTGCCATGCCAACGCCGCCGATGAATGTCCAGATTGCACCACCGAATTTATCGCACAGCGGTCCCCACAATGCACGTACACCAGCACCGACAAGCGGCCCAAGGTAGGCATATGCCGCACCGGTGGGTAGGCTTGCCGCATCGTGAGTTTCGGCCAGGGAAGAGCTTGGACCATAGATCTGGTTGATCAGCAAGCCAAGTTGTGCGGCGAAGCCGGAGAACGCACCGAATGTCATGAGGTAAACGATGGTGAGTATCCAGGTGTTTTTGTTGCCAAAGATGTCGATTTGTTGGCGGAAATTTGCCTTGATAGGCACGTCTTTGAGAGCAAACCATGCGACGGCTGCTGCCACTAGTGCCCACGGCACCAAAACGATAGCAGCGTTGTGGACAAAGATTTCCTTACCTGCGTGGGTACGTTGTGGCGCGATAAAGGTGATGCCCAGCAACCCAAATCCCATAATCCATGGACCAAGGAATTGGATGAGGGAAATACCAAAGTTGCCAATGCCGGCTTGCAAGCCCAACGCCGTTCCAGACAGGCGCTTGGGGAAGAAGTACCCGGTAGAGGGCATGAAGCCAGAGAAGACGCCGCCGCCAATGCCGCAGATAAACGACAACGCGAGCAAGGCCCAGTATGGGGTGCTTGTGTTTTGGACGGCAAAGAACCATCCCACCATGGGGATGATGAACAGCAGCGAAGACATGGTCACGAGTTTGCGGGTACCCATGATGGGCGGAAGGAACGTGAAAATCAGGCGGAAGAATCCGCAAGCAAGTCCCGCAATTGCTGTCAACCAGTACAGTTGGCTCTTCGACAGAGAGAAACCTATGTCGTTAAGCAGGGGGGCGATTGCAGAGACGAGATACCACGTGCAAAAGCCAATAATGAGGGAAAACGTCGAGATCCACAGGGTGCGCCATGCGATGCCGGAATCCCAGTTCTTTTCATCTTCTGGGTCCCAGTTGTGCAGGACATGCCCTTTTGTTGGTCTCGCTTCAGAGTCGGGGGTAGTCATTTCGTTCACCTGTCCAGTGGAGGGTGGGAATGATGGTTTGTAGTATCTTCAAGTTATCAGGTCTGGCCTGCAGAGTTCCAGATAAACACGGAAAAAATCGTGTTAAATTAGGTAACGTTAGTGTTGCCGAAATCATCAATGCAGGTAAGAGCGTAACCTGACACCACAACTCCACCCATTTAGGTCCGAAAAAACAACATTAGGGAACATATCATGGCACCAAAAAACCCACCCGCTAACACCCCATCCAACGAGCGTTTGACCGCAGCTATCATCGTCATTTCAGATCGCGCATATAGCGGTGAACGTCCCGATGCTGCGGGCCCAGCCGCAGCTCAACTTTTTGAAAGCCACGACGTGGATGTGCGGGAATCCGTCGTTATCCCAGAAAACAAAGAAGCCATCACCAACGCACTGACCTCCGCACAAGAACAGGGACATGACATCATCCTGACCGCCGGTGGTACAGGACTGAAACCTAACAACGTCACCCCCGAGGCGACCCGTCCGTTCATTGATACTGAACTACCAGCGCTGGCGATGCATATCTTCTGTGAAGGAGTAAAAAATAGCCCACGAGCTGGCTTGACTCGCGGGCTTGTCGGTGTGACGAGCCGTGACGAGACCGCAGCACTGATTATCAATGCACCTGGATCCGTTGGCGGTGTCACTGACACCATCACTGTCATTGGTCCGCTTTTACCCAGCATTTTCGAGCAGCTGGGTAAGCATATCTAACGACGTACTATTATTAAGCACGGCAAAAACCAGTAAAAATTAGCCGCCAGCAAACGGTGGTAGCACATCCACACGGTCGACACCTGCAAGGGAGGCATCAGGCTGCACATGATGACCATCCGCAAGAAAAGAACACTGCACAAAAATCTCCGCCAGGGTCATACCAGCGGCTGTTGTCTCACTATGCTCAGCTGCTAGCTCTTCCAACAACTCACCCAATGTGTTGGGTACCAGTTCCCGAGATTCAACTGCCACTCCGGCTGCCGCACGCGCCGCAGCAAAATAATGTACTTGCATACCCCGCATTGTAGAGAGAAACCACCATGCTGACACCACAAGAGCACGCCGAGGCCATACTGAGGCGCCTCCCGCCGCGTGCGACAGTAACTCTGCCGCTACTCGACGCCGCCAACTACACCTTAGCTACGGACCTCACGGCGCCCTTTGACTCACCGCGATTTGATAACTCCCAGATGGATGGCTACGCGCTTTCGTCTGCTCAGCAACAACGCACGCCAGGAGTGTTCATAGTGGGGCCAACCGTGGCCGCAGGTGCGGACCCTGATGAGCTTTATCCAGAAGGTTTAGGCGACAGCGTCGCGCCCATCATGACAGGGGCGAAACTCCCACGCGGTACCACGACTATCGTCCCCGTCGAAGAGTGCCAACCCGACACCTTTACCGACGATGAGGTCCACATACCGTCAGTACCGCAGCAACAGTATGTCCGCAAAGCTGGATCAGATTCCGCCGCTGGTTCTCTTCTCCTTCGGGCAGGAACCCGACTTGATGCAGTGGCGATTGCTGCGTTAGCCAGCCAATCCATCACCACCGTCACTGTATGGCAACGGCCACGAGTGATTATTTGTACTGGTGGGGCTGAAATTTCTCACGGCGCCGGAAACGAAGGAGTGGCTTCAATACCCGATGCTAATGGCCCGATGCTTCACCAACTGTGCCGCAGCGCAGATATTGAGGTGGTTGACCATATCCGAACTGATGACAACGTGGAGCGGTTCGTGGAGGATGTGGCGCGGGGCGTTGATAAGCATCAACCGGATGCGGTGATTACGTCCGGTGGCATCAGCCACGGGCGTTACGAGGTGGTGCGGCTAGCTTTTGCCGAGCATGATGCATGGTTTGGGCATGTTGCCCAACAACCCGGTGGGCCGCAAGGGCTGGCAACGTTTCGTGGAACGCCGGTGATATGCCTGCCGGGAAATCCCATCTCAACGCTGGTGAGCTTCCGACTTTTTGTCGCGCCAACCCTGAACCGCTGCGATGTGGGGGCGTACACTGCGCGCTTGACTCACGCTGTGACTGGGTTGCCTGACCTGCGTGATCAGTTTCTGCGGGGTACCTACGCCGTTGATGCGGAGGGAGTGCTTCATGCAACCCCTATTGGTGGTGCCGGATCGCATTTATTGCAACAAGCGGTGGGTGCGACCTGTTTAATCCGCATCACTGCTCGCACGCACTATCACCCTGGTGCGGCAGTGCAGATCTATCCGTTGGGAGAACTACTATGAAATCCGCCCTTGTTGTCGTTGTATCGACGCGCGCAGCCCAAGGAATCTACGAAGACCAGACAGGACCGATTCTCGTGCAATGGCTGCGTAAACTAGGCTTTTCCACGCCTGAGGCACGTGTTGTCGCCGATGCGGACGTTGCGGATGAACTACGCACCGCCATTACCCCTGACCTCAATGTGCTCATCACCACTGGCGGTACCGGATTATCAGATGATGATCGCACCGTGGAGGCTGTTACCCCGTACCTGGACCGTGAACTGCCTGGAGTGGTCAACGCGTTCTGGCGTAAAGGCGAGGAGTCCACACCCCTCTCCGTTGTGTCCAGGGCCGTTGCGGGTGTGTCGGGGCGTACCTTTATCATGACGCTTCCCGGCTCGCGCGGTGCCGTCGCAGATGGAATTGCCGTGCTCACACCTATTATCATGCCCATTACCGACATGTTAGAAGGAACGCACACTCATGACTAACACCAACGACCCAGCCTACGTTTCCGATGACACAGGAGTTGTTCTTGGGACGCTGATCACCGACCAGCCCTTGGAATCGCTTGCTGCGGCTGCTTACGACGACGTAATGGTGGCATCGATGGGTGCGTGCGTTACTTTCAACGGCGTCGTCCGTAATCACGATGGAGGTCAGCGCGTTCGCAGTCTCAGCTACACGTCGCACCCCACGGCAGAGGCAATTATGGCGACAGTGGCAGATAAAGTCCTGGACAGGCACCCGGACGTGCGCATCTGGGCAGCGCATCGCATCGGCGGCATTGCAATCGGCGAGGCGGCATTCGTTGTGCACGTCGCATCGGCGCACCGGGATGCCGCCTTTCGGGCATGCTCGGACATGGCGGACACCGTCAAAGCCGAGGTGCCCATCTGGAAAGAACAACTCCTAGAATCTGGCGACACACAGTGGGTGGGGTTGACATAGATGCGCTACCAGCGTCAGACATCCCTTGCCGGTTTTGGCGAGGCCAAACAACAGCGGCTCCAGAACTCCCACGTGCTTATCGTCGGTGCGGGCGGACTCGGTTCACCCGCGATGCTGTACCTCGCAGGGGCCGGGGTTGGGCGCATCACCATTGTGGATGATGATGTTGTTTCGCTATCCAATCTGCATCGACAAGTCGTGCACACTACGGCCCACGTGGGAGAACAAAAAGTCCGTTCCGCCGCTGAGGCTCTTCATAGCCTGAACCCCTCAATCATCGTTCGCGATGTTGCCGAACGACTGAACTGGGACAATGCACTGCGCCTCATGGCGGACGTGGACGTGGTTATCGACGGCTCTGATAACTTTGCCACTCGACATATTGTGTCGGCCGCGTGTGCTCGGGCTGGGATACCTCATGTGTGGGCATCTGTGCTGGGTTTTGATGCTCAACTGTCTGTGTTCTGGGCAGGAAAGGGGCCTGTTTACGAAGACATTTTCCCCGAGCCTCCCGCGCCCGGTTCCATTCCCAATTGTGCTCAAGCTGGAGTGCTGGGCCCCCTTGTGGGCATCATCGGATCAGCCATGGCCATGGAGACTATAAAACTCCTCACCGACCTAGGCACGCCTCTGCTGGGGACCGTTGGCTACTACGACTCACTCGCCTCACGCTGGGACTATATTCCCCTCCACGCGGACCCGGCGGTCACCCAGCGCCTCCTCGCCGCCGGACCCGTGACAGCAGAACCCTGCGACACAACAACGTTATCTGACGGGGACCTAGTCATTGACGTTCGTACCCGCGAGGAACACGAAGAGCACGCAATCCCCGGTTCCTTCAACATCCCTGTAGAAGAATTCCAGCGCGGTGCTCTGCCATCCGCTATTATCGACGCCCTGGCTACCGATCGCCGCGTCGTTCTTTACTGCGCCAGCGGCATCCGATCCGCGCGGGCTGTCTCCATGCTTGACGCAGATGGGCATCATGGTGCCTACAGTCTTCGAGGGGGTATTACTGCGTGGCTGGAGGCGGGGGAGCAGGAAGCTCGACAGCACCCAGTTCGCTGAGCTCAGCCACTGTGTCGTAATCAACCTCCGCACCAGTGCCCGGCACCGGCACTACCGAACCAGCGATACGAAGCAATGCTTTGGCGGGTTTATCACGAGGGTCACCAAGCTGATCAAAAGCCGCTACTAACGATGCTGTACGCCAGACAACACACAACGGTTCCAGATGGCCCTGCGTTGACATAATCGCAGCGGCATCTGCGCCGGGATTGGTGGCGAGTGCATTCGTGAGCGCTTCGAGCAGGGTCCCTGATGCGGGAGCATCAACCGCCAAGACGGCTGTCATCTCGGTGGCGGGATTAAGTCCAGCACTTATGCCTGCGGCGGGGCCGCCAAAAGGAGGATCCTCGCACACACAGCGAATAGTCTGTGCGTGTGTTCCTAGCTCAATCGGATATGGCGTGACAATGCTGACGGAAACATGTGTGGGGAGGGTGGTAAGGAGGGCGTCGATAAGCCGTGTCCCATTCACGCGAACCTCGGCCTTGGACACACCACCTAAGCGCGAACCCACACCGCCGGCCAGAATGATGACGTGCATTATCGTGGCAGGTCGCGGGACCAGTCACCTGAACGGCCGCCCGACTTTGCAACGATGCCGCAGACCCCGATATATGCCGAACGATCCACACCTTTGACCATGTCAATAAGGGTCAGGGCAGCTACCGTTACTGCTGTCAGTGCTTCCATCTCAACACCCGTGCAGTCGGCGGTGCGCACTGTGGCCTCAATGGCGACGCGGTCGTCGTGGATAACCAGGTCCACTGAACATCCGTGCACGCCAATGGTGTGCGCGAGAGGAAGCAGATCAGGAACCTTTTTAGCTGCAGAAATGCCCGCAACACGAGCGACCGCCAACACATCACCCTTGGGGACCGTGCCATCTCGCAGTGCTGCCAGAATCTCCGGTGAGCAGATAATCTCTCCTTGCGCCGTTGCTGAACGCACCGTTGGCTGCTTATCTGTGACATCCACCATGTAGGCGGACCCGGCGTTATCGAGGTGAGTGAACTTCATCATGCCTTCTTCGGTAGGGGAGCTTACACAAACAGAACAGCCACGGATGTGGGATCGTGAGGTTCTGATTCCGCAGGTAAAACAGCTAAACCATGAACGCCTGCGAGAGTCGCGACCATATGCGAGCCAGTGCCCCCATGTGGCAGCGTTGCGGTTGCCCCGTGTTCACCCCAGGTTAACTGGACTGGAATAAAACGCGTACGGGGGCCAGGCTGCGGAAAATCATCCGAAACGAATGCAGACACATGAGGAAGGTCCCACACAGAATGAGGCGCGGGCATACCCGCGAGAGTGTGCAGCACGGGAACCACAAACAGAAAGAAACTCACGTAAGCCGCCACCGGGTTGCCAGGAAGACACATCACCGGCGTACCGTTCCACGTGCCCAAACCCTGTGGCTTCCCCGGTTGGATGTCAACTGGGCCAAACCACATATCGGCGGTCCCGCCTACGGCGCGTACAACATCGTAGGCACCGGCTGACACGCCACCAACCGTGACTACCAGGTCAAACTCGGATGCGGCGGTATCGATCGCGGCATGCACGGCTGCGGCGTCGTCACGCACATGACGGTGGGTTGGAATAGCACCGCTGGCGTGTGCTGCAGCAACCAGCATCGGACCGTTCGAGTTGGGAATGCCCCACGCGTTGCGAGCATCTCCCACTTCATCACCCGAGGTAATCACACACACTGTGGGGCGCGGATACAGCTCCACCTGTTCAACACCAGCGGAAATAAGCGTTGCTATCACTCCGGCGTCGATACGGGTACCTGCGTGCGTGACGACATCCCCCGGCTGGACGTGCTCACCACGGTACCGGATGTGCGCGCGGTGGGGGTTGTAGTCCTTCACTGTGACGGTTGTTGGCATCACGTCATTGCGTGCATCAGTGTTTTCAATGGGGATGACGTATAGTTCATCATCTTTGGTGTCGGGATCTTCGGGTACAGGCGCGCCGGTCATAATGCGTACGGCATGGCCCGCAGGTACTGGAACTGGGGGACTACCTGCCGGAATGTCACCGCTGACGGGGAATGTCCACGGTCCATCACCAGCAAGATCAGTACTGCGAACCAGAAAACCATCCATGGCTGAATTGGTAAATGGTGGAATGGCTGCAGCACTCATAACATCTCGGGCCACTACGATGCCATGATGATCATTCAAGTCTCTGGTGCTTACCTGAGCGGTGTGCTGAAGCGGTGCAACAAGTGCAAGAGCAGCCTGTAGATGTTCATCCATGGTGCGTCGATGCTGTTCACCCATGAGACCTCCGTGGTGTAAAAGAGATGTTGATGCTGTTGAGCATAGTTGGTGTTGAGCTTAGCCACCGATAGCTGACATGGGGCGGTGTGGCTGAACAAACGAAGGATCATCAATGCCGTGACCAGCGGGTTTGAGCCACATCGCTGCTGCCCATGCCTCGGCTATCTCATTGTCTGATCGGCCTTGGCGAAGAAGATCCCGCAACGAGGTTTCAGTTTGAGAAAACAAGCAGCTCCGCACAGCGCCGTCAGATGTAAGCCGCGTACGGTCGCACGCACCACAAAAAGGACGGGTCACCGAAGCGATGATGCCAATCTTGCCGTGCATGTCCCCATCAGAAATCCTCCACATGGTTGCGGGGGCTGCACTGTGAGCTGTCTCCTCTGTTGTGTCAGGGGTCAGGTCAAACTTGGTCGAGATGACGTCAATAATGTCCTGGGCTGTGACCATAGCCGAACGATCCCACTGGTCGCGCGGCCCCAGGGGCATCTGTTCAATGAAGCGCAGTTCCACATTTTCGTATAGCCCGAATTCTGCGAGCGGAAGAATGTCGTCTTCATTGACACCCGGCATGATCACGCTGTTGATCTTCACGGGGGAGAGGTCGGCGTTGATGGCAGCCTCAATACCTGCGATAACGTCCTTGAAACGATCCCGCCGAGTCAGAAGCGAAAAATGCTCAGGGTTGAGAGTGTCCAGGGAAATATTCACGCGATCAAGCCCAGCGTCTTTCAGCTGTGTTGCTTTGCGGTGTAGTCCAATGCCGTTGGTTGTCAGAGCGGTGCTTACCGGCTTGCCCTCGTCTGTATGAAGCTGCTTCACCGTATGGATCAGTTGGTCAAGCGACTTCTTGAGTAGCGGTTCGCCGCCAGTGAAACGAACCTGGCGGATGCCGAGCAGTTGGACCCCAATTGTTACAAGGCGAATGATCTCCTCGTCGGTGAGCAGTTGCTCAGAAGGGGTCCACTCCAACCCTTGTGCAGGCATGCAATATGTGCACCGAAGATTGCAGCGGTCCGTCAAAGAAACCCGCAGGTCTCGTGCTATGCGCCCATAGCGATCCTTCAGCAGGAGCAGCGGTGTGGCATGCGGCAAAGAATGTGTCGTAGCGCTCATCAGCTTCCATGATATATGTTACGGAATGGAGTGGTGAAGTGGGCATGCGGTGAGGCTGCTGGGTGTCACAGGGGCCAGGGTACTGGGTGCAGGTTACTAGGTGCAGAGTACTAAGCGGGGGCGGGATAACAGGTAGTGATCTGTTTCCTCTTATCTCTGATAGAAACCAGATCGTCTATTTTTATATATAATGGCGGATATGGGTAGGGTAAATAACCATATTGACTACGTAGAATTTCCAGCCAAAGATATTGGGGAATTAAAAAAGGTAAAAGAGTTTTTTGGCGAAGTATTTGACTGGTCATACACAATGTATGGCGACGACTATGCGGATACGTCAGACAGTGAAATGAGAAGCGGCATCAATGCCGAAAACCCAACGCCAACGCCTCTTACCGTTATTTATGTCTCAGACTTGCAGGAGGCGTATAATAAAGTGAAAATTGCTGGCGGTACGATCACAAAAGAGATTTTTGATTTTCAAGGCGGTAAGCGTTTTCATTTTCAAGATCCGGCTGGCAATAATCTTGCTGCCTGGTCGGAGTAATGTAGATATGTGTAAATAAATGGAAAGCCACCCCGATGTACGGCGAAATCGGGGTGGCTTTCTATCTGCAGATGCTTTTAGTTAGCGTGCGGCTGGAGGGAAAGTGTGGCAAAGTAAAGGGGTTCAAGTATGCCATGGTAAGCGGCCGCCAGAACGCTCAAGTAGAATTTACTAGGAGCTGATTCCCGCTCGATTGGATCATTGCTGGAAAGGCCATGAACACCCTGCATGAAGGCATCGGAGCTTGATGGTACGTTGCCAATCTTCTCGGGGGTCCCAATTTCTTGGGCGTTGGCGGTGCCGTTGGCTGCAATGACGGTGGCGGTTGCTAGGGCAATAGCTCCGGTGACGAATCTACGACGAATCATGAGAACTCCTTGTGTGATGAAAACGTGTGACGGTATATCCGAAGTCCTGCTGTGGGCGGGGCTTCTGAGCTGCACCGTAGCAGCAGCGCTTTGATAGGTAATATCATCACGTGTGCTGCTTTTCGTGGTGTATATGGCGAAAACGCTGGTGGAGCATGGTCGCGCCAAAGTATTATGAACTGAATAAAACGTTCAAGTAGGAATGGTGCAGGTGATTGAGCGGGCACCTGAACCGGCGCGGCGTCGATAAGGATATATTTTTTGTGTGACCCCCGCGGCGTTACATACAACCTCAACCAACAAAGGCTTAAAACCGCCATGTCTTCAACGAAAACCAGCGTGTCGCTCCTGGCTATCCTCGGTGCACTGATGGCTATGACCTCCATTGCTATCGATATTTACCTGCCTGCGATGCCTGTGATGGAGGAAAAACTTGGTGGCGACGCCGAATTGGCCATCACTGGTTTCCTGCTGGGGTTTGCTATTGCGCAGCTATTGTGGGGACCAATCAGTGACCGTGTCGGGCGGAAAATACCTCTTTTCATTGGCATGGTGCTGTTTATTATTGGTTCCATAAGTTGTGCGCTTTCGACAAACATGACAGAAGTGGTGTTGTGGCGTATTTTCCAGGCGATCGGGGCGTGCGTGGGGCCGATATTGTCGCGAGCAATGATTCGCGACATGTATGGCGCGACCAAAGCTGCGCAAACAATGTCCACACTGATGATGATTATGGCCGTTGCTCCCATTGCCGGACCTTTTGTTGGCGGGGGATTACTGGCCGTGGGAACATGGCAACTGATTTTCTGGGCCATGGCAATCGTCGGTGTCATGATGTTTGCAGCGTTGTTTTTCCTGCCGGAAACACTGCCAAAGGAAACCCGTGCACCGCAGTCCTTCCTTCACACATTCGGTAACTACGGTAACTTGCTGAAAAACGGGCGTTACATGCGGTACACGCTCTGTGTTACTGCTTTTTACGTTGCTGTCTACGCTTTTGTCAGTGGGTCTCCATCGGTCTACATCACGCATTTTGGGATTCCCGAACAGTACTTTGGACTATTTTTTGGCATCAATATCCTTGGCGTGACCATGGTCAGTGCTCTGAACCGTCGCCTGCTGCGCACATATACCCTTGACGTGCTTATTCGGAGGTCGCTAGCTGTGGCTGTCACGGCGGCTATTATCCTTGCAGCGTTGTCGTTTACGGGGATTGGTGGATTATGGGGTGTTGTTGCCCCCATGTTCTTCATTTTCAGCACAAACGGAATCATTGCAACATGCACTAATGCTGCCGCACTAAGTTCAGTCCCGACGCGCATGACGGGCGCTGCCGCTGCGCTCTTAGGGTCCCTGCAATACGGCAGCGGCGTTGTTTCCTCTGCGTTACTCGCCCTGCTTTCCGACGGCACGCCGCGCGCCATGTCAGGAATTATTGCGGTGGTCATTGTGCTCTCTGCACTGAGTATGATTGGTGCGCCGCATAAGCCGCATAAGCAGAATGTAGAGACATAATTGGAATACTGCTCTTTTGTATCGTTGGTGTGAATGCTGTAAATCGTGGCTGTATTGTCAATGGTGCCGCGAGGCGTCGATAAGCGATAGACGGTAAAAGTTACGGTGAGTTGCTAGGTATCGGCAGTGTGTGCAGTGCATGGCAGGTAGGCATGTATGGAACTCTTCGGGTAAAGTTCCTCAACAAAACAAATGCTGTTGCACAGTCCGAGCACGGCGCCGACGGGAGTGAACCATGCCGCTTAGCAAGCCCCTGACAGCAAAAATCATCATCATCTCTGACTATGTTATTGATGGTGTGCGCCCGGACGAAGTAGGTCCTGCAGCGGTCGAGCTGCTTGCCACTTTTGGCGTGGACGTTGGTGAACCCATAGCCATCCCCGAAAATAAAGAGGCCATTAGCGTGGCGCTTAAAACCACGATTGAGCAGGGTTACGACATTATTATTACCGCAGGCGGGGTCGGCTTGAAACCCAATAATCTTACTCCCGAAGCCACACGGCCTTTTCTCGATGCGGAACTGCCCGGCATTGCCACACAAGTTTTGCTTGAAGGCATAAAAAATGGTTCCCACGCGGGGCTTGCGCGCGGGCTGGTTGGTGTGACAGGAAGAAATGACACATCCGCACTGGTTGTTAATAGCGCGGGATGCGTTGACGGCATCACCGACACCATCACCGTGATTGGCCCGCTGCTATCTGATATTTTTCAGCAACTCGGGCGAAGCTGAAACAAATCAACGTGGCGTGTGTGGCAGTTTAGGCCGTGCGGGTGAACTTGATCCGCCACACATCAGGGCCTTCTTGCAGATACTCAAGGGCAAAAGTGTCATCGCGGGCCTCAACCTCGCGAAGTAATGGCAACGGATTATGCGGTGCAATGAGAATCAGCGCATCGCCAACGTCCCGTGTGCTCAATGCGCCATGAATCGCACCGTGGCGGATCGAATGGGGAATTTGAAGAACATCCAGTTCAGGGATGTCGCCGCCGTGTGCGAGGGGAAGGTTAGAGGCCATAACGTAGTCCTTTCAACAATATGTGCCGAATGGTGCCTGTGGGAGGCAAGTACAAAATCTCACTATACGGGGATTGGGACTGTTGCGTTGATTGTTGGGCGTGTTGGGTGTCGACGTCGCGTCTGTTGACGCGCTAGTACCGGCACCGTGGTAGTGGACTCGCGGTGTGAGCTTGTGGCGTCGGTGATCATCAACGATGGGGATAGTGCATGCGATTTTTAACTTCTGTAACTGTGCTGTAGTGTTATGTCGCGTTGCTACGCCCCGTTCGTCTAGCGGCCTAGGACGCCGGCCTCTCACGCCGGTAACACGGGTTCAAATCCCGTACGGGGTACCATGATACCGCCCAACCTGCGCATAGTGCGTGCGCTGGGCGGTTTTGCGTTGAGAAGTGGGTGCGTTGGCGGGGCACTAGGTGGGGTAAGTGGTGGGGTAGGTGTGATGCAATCTGAATTGAATCGTTACAGTAATATGGTCGTGTTTTTCTGAATCGAAATATGGGGAAGTTTTGAGGGTGCTTTATGTCACTGCGTGTAATAATTGTACGTGGTGGATTGATGATTCGGTAAAGGTTTCATTACTTTTGTGTGTGGAGGTTGTTGGCGTGGCTTGGACGCAAAATTATGCGCGCTAAAATACCTGTTGGATGTGCAGTAGGGTAGTGTGGTCCCGCTCTTGAAAGGGGTCTTATTTATGAGGAAGATATGGAAAATTCTTCTCATTATAGTCGCGATACTTGTCGTATGTTTAATTGGTTTCGTGGCAACGATGATGTATTTGAATAAAAGCACCACAGGTGATGATGGTGTTGCTGCTGGGTATGCTGAAAAAATTAGTTTCAGTGGTCAATTGGAGCAGCGTTATTCTAAACCCGGTCCGTATCAGGTGGTGGAAAGTACGCAGGATGGTGGCGGTGACCCTACCAAGGAATACCACATTTATCGACCCCAGAGTGCAGATAGTGCTGGGAAAACATTCCCACTGGTCTTGATGGCTAACGGTACGAGGACTCCCTCGACGACGTACGCGCCTATTCTGGAGCATCTAGCTAGTTGGGGATTTGTTGTTGTGGGGAATGAGGATCCGAATAGTGGATCTGGGGCGTCAACATCGGCCATGCTTGATGCGATGCTGCAGATGAATGGAACGGAAAGGAGTCCCCTACGCAATATCGTGAATACCAATAAAATTGGCGTTTCTGGTCATTCACAGGGTGGTGCGGGCGCGATTAATGCGGCGACTAACTATCCTAATAGTGGTCAGTATGCTGCGCTATACACTGCTAGCGCGATTGAGAATGGAAATGCAAAACGTCTCGGATGTTCTTATGATACTTCCTCATTGAAGGCGCAGTATTTCATGATGGCTGGTACGGAAGCAAGTGATAGCTTTACTATTAGTCCACTTAAGGATTTGACGCAGAACTTTGAAGCGCCAAATGCTGGTAAACCTGGCGTTATGGCGCGTCGAGAGGGAGCTGATCATAAAGACGTTCTCGAATTTGGTGATCCGTATATGACGGCCTGGTTCCTCTGGACGCTCAGCGATGATAAAGAAGCCGAAAAAGTGTTTGCGGGTCCTGATGCTGAGCTGGCTCACAATAGCGACTGGAAGGATGTGCAGACACGGAACATGCCTAAGTAAGCACGTTCTGGCTCTGCGTAGTGTTCATCTGGTATTGGTCCTCCCATATCGCCTGAGGTGATGGCGATATGGGAGGGCCAGCTGTCTTTAGCAACGCCTGCGAGCAGGGCGCAGGCTGCGATGAAGTGAAGAGCCTTTTTATTCGCACATGTTTAATATGGGGGAGGAAAACGTTTCAAAATAAACTACTAGAGTGCCATAAGGGTGTGTGCTGCCGTTTATCGACGCCGCGTTCGCCGCACATTTGCTATAGCGTGCGGTGTGGGGCAGACTCAGTTCAGGGCTGGGCAGTCTGGCCTGCAGGATCTGACTACTTCCGTGGGGCTGTTCCCTGCGTAGATATGTGCTGAGGCTGTGAACCGCATAGACTTCCCATATGAGCTTCATCCACTGAGAGGAGATGTTTGTGTCGTCCGCGCAATATCCGGCACGGATCCGCGCTGCCGCCTGGGCAGTGCACATTTTGACCATGTCGGGACTGGTGTGGGCCAGCCTGGCCATGCTGGCCACTATCCACCGAGAGTTCACCTGGATGTGGGTCTGGCTTCTCGTTGCCCTTGTCGTCGATGGTGTGGACGGCACCTTGGCTCGGCGCGCTAAAGTGTCCGAGGTTATTCCTTGGTTTGATGGCAGCATTGTGGACATTGTTGTCGACTATCTCACCTGGACCTTCATTCCGGCTGTCTTTATGTACGTGGGTCTGGATATGGGCCCCAAGCCGGTAGCTGGTCTGCTGATGGCGCTTATTCTGACCTCGTCAATGTTCTGCTATGCCAACAAGCAGTGGAAGTCCACCGACTATTATTTTGTGGGTTTCCCGGCAGCGTGGAACATCGTGGCGTTGATGTTCTACGTGCTGGGCACTCCAGCGATTGTCAATATCATCGTCACCCTTGTGCTTGCGGTGCTTACGTTGGTGCCCACGCATTACGTTCATCCGGCGCGTGTGAAGCGTTTCCGCACTCTCAATATCGCCGCAGTGGCCTTGTGGTTCCTGGCTACCTGTTGGCTGGTGGCTATCTACCCCGAGCGACCTCTGAGTACGGTTGCCGTCATTGTTGTCTGTGGTGGGTGGGTCTTGCTCGCAGGGTGTCTGCGTTCGATTCGTGGTGCAGAGTTGGTCACGGAACCCTCTACGACGCCAGACACAGAGCCAGCCAGCTCCGACGATTCCTAGCTGCCTGGCCGAAACCACTGCCGAATAGGCCGTTAAACATCTCAGTCCGAACAACACAGCACAATAAAGCGGCCACCGATCATAAAAGTCGGGTGGCCGCTCTATCTCTTATAGGGGTGCTAGCTCAACCTGTCCGTGGGGCATGCAGGCCCTGAGCGACGGCGACATCCCGCAGCCAGCGCCCGCCCTCAAGCAGAAATGTTGCAAGGATGAGGGCGATTACTACCATGATGACCCAGCCGGGGTACCTATTGCCGTTCCCATGGCTACCTGCGAAGAAGAAGTACACGTACGGCGCTATGAAGGTGATGAGGGTGACCAGCAGGCCGGTGAAGCGGGTGCGGCGTCGTTGGCCCGCCACCATCGCCATGATGCCCCAGGTGTAGGGCACAGCGGTAACAATGTCGATGGTCCACAGCACGAAGGGGTTGCCACGAAATCCTGGGGCGAAAGTCGCTGGCAGTGCCCGTAACGAGGAATAGATGAACACCACCGAGTAGGCAAGGAATTTCGGGTTGTGCAGAAGACGGACTACGTCGGCCCGAGGCACCAGGCTCACTCCGGCTTCACGTAGAGCGCTCAGGGTGTGTTGGGAGACCCGCAACGGGTCTGTACCTTCCAGAACGGTGCGTAGATAACCGATCTGCTCAGGGGTGCCGTCGGCCCACTCGTACAGGAGTTGCCGCGGGCTGACGGCGACCACAACAGTGTCGTTGTCCTCGCTATCGTGCACGGAAGCGATATGAACAAGTTCCTTGCCCAGGATCTCTCGCAGCTGGGCGAGCTGCTCGGGGGTCACTTCACTCAGCCACAGGTGTTGCCCGTGTTCTACGGCTAAGGACAGCGCGTGTCCCAGCGCCCAGCCATGCTCGTCGGGGGTCAGTAGTTCCTTGGAGTTGGAGACGTGGGCAAGTTCGGGGACATCGGCGACATTGAAACGTGTCAGGTCGCCAACCCTATCGACTTCCGCCACTGTCCGCAGGACCTCAGGGTCTAGGACGTGGCGTTGCACAATAGGTAGCTCGATGACGGAGCGCAGGGCTAGCAAGTTCATCATCGAGGAACGGAAAGTACGAGTGTTTTCAGGCATTGATTCGAGTTTAAAGGAGCAGGTTGAAGTTTGATGAATTCTGTACACCGACGCGGCTGATGGCTGTGTCGCTGCTTATCGACGTCGCGCCTACCGCACGTTTGCTGCAAAGTTGGCACGGGGATACCGTATAAGCATGTGTGCTACTTTTGAGCTTACTGGGGAAAGGAAAATCAATAAGCAGGGGGTCCGTCTTTATCGTATTCGGGCGACACGGGATATTGCTGCTCGTGGTGTTCGTGCGGGCGACCTTGGTGGATGGGTAAGTTCTACGCATACGACGACGGGGGAACTCCGCATTGCCAAGGATGCCTGGGTGTCGCATGAGGCTGAAATATTCGAAGATGCATGCGTTACTGATAGTGCGCGTGTGGGTGGGCACGCGCGGGTTTGCGGTCACACAATGATTTCTGGATATGCCAGAGTGTATGGCTGGTCGCGAGTGTATGGCCGCGCACACGTCTTTCAGACAGCGGTGGTGGATGGCAATGCGAGAGTGGGTGGTAACGCTCGCGTGTTGGGAGCGGCCCATATTCATGATCACGTCCAGGTACGAGGAGAAGCATGCGTGGCAGGAGAGGCTTCGCTTTATGACCGCGTATGTGTTGGCGATCAGGCGCGCATATCCGGGTCGGCTTACTTATGTGGGCGTGCTGTTATTGCGGGCAATGCCGCTATTGCTGAGGATGCACATTTCCAAGTATTTGAGACACTTGAGACCTTTGAAGATAGTGTCGAGCTTATCCGCACGGCTCTTCCCAATGGTGAGTATGGTACGCAGGTGCGAATTGGAACGTGGATAGGTGATATTGGTTCTGTTGTTGATCAACTGTTCTTGTGCTGGCAACGGCATCAGCATGCGCGGTGCTCACAATCAGAATGGATGGAACGTGCCCTTCAGATCCGATCAAGGTGTTAGAAAAGGTGATCTTGGTGGATGGGTGAGCTCGAAATATTTGAATGATGGCACCATTCGGATTAGTGGGGAAGCGTGGGTTGCGGGCGATGCCATAGTGAAAGAAAACGCGCGAGTTGAGGGTAATGCTTGCGTAAAAGACAATGCCGTTGTCGCTGGTAGTGTTCGTGTTTCGCGCTGTGCAGTGGTTGAAAAAGGCGCAATGATATGGGGGACTATAGAGGTAACAGATTGGGCACGCGTTGGCGGCAGCGCGCGGATTTGGCTGATTCTATGGTGAAAACCTGGAACGTATGGGCGGGCTAGTAAACGTGCTTATATCTCGGCATTCTGGTACCAGTGTCAACTATTATGGCGCTATGCCCCGTAGACGATTGTTAACAGCACTACCGGACATTACTCTCATTTGCTCTGTGCTGGTTGCGGTCGCTTTCGACGTATTCATTCCATTGGTGATCTTGTACTCTGCGATGTGGCTAAAGGTGCTGGCTTGTGGTGCGATCGCCGTGCTGATCGTCCTGGGTGTGGGCATATTACGGAATCTTCGGTCGGCGGGAGCGACAACCAATGCGGGTGATGCTCCTGGTGTTCTGATCACTACTGGGTATTATTCGCGTTCGCGGAACCCGTACTACCTGGTGTGCCTACTCCTGCTGGGTGCTGTGGCGTTTGCGCTGGGTAGCGTCAGTGCGTTTGTTGCTCCCATCATCTACTTCATAGTCATGAACGTTGTGGTCATCCCTGCAGAGGAACGCATTCTGCACCATAGGTTTGGCAGTGAGTATGACGATTACACGCATCGTACTCACCGCTGGTTGTCTATTTATTCTCGCTCATGAAGTCTTTGAAGTCTTGCTCGCGCTGGTAGTTGGGCATGGGGGCTGGCGTTTCCTCAATGAAGGAGCGGATAGCCTCAAATGCGCGGCTCGGTTTCCCAGCAGATGCTGTTTCGAGAACGTGGTGCCCTAAACCGGTGAAGTAGTGGACGCGTTCCATCGCCGGATAGGCTGTCTCAAAGGCTAGTTGGGTGCGGCGATTAACGTAGGTGCATTCTCCGATAAGCAACATTCCAGGCGTAGGGTTGTTACTAAAAGCGTTCATATCGAAATTATAATTTTTGTAATTATTTACCTGAACGTTTGCTTTCAAGTTCATGCGAAGCCCATCTTTTTCCGTTATCGGCGGTAGTGAATCCCGATCATCGGGGCATACGCTGCTTTGCGAATGCATATTAAGTTCCTTAGTGCCCATAAGGTTGGTTGCCTCTTCTTGGGTTATGAAGTTGTTTGCTGTCGGCATAAGGAAGAAGCCTAGTAAGACTCGCGGCCTTACCAGCAATGACATGTTGCTTTCTTGTTGTTTTTCACCGACGCTTTGCTTTATGGGATTGTCTTTCCCTGCTTGGGGAATGTGATCGTTCAGGTATTTTTCGCTTTGTTCAAGGTCAAGTGGCAATCCTCCCGGTTCAGCAAACACAGCTTTGGCAACGCGGGGTGAAATACGGGGATCCGCTAATGCTGAGGCTAAAAGCGTGCTGCCGTAGGATTGCCCGACCATAATCACCTTGTCGTTGGGGATCTTCTCTAGCACGGCGGCGAGATCGTCGATGTTGCGTTGATGGGAATATTGTTGGGCAGGGATGAAGTCGCTGCGGCCACTACCTACCTGGTCATAAAGGTAGGTGTCGTATCCGAGTGAGGTGAATTGGTTGAAGAAAGTCACGTCAGAGTGGGAAACAGAACCGCCAGGTCCGCCGTGAAGGAAGAGTAGTGCGGGTTTTTCTTTGGCGGCCTCACCGCCGTTGAGGTGGTAGTAGGCGATGTTACTTCCAGTGGGTAGGTTCCGGTGACGTGTGGGTGTTTCAGGAAAGTCTTCACTGGCTGCCACTGTTGTTGGCGCGCTCGGAATGCACAAGTATCCGCTGAACCCAATAGGAAGTAGTGCCATGACAATAAGGATGACGGTGCGAATGCTTTTTATGTCCCGTTTGCGCATGCCTAGCCATGCAATCGCTACTGTGGTCAGTAGTGCCACCACAAATCCTGCCCAGCCGTTCCAGAGCCCATTGCTGAGAAGAATTCCAACGTAGAATGCAAGGGGTGGGACGACCACAATATAGGGCCAGGGGCTGTATATAATTCTTTTTACAACTGCCACTATCTTATGCATCGCTATATCCTTATAATTTTTTGTTAAAAATTTTGATGCCTATGATATGTGCTTATGATATGTGCCTAATTGATTCTCCGCTAGAGGCTTATCTCCCCTTTTTGGAATAGAGCCTGCTCTACCCGCCGCGCTGTGCTTATGGCAATTCCATGTAACCACAGTATTTTATAGCGCGGCCCCAAGATTTTTCGCGGCGTCGATAAGCTCGGTCGCCCAGCGTGCACCAGGGTGGGGGCGGAGTCGTTCGGCGGGGCCGGATATGGAGAGTACGGCGACGATGCTCCCGGTGTGGTCAAAAACGGGGGCGGAAAGGCTAGCAAGCCCGGGTTCGCGTTCGCTGACGGATTCGGCGTAACCGGTGCTGCGAACACGTTGAAGGGTGGCAGGGGTGAATGCGGCGTCGGCAAGAATGGAGTCTCGAAGAGTGGGCGGTGCGTAAGCCATGAAGACGTGCGCGGAGGAACCTGCGGTGAGCGGCATGCGGGATCCGACGGGGACGGTGTTTTGCAGCCCGGACGGGGGTTCTTTGCTCGCGATGCAGGTACGGGACGTTCCGGTGAGGCGGTAGAGCTGCACGGACTCCCCGGTGCGCTGCATGAGTGCATTCATGATGGGGGTGGCGGCGTCGATGAGCGTGTCAGAGCTGCCAGATCCGAGTGAGGTGAGTGCGCTGCCAATGCTCCAGCGTCCGTCGGCGGTGCGGCTCAGCATGCGGTGCGTTTCCAAGGCTGTGGCCAGTCTGTGTGCGGTCGCGCGGGGCAGTTTGGTGGCCTGGCAGAGTTCGGCGAGGGAGCGTGGTTGGTCGGCGATGGTGGTGAGGATGAGCACTGCCCTATCGAGAACTTTGATGCCGCTTCCTGAGGCCGCGTCCGGTGCGTTATACTGTCCCATGACACGATACTAACATCTCATGGAATGAGAATTCTAGAATATTTCTAGAACAATTTTTGCTATTGAGATGGACTCACTTTTTAACCCAGATACCGAGGTGACTTCCCATGACCAGCCCCATGGATCATCTGACAATGGCCGAGAAGGTGTGGAACAACCACATTGTTCTCAAAGGAGACAACGGCGAACCGGATTTGATCTACATTGACCTGCAGCTTCTGCACGAAGTCACCTCGCCTCAGGCGTTTGACGGACTGCGGTTGGCAGGACGCGCTTTACGACGCCCCGACCTCACCCTGGCCACAGAAGACCACAACGTCCCCACTGAAGGTATCAAAACTGGTGCCATCACGGAGATTAATGACCTCATTTCCCGCACCCAAGTGGAAACCCTGCGCAAAAATGCTGAAGAATTTGGTGTCCGTATCCATCCCATGGGCGATGTTGAACAGGGTATTGTGCATGTTGTCGGCCCGCAGCTGGGGCTGACCCAGCCTGGTATGACCGTGGTCTGTGGCGATTCCCACACCGCCACACACGGCGCGTTCGGTGCCATCGCCTTCGGTATTGGCACCTCCGAGGTGGAGCATGTGATGGCCACCCAAACGCTGCCGCTGAAACCGTTCAAAACTATGGCCATCAACGTGTCCGGCGAGCTGCCTGACGGGGTCACAGCGAAGGATCTGATTTTGGCCATTATCGCCAAGATTGGTACCGGCGGCGGCCAGGGGCACATTATTGAGTACCGTGGCGAAGCCATTGAAAAACTGTCCATGGAAGCCCGCATGACCATCTGCAACATGTCCATTGAGGCGGGCGCCCGTGCTGGCATGATCGCCCCCGACGAGGTGACCTTCAACTACCTCAAAGACCGTCCGCACGCGCCGCAGGGTGCCGACTGGGATGCCGCAGTGGAGTATTGGAAGAGCCTGCGTACCGACGACGGCGCAGTATTCGACACTGTGGTAGACATTGACGGATCCGCCCTCACCCCGTTTGTTACCTGGGGAACTAACCCCGGCCAGGGTGTGCCGCTCGGCGCATCAGTACCGTACCCCGACGAGTTCGCCGAAGAATCCGCACGCGCCGCCGCAGAAAAAGCCCTGGACTACATGGGTCTCACACCGGGAACTCCCCTGCGGGAGATTCCGATTGACACCGTGTTTGTCGGTTCCTGTACCAACGGCCGCATCGAAGATATGCGCGCCGCTGCCGAAGTGCTCAAAGGCCGTACCATCGCCGATTCCGTACGGATGCTCGTGGTTCCTGGCTCCGCCCGCGTGCGCGAACAAGCAGAGTCTGAGGGGCTGGACGACATCTTCACCGCCGCAGGAGCAGAATGGCGCCAGCCTGGATGTTCCATGTGCCTGGGAATGAACCCGGACCAGCTGAAACCGGGGGAGCGCAGCGCCTCTACCTCCAACCGCAACTTTGAGGGCCGTCAAGGAAAAGGTGGGCGCACGCACCTGGTGTCACCGCACGTCGCGGCAGCCACCGCCGTTGTCGGACATCTGGCATCGCCTGCAGATCTTTAGAGTGGATTTTGAGAGTAAAGGACAAGCACTGATGGATAAGTTCACTACCCACGCGGGCGTTGGTGTGCCGCTGAAGCGCTCCAACGTGGACACTGACCAGATTATTCCCGCCGTCTACCTTAAGCGTGTGACCCGCACCGGCTTCGAGGATGGCCTATTCTCCGGCTGGCGCCAAGACCCCGATTTTGTGCTCAACCAAGACGCCTTCAAAAACGGCTCCATTTTGGTGGCGGGCCCCGACTTTGGTACCGGCTCCTCCCGCGAACACGCCGTCTGGGCACTCATGGACTACGGTTTCCGCGTGGTGTTCTCCTCACGGTTCGCCGACATTTTCCGAGGCAACTCCGGAAAGTCGGGACTGCTTGCGGCACTAATGGAGGCATCCGACATTGAGCTTCTGTGGAAGCTGATGGAGGAAACACCCGGCCTGGAACTCACGGTTGACCTGGAAAAGCGCACCGTCTCTGCGGGCGAGTACATCCTGCCTTTTGAAGTGGATGATTACACCCGCTGGCGCCTCATGGAGGGCTTGGACGATATTAGCCTCACCCTCCGCAACGAGGACGCCATCAAAGAATTTGAGGAGAAGCGCCCGAGCTTCATGCCCACCACCATGTAGGTACTACTTCACCGGCAGCGGGCTCTCCAGGTAGTCCGCGCCGATGAGTTCGCTTTTGCCAAAGGTCAGCACCCAGGTGGAGGCTTTCTTGCTGGGAAACGACGCCGCGTCATGCCCTGCGTCCTCAGCACCGGTCAGCAAGGCAAGCATCCCTGGAATGATGGTGCCCTGCGCAACGACAACTACGGTTTCACCGGGTTTCACCAGTTCCATCAGGGCCTCCCGCGCCGTGCGTGGCGAATCCACCCAGGCGGCATCCCCCAGCAGAGGGTTTACCTGAACGGTGACCCCCAGGGCGTCGGCAAGTGGCTGTGCCGTGGACCGGCAGCGGTCGGGAAGCGCCGAATATACCTTGTCTGGGTGATACGCGGCGAGCATTGGTGCCAGTGCCTCGGCCTGCTTGCGGCCCTTCTTATCCAGTGGACGAGTGTCATCAGCACCGGGTGCACCGGACCACGTGGCAGCGCTGTGGGCATGCGCGTGTCGAACGTACAGAATCCGTGCGGTTGGTTCAGTGGTGATTAGCTCCGCTGCCTGGGTCACCACGCCTCGATCCACATCATAAGTGAGTAGGCTTTTCGCCTCCTCGACGCTCACCCAGCGCAGCTCATCCACCTCCTCATTCGGGGTAAACGTGCCCTCTAGGACCTCGGCCGTCCAATAAAACACCACCTTGGTGCGATCTTTCACCGGGTAACTGACGTGCCCCAACAGCGCGCCCAATTGCGCCGAGTAGCCGGTTTCCTCCAGAATTTCCCGCGCCGCCGTCATCGGAAGCGACTCACCCGGATCCAGCTTGCCTTTCGGCAAAGACCAATCGTCATAAAACGGGCGGTGCGCCACAGCAATCTCATGGTGTTCACCTGACTTACGCCACAGCACCGCCCCCGCCGCGAACGTGGGGCGCACAAAACCCTCCAGAACCTCCCGCGTAATGGCCTGAGTATGCACCATGATGCGACCTTTCTCCTGCAACAACGAATTCCCTACATTCTAAGCCACCTGCCGCTTATCCACCGCATATCTGCTTATCGACGCCCCGTGATCAGTTGCGGTTGTGCGTTGGGTTCTGTGGGGATGCCGGTGCTCAGTGATCTTCCTTTTGGCATCCTGTTGCACATCGGAACCGTGGAACATGGCCCTATTGCCGGGATGGACCCGAGCTACTATCTGAATCTAGCGTTGAATCAATTTTATGCAGATTTTTTCGTTATCTCGATGGAAACTATATCGGTTTCAATAATGCGTATATCTTTTAAACTACCGAGGTTATTGTAGCTGATGTTATGGCATGTGTGCGCTGCGACGATAATGGCTATATCGCTGCGTATGCTCAACCTCTTGATAGCGGTGGCTGAGGTGTAATCCATAGGTCTGATATTCAAGTTTGCTCCGACGTGTAGTTGTACATAATTTTCTACCCCTATCCTTTGTTGGTGTGCGTTGATACCGTCCCTGCTGAGGGGGTGATGCCCACAAAGCACGACGAGGAAGGGTGAGTAGATAATGAGAATGCCGCTGGGAGTGGAACAGGGAAAAACACTACTAACAAGGGTAACGCTTGTGGTTGCTTCGGCTGCCGCTACCTTTGCTTTTATGCCGACATCGGCAGCAGCTCCGACAGGTCAAGGCGAGCAAAGGCAGGTAGCCGCAACGCAAGATTCCCATGAGACTGTCGATTTATACGGTAAGCAAGTAGACCGTGACGTCGCAGAAAACCTCAAAAAATATGCGCAAGAAAACAACCTGGACTTGGAGGCGGAGTTCAAGGAAAAGCCGGTAACACAAGACCCCAACGCTATCGAAGAAGATCGTGGAGGAGTCGAAGTACCTGATGGGTACGTGTACGATCCAAGCCGTGGAGCGCTCCACGACTATTGCACAAATTCTCCAGACCAGTTTCCGGCACCTGGGGTGAATGCGGACTTCTCTGGGGCCTGCGCTATTCATGACATGTGCTATGAGAAGGATTATGGAAATGCTGACGCTATGGTTGCTTGTGACACTGCGTTTCTGAAGAACCTCAGAACGGTTTGCAAAGCTGTATATACATCGGCTTTAGACCCGCGGCTTTCCGGTTGTTTAAACACAGCTGATACGTACTACAAGGCAGTAGTTGCTGTTCATCCAAAAAACTACTTCCGATGAAAAATATGGGAAGTGTTCAACCGAAGTAGGTAAATCCCTGGAAGGGAGTGAAAAGAATGTCTGTTGCTAAGCGCATGGGTATGTTCGGCCTGTTAGGCGTGATCGGCATTATTGTTGCCTTTGGTGGGGCTGCCTTGGCGCGCAATAATGGTCTTGATTTTGTATCGCCAATAATGCAAGTGCTCTTTATTGTCGCTCTTTCATCGGTATGTGCGGCACTGTGGACGCCTCTGTTGAGCAAAGTACCCAGTCGTATTTTTGTGCCACTTGCGGCACTAGCTGCTGTGGTATCGGTGATCTGCTTCTACATGATGAGGCAGGAAGCGAATGAGCCGGTAATCTTCTCCCCATGGCTTCTCGGCTATCCATTGTTGGGATTGTCGCTGTGCGCTATTGCACAGCGATTCAGCACAAGGACAGACAACAATACATAGGTAGCTACTATGTGAAGCAGCGTAACCCAACCCCACCAATCCGACCCGCACATTAGAGTGGGAGGTAAATGTTGCTACAAACGTGGGAGTGTCCATGGTTAAGGTTGCCGTGATGGGTGCGGGTTCGTGGGGAACCACCCTGGCCAAGGTTTTTGCGGACGCAGGCAATAGCGTTGTGCTGTGGGTGCGCAAGGAGGCCGTAGCCAGGAAGATTCAGATCAGCCGGGAGAATGAGAAGTATCTGCCGGGCCTGATTCTTCCTCGGGGGATTGCCGCCACGTCGGACCCGCTGGTGGCGTTGTCGGACGCGGATATTGTTGTGTTGGCAGTACCATCGCAGACGCTGCGTGAGAACCTGGCCCGCTGGAAGGACGACATTCCGGCGGATGCAACTTTGGTGAGTTTGGCCAAGGGCATTGAACGGGATACGCATTTACGCATGACGCAGGTGGTCGCAGAGGTTGCTCAGGTGGATCCGAGCCGTATCGCAGTGTTGTCTGGCCCGAACTTAGCCCGCGAGGTGGCGCTGGAGCAGCCCGCCGCGACGGTGATTGCGTGTACGGATGAGGAGCGCGCGAAGCAGGTGCAGGCTGCGGTTGCAGCCCCATATTTTAGGCCGTATACGAATGTGGATGTGATTGGCTGTGAGATTGGCGGCGCGTGTAAGAACGTGATTGCGCTGGCCTGCGGTATGGCGACGGGCAAGGGGCTCGGCGAGAATACGTTGGCATCGTTGATCACCCGCGGTTTGGTGGAGATTTCGCGCCTGGGTGAGGCGCTGGGGGCGGATGTGAGAACGTTTTCGGGTCTCGCCGGGATGGGTGACTTGGTGGCTACGTGTTCGTCGCCGCTGTCGCGTAATCGTAGTTTTGGTCAGCGGCTTGGCCGAGGTGATTCCTTGGATCAGGCTCGTCACGCTACCCATGGACAGGTGGCGGAGGGCGTGGTGTCGTCGCAGTCGATTTTTGATTTGGCAACTAAGACGGGCGTCGATATGCCGTTGACCCAGGCCGTGTACATGGTGTGCCACAAGGGGATGAGCGTGGATGACATGATTACGGCATTGATGGGGCGTTCCAAGAAAGCTGAGTAAGAAAGCCGAGTTAGGTAGGACAGGGTAGGATTTTTCTTCATGAGCACTACTGGTAGCCCCACTGATCGTATTCGCGTCGCCGTCATTTATGGCGGCCGGAGTTCTGAGCATTCTGTGTCGTGTGTGTCGGCTGGGGCGGTGATGGCGCACCTCGACACTAACAAGTACGAGGTCATCCCCGTCGGCATTTCGTTGGATGGTGCGTGGATGGTGGGGGAATCGGATCCAGAGAAGCTGACTATCGCTGATCGCACGTTGCCAAAGGTGGAGCCGCGTGATCAGGTTCGTCTATCCATCGATCCTTCTCATAGGGGTGAGTTCCGCTATATTTCTGGCCACCACACGGGTGAGTTGTATGCGACAGCTGATGTGGTGTTCCCGGTGCTGCATGGCCGTTTCGGTGAGGACGGCACCATTCAGGGCTTCTTCGAGCTGTCCAGTGTTCCGTTTGTCGGCGCGGGTGTGCTGGCCTCCGCCAATGCTGTTGATAAGGAGTTCACTAAGAAACTGCTGGCCGCCGAAGGTCTGCCGGTGGCACGCGAGGTGATTTTACGACGCCGCGCCGAACTCACCGAACAGGAGAAAGACCTGCTGGGTCTTCCCGTATTTGTCAAACCCGCCCGCGGTGGTTCCTCCATCGGTGTGTCTAAGGTGACCTCGTGGGATGATTTTCCCGCCGCCGCCGAGTTGGCGCTCCAACATGATGAGAAGGTGCTGGTGGAGTCTGAGGTTGTTGGCGCTGAGGTCGAGTGCGGTGTGCTGCAATACCCGGACGGCAGTGTGGTTGCTTCCGTTCCCGCGCAGCTCATGGGCACCGGTGACGGCGATGAGGGATTCTACGGTTTTGACACCAAGTACCTCGACGACATTGTCACTGCCCAGATACCCGCCCCGCTTGACGATGCCACCACGGAACTGATTTCTTCTCTTGCCATTGAGGCATTCCACGCACTTGATGGCGAGGGTCTGGCCCGCGTTGATTTCTTTGTCACTGACAATGGACCCGTGGTCAACGAGGTCAACACCATGCCCGGTTTCACCCCCATCTCCATGTACCCACAGGTGTTCGCGGCCTCTGGTGTGCCGTACGAAGACCTCCTGGATATCATGATTCAGCGTGCACTCAGCGACCAATGATTGCAGATGATCTTGCCGCGTTTCTGGCACGCAGGGAACCTATTTTTCACAACCCAGAGGTGATCTGGGACGAGGCTTCCTTCGATGCGGAAATCGCATCGGATTTTCGTGAAATTGGCGCCTCAGGTAGTTGCTACGAACGCCAGGCTATAAAAGACGTCGTCCTTGGCAGGCTGGCGGGCACACACGAGGATTCCCTTGCTGATGATTTCCGCATGCATGACGTTGAGGTTATCCAACTCAGACACAGGCTACTGGCAAGCAGTTTTCCACCAAGGAACAGTGGTAGCCGACTAAGCCCTCGGCAGGTGTTCACTAATCGCCGAACTAATCCCCACAATCACCGCATTGCCTGCAGATTGTGGCATGGAGACGGCTACCTCGGCCTCGCGGTCTAAGGCAAACCAGGTGCTGGAGGTGGTGCCGTTAGCGAGGGTGGTGTCCTCGAACCAGGGGATGTCGTTGACTTGCTGGAGTTGCGCGCCGGGCGCGTAGCCGGGGGCGGGGGCCACGCCGCAGCGCAACACCACGGGTTCCTGGCCCTCGGCTGTCCATGCAGCAGAGGCGGCGGGCAAACCTGAGGCGGTAACGCTCGCGGCTTCGAGACGAGTGAAATCCCCGAGGGTATTCGGGAGCGCCGAGAGCAAGGCGTCGCAACGGTCTTCAGTGCCCGCAGATTCCAGGGTGGCAAGCGGCGCGGGATGGGGGTTGACGGCAACGGTGCTCAGGTCAGACATGGACCCCCCGAGGTCATCAACAGGGTTGGCGTGACTGCCCAGAGCGGCGCGGGTGGTTGTGACTGCCACGGCAGGGTGGCGGTTCACGGAATACCAGGTTTCCAGGTTGGTGCCCGGGGTGGCGTCTACCACACGAAGCCAGGTACTCCCAGCGGCATCGGTGGTGTGAGAAAGAGTGGTGTACTGCAACGGCAGCGAGACCCCGCAGCGCAGAGTGATGCTTTCCGTCGAGTTGGAGGACCAAGCGGCGGCACCTGCGGGGGCGGGCTCGGCAATGTCGGTGCGGCGGTGGCCCAGCAGCGAACTGGGCAGACGGTCGATCAGGGTTGAGCATTCGGGGGAGGAGGCATCGGGGGAGTCGATCGCGCTCATGGCCACGGGCTGCCGCGCCACCCTGTCGTAGAACACGCGCGCACCAACAAGCACCGCAATGACCATCGTTAACGCCAATATCAGAGCAAGAACAAGCGGAGCACGGTTTAATGGTAAGAACTGGTCGGTACTCACATCAGTGTCCATGGTGCTGGTTCTATCGCCGGTCATATCGTTTAAGCCTACCCATCGCACGAAAGGGCGTTGCTACGTGACTGCGAAGCCGCTGCACTTTCCCAGCCGCTACACCGGCCCTACCGTCGCCGATGTCGGTGAACGCGCGGTCACCCTCGCCATTCAACGTATGGCACCCAGCTCACGCAACGGTGACGACGCCGCAGTGCTTGCCACACCAGCTCCCAACACACGCACTGTCGTCAGCACTGATGTGCTGGTGGAGGGGCGGCATTTTTCCCTGGACTGGTCCTCAGCGGAGGAAGTCGGGCGGAAAGCAATAGTTCAAAACTTCGCTGACATTGAAGCCATGGGCGCGCGCCCCGTCGCCGCGTTGCTCGGCCTGACCATGCCCGGCCACACCCCGCTCAACTTCGTCCAACGCCTTATCGCCGGAATGTGGGATAAAACTCTCCAGCACAATTCCGAACTCGTGGGTGGCGACCTCACGCGGGCGGAAACACTGATTGTGTCCATTACAGCCATCGGAATCCTCGGCGGTTCCAGTCCAGCACTCACCCTTGACCGTGCGCGTGCTGGTCAGCGCCTCGTGGCCAGCGGCCCTATCGGCTACTCCGCCGCCGGGCTCGCCCTCCTTCGCCACCACGGGCGCACCGGCATCCCCGCAGGTTTCGCTCCGCTTATCGACGCCCACTGTGCCCCCACCCTCATCCCGGGGCGAGGTGTCATCGCCAGGGCAACCGGTGCCACAGCCATGACCGACAACTCCGACGGCCTGATCGTGGACCTCACCACCATGGCGCGCCGCTCCAACGTGCGAATAGACCTTGACAGCGCCGCCATCACTCCCGACAGCCTCCTCCGCAAAGCAGGCGACCACTTAGGCATTGACCCCTGGTCATGGGTTCTCACCGGTGGGGAAGACCACACCCTTCTAGCCACCACCACCAGCGATGCCCCCTCGGGATTCCGCACCATCGGACGGGTCCATCGCACCCACGCCGCCGCACACGTGACCATGGACGGCTACCACCCCACATACACAGCGGGTTGGGAGAGCTTTTAGCCCAGCAGCACGCTAGTTTAGTAACAGAACTTTGTTGGCAAAAAGGAGCATAATCATGAACTCACGCCCACTCCCTGTAGAGGAAGGCTGGGCCACAGTCCTCGAACCGGTCGCAGACCGCATCCACAGCATGGGAGACTTCCTACGGGAAGAAAACGCCTCCGGCAGGGGATACCTCCCCGCAGGCAATGACGTCCTGCGCGCATTCACCTACCCATTCGACGAGGTCAAGGTCATTATCGTAGGGCAAGATCCGTATCCCACGCCCGGGCACGCCATGGGGCTATCGTTTTCCACCGCGCCGGGTGTGCGGCCACTGCCGCGCAGCTTGGTGAATATATTTAAAGAATATTCCAGCGATCTTGGCCTGCCCATGCCGGAAGACGGGGACCTCACCCCGTGGTCGGAACAAGGCGTGGCGCTGTTCAACCGCGTCCTAAGCGTGCAGCCAGGTAAGGCAGGTTCGCATCGTGGCAAAGGCTGGGAAGAGGTGACTGAACATGCCCTTCGCGCCCTCGCTGAGCGCGGGAAACCTTTGGTGGCAATTTTGTGGGGCCGTGACGCGCAGAACACGCAAAAGTTCTTGGGAGATACTGCGTGCATTTGCTCGCCGCACCCCTCACCATTGTCAGCGGCGCGGGGATTTTTCGGTTCCAAGCCGTTCAGCCACGCGAATGAACTTTTAGTGCAACAGGGTGCGGAGCCTGTGAACTGGCAGTTGTAAACTTGTTTGCTATGGCATATCCGACGCGTCTCGATGGTGCTGCCTTGCACAGCTGGGCTGGCAGGGCGGTGGCATGCCTATCCGCTAGGCGCGCCGAGCTCAACGCCCTGAATGTGTTTCCCGTGCCGGACGCGGACACGGGTTCCAATATGGCTCACACTATGGAATCCGCCTTGGCGGAAGCTGACAAATTGTTTGCCGCTTTCGAAGAATCCGGCTCCGAGGCTCCCAGTGTGCACAATGTTGCCGCAGCACTGGCCAGCGGCTCCGTGCGCGGTGCGCGCGGTAACTCCGGTGTGGTGCTTACCCAAGTGCTGCGCGGCATCGCTCAGGTCGCGGCACATGGAAACATCGACGGGACGGCGGTGCGCGATAGCCTGGCCATTGCGTTGGATATGGTGGATCGTGCCATTACGGACCCAGTAGAGGGGACCGTACTGACAGTGCTACGGGCGACGTCGGTAGCCGCGAATGAGGAAGACGATGATTCCCTGCATGCCGTGGTGAAAGCGGCAGTGGATGCAGCGCGCACGGCGTTGGCTAATACCCCATCCCAACTTGATGTGTTGCGCGATGCCGGTGTCGTTGATGCTGGTGGCCAAGGATTTGTGTTCCTGATGGAAACGCTGCTGGATGAAATCGAAGGACGCGGGGACGAGCGCATTCCCGAGCCACTGATGGCAGTGCCGCAGGGAGTGTCTGCGGGCATGTCAGGACTGCAAAGCGTGCAGCACATTGGTGCGAAGGCGTCGAATCACCCCGTTCCAGTGCTGCGTCCCACGTTTTTGGACACTCCGGGCACGCTGGCGGCGGCGCCGTCACATTCGCCGGGCAGGCATCGCAGGCAACCCGATCCGGTGCCCGAGCCACGGCACCCAATTGATCGCCCCAGTTCCCACGGCAGTAAGCAGGAACTGGAGGTGATGTTCTTCTTCCACGTCTCAGAACAGATGTACCTAGAACAGTTGGAGTCGCGCCTGTCTGAACTGGGAAACAGCCTGGCCATCGCTCGGGAGACCGAAACATTTGCGTTGGTGCATATTCACAGCGCCGAGGCCGGCAAGGTGATCGAAACGGCCTTTGCCCTCGGCGAGGTGACTGGGCTCCGGCTGGAGGTGCTGCCCGATCCCACCAAGGTCGACGCGCCCACACGCATTGTGTTGGCGGTGGCACCGGAAGGCACGTTGGCGCGCTTGTTCCAGGACGCCGGTGCCGTGGTGGTGACCACCAGCGCGGACGAGGACATGGATGAGGTGGAAATCGTCTCCCGCATCGTCGCCGCTGTGCGCAGGTATTCGGCATCCGAGGTGATTTTCCTGCCCAACGGCATGCTGTCCAAGCGGGAATTGGTATCTGCGGAACTCGCGAGCCATGCTTCCGAGCGATCCATGACCATCTTGTCCACATCAAAGCTTGTCAACGGCTTGGCGGCGTTGGCAGTGCATGACCCCACCCAGCCTGTCGCAGTGGACGCCTACGCCATGACGGAAGCGGCAAACAACATGCGCACCGCAGATATGCACCCGGCGACTCGGGCGGCGCTGACCCAAGCGGGGGCGTGTTCGAAAGGCGACATCCTCGTCGAGTCAGGTGGCCAAATTGTTCTGGTGGAGGAAAATATTCAAGACGCCGTTAATCGCACCTGTGACCTGCTCCTTCAATCCGGCGGCGAAATGGTGACCATCCTGGCCACCGACGATGCCCGTGCCGATATTGACTTAGATGTGCTACAACGGTTCCTAGAACCGTGGGGCGATGTGGATATTGCCATTTACCCTGCGGAAGGAATGAAGTACAGCGTGGAGATTGGGGTGGAGTAGAAACTGTGTTGGGGTGGGTAGATAACCGACCGCTCAGCGACCTGCTGCCTGACAAAGAAGCAAAGGCGTTGGCCAAAGCGTTCGGTTATCGGACTGTCCAGGATTTGCTGGAACATTACCCACGCACCTGGTCCCACCACGGCACAGGTGTGAACCTGGACACGGTGAATGAGGGGGATATTGTCACCTGCGTCGGGGAGATTGTGTGGGAACACACTAGCTTTACCTCCAGCGGAAAAATGATGCACAAGGTGGTCATTTCTGATGGCTCCGGCGGACAAATCGGTGCCACGTTTTTTCAGGCGAAACTTCCCGCCCGGCAGCTTGTCACAGGCGCGCGCGCCATGTTTTCCGGAAAATTGACCTTCTACCGGGGTAATCCGCAGCTGTCGCACCCCACCTATGTGCTGTTGAAGGGAGACAAGGGAAATCGCCCCCGCACCGGTGCAGGGAGCGGCGGTTTGCGTTCGCTGAGCGCCTATGGGGATGCCTCCTCCATGCAGGAACTGCTCTCCAGCATGGAGTTTCTTCCCGTCTATCCCGGCACCAAGGCGGTACCCTCGTGGCGTGTCCTGGGAGCGATCAATGAAGTGCTCAACCACACTGACCCCGTGCCCGAACCGCTGGATGTGGTGCCCGAGGGGCTGGTGTCGTTTGATGAGGCAGTACGAGGTATACACCGCCCGGATTCCCGCGGCGTTGAGCCTCTAATTGAACGGCTGAAATACAACGAAGCACTATCCTTGGCACTGGTCATGGCGCTGCGGAGGGCAGATGTGGCGGCGCGTGTGGCACCCACCTGCCCGCCGTTGGCGGAAGGATACCGAACCTCGCTGCTCTCCCGGCTGCCATTTGCACTTACCGATGGCCAGGTGGACGTGCTCTCTGAAATAGAAGCCGACCTCAGCACAGCAACCCCCATGAGCCGCCTCCTACAAGGCGAAGTGGGGTCGGGCAAAACCATCGTGTCGCTGTTGGCCATGCTGCAAGTGGTGGACGCAGGCAGGCAATGCGCGCTGCTTGCCCCCACCGAAGTGTTGGCCGTCCAACATGCCCGCGCCCTCACACAACTGCTGAGCGACGCCGCCGTCCCCGCCACCGTGGTTGTGCTCACCGGCTCCATGAGCCAATCCGCCAAGAAACGCGCGCTGCTGGACATCGTGTCAGGCCAAGCCGACATCGTGGTGGGCACCCACGCCCTCATCCAGGAAGGCGTCGAATTTTTCGACCTCGGCCTGGTAGTGGTGGATGAACAACATCGTTTCGGAGTGGAACAGCGCGACCACCTCCGCAACCAAGGCCGCAACGGCGTCACTCCACACCTCCTTGTTATGACGGCCACTCCAATTCCCCGCACCATCGCCATGACCACCTTCGGTGACCTCGCAGTATCCACCCTGACAGAGCTCCCCGGGGGACGCCGACCCATCAGCACAACCGTGGTCCCCGGCTGGAAACTCCCCTGGGTGATGCGTGCCTGGCAACGCATCAGGGAAGAAGCAGAAGCCGGGCGACAAGCCTACGTCGTCTGCCCCCGTATTGACGGGGACGGGGGAGTCATGGACATGTTCGACCAACTCAGCAGGCTGGAATACCCAGACCTCAACGTAGGGCTCCTACACGGACGGATGCGCGGCGAAGAAAAAGACCGCGTCATGTCGGACTTCGCGGCCGGGGGAATCGACATTCTCGTCTCCACCACCGTCATCGAAGTGGGCATTGACGTCCCCAACGCCACAGTTATGTACATCCGAGAAGCCGACAACTTTGGGGTCTCCCAACTCCACCAGTTGCGGGGACGCGTCGGGCGCGGCGGGTTCGACTCTGTGTGTCTCCTCCACACCGACCAATCCCAAGACACGCCTTCCTACCAACGGCTCGTCGCCATCGCCAAAACCACCGACGGATTCCAACTCGCCGACATTGACCTCCGCTCCCGGCAAGAAGGAGACGTCCTCGGAACAGCACAATCCGGTGCATACCGGCGAGTCAAATTCCTGAACTTCCTTGATGACGCCGCCATCATCGAACGCGCCACCGAAGACGCAGAAAAACTTGTCGCACGCAACAAACAACTCGCCGAACAGCTGGTCAGCGACGTCGCCTTAGAACGTCAAGAGTATTTGGACAAGTCTTAGCACCAAAAAGATTCGTGTCTGAGTTAAGCTGTCAACCATGAAAATCTGCGCACCCTTTGCTGGCATCGTGCACTACACCGTGCCAGAAGGCTCCACCGTAACCACAGGAGACGTGGTAGCCATCGTTGAGACGGTCAAACTTGAAGCCCCCGTGATCGCGCCGGGTCCGGGGGTCGTCGATAAGCATGCTCATGTCGACTACGCCGATGTCGTCGGCGGCGATGTGTTGTTGGAATTGGGGGAGGGCTAACCCGAGATGGGGCAAACCCGAATTATTGCAGGTGAGGCGCGCGGCAGGAAGATTACCGTGCCGCCGGAAGGTACTCGGCCCACCTCTGATCGGGCGCGGGAAGGGCTGTTTTCGTCTCTGCAGGTACGGTTTGGATTTACGGGTGCCCGTGTTCTTGATCTGTTTGCGGGTTCGGGCGCGCTGGGGTTGGAGGCGGCGTCGAGAGGCGCTGAAGCAGTGGTGCTGGTGGAGAACGACCCCGCCGCGGCAGAGGTGATTCGCCGCAACATTGAGGTGGTTAAGCATCCGAACGTGCGGGTGGAGGAGATGAAAGCCTCAACCTACCTCGCCCACGCCCCGCGCGAGTATTTCGACATGGTGCTGGCGGACCCTCCCTACGAACTCATCGATGAATCCGTTCGGGAAATGCTGGAGGCACTCATTCCCACGCTTGTCGACGGCGCGGCAGTCGTTGTGGAACGCAACGTCAACTCACCCGAAACCGACTGGCCTGAGTGCTTCATCCCCACAACGCAGAAGCTGAAGAAACGCACCTACGGCATCGCACGCATGGACATGGCCGTCTACCATGCTGATTTAGCAGGTGAGGAGGACTAGCATGCGCGTGGTTTGCCCAGGTTCCTTCGACCCCGTGACCATGGGGCACATTGACATTATTGAGCGTTCCGCACGGCAATTCGACCAGGTGACCGTGCTGGTCACGCACAACCCCAACAAAACCGGGCTGTTCAGCGTGGACGAGCGGGTGTCTTTGATTGAGCAGGCCACTGCGCACCTGACCAACGTGGATGTGGACACCTGGTCTGGGTTGTTGGTTGACTACACTACGCAGCACGGCATCACCGCCATGGTGAAAGGATTGCGCAGCAGCCTCGACTACGAATACGAGCTGCCCATGGCACAGATGAACCAGCACCTTTCCAAGGTGGACACATTCTTCCTGCTCACCGACCCCCGCTACGCCTACATTTCCTCCACATTATGCAAAGAAGTCGCCCGCTATGGGGGCGACGTTCAGGGCCTGTTGCCCGATGTGGTGGCACAGGCAATTCGCGCGAAATTCTAGAACCCTACAGGATGCTGGACAGGAATTCCTGAGTGCGGACGTGCTGCGGGTTATCAATAACCTGCTCGGGGGTCCCCGACTCCACCACTACGCCGCCGTCCATGAATACCACCTGGTCGGCGACTTCGCGTGCGAAGCCAATCTCGTGGGTGACCACCATCATGGTCATGCCATCCTCGGCGAGGGAACGCATAACCCCCAAAACCTCTCCGACGAGTTCCGGGTCAAGTGCGGAGGTGGGCTCGTCGAACAGCATGAGCTTAGGCTCCATGGCCACGGCGCGGGCGATGGCCACGCGCTGTTGCTGGCCACCGGACAGCTGGATGGGGTAAGCGTCGGCCTTGTGCGCCAAACCCACACGCTCTAGCAGCTCCATGGCGCGGGTTTCCGCCTCCTTGGCGGGGACCTTTTTCACCTGAGTCGGGGCTTCGATGATGTTCTGCAGCACCGTGCGGTGCGAAAACAGGTTAAATTGCTGGAACACCATGCCAATGTTGGCGCGCTGAAGTGCGGCCTCGTGTTCGGAAATTTCGTACAGTGTGCCGTTGCGCTCACGGTAGCCGATCAGATCACCGTCCACGTACAGCCGCCCGGCGGTGATTTTCTCCAGGTGGTTCACGCACCGCAGAAACGTGGACTTCCCAGAGCCAGACGGCCCGAGCAGGCAGGTGACATTTCCCTTGGGAACGTGCAGGTCAATACCTTTAAGTACCTGGAGCTGGCCGAAGTTTTTGCACACCTGCTGTGCGTCAATCATGATGTCTGACATGGCCTACTCCTGTGGGGGAACGGGGTGGACGGAGACGTTGCCGGGGAGTTTGCCCTCGGCGTCGGCAAGCGAGGCGAGCTGCCGGGAGGTGAGGTTGCGGGTGGCCCCGCGCTCATAGTATTTCTCCAGGTAGAACTGGCCGACCATCAGTATTGAGGTGATCACCAGGTACCAGGTGGCGGCGACCATCAGCAGTGGGATGGGTTCGAACAGGCTGTAGGAAATATCCATGGACCGCCCGAACAGCTCCAGCGAGTACGGCACGGCAACCACCAGCGATGTGGTTTTCAGCATGGAGATAAGCTCGTTGCCAGTCGGTGGAATAATAATGCGCATCGCTTGGGGGAGTACCGTGCGGCGCATGGTTTGCCACCAGCTCATGCCCAGGGCTTTCGATGCCTCAATCTGCCCCTCCGGGACGGCCTGAATGCCAGCGCGCACAATCTCAGCCATGTAGGCGGATTCGTTCAAGCCAAGGCCGACCACCGCGAGGAGGAACGCGTTTTTCAGGGTTTCTTCCAGGCTGATCTCTGTGAATCCGAGATTGATGCTGCGGTAAATGTGGCCGAGCAAACCCCAGAACACCAGCTGCACGTAGATGGGGGTCCCGCGGAAAATCCACAGATACACCCAGCTCACGCCACGTAGCACCGGATTAGGAGACATGCGCAGCACCGCCAGAATTGCTCCCAAAATGACGCCGATCAGCATAGCCAGCACTGTAAGTGCCAGCGTATGCAAGGCAGCCGTGGCAATGCGTGTATCAAACAGGTATGCACGATACGTGGGCCACCCGAATGCCTCATTGACGGCGGAAGAATAGATGAACAGCACAAACAAAGCCAGCAGGATGGTGGCGGAAACCCACCTACCTGGATGCTTCAGCGGTTTCGCCTGAATCGGCTTTGGTGCTGCTGCCTGTGATGCTGCTGAAAGATCAGACATAGTACTACCTTATGGTGTTGTCGGTGGTTCACCGTTGACGAGCGCTTGATCAGCCAGGCCCTCTTCGATACCCCACTGCTTCATAATGCGTTCATACTCGCCGTTGCGGATTAACGAATCCAGGGCCGCAACCAGTGCGGGGGTGAGTTCAGAGTTCTTGGGAACGGGCCAGCCGTAGGACGCGGCGTCGGCAAGCGGGCCAACCGTCTCGATCTTGCCGTCGGAGCGTGCAACGGCGTAGGCGGTGACAGGGGAGTCCGCAGACAACGCATCGGCGCGACCAAGAATGAGCGCGGTGGCGGCGGCATCGGAGGATTCAAACGCCAGCTTGGTGATTGGCGGTTTGCCCTGTGCGACACAATCCTCGGACCGCTTCACGACGTCGTCTGTGTCCGACACCGTGCCACGTTGCACCGCAACGGTCCTCCCGCACGCATCATCCGGGTTAATGAGATTATCTGGGCGGGCAGCCCACTGGATTCCGGCGGTCAGGTAATTGACGAACGTGAAGTTTTTGCGGCGTTCCTCATTATCCGTGAAGCCACTAGCCCCGAAATCAAGCGAACCGGCAGCCACAGCGGGAAGAATCAAATTGAAATCCATCTCCCGAACCTCAAGCTTCAACCCCAGGGTTTCCGCGACGGCGCGGGCTAGATCGATATCAAAACCAATCATGGTGCCTTGGGAATCCTTGAACTCGGCCGGAGCAAACGGTGGATTCGAGCCAATGATCAACGTCCCACGCTTGGCCACGCTTGGCGGAACCAAAGCCTGTGCCTCGGCATCAACTGACACCGAACTGGGCTCCCAACCGTCCGGTAAGCCAGCCTCGTCGTTGGTCACGCACGCTGCTGTGGTACACATAAGCGCCGCGCAACCAACGGTTGCCATGAGCCTAGTGAAGACAGTGGGGCTGCTGAGCTTGCTGAGTGCAGTGAGCCGGTTGAGTTCGCGGCGCGATGCCCAGCATTGATCAATTGCCATGCGTGGGATTCTAACGCATGGTCACACCCTCCGTTAAGTTGTTGGTACTTTCTTTAAAAGCTAATCGAGGGTGGTCGGGTGTTTTAGACGTCCCTGAGGTCATCCTTGAGGGCGCAGATATAGTCAAACAACTGCGCCGCCAACAGCTCCACATGCTCCCGCCGAACTGGAAAACACGTGGGGTAGGGGAGAGCGTTATCGCTATACGACGTCGTGACAAACCCAGGCAGCAGGAAGAACTCACTGTAAGCATCGAAAAACCGCTTGACCTTTACCGATGCGTCGGCAAGATCAAGCGGCAGGTTCGTCATATCGCAGAAGATTTCGCTATAGTCCGCGTCAATCTGGGCGATAGAAATGAACGGAAACATATTCCCACAGGCGTTGGCGTGGGCGGCGGCACTATCTTTGTGGGTGTTGTGTGTCTGAGTAATGAAGCGTGTAATCACACGTGATACTGTACGCGGCTATACAGGATTGATCCGACCGCCCGAGATGATATACACGATAAAAGCACCCATGAACATGGCGCACATCAAAAGATACGGGAAGAAAGCCGCCATACACGCGAGTACACCGCAACGAACACTTTTCCCCAGCCACGCCAGTATGAACGGGATTATTCCCAGAGGAATTGTGAAGATTATGTAGGGAACATACCCTTCAGGAAAAAACCGGAAAAGGTATTGGTCCACAAAGGGGAACACAATGATCAGCAGTGAGCACAGGATTGACGCGTACTCGTACCTGTTAAGCGGGGAAAGGCGAAAGCGTTGTGTGGGCATTAGGGATCAATTTTGCCGCAATCAATTTAATTGGGATTACAGCTAGGTGTGTACGCGGCAAAAGCTATAGCTATTGAAATAGCTGCCTGCTGCTCCTCTGGTCCCCTAAATTTTCCCAAATTTCGCGTGATTCCATTTATTAGATCTGAGTCACATGAGCATGCGTGATTTCCCTTTTGTCCATAGCATTTATCATGCTCTTGACACAGCCGATCAAGTGTGTCAATTGGTGCGCCAGGGCCGCTATGACTTGGGCCGCAATAATTTCCATGAACTTTGAACTCATCGGTCCCATTCCTGCTCTCGGAAATAGCATTGTATTTCCTGCCTGATTCCAGAATAAGGTCTGATGCGCCAGCGTCTTTGGCAGCTTGTTCATTAAACCTCTTTTGCCCATCCTTCTCTGTGACGAACCGTTGAAGGACAGTCGCCTGCTCATCAATATCACTACTTTTCTTGATGTCAGATGCCTGAGGTTTTTCCTGAGTGGTTGTGGCTTGGGTGGTGGTTTCAGTCTCTTTAGTCTGACCTCCGGGAACTGCCGTTGCCGTCATTGGGGCAAGGGCAAGAATGGCTGCTGCTCCAATGGATGCTGGAATAGACCGCGCGAATTTCATAGTGAACCCTCCTTGAAGTGTTTGATATGGCTGATGATGGATGTTTATTAAGCGTCTATCGACTGTGCTTTGCACGTTATCACTATGCTCCAAAAATGTATATAGAAAATTTTATCTTGATCGCGCAAGATGGTCCTCCCAGTATAGTAGGTTTGCTGTTATTGGTTGTGATAATTTTCTGACTAGAAATGCGTAGGCGACATTGGTTTTTCACACATTTTATAAAATTTTCTTTTATTGAATATGGGTTCATCTTAATGTGGGGTGAGGTGCTTATAATTATTGAAAAATGGCAGGTCAGACTAGTGGGGTGATAAGGGCTTGTTGGCGTATCTAAAATTTTGGGATTATTTCATAGTTGCTGATATTTGAAAGTTTATATAAATGGCAAAAATTTATTTATCAGAGAACGATGGGATGCTCGCATATTACAGTGGGTGGAGATGAAAATTTCGATGCGAAATCATTGGATTAATGTTTGCGCTCCGATTTGGCAAAAGTGCCAGCTTGGGCGGCGTTTTATGCAAAAGAAATGTCACGTCGGGCATTGAAAAATTTGCTGCAAAAGACCGCATGTAAGGTTTGTATATCGTCCGGTGCAACAACATCCCATTTTCGTACCGGAGCATATACAAACTTGACAGGACAATGATGTTGTCCTGTGGGCCACAACCAATCTGAAAACTTGAGACAGCGGCTGGTTGCTGGTGTGTTTCCTGGTGCAGTTATTGCAAGAGAGGCGGGGAGGGGGGTATCACACGCCTTCTCCAAAACCACCGGCCGAATCCCGCGCAACACTAAACAAAAATCCCCGCCCACCGCAAAAAATGCAGGTGGGCGGGGTGTTCTCAGCAGTGCCCCAGGTGAGACTCGAACTCACACTGGACGGGTTTTGAATCCGTTGCCTCTGCCAATTGGGCTACTGGGGCTTACCGGAAGAGATGTTAGCGCATCTAGCCACAAAAGGGGAAATCCGCGCTTGTACCCGCACGCCTGCCTTGCCCGCCCAGCGCAGCGAACCCGCAGCGCCTCACCAGGACCCCATCATGGTCATGTCGGGGTTTTTGAATAGTATTGGGTGCGTGACTTCCACAACATCTCCAGCAGCATCGCCAGCAACAACCCCTACCCGCACCCCAGATACTTCGCGTCGCCTGATGCTCATTGACGGGCATTCGATGGCTTTTCGCGCGTTTTATGCCCTGCCTGCGGAGAACTTCGCCACGACGGGAGGGCAGCACACGAACGCGGTGTATGGGTTTTTGTCGATGCTCACTAACCTCATCAAGGAGGAGCAGCCGACGCACGTGGCCGTGGCGTTTGACGTTGGGCGCCACACGTTCCGTTCGGAGATGTTTCCCGAGTATAAGGCTCAGCGTGATGCCACGCCCGAGGAGTTTAAGGGTCAGGTTGAGTTGATTAAGCAGGTGCTTGAGCCGCTGGGAATTACCACCTTGGAGAAGGAGAACTACGAGGCCGACGATATTATCGCCACGCTTTCGACAGCCGCTGAGCCCCTTGGGTTTGAAACCCTGATTGTCACGGGGGACCGCGACTCGTTTCAACTGGTGAATGGCACAACCACGGTGCTTTACCCTATGCGCGGTGTGAGCACCTTGCACCGGTTTACCCCGGATGCGGTGGAGGAGAAGTACGGTTTAACACCGCAGCAGTATCCGGATTTCGCCGCGCTGCGAGGTGATCCCTCGGATAACCTGCCGGGCATTCCCGGGGTGGGGGAGAAGACGGCACAGAAGTGGATTGTGCAGTACGGATCTCTGGCTAACTTGCTGGATCATGCTGATGAGGTGAAAGGCAAGGTGGGTAACAGCCTTCGCGAGCGCCTTGACCAGGTGAAGTTGAATCGTGATCTCACGGCGATGGTGAAGGATGTTTCTCTTCCTGTCACGCCGGATCAGCTGGAGCTGCAGCCTGCACAGGTGGCAGAGGTTGCCGCCAAGTTTGATGAACTTGAGTTTGGCACGAATTTGCGTGAGCGAGTGTTGTCGGTGGTTGAGGCGGACGGCGCGGCGCCGGACGTTGTGGAGGAAACGGCGCGTGAGGTGGTCGTCGATACGCAACCTCTGGGCGAGTGGTTAGCGGCCCGCGCGGGGCAGGGTTTGGCGCTTGCGGTTGCCGGGAATCCTCAGCCTGCTGACGGTGACGCGTGGTCGCTGGCGCTTCTCGACGCCCAGTCCCACGCCGTTGCTGTTGATCTTGCGGCGATCACGGAGGAAGAGGAGCGGGTGCTGGCGGAGTGGTTGGCTTCGGAAAACCCGAAGTACCTGCATCATGCGAAGGCTGCGTTTCATATGCTGGCTGGGCGTGGTTTCGAGCTGAATGGTATTGCACAGGACACTGCTATTGCCGCGTATTTGTTACGTCCAGGCCAGCGTACCTACGAATTGAAGGATGTGTATCAGCGGCATTTGCAGCGGCAACTGTCCGAGGAAGAAAACACTGGTCAATTGTCGCTTCTCGACGCCCCAGATGACTCCCGTCCCCTCATAGATCAGGCGTCTGCAATCTATGAACTTGCAGTGGAGTTGACCAAGGAATTACAGAAAATTAATGAGTTTGAGCTGTATCGAGATCTGGAAGTTCCACTGATTGGTGTTCTCGCGCGCATGGAGGCTGCGGGCATTGCTGTGGATGTGGCCACGTTGGAAGAACAACGCGACCAATTTGTGGATATGGTGGCAAATGAGGAAGCTGCCGCTCGCGAACTCGCAAACGATCCGAATTTGAACCTTTCTAGCCCCAAGCAGTTACAGGTTGTGTTGTTTGAAACGCTCAGCATGCCGAAGACCAAGAAAACAAAGACGGGCTATTCTACGGCGGCCAAGGAAATTGAGGCCCTGGCGGTAACTAACCCTCACCCGTTCCTGGATCATCTGCTCGCACACCGCGAATACCAGAAGATGAAAACAACCCTTGACGGGTTGATTAAAGCCGTTGGTGCCGACGGTCGCATTCACACCACATTCAACCAAACCGTCGCATCCACTGGGCGTTTATCCTCGACAGATCCGAATCTGCAGAATATTCCCGTCCGCACCCCGGCAGGGCGCAAAATTCGTTCCGCTTTTGTGGTGGGGTCCGGCTATGAGACCCTGCTGACCGCTGACTATTCCCAGATTGAAATGCGCGTGATGGCGCACCTTTCCGGTGACGCCGGCCTGATCGACGCCTACAAACGCGGCGAAGACTTGCACAACTATGTTGGTTCCCGCGTTTTCGACGTCCCGGTTGATCAGGTCACCCCTGAATTACGACGCCGCGTCAAAGCCATGTCCTACGGCCTTGTCTATGGTTTGTCTGCCTTTGGTCTTGCGCAGCAACTCGGTATCCCGCAAGGCGAGGCGAAACGCATCATGGAAAACTATTTTGAGCGTTTTGGTGGTGTGAAACGCTACCTCGATGACGTGGTTGTTGAAGCTCGTAACGAAGGCTACACCGCCACGCTTTTCGGACGACGCCGCTACCTGCCGGAACTTCTTTCCGATAACCGCGTTGCCCGCGAAAACGCCGAGCGTGCCGCCCTCAATGCACCCATTCAGGGCACCGCCGCTGACATTATCAAGGTGGCCATGCTGCGTGTCGACACCGCCCTCAAAAAGGCAGGTATTACATCTCGCGTGCTTCTGCAGGTCCACGACGAACTCGTTGTCGAAATCGCCCCCGGCGAACTTGAACAAGTTCAAGAGATCGTGGAACGTGAAATGGACAACGCTATCACTCTAACCGTGCCACTTGAAGTATCCGCAGGGCACGGACCAAACTGGGATGCGGCGGCGCACTAGAATTAACTACCCCCGTTTGCTGAGAATTTTGCATCGATTTAGTAGACGAGGGGTTTTCGGTAACAAAAATGCTATCTAAATATTTTTCATGATAAAATTGATACAGTAATGACTTGCTGCGGCTATTGAAAATGAAAACACTTTAGTTGCCAACACCCCTGCACGAGCAATCTGCTGTAACTATTTTTTCCGGGAAACATACTAACTAGATGTAAAGGAAAATTTGTTTCTCAGGAGGTCAAATTATGTGGAAGCCACGTTCATCGCTGAGGGCTGTGGTTGCTGGGCTAGTTGCTGTTGGAGCTTCGGTTGTGCTTGTCCCGCAAGCAGCCGCAAATAGCTTCACCGAAACGCTTGGGGACGCAACCGGTGAGACCATCACCGTGACATACAACGATGGTGATGATCAGTTCTGTGTCAACTATGCGCCCAGTAGAGTCAGGGGCTACTACACGGTTGAGTTGCGGCCAGACAATCCGCACCGCGGACCGTCACATACATTCGACGTTGTTCAAGGTAAAGGCACTAAGTGCGTTTCGCTAGCTCGGGCATATGAAGATACGCACTACTCCTACAAGCTTGTTAGCAATTGGTGGGACTACGGCGGAACACCCTTCTACTCATAGTTCCATATAGTGATTGGTCCGTCTGAATGTCCTGGGCGGGCCAATTACTATGCTGGAGAGAAAGGGACAATAAAGTCCTTGAACTTGCGACGCTGTTCTGCAAGATCACTGTCAAGACGATATATTCCAGATCCTCATGCGGCTATTCTTCGTCACGACTGATTATTAACGATGGAATCGCGCAGGATAACTAGAGTTTGTTCACCATAAGGAGCATAAGGCTAGCGTAACGCCGCTGGCGCGGGGAAGGGAATGGTGATTTCCTCGCCAACATCCTCTACAGCATCAGTAAGGGCGGTGGTCAGGACGATGCGATCGTCGTACACATGCTTGATGCGAACGGTTAATTCTTCGCTACCATCTGCCTGATACTGGAATCTGCCGGTAAGGCACCGCAACCCGATTGCGTCAATGGCGGCTTCGGCCTCATCCCAGGAGTCAACGAGTTCTAGGGGCTGGCCGAGTCGATTGTAGGGAAGTAGTTGGGGTGCGTGGGTGTCTAGATCCACCCACCCGATGAGTTCGCGGTCGTCGGAACGCCTGTGCTCGACCCAGTGCGCTGGAATCATGAGTTTTCCTCCAGGTGTGAAACAAAAATCGCCGTTCCGGGGAATAGTTTGCCACGTAGTGGCGACCATTGCCCCCATTCTTCGGTGAGGTGGTCGGGCCACTCGGGTTCAATCACGTCGTCGATAATGAAACCAGCGGCTATGAGCTCGCGAATACGGTCGCCGAGTGTGCGGTGATGCTCCACGTAGGTTGCTGTGCCGGTGTCTGGGTTGCGTTCAACATAGGGCGAGCGGTTGAAATAGCTGGTGAATACTGTGAGGCCGCCTTCGCCGGGGTTGTCGGGGAAGATCCATCGCATGGGGTGTGTGATGGAAAAGACAAAGCGTCCTCCTGGTCGCAGGACTCGTGCGACTTCCCGCATCAACCCGGCTGAATCAGCGACAAAGGGAATGGCGCCGAATGTGGAAAAGGCGATGTCAAAGGAAGAATCGCGGTACGGCATGTCCACGGCGTCGGCCTGAACAAGCGGCACTGTGGTCTCGCCTGCGTGGGCGATCATGTTGGCGGAAATGTCAAAGCCCGTCACAAACCCGGCGCCGTCAGCCGCGAGCCAGCGCGAGCAGGGTGCAGACCCGCAGCCTATCTCCAGCACTCGGGAGGTGCGGGCGTCGCCAAGTAGGCGAATATCGCGTTCGTGAAGCATCTCGGGGCACCAGTAGAATTCGCCGGTGGGGGAGGTGGAACCGAGATAATTGGGGTGCTCCTGATGGTAGTTGTTGGCATCATAGTCCCACCAGGAACGATTGGCTGCGGAGGACTCCTGGTTCGTCACGGCTTCGGATGCTCTCATGTGATGCGATTCTATTTGCTCTAGCAGGGAAAATGCGTTATGGTGTCTAGAGCGTGTCTGTGCTGGAGAGTGTGGTTACTTTAAATAGGAGAGTCGGTCGTGCTTTCTAGTGAGATCAAACCCCGCATCTACGTGGGGATTTGAAAGATTCGCATCCTGTCCGTTTTCTATTCCTATTTGTTATCGGAGCACTCTACATATGCCCACCAACAACACCCCTCAGGTTGCCGTCAATGACATTGGCTCCGCTGAGGACTTCCTCGCCGCAGTCGACGCAACCATCAAGTACTTCAACGATGGCGATATCGTGGAAGGTACCGTCGTTAAGGTTGACCGCGACGAGGTACTGCTCGACATCGGCTACAAAACCGAAGGTGTGATTCCTTCTCGCGAACTTTCCATCAAGCACGATGTCGATCCGGGCGAGGTCGTCCAGGTTGGCGACGAAATTGATGCACTGGTTCTGACCAAGGAGGACAAGGAAGGCCGCCTCATCCTCTCCAAGAAGCGCGCACAGTACGAGCGTGCCTGGGGTGCCATTGAGGAACTCAAGGAGAAGGACGAGCCGGTCACCGGTACTGTCATTGAGGTTGTCAAGGGCGGCCTCATTCTGGACATCGGCCTCCGCGGTTTCCTTCCCGCATCTCTTGTTGAGATGCGTCGCGTTCGTGACCTGGATCCTTACATCGGCCAGGAAATCGAAGCAAAGATCATCGAGCTGGACAAGAACCGCAACAATGTTGTGCTGTCCCGTCGTGCATGGCTTGAGCAGACCCAGTCTGAGGTTCGCTCTGAGTTCCTGCACCAGCTTCAGAAGGGCCAGGTCCGCAAGGGCGTCGTGTCCTCCATCGTCAACTTCGGCGCATTCGTCGATCTGGGCGGTGTGGACGGACTGGTTCACGTTTCCGAGCTGTCCTGGAAGCACATTGATCATCCTTCCGAGGTTGTCGCTGTTGGCGATGAAGTCACCGTCGAGGTCCTTGACGTTGATCTTGATCGCGAGCGCGTCTCCCTGTCCCTGAAGGCCACCATGGAAGATCCGTGGCGCGTCTTTGCTCGCACCCACGCTGTTGGCCAGATCGTTCCTGGTAAGGTCACCAAACTGGTTCCGTTCGGCGCGTTCGTCCGCGTCGAAGAGGGCATCGAGGGTCTGGTTCACATCTCCGAACTGGCAGAGCGCCACGTTGAGGTGCCGGACCAGGTTGTCGGCGTCAACGAAGAAGCAATGGTCAAGGTCATCGATATTGACCTTGAGCGTCGCCGCATCTCCCTGTCCCTGAAGCAGGCTGATGAGGACTACACCGAGGACTTTGACCCGTCGAAGTACGGCATGGCCGACTCCTACGACGAGCAGGGTAACTACATCTTCCCCGAGGGCTTCGACCCAGAGACCAACGAATGGCTCGAAGGTTTTGATGCCCAGCGTCAGGAATGGGAAGACCGTTACGCCGAGTCCGAGCGTCGCTTCCAGCTGCACACCGCTCAGATTGAGCGCCACCGCGCAGCTGCTGCCGCTAGCGCAGCTGAGGAAGGCTCCACTCCTTCCAACTACTCGTCTGACGATGCCGCTGCTGCCCCCGCAGCTCCTGCCGCTGACGCAGAGGCTGAGGTCAGTGGCTCCCTCGCTTCCGATGAGCAGCTTGCAGCCCTCCGTGAGAAGCTGGCCGGCAACTAACTAACCAGTTACCGCGCCGTTTGTCGCGTTCAGTATTAACCCCTGAGGTTCTTGTGACGTATCCGCGAGAATCCGGGGGTTTTCTGCTGTTTGTATGTGTTTTGCGTGCGGGAAAACGCCTCGTGCAAAGTATGCTTATGTTCGGGTGCAAAAATGCCTTGTTTTCGTGCTTGGGGATAAGCATACTTTCATGCAAATATTTGCACTAACGCTGTTCAATGGTTTTTGGCTCGCCATGATCTATCAAACTGCCATTTTTCCTGGTTTTTCTGGCAGTTTGGTAGAGCGTGAGTGGCAGTCTGGTTGTTGTGGTCTACGAAATGTGCGCTCAGCCTGTCCGGGGTGTGAGTTTGATAGACTCCAACATTCCCCTGATAACTAAGTCCACCCTCAAGCACGAAAACACCCCATTCCGATCCTAGCAATGGACCTACTCGGCATAAATACTGTTTAGGTTTTTGCATTGTCGGCATCACAGCAGGGATCATCGGGTGCCATTGTGGCTCACAGCAACCTATCGCAAATCATCGGGCGGCATTTTAGCAGAAGTCGCAGCAATAACCAACACAAACGGTATGGTGTGATTCTTCTTGCACGATAATGTATAAAAAGCACAGATTTTAGCAAAAGCGCTGCTGAGGCTTGCTTCCGGTGCGCCTCCTGCTGGATATGACATTATCTGGACATGTTGGAATGTTTTGCTTCAAACGCATAAGATTGTGGGGAATCACCGGAGAACCGGGCATAAGTGGGTGAACTCACAGGGATTTGCAGCTTGGTTTGTGGTAGAAGCGGGCTTTTGCGCGCTGTATCTCTCTTGGTGCTTGCAGTCCAGGAACCCCTGGGTCTGTAATATATACGAAAGGTTCGAACATGGCGTCAAAAGTTGCGACGGCATCGCAGTCGATTCTTGACAATGTGGGCGGGGCGGACAACATTGCCAGCCTGACTCACTGTGCGACGCGTTTGCGCTTTCAGCTTGTCGATCAGTCCAAGGCTGATCAGACCGCATTGGATGATATTCCTGAAGTCTTGGGCGTTGTTCCTCAGGGTTCAACCGGCCTTCAAGTGGTGATGGGCGGCGACGTTGCCAATTATTACCAGGAACTCGTCAAATTGCCGGGTGTGGATAAGAGCGGCGAGGAAAAGAAAGCAGCAAGCTCCGGCAAGAAAGAATACGGCGGTGTCCGAGGACGATTCGGGTGGGTTGATTACTGCTTTGAATTCCTCTCTGACACGTTCCGTCCGATTCTGTGGGCTCTACTGGGGGCCTCACTGATTATTACGATTCTGGTGCTGTGTGATACTGCCGGTATTCAGGATTTCCGTGCCGAGGTCCAGCCTCCAACGTTCCAGTTCATGCACGCCATGTGGCGCAGCGTTTTCTATTTCCTGCCGATTATGGTGGGTGCTACTGCTGCCAGGAAGTTGGGCGCTAACGAGTGGGTGGGTGCCGCTATTCCGGCAGCCCTGCTCACACCGGAATTTTTGGCCATGAAAGAGCTGCCAGACACTGTGGTGACACAAAACTCGGTGGGCGTCGACATTTACACTGTTGACGTCTGGGGCATTCCGATGGTGCTGAATGATTACGGTGGGCAGGTGTTCCCGCCGATGCTTGCTGCTATCGCGCTGTACTGGTTGGAAAAGGGCCTGAAGAGGATCATCCCGGCCGCAGTGCAGATGGTGTTTGTGCCGTTTATTTGTTTGCTGGTTCTTATTCCGGCAACAGCGTTCCTGCTCGGTCCCTTCGGTATCGGTGTAGGTAATGGCATTTCCAGCGCGCTGGAAGCTATCAATAATTTCTCCCCGTTCATTCTGGCTATTGTGATTCCGCTGCTGTACCCGTTCTTGGTGCCCTTGGGTCTGCACTGGCCACTGAACGCCATCATGATTCAGAACATCAACACCCTGGGTTACGACTTCATCCAGGGCCCCATGGGTGCCTGGAACTTTGCTTGCTTCGGTGTTGTCGCCGGCGTGCTTGTCGTTTCGTGGCGTGAGAAGAACCGTCAGATGCGCCAGGTTTCCTTTGGTAGCTTGATGGCCGGTTTGCTGGGCGGTATTTCTGAACCGTCCCTGTATGGTGTGCTGCTGCGTTTCCGTAAGACCTACATGCGTCTGCTTCCCGGCTGTTTCGCTGGCGGTGTTGTTATGGGTCTGTTCTCGGTGAAGGCATATGCGTTTGTGTTTACCTCCGCACTGACCACCGTCGCCATGAAACCAACCTTCGGCTACATCATTGGTATTACTGTCGCCTTTGTGACGTCCTTCCTGCTGGTGGTGTTCTTCGACTACCGCTCCGCCGATGAGAAGGCTGAGGTTCTGGCCCAGATCGCCGCTGAGGAAGGCAAGGAAGATTCGGACGATGCTGCGGGTGACGACGCCCCAGCTGCCGCAGCTTCTGCCGAGGCTGCTGCTCCTGTTGCTGCCGCAGCGACCGCAACGGCAACCGCGAGTGCCACAGCCACTGCAGTGGCGGAAGCACCTGCGAAGACGGCCCTCGAACCCGGCGCGGTAACCGAACTGACGGCACCCCTTGAAGGCAAGGCTCTCCCATTGTCGGAGGTTCCTGACCCGATTTTCGCTGGTGGTCGTCTCGGCGATGGCGTTGCCATCGAACCCAGCAACAACACGGTGGTTGCTCCTGCAGATGCCAAGGTACTCATGGTGCAGAAGAGCGGTCATGCCGTGGCGCTGCGCCTGGATAGTGGCGTGGAAGTTCTCATTCACGTGGGTCTTGATACAGTGCAGCTCGGTGGTGAGGGCTTTGATGTTCATGTCACCCGTAACCAGAAGGTGACCGCGGGTGAGCCGTTGATCACCTTTGACCCGCAGGTGGTCAAGGCGGCTGGCTATCCGCTGATCACCCCGGTTGTGGTGTCCAACACCAAGAAGTTTGAGAAGGTGGAGGGCCATCCAGCCGACCAGGTGACTGCCGACTCGGTGATCATCACCACCACGGCGAAATCTGAGAAGTCAGACTAGTCACATCACTCAACACAAGCCCCCGTCACCACGACGGGGGCTTGTCACATTGTTAGGCTGAAGTACATGTTACTCATTGGCCTGACAGGCGGGATCGGCAGCGGTAAATCAACCGTGGCGGCGATGCTCCGGGACCAAGGCATTCGCGTCGTCGATGCGGACCAGATTGCTCGTGAAGTGGTGGAACCTGGACAACCTGCCTTGGCTGAGCTTGTAGAGGTGTTTGGGCAGGATATTCTCAACGACGATGGCAGTCTCAACCGTCAAGAGCTGGCCAATCGTGCGTTCGCCACTGAGGAAGCCACCAATGCGCTGAATGCCATCACCCATCCACGAATCGAGCAGGAAACCCAGCGGCAGTTTGACCTTGCGGCCGCCGAGAAAGAGAACTTCCTAGTCTATGACATGCCATTGCTGGTGGAGCGGGGTCTGCACGAGGAGATGGATATGGTCATTGTTGTGCACACTGACATTGAGGAGCGCGTGCGGCGGTTGGTTGAGCATCGTGGATTAGATGAAGATGATGTTCGTCGTCGTATGTCGCACCAGGTTGATGATGTGACTCGACTCGCATCTGCGGATGTTTTGATCGACAATAATGGAAGCGTCGATCATCTCCGCAAGCAGGTTGATGACTTCCTCGCCACTTTGTGACGTGTTCGTTTCAGTAGATAGGTTTAGTGTCGCGTGCCAACAGGATTTTTCTCACCATTTACGTTCGTACCAGTGTTCATGTTTATCGTGCTGGTATTGGTAGTGTCCACCTTCATTTTTCAATTTGTTCAGCAGATTAAAGACCGCAACAAAGGCGAGCAGCAAGAAGAAATACGGATGATGGACGCACAGGCCGAAGCACGTCGCTGGATTGAGCGGTTGGGGTCGGAAGTGCTCACGACATCCGGTACAGACGAGGCGTCGACAAGCCTCATTGGGACAGCATCTGAGCGTTACAACTCTGCGCAAGCAAGTCTTGGCTCCGCTCAGACTCCGCGGCAGGCGGAACTTGCAGGCGAAATTGCGATTGAGGGGCTTCATTTTATGCGTGATGCCCGTCTCGCCATGGGTATGCCCGCAGGTCCAGACCTTCCTCAGTTGTCGCGTGGTGACAATTAACGTGTCACCACGTCGTCCTCTGTGACCACACCGTCATCGGCGGTGGCGGCCGCGACCTGCTCGGGCTTGAGAACCTCAACAACCTCTAGGCCGTCGTCGGCAACCGGATCCGGGTTGACATCGCCAGAGGCCAAGAGCGGAACGCCGAAGAGTTCACTAAGGTTGGTGCGCATTACCATCACGTTGTAGTTTGACCAGGTGGTGGCCACGAAATACAGGTTGTGGTCATTATTCGAGGGGAGGATGAAACCACCGTAGAGGTCGCCAATAGTGGCGGTATCCACCAGCATGCGTTTGCTGCTCCATGGTCCGGTGGGAGAATCGGCGGTCCGCAGCACCATGCCATTGCCGTCGATGTAGAGGGCAATGAATTTTCCGAGGTAGGGGTTCCACGCAACCGAGAGTTCGGAAACACTGCCGTCAATCACGGCTGCGGCTCGTGTTGGCGTGGCCGACCAGCCTGCACCGTCGAAAAACTCGAAAGCGTCTTCCTTGGGGAATTGTGCTTTAGGGGCGCGGGCCACAATTGCGCTGCCATCACGCCCCGATGGGGTGCTGAAACGGTAGATGTATCCACCGTGTTCTACAAACGCTGACATTTGAATGCGCTCGTTCCCGGCGCGGTACTGTCCGCCGCCGGGCATCGATGGGCCTTTGTTGGCACGCTGGGATCCCGGCACCACTGTCCAGTTTTCACCGTCAGTGGAGGAGACGGTTGCTGCGTAGTTGGTGAACCATTCGCCGGGGCGTCCCCAGCTACGTACAGACATGAAGTCAATGTACTGGACTCCGTTTACTGTGATACCTGCGGTGGGAATCACGGTGTGTTCAACACCTGGTTCTTTCAAGGAAGGGATAAACTCCCGGGCGCGTCCTTGTCGTGCATATCCGTGTTCTGTCAGTGCTTCCTCAACAGTTACGCCGTCGGTGTAGTTATTGTCGCTGGTGCGCATGATGGTATTGCTGCGCCATTCTCCAGCGGAGCCGTCGCAGGCCATGGTGTCGCCGAATACCAGCATGGTGTGCCCGGCAGCATCTTTGTACGCGATGCCGAGGTCGGTGCCCGCGATGTCGAAAAGGCGGTCGGTACGGGGGTTTGAGCCTGGGCCGGTCAGTGACTGGATCGCCTGGGTGTGGCCTTTCAGCACAGGAAGTTCGCCGGGGGAGCCGTTCAACCATGGCGGATTGGAGCTGCCAGCGCCGCTCGATAGGCCATTCGATCCAGAGGATAGCTGGCTTGACAGGGAAGGTCCTGCGGGAGCCGCACGACGGGAGCAGGGCTCGGCGGTGGCAGTCGGGGCGTCGATAAGCATCATGGACACAAGGCACGCTATTGTTGTGATAGCAAAAGTACTGTGGCGCTTACGCTGCGCGTTTAAAGAAATATGCACGAGGGTTAGAGTACTAAATCGCTGATCATTATGCTGGGGATCATGGCTTTCGCTGCTGAACACCCCGTGCTGTCCCATTCTGAACACCGACCTGTTGGCGACATTGAACGTGTCGCCAAAGAATTCGAGGTGGTGAGTGAGTATCAGCCTGCGGGTGACCAGCCATCAGCCATCGCCGAATTAGCTGACCGCATTAACCGTGGTGAGCGGGACATTGTGTTGATGGGTGCGACGGGTACCGGTAAATCTGCAACCGCAGCCTGGCTTATTGAAAAGGTGCAACGGCCGACCCTCGTCATGGCCCCGAATAAAACCCTCGCCGCGCAGCTGGCCAACGAACTCCGGCAGCTATTGCCCAATAATGCCGTTGAATATTTTGTCAGCTATTACGACTACTACCAGCCGGAAGCCTACATTGCGCAAACCGATACCTACATTGAAAAAGACTCCTCCATCAATGAAGACGTCGAACGCCTGCGCCACTCCGCCACGTCCAGCTTGCTTTCGCGTCGCGATGTCGTGGTAGTAAGCTCCGTGTCCTGCATTTACGGCCTGGGTACCCCGCAGTCCTACCTGGACCGGTCCGTGCTCCTGAAGGTGGGGGATGAGGTAGAGCGTGACCGCTTCCTCCGACTACTGGTGGACATTCAGTACGCGCGTAACGACGTCGCGTTTAGTCGAGGTACCTTCCGTGTTAAAGGCGACACGGTGGACATTATTCCCGCCTACGAAGAGCTTGCCGTGCGTGTGGAATTCTTCGGCGACGAAATTGACGCCCTGTATTACATTCACCCACTCACCGGTGATGTGATCAGCCAAGCCGATGAACTGCGTATTTTCCCCGCCACACACTATGTGGCCGGGCCGGAACGGATGGAAAAAGCAGTGGAGGCCATCAAAGCGGAACTGGCCGCGCGGTTGGAGGATTTGGAAAATCGCGGCAAACTTCTGGAAGCGCAGCGTCTGCGCATGCGCACCGAATACGATCTGGAAATGATCGAACAAGTAGGTTTCTGCTCTGGGATTGAGAATTACTCCCGCCACATCGACGGCCGCGATGCAGGGTCTGCACCCGCGACGCTCATTGACTACTTCCCCGAAGACTTCCTGTTGATCATCGACGAATCTCACGTCACCGTGCCCCAAATCGGTGGCATGTACGAAGGCGATGCCTCTCGCAAACGCAACCTCGTGGACTTCGGTTTCCGCCTGCCTTCTGCGCTGGATAACCGCCCGTTGACCTGGCAAGAATTCGACGACCGCCGGGGCCAGGCCGTTTTTATGTCCGCCACTCCCGGTACCTTTGAAATGGCCGCCAGCGGGGGAGAGTTCGTTGAACAGGTTATTAGGCCCACCGGGCTTGTTGATCCGAAAGTGGTGGTCAAACCTACTGATGGTCAAATCGATGACCTCATCCACGAAATTCGGCTGCGCGTGGAGAAAAAGGAACGTGTGCTGGTGACCACGCTGACCAAGAAGATGGCAGAAGATCTCACCGACTACTTGCTGGAAAACGGCGTGCGCGTGCGTTACCTCCACTCTGACATAGACACCCTGCAGCGCGTGGAACTGCTCCGCCAGCTCCGGCTCGGTGAATACGACGTCCTCGTGGGCATCAACCTCCTCCGCGAGGGTCTTGACCTGCCCGAAGTCTCCCTGGTTGCCATTTTGGATGCCGATAAAGAAGGTTTTCTCCGCTCCACAACGTCCCTTATCCAGACCATTGGTCGCGCGGCCCGCAATGTTTCCGGCGAAGTGCACATGTACGCCGACCGCATTACCGACTCCATGCAGAACGCCATTGAGGAGACGGAACGACGCCGCGAAAAACAAATCGCCTACAACACCGAACACGGCATTGACCCCCAGCCGCTGCGCAAAAAAATCGCCGATATTCTGGACGAAGTGTACGAAGACGGTGGCGAGCTTCCGGCCACCGAAGACGCCAGCGCCGATGCCGCCGTTGCCCGTGACACTGCGGACGTTTCCGGCATGCCACGTGAGCAAGTTCAAAAACTCATCGACGACCTTACCGCTCAAATGGGGGCAGCCGCCCGCGAGCTGAAATTTGAACTAGCAGGGCGTTTGCGTGATGAGATTGCTGATTTGAGGAAAGAACTTCGCGGAATGAAAGAAGCCGGCCTGTAAGGTAGATGCCGGTGCTACTCTGTTTGATAGGTTTAGAACCATACAAAACGTGAAAGGTCCCCGATGAGCGATTACAAGAAGATTGTTGTAGGCACAGACGGCTCCAAGTCCTCGATGCTCGCCGTTGAACGCGCAGCCGGAATCGCCGCCGCATTCAACGCAACCCTGATCATCGGATGCGCCTACTACGAGACCTCTGAAGATGCATCAAAAACCCTCCGCCAGGATTCCGTCACCGTACTTGGCGACGACCCCGCGTACAAGAACCTCGAATCAGCCTCAGCCGCAGCACGGGAAAAAGGTGCCACCAATATTGAAACCGTGGTGAAACCCGGCACTCCCGTCGAAGCCCTGATGTCGATTGTGAACGAAGCACAAGCTGACCTTTTAGTCGTGGGCAACCGTGGCATCAACACCCTGACTGGTCGCCTCTTGGGTTCTGTTCCCGCCGATGTGGCACGCCAATCTCAGTGCGACGTCATGATTGTTCACACTGTGAATTAGTACCTTAATTTTATTTTTCATCCCCTGGCCATGCATTGTGATGTCTGGCCGGGGGATTGATGATTTATGGGTTTTACGTGTCCATATGCCAGGCATCTAAACGCTCAAACAATAGTTTATCTGACTGGATTTTGGCTGCCCGGTTACCATCTACAGTCCCGCCAAGCATTGTTGGCCATATCCGTCCATATTCCTGATCAATATCCGTGGAGAAAAGGTGTCCGGCGCCCGGGTATATTACGCCTTCCAGATTTTTATTCCGCTCACTCAGCTCCTGTACCGCGGAGTCACTTTGCCACATAGCGTCTTGATCGCCAGCAAATAGTAATCCGTGGCCGGAAAATTTCTCGATGGGAATGCGGGCAGCATCTCGGTTGCTAGCCTCGGCGAGTGTTGCCTCGTAGGTTTTGCGGTACGACACAGGCAGGAACATCAAAAGCCTTACCATCGTCGAGGGAAAGGACCGCAGCCTTGCATATTCCACAGGTTCTCCGCGCCACGTAAAGCTTGGTGGCGAGGCGCTTTGCCGCCGAAAGTCAAGTCCTTGGTAGTTGTAGGCAGTCGGTGTGTACAAGACGATGTTGTTGATTTCGGGGTAATGAATAGCCAAGTTCGCCGCCAACTCGGCTCCCTTGGACACCCCCAATACCGTGATTGGTTCTTCAATGTTGCCGTGTTCTTTAATCCAGGCGAGTACCTCATCAAAAAACTCTAGGGGTACGTTGGACAAAAACCCCTGCTGACCTGTTTGACCGAAGAAGTAAAGGCCCACAACGTTGTAGCCGCGATCCCGGATCTGTCGAGCCATGTCGTCGTTATTGCCGCCCTCGGAGCCTTTGAACACAACGACTGTCCCAGGACGCGCGACACCATGAGCGGGGTAGTAGAAGCCGCGCATATAGTCGCCAGCCAACGGTTCTACGTCACCTTTGCGTGCGACTGCATCGGGATCGCGGGGATTATCACCGTGGGGTCGATAATGATGTCGATTGTAAGCAGCGATGCCCACTACAGTGAGGCATGCCGTAGCTACGGTACCCGCGATGCGGGGTAGCATTCTTCTTAATGACCACATAGTGCACAGGCTATGTCTTTGACGTAGCGTAAGGCAAGAGCTGAATCCTGATCGCGGAAATAGTGCCTTTTATAGCATGCATAAAACATCGGGAGCTGGGCCTCGTTTGTTGGGCACCTTGATACCAAGCCAAGCACTGTCTGATGCCGAGCCGCTTTCGGGAGATACTACAAGTGGAAAATCTGCGGCGAGAATAGTTACACGGCTCGCGTGACAGCGTTACAGCCGCCCAAATATTATGGAGGAAATGATGACTGAAATAAAACATATCCTCGTCATCCCAACGAATCGTGATGCAACGGCAGCTATATCTAGCGCAAGTTTGGAGGTTCAGGAAGCGCGGTCGCTTGGATACGACATTCCACTTGTGGTTATTGAAACCGATAACGGTGACCATGTAGAAAATAATGCCGCTGCCCTAAGGGAATGCCGTAATCGGGATGGAAAATTAGATACTATTCACCTTACTATCGAACGACAGAGTAAAATAATTCATCGTATTTTTACCAGTGAATCTGATCATCGTTGGCGGTCGCTCTTCCTTCAAGGCTCTAAAGACTACGGCACTGCCATGAACAAGTGTTTTTTATATTCTATTGCGCTAGGTGCTGACGTCGTGCATCGTCGTGATTCCGATACGGTGACTCTTGACCATAAGTTTCGTAACCAACAAGGTAGGTTGCCTATCGTAAAGGAACTGTCACTGTTGGGATCAGGGCATTCCGAACATTCCAGTTCTGCACACTCGGCAGATACGTACATTACGGTTGTTGGTGGCAATTATGTCGGCGAATGGAACCTTGACGTTAAGGATCTCGTTGTTGCCGCAGGGGACCGAACGATACTGCATAGGCTCTATGAAGTTCTTGGCTTCGATCCTGCAAGTATTCCAGACGTGATTGAAGAAGCATTTCCACAGGAGACTGTTGTCCCTGACCGTGATGTGATCACTCTTGTACGTTCCGTTAATGATGGCTTAAACCCAGACTGTGGAAATGTTGCCTTCATGGAGATACATAAATATCTTCCGGTGGTGCCGGGCCCAAATATTCTCGCGTCGGACTATTTTGCGTTTGATGCTGCAACTTCGTTGGGCATTCCGTCAATCCATCATTCGGATGCGGTATTTCATGAATATGACTCAACCAGGAAGAGTTCATCTTCACAATTATCGTACTGGGAAGGAATTGCCCGTTTTGTAGATTATTTTAACGCATATGCCAAGATTTATTCCGGAAACCTATCGTCCCTTTTGGGAATTGAACCTGGCACACTTCCCGTCGATTTAAGCTCCCGCGAAAAACTTACTTCTCTGGTGAGGGAGGCTGCCGCCGGCTCAGTTCCCGAGCGCATTAATCGCGTAGAATCTTTGGCGAATGATGTGTTAGTTCCTCGTGGTGGCGATTTTGCTGATATCGGTGGTGTTCTTCTCCGTAATGCGTCGCGCTATGTTGATGAATGTTCGGCATCGTACAACATGCACGCGGATCTGATTGAACTATGGCCAGAGCTAGTTGAAAGGTGCAGTCCTGCTTGTGGTGTGGTGTCAGCGTGAAATACGTGAGTAAGTTAAAGCTCAGTAGTTGGCATCTCCCCAACAATAGTGAGGCTTTGCGTAGCCCGCGTAAGTGCCACATATAGGTCCTGCCAGCCCTGGGGAGAATTGTTCACAATTTCCTGGGGTTCTACAAGCACTACGTGGTCATATTCCAATCCTTTGATTTCTGCCACGTTGTCGGCGTCAATGTGGGCGGTGAGTCGCTCGGGGTGCTCGGTGCGTAGGGCGTCGATAAGCGATGAAACCTCGGTGCCAGACGGCAGGAAACGCACGGGAATGCCGGTAGATCGGACCGCCTGGCTGGGGGTTTGCGTCGGTGCGATCATAGGCAGCAGTGTGTTGGCGACGTCCATGATGTCGGCGGGCGTGCGGTAGTTGACGGTCAGTTGGTGCCTGCGGAAGCGGTTCTTCACGTACGGTTCGAGGGTATCGGTCCAGCTATCGACGCCCGCCGGGGAACCCGTCTGCGCCGTGTCACCGACGAGCGTCATCCAGCGGGAAGGGCAGCGGCGCATAATCATGCGCCATTCCATGGGGGAGAGTTCCTGGGCTTCGTCAACAACAACGTGGCCGTAGGCCCAGAGCCGGTCGGCCTTGGCGCGTTCGGCGGTGGAGCGATTGTCGCGGATTTCCTGGCGCTGGGCGAGGGTTTCGGCATCAATCACGTCGTGTGCCATCAGGATCTCAGCATCGAACCCATCGTCGAGGTCTTGAGAAGCAGATCCAGTAAGAATGTCCAGAGCGTCCTGGGCTTCTTCAATTTGTTCTTGCCAGCGTTGTTCGGCGGCTTTGCGTTCCTGTTCGGGATCGTCGGTGCCCAGCAGTTGCGCGAGTTCGTCAAGCAGAGCGGCATCGGCAGCAGACCATGCGGCACCGTCCTCCCGATAGAGCGCGGACTGGGTTTCTTCGTCGTAGTCAGCAGCGGCGATGGAGATGCGTTCAGGGGATTCCAGCAGTTCTTCCAGCACGTTTTGCGGCGTCAACTCGGGCCACAGCTCATCCAGCGCGCTATCCACAACAAATTCGTCAGCGAGGTCTTCGTGCAGTTGGGCGATGTCGCCGGAAGACAGCAGGTTCGTGCCGCCAAGGGGGTCGGCACCGATCATGTCCGCCATGGCGTGCGCCAATAGGTCCAACGCCTGGTCCCAGAAAATCGCGCGGGCCTGGTTGTGGGGGAGCCCGCTGCGCCGGGCACGTCCTCGCGCCGTCGTGACCATGGCCGGGGTGAGGTGCAGGGTAAGACCATCAACAAACAATGGAATAGGTTCCGCTGGCACGGTCTGGTATGCCTGAACTGCGGCACGCAGGATGTGCACCATTTCCGCGCTGCCTTTGACTTCCCGGGCGAGCAGAGAGTCGGTTCCTACTGGCGTGACCCCGGGGTACATCTCGCCCACAGTGGTGAGCACCACGCCGGTTTCGCCGAGTTCGGGTAGCACGCGGGAAATATAGTCGAGGAACGCGCGATTGGGGCCAACGATCAGCACGCCGCTTCGCGCGAGAACGTCCCGCCATGTGTACAACAGGTAAGCAACGCGGTGCAGTGCCACGGCGGTTTTGCCGGTCCCCGGTCCGCCTTCCACCACCATCACGCCGCGCTCGGGGTCGCGAATAATGTCGTCTTGTTCGCGCTGGATGGTTTCAACAATGTTGCCCATGTGCGCTGTTCGTGCTGCATTCAGCGCACGAAGCAGGGCGGATTCGGAAACAACATCGGAAGCACTTTCGTCCGACGCCTCACCGACAAGTTGTTCGTCGTGAATATCCACCACGGTTCGGCCTGTGGTGCGAATATGCCTTCTCGTGGTCACGCCCTCGGGGTTGGCAGTGGTGGCAATGTAGAACGGCCGGGCCATGGGCGCACGCCAGTCTAAGAGGAGGGTGCGGTAGTGGTCTTCGGGTGCGTCAATACCGATGCGGCCGATGTAACGCACATCGTCATCACCCTGTTCACCATCAAGGGTGATCCGCCCGAACACCAGCCCCAGTTGTGCCACAGTGAGCGTGTCGAGTTTGTCGTTGAGTGCGTGGTATTCAACCTCGCGTTCGACTAACGCCTCGGGGTCGGGGGTGGCGCGGTCGACCCGAAGCATCACATCACGCAGGCGTGCGTTGGCTGCGATGACATCCGCGTCAATACGGGCAAATAGCTCATCAACATATGCCTGCTCAACGGCAATGTCCGCAGCATGTGCGGAGTGGCCAGCGTGATCTGTGTGTTCCGTTGATTCCACCACTCACCAACCGCGGGCACGCCACTCGTCTAGGTGGGGGCGTTCGGCACCGAGGGTGGTGTCGTTGCCGTGGCCGGGATGCACGATGGCGTCGTCAGGGAAGACCTCAAAAAGGCGTTCAGTTACGTCGGTGATCAGCTGTTCAAAGTCCTCTGGGTTGGTGGTTTTGCCCACGCCACCGGGGAAGAGGCTATCGCCAACAAAGAGGTGCTGTTGGCCGTCAATATCTGCAGAGATCGCGAGTCCTCCAGGTGTGTGCCCCCGCAAAATGGCAACCCCCAATTGGTGTCCATCAAAGTCAATAATGTCGCCGTGTTCAAGGGCGCGGTCTACGGGAGCGGGAAGGGCTTCGGCGTCGGGTGCTGGTGCAAGGTGCGTCGCGCCAGTCGCGGCTAAGACGTCACGGAGTGCGCGAACATGGTCGGCGTGCTGGTGGGTGGTCACCACAGTCTCAATGGAGACCCCAAGCCCGTCGGCGAGTGCTAGCAGTGCGGGGGCATCGTCTGCGGCGTCGATAAGCAAGCCCTTGTTTCCGGAAACCAGCAGGTAGCAGTTGTTATCCATCGTGGATACGGACAGTGAATGTAACGTGATCGGGGCAGTCATGGTATCCAGGTTAGCTAAAGTCGGGGTTCGTTGCTATGTTCGAAGTAGTATGTTTGGCTGAAGTATGGAGGGTGGCACGGTAGTGGCTGATCGTCTGGTGGTGCGCGGCGCGCGGGAGCATAACTTGAAGGGCGTGGATATTGACCTGCCCCGCGACACGATGGTCGTGTTCACCGGTCTTTCCGGCTCGGGTAAGTCGTCCCTTGCGTTTGACACTATTTTTGCGGAAGGTCAGCGGCGATATGTGGAGTCGTTGTCGTCGTACGCTCGCCAATTTTTGGGGCAAATGGATAAGCCTGACGTGGACTTCATTGAGGGTTTGTCACCCGCCGTGTCTATTGATCAGAAATCCACGAACCGTAACCCGCGTTCCACGGTGGGTACGATCACGGAAGTGCATGATTACCTGCGCCTTTTGTATGCGCGTGCGGGTACGGCACACTGCCCGAAGTGCGATGCGGTGATTGAGCGTCAAACTCCGCAACAGATTGTGGATCAGATCCTGGACATGGAGGAGGGGCTGAAGTTCCAGGTGCTGGCACCGGTGGTGCGTACTCGCAAGGGTGAGTTTGTGGATTTGTTTGCGGACCTGGCAGCGCAGGGCTACTCCAGGGTTCGAGTTGACGGTGAGGTTCATCAGCTCAGCAACCCGCCGAAACTAGAAAAGCAGATCAAACACGACATTGATGTAGTGGTGGATCGCCTGCAGGTTAAACCCACGCAGCGCCAGCGCCTCACTGACTCCGTGGAAACGGCGCTTCAGCTTGCCGACGGCGTGGTGGTCTTTGATTTCATCACCCTTGAGGACTCAGACCCTCACCGTACCCGCAGGTTCTCGGAGAAAATGGCTTGTCCCAATGGTCATGCGCTGGCGGTGGATGAGCTAGAACCTCGTTCTTTTTCCTTCAACTCCCCGTATGGTGCGTGTCCGGCGTGTGATGGCTTGGGCACCGCCTTGGAAGTGGACCTTGATCTGGTGATCCCGGACAGGGATGCGCCGTTGCTGCGTGCCATTCAGCCGTGGACCACAGGCTTTAATGTGTCGTACTTTGAAAAGCTGCTCACCGGGCTTGCCGTGGCCATGGATTTTGATCCCAATACGCCATTTAGTGAACTCACATCGGCGCAGCAAAAAGCCGTTCTTCATGGCTCCGAGCATCACGTGTCAGTGCGATACAAGAACCGCTACGGCAGGGTACGAAATTGGATCGCACCGTTTGAGGGTGTGTTGGCGTACCTGAAACGTAAGTTGGAGAACACCGACTCAGAGTCACAAAAAGACCGATTCCTTGCTTACATGCGCGAGGTTCCGTGTTCTTCCTGTAAAGGCGCGCGTCTGAAGCCAGAGATCCTGTCAGTGCGGCTTGATTCGGGTGCGCACGGTGAGCTGTCCATCGCCGGAGTGTCTGCGCTGTCCGTGGAAGGTGCCGCCGAGTTTTTGTCCACGTTGCAGCTGGGTAAGCGCGAGGAAATGATTGCCGGTGCCGTGCTGAAGGAAATCCAGGCACGTCTGAAGTTTCTTCTCGACGTCGGTTTGAACTATCTGTCGCTGGACCGCGCCGCAGGCACTCTTTCCGGCGGGGAAGCGCAGCGTATTCGCCTTGCCACCCAAATTGGATCCGGTTTGGCGGGGGTGTTGTACGTGCTGGATGAGCCGTCTATTGGCCTACATCAACGGGACAACCAGCGATTGATTGCCACCTTGGAGCATCTGCGTGACATCGGCAACACCCTCATTGTGGTCGAGCACGATGAGGACACCATCAAAGCCGCCGACTGGCTTGTGGACATCGGCCCCCGCGCGGGCGAATACGGTGGGGAAGTGGTTTACCAAGGCCCACCTGCAGGGATTGTGGACAGTGAAGAATCCGTCACCGGCGCGTATCTGTCCGGCCGCAAGACGCTGGGCGTGCCCGATTCGCGACGCCCCATTGACCCTGATCGTCAGCTCACTGTGGTCGGTGCGAAGGAAAACAACCTCAAGAACGTGGATGTCAGCATTCCATTGGGTGTGCTCACCTGCATTACCGGGGTTTCTGGGTCCGGGAAATCCACGCTGATTAACCAAATTCTGGCGAAAGTCCTGGCAAACCGGCTGAATAAGGCCCGCCAGGTTCCGGGTAAAGCCACCCGCGTTGATGGCCTCCAGCATTTGGACAAACTAGTGCAAGTGGATCAATCGCCCATCGGGCGTACCCCGCGTTCCAATCCCGCCACCTACACAGGCGTGTTTGACAAGATACGCACACTGTTTGCAGAAACCAGTGAGGCGAAGGTCCGTGGCTACAAGCCTGGTAGGTTCTCCTTCAACGTTAAGGGCGGGCGATGCGAAGCATGCCACGGCGATGGCACTCTCAAGATCGAAATGAACTTCCTGCCTGATGTGTACGTGCCCTGCGAAGTCTGCCAGGGCGCCCGCTACAACAGGGAGACCTTGGAAGTGAAATACAAGGGCAAGTCCATCTCTGAGGTTTTGGACATGCCGATTAGTGAAGCCGCAGAGTTCTTCGAACCCATTACCTCCATCAGTCGCTACCTGAACACGCTGGTTGAGGTGGGTTTGGGATACGTGCGGCTTGGCCAGGCGGCGACCACCCTATCCGGTGGTGAGGCGCAGCGCGTCAAACTGGCAGCCGAACTGCAAAAACGATCCAACGGCCGGACGATCTACATTCTGGATGAGCCCACAACCGGTCTGCACTTTGAGGATATTCGCAAGCTCATGCTGGTGATCCAGGGCTTGGTGGATAAGGGCAACAGCGTGCTGATTATTGAACACAATCTTGACGTCATCAAGGCTGCAGACTGGATTGTGGACATGGGGCCGGAAGGCGGTGCAGGCGGTGGTCAAGTAGTTGCCCAGGGAACCCCTGAGGATATCGCCGCAGTTGAGGCATCGCATACAGGGAAATTCCTCAAGGAACTACTAGCGCCCTAGTTATTGGTCCTCATCAGGTTTTTGCACTGGTCCGACTTGGGGATTGTGCGGATCCTGCGGCTTCTCGCGGTCATTCATGCTTGGCAGCGGTGTTTCACTCAGTGGTGGAACTTGGCCTGGTGCTGCAGGCTGAACGGACGTGACGTCGCTGGCTGGCGGGGCATCGTTATATGTTGCGTCAGGCGTGGGCGAGTTGGCCTGAGTGCTCACCCCCACGAGAGGCGCTGGATCCTCTGCAGCAGTGATGCTGGTTTTGTTGGAGCTCTGACGGTTTCGCAGCGCTGCGATGGCCAGCAGCACAACACCAGAAATGATGAATGCAGCGACGCGAGGCAGTCCATGGAGGTTGCCGAAGTCGAAGAACATGAGTTTGCCGATGGAGGCAAATGCTAGAACAAGCCCCACAATGAGGGATGCCTGCCTGCTGAGGAATCGTGCGCGGAGCAAGACGTAGCAGGCCAGGAGCATCCATAAGACGGATACCGTTGCGTGACCAACGAGGTAACCACCCTTCACGTTGCCTGATAGCCCGCCCAGGTAGGTGGCTATGGACACGATGGCCAGCATGGAAAGATGAAGGCTGACCAGCGCAAGCCCAGATTGAGTGGTGCCGGAAAGATGCGTTAGGCCGGAGCGGCGTCGTAAAGCAACCAGCAGCAGGATGATGATGGCGGCGGCTTGGGCAGTAGCCCAGAAAGTGCCAAGCCACAGGAAGGTGCCGCTAAGTACGCCGTCTGCGACCATGTAGGTGAGAATAAGTGCTGTTGCTGCCCAGCAGTACCAAACACCGCCGCGGAACTTTATGCCGGAGGTCATCCACCAGGTGACACCTACGGCTGTGAGGAGGAAAATGCACACCACCATTGGTTTATTCAGCAGTACATCAGCGCCGAGTGGCGCGGCCATAACATACACAGGCAGGAAGTTGAGGGCCAGGAAGACCGAACCGAATTGGATCAGTGCTTTATTGTGATTGACTATTGCGATGGTGATGTAGCAGATTGATCCCGCAATGAGAACCCAGCTCAGGGGGCGTGTGGAGACGTGGGTAGACAACGATGGCATGGTTTCGAGTCCGAGGGCACCGAGGCCAAACAGCACGGCAGGTGCGACGATGGTCAGTAGGGGATTCCACGGCATACGCTCGGTGTTAGCGCCCATTGCGACAAATATAACGGCGGTGATAACCACAACGGGAGTTGTGGGAAGGATCATGGTAGATGAATCGCTGGACAATACGTAGAAGAAGGCCGTAATCAGCGTAAAGATGACAGCAATATCAATACCCTTAGACCACTTCCGAATGTAGGCAGCGATGGCGAGGGTTGTGGGTGCGAGCGTGCTAGGAAGAGTCGAGAATTCGGCGTAGTTAACGCATGAGGCAAAATAGATGCTCCCTACTATCGACGCCCCGATACCCAAAGCAATTGCCACACCTTCCTCGTTCCACACAGTGGCTAGTGCTATGAAACCGACGGTAAGCGCGATGATTGTTGCTGTTCCAGCGGGTTCCGGCCACCATTCAAGTATGACCACAAGGCTAAATACCGTGGCCATCGCACTGAGCAGAGATGTGGTGCAAAAGGCGCCGACTGCCGCTTTATGTGCGTGACGCTTATGGGCTATGACACCGATTCCTCCCATCACGGCTGAGAAAGCGCTGGCTAGGATGACTCGGCCAAGGGGGCCGAGCAGGCCATTCTGGATGGCAAGGACCACTAGGAAGAACACACCGGCAATGGTGATCAGCGTGCCCAGCGTGGCAATGACCCTCACAACAATCTGTTCCGATGTCCACCATCTGGAACGCGTGGGAAGAACCTGGTCCGCTTGCGAACCTGGTTGCCCGGGTGGCTGAATATTTGCTTGTGCACTGTACACAGGCATTGGTTGAATTGGGGGTCTCGTGAGCGGCGTGGGTTGAACAGGTGGATTCGCAGCCCCAGGATTGATATGAGGTACGCCAGGATTGATGCGTGGCCCGGCTGGATTGACGATGCCGGACGGCTGTGGGGCTGGCGCAGAGGGGGCAGAAGGCGTGGCAGCCTGTTGTTCTGCAGCTTGTTGTTCTGTGGTGGACTGACCGACAGATTCCCCCGACTGTTCTGGCGCTGAGAGCTGTTGCCGCTGGAGAAGCAGCGTGTGCATGTCCATGCGGGCTTCGCCCAGTGCCCTTTCGGCCTGACTCAGCTTTTCCAGTGTCCTTTCGAAGAGAAGTTTTTCTGAATGCGAAATCTCCATGGTTTTGATCCTAAGGAACCCACAGCGTACGCAGCTAAAAAGTTATCAACTTGCAACGTTATGGGGTTAGTGATAGATTGATATGCGCTACCGCCTAGAAACTGTGCTGTGCATGGATTTTAGGCCGCAAGTGGAGATCCCTCCCACCAGAAGCCGCCACATCGTGGCAGGATAATGGTTATTGTGAAGTTCACCTCACTGCTACGCGCAGTGTAGATGCTTCTTGGCATGATGGATCTCCCGCTTTCATAGAATAATGGAAGCGGGTTTTTGTGTGTCATGTAGGGAAAACTAGTTGCGGTACGGTGCGTACATTATCTCTATCACTGCAACTTAGGAGTACACATCAGCGCTGAAGCTCGCATTAATGAGCGTATTCGAGTTCCCGAGGTCCGTCTTGTGGGCCCCAGTGGCGAACAGGTGGGCATCGTCCGCATTGAGGATGCTCGCAAGTTAGCGTATGAGGCTGATCTTGATTTGGTTGAGGTTGCCCCGAACGCTAAACCTCCGGTCTGCAAAATCATGGACTACGGCAAGTTCAAGTATGAAGCTGCACAGAAGGCACGCGAGGCTCGTAAGAACCAGCAGCAGACTGTTGTCAAGGAGCAGAAGCTTCGTCCCAAGATTGATGATCACGATTATGAGACGAAGAAAGGTAATGTGATCCGGTTCTTGGAGAAGGGTTCCAAGGTGAAGGTGACAATCATGTTCCGTGGTCGTGAGCAATCACGTCCCGAGCTTGGTTACCGTCTCTTGGACCGTTTGGCAGCCGACGTCGCCGATTACGGCGTTGTTGAAACCAAGGCAAAGCAGGATGGCCGCAATATGACCATGGTCATCGGCCCGGTGCGCAAGGGCAAGAAGTAAAGACACATTCTAGGGTTTTAAGGACTAAATCTCATGAAGCAAAAGACCCACAAGGGCACCGCAAAGCGTGTAAAGGTAACCGGTTCCGGCAAGCTCCGTCGCGAGCAGGCGAACCGCCGCCACCTCCTCGAAGGCAAGCCGTCCACCCGTACTCGTCGCCTGAAGGGCACGACGGAAGTGGCTAAAGCTGACACCAAGCGTGTTAAGCGGCTGCTCGGCCAGGCTTAATCGCCGCCTGTTCACCCCTCCACCAACTCTCAAAGATTTAAGGAAGTATTACTGTGGCACGTGTCAAGCGGTCAGTAAACGCCAAGAAGAAGCGTCGTACAATTCTGAAGTCCGCGAAGGGCTACCGCGGCCAGCGTTCTCGCCTGTACCGCAAGGCTAAGGAACAGTGGCTGCACTCCATGACTTACGCCTACCGCGACCGCCGTGCGCGTAAGCGTGAGTTCCGTCGTCTGTGGATCCAGCGCATCAATGCTGCCGCCCGCATGAACGGCATCACCTACAACCGTCTCATCCAGGGCCTGCGCCTTGCCGAGATTGAGGTGGACCGTAAGATTCTTGCGGAGCTAGCTGTCAACGATTTCGCTGCGTTCTCCGCAATTTGCGAGGCCGCCAAGGCTGCCCTGCCGGAGGACGTTAACGCCCCTAAGGCTGCGTAAGTAATATCGTGCCTTTTATGGCAAGAAGGTCCTGGTGTCATATCATTGCCACCAGGGCCTTCCGCTTGTATTGAGGATTTTCGGTAGCATGGGTATGTTTACAGAATTCTTAGTGTTCTACAAGCGTCTAGGCGGGAGATAAGGCATGACTTTTGATTTCGGTGGTCGGCAGTACGATAAAGACGGGCTGCCTATTGAAAAGACACCGCCACCAGCAGCAACGCCCCAGGTCAATCCATCACCGTCCTACCAGCAGCCGCAGCAGCAGGCACCATTCGCACAGCCCCAGCAGCAGACGCCTGGGTTTGCTACGCCAACGCCTCAGTCTCAGCCAGCCCCTTTTGCACAACCGCTGATGCAACAACCTGGGTATGGTGTGGCGGCCCCAGTTCCTGTGGGCTACCAGCAGAAGTCGTGGGTTGCATCCTTCCTGCTTGCCTTTTTCCTTGGGTCTTTTGGGGTCCACAACTTTTACCTCGGCTACTCCAGCCGTGCGAAGGTTCAGCTGCTACTGGGGGTCGGTGGTATCGTGACCTCACCTTTCATCATTGGGTTTCTTCCCTTGTTAGCTGTCGGTGTGTGGGCATTTATCGAGTTCATTATGATTCTGCTTTCGGTGGGCGAATTTGCACACGATGCCCAGGGAGTACCGCTTCAAAAGTAGGGCGGGGCTGCTGCTAGCCTTAGTCACATGGCTGTCGATTTCACCTCTCCTTTTACCGAACGCACCCCCAGGATTGTGCAGGCTGGAAAGCTGCATCGTGCGGCAGGGCGTCGTAAAGCGGGGCGGTTTCTGGTGGAAGGGGAAAACGCGGTTGATGCCGCGGTATCCACGGGGGCGGCAACAGATGTGTTTGTGACGGAGCAGGCGTACCAACGGTTTGGCGATATCGTCCAGGTCGCCGGCCATCTGGACGTATACGTGCATGCCATTACCGATAAAGCGGCGAAGGCGCTGTCGGATACGGTGCACTCCACTGGGATTTTTGCGGTATGTACGTCGGTGCTGTGGTCAGTGGATAAGGCGCTGCGTGGCAGGCCACGGCTGGTGAGCGTTCCGGTGCAGACTTCTGAGCCGGGTAACGCCGGGACAATGATTCGCGTGAGTGATGCGGTGGGGGCGGATTCGGTCATTTTTGCTGGTGAAGCGGTTGATCCGTTGGGCGGCAAGGTGGTGCGCGCGTCGGCGGGATCGCTGTTCCACATTCCTGTGGCGCGTGATGCTTCGGTGACTGGAACAATCAAAAGGGTCAAGGCTAAGGGCTTAACTATTCTCGCAGCCACCGCCGACGGTGAGATTGACCTAGATGATGCGGGGGATCTGCTGCGGGAGCCCACTGCCTGGTTGTTTGGCAATGAGGCGCACGGTTTGGGGGAGGAGGCGATCGCTGGTGCTGATCACCTTGTGCGCATTCCTATTCGTGGTCGCGCCGAGTCGCTGAACCTGGCGACAGCAGCGGCGATTTGTTTGTATGAGTCAGCAAAGGCTCAACACCAGGCTCAGCGTCAAGCGCAGCAGCATGCCGAGTAAGTCTCGCGTGCAGCGCGCTGACCCGCTATGATGGCTGGGTTAGTGTGTTTGACAAGCCATGAACCGCGAGAGATAAGAGAGAAGACAGGTGCCTGAGTCCGTGTCAGAGTCCCACATGCCTCAATTAACTGAAGCCAGTTTGAATTCCGCCGCTGAATCCGCTGTTCAGGCGTTTGAGGCGGCGGATAGTCTGGATTCGTTGGCGGATGCCCGCCGCATGCACCTGGGTGACGACGCCCCGCTGTCCCTCGCCCGCCGCGCATTGGGATCCCTGCCCAAGGACCAGCGTAAAGATGCCGGGCGACTGGTGAACATGGCGCGAGGGCGCGTCGAAAAGCGGTTTGCTCAGGTCAAGGAGGCACTGGAGGCAAAGCGCAATGCCGAGGTGCTGCGCCTAGAGCGTGTCGACGTTACGGTTCCCACGACGCGTAAACGCACCGGCGCGCTTCATCCCATTACTGCGTTGAGCGAGCAGATTGCCGATATTTTTGTGGGCATGGGCTGGGAAATCGCGGAAGGCCCCGAGGTTGAAGCCGAGTATTTCAACTTTGATTCCCTGAACTTCCTTCCCGACCACCCGGCGCGGACATTGCAGGACACGTTCCATATCGCGCCGGAGGGGTCACGTCAGGTGCTACGTACGCATACCTCACCTGTGCAGATGCGGACGCTGCTTGATCGTGAGTTGCCGGTGTATGTAGCGTGCCCGGGCCGGGTTTTCCGCACCGATGAGTTGGATGCAACGCACACCCCGGTGTTTCATCAGGTGGAAGGGTTGGCCGTCGATAAGGGCCTGACCATGGCGCATCTCCGGGGAACGTTGGATCATCTGGCCAAGACGTTGTTTGGCCCTGAGACACGGACTCGTATGCGCTCGAATTATTTTCCTTTCACGGAGCCATCGGCCGAGGTGGATGTGTGGTTCCCGAATAAGAAGGGTGGCGCAGGCTGGATTGAGTGGGGTGGCTGTGGCATGGTCAACCCAAATGTGCTGCGTGCGGCAGGTATTAACACAGACGTGTACACCGGGTTCGCATTTGGCATGGGTATTGAGCGCACGTTGCAGTTCCGTAATGGGCTGTCGGATATGCGCGACATGGTTGAGGGTGATGTTCGTTTCACTGTGCCGTTTGGTGTGCAGGCGTAGGTTGTAGGAGTTTGTGAGTCATGCTTGTTGCACAGAATTGGCTGTCGAGGCTGCTTCGTGGTGTTAATCCGTCGTGGGACGGTGTTTCTGCGGAGGAGATGGACGCGGCGTTCGTCCGCGTCGGGTTTGAGACTGAGGGTTTCGAACCCATCCCAGAAACCACTGGTCCGCTAGTGATCGGCCGGGTGGAGTCGATTGAGGAGCTGACTGGTTTTAAAAAGCCCATTCGCCATTGCATGATGAATGTAGGAAATGCTAATGGCACAGGTGAACTGCAGTCCATTATTTGTGGTGCCCGGAACTTCTCAGAGGGCGACATGGTTGTGGTGGCGCTTCCTGGCTGCGTGCTGCCTGGTGATTTCGCTATTTCGGCTCGGGAAACCTATGGCCGTATGTCTGCGGGCATGATTTGTTCCGCAGCGGAATTGGGGCTGACCCCGCAACAGAACAAAGGCATTATCACGCTTGATCCTCAGCTGCAGGTTGAGGTGGGCGCGGATGCCCGTCCGGTGATTGGACTTTCCGACACTGTTTTTGACGTCAATATCACCCCGGATCGTGGTTACGCCTTGTCGGCGCGGGGATTGTCCCGAGAGATCGCCTCGGCGCTGGACCTAGACTTTAGCGATGTGGCGGAGAATCCGCAGCTTGCGGGCCTGAGTGTTACTGTGCCGGATGTTTCTGGGGACTTGCTATCGGTTGAGCTGCGACCAGAGACGAAGGCTCTTCGTTTCGGTCTGCGTAAGGTCTCCGGCATTGACCCAACTGTGGAATCCCCCTGGTGGTTACAGCGTGAGTTGATGCTGTGCGGTCAACGCCCCGTCAACGCCGCCACTGACGTGACCAACTACCTGATGTTGTTGCTGGGCCAGCCGATGCACGCTTTCGATGTGGATCGCATTACTGGCGATTTGGTGGTACGCTGCGCCGCTGAGGGTGAAAAGATGACCACGCTTGATGATGTTCAGCGTGAGCTCCACGCCGAAGATGTGGTGATTTGCGACGATTCTGGTGTGCAGTCCCTGGCCGGTGTCATGGGTGGTTCCACCTCCGAAATTTCCGACACCACCACCGATGTCTACTTTGAGGCCGCCACCTGGGACCCCATTACCGTGGCTCGCACCTCGCGCCGCCACAAGCTCAGCTCGGAGGCTTCTCGACGTTTCGAGCGGGGCGTCGACCCCGCACTTGTTGAGGTTGCGCTGGACATGGCTGCATCGCTGCTGGTCAGTATCGCTGGCGGCACTATTTCTGCCGAACGCACCATCGTTGGCGACGTTCCTAGGCGCCCCAGCATTCTCATGGCGGCATCTTTGCCCGGTGACATCGCAGGTGTGGAGTACTCTCGCGATACGGTCATTGATCGACTGGAAGAAATCGGCTGCACGGTCGAGGTGTCTTCCTGTGGAGCGAAGTTAGAGGTCACACCACCAACATGGCGCACAGACCTCACCATGCCCGCCGACTTGGTAGAGGAGGTCTTGCGTCTAGAAGGGCTGGAAGACATTCCGTCCATTGTGCCCACCGCACCGGCAGGACGCGGACTTACTCCCGCCCAACGTCGACGCCGCGCCATCGGGCATGCGCTTGCCTACAACGGATACGCAGAAATCCTGCCCACACCCTTCATTGCTGATGATGTGTTTGACGTGTGGAATCTGCCTGCGGACGATCCGCGTCGTAACGTCGTGACCGTTCAAAACCCCCTAGAGGCATCCAACTCGTCGCTGGGAACAACGTTGCTTCCGTCCATGCTGGACGCAGTGAAGCGCAATATCTCCCGAGGTGAACCCAACGTGGCGTTGTTTGGTGTTGAGCAGGTAACTATAGCTCATGGTCATGGAGTGTCGCCCATGCCGTCTGTGGCAAATCGCCCCAGCGATGAGCAGATCGCCGACTTGCTGGACTCCCTCCCAGTGCAGCCCTTGCACGTGGCCACGGTGGGAACCGGACAGTGGGAGCTGACCGGGCCATGGGGCGATGGGCGCGCCTACAGCTACGCCGATGCCATCGAATCGGCCCAGGTGGTTGCCCGCGCCGCGGGTGTGGACCTCACCCTGGAGAATGCCGAGATGCTGCCTTGGCACCCCGGGCGCTGTGCTGCTCTGAAAGTGGGGGAGACCGTTGTTGGTTACGCCGGTGAATTGCATCCTCAGGTGCTGGAACGCGCCGGGCTTCCCGCACGTACGTGTGCCATGGAGTTGGACGTCTCGGCACTGCCGTTTGATCAGAAGCTTCCGGCACCAGTGCTGAGCTCGTTCCCTGCATTGCTGCAGGACGTGGCATTGGTTGTTGATGAAGCTGTCCCTGCCGAGTCGGTACGCGCTGTGGTAGAAGAAGGTGCCGGTACCAGCGGGCTGTTGGAAAGCGTGGAATTGTTTGACGTCTACCGTTCTGAAGCACTTGGTGAGGGCAAAAAGTCACTTGCGTTTTCCCTGCGCTTCCGTGCACCGGATCGCACCCTCACAGACGATGAGTGCTCCGAGGCTCGCCTGCAGGCGGTGGAGCGCGCGGGGCAGAGGTTTGGTGCGGAGCTTCGGGCATAAAACGCCATTAGTCTCTTACTGCTGAAAAATCGTTGTGCTACCTGCATGGAGCACAACGATTTTTGCGTTGCGGGACCTATACATACTTCCGCTAGTTCCACACGCTAGTTCCGCGAATGTCGTGCAAGTATCGTGGCAATCTATGCATAGTTTGCGTATTTATGTATAAATGCTAAGCTGGTCCGCATGACAATCAAGGTTGCAGTTGCAGGTGCCAGCGGGTATGCGGGCGGAGAAATTCTTCGCCTCCTTGTTGGGCATCCAGCTTATGCGGCTGGGGATCTGACTATCGGCGCGCTCACTGCGGCATCGTCGGCAGGCACCCCAGTGGGGGAACTGATGCCGCATTTGATGCCCCTCGCGGATCGAATTATTGAACCCACCTCGGTGGATGTGCTTGCTGGACACGATGTGGTGTTCTTGGGGCTGCCGCATGGGCATTCTGCCGAGATTGCGCAGCAGCTGGGTCCAGACGTACTGGTTGTGGATTGCGCTGCCGACTTTCGTCTGGTCTCTGCCGATGACTGGGAGACATTTTACGGCTCACCCCACGCAGGATCGTGGCCGTACGGCATTCCAGAAATGCCGGGGCATAGAGAGCAGTTAAGCGGCACCAAGCGGGTGGCTGTTCCTGGTTGTTTTCCCACAGGCGCGACTCTCTCCCTGCTTCCGGCAGTCGCTCACGGGCTGATCGATCCCAATATTTCCATTGTGTCCGTTACGGGCGTGTCGGGCGGAGGTAAGAAAGCCTCAGTGGGGTTGCTGGGATCAGAGACGATGGGCTCGCTGAAGGCATACAACACGGCTGGTAAGCACCGCCATAATCCGGAAATTATTCAGAACCTCAAGGAATACACCGACAAGGATGTGTCGGTGAGTTTTACCCCAGTGCTGGCACCGCTTCCACGTGGGATTTTGACCACCGCGACCGCTCCGCTCACCCCTGGTGTTTCTGCCGCCGACCTGCGCGCAACGTACGAGGATTTTTATGCGGATGAGCCTTTTGTCGCTGTGCTTCCAGAAGGGCAGCAGCCGCAGACGCAAAACGTCGTGGGATCTAACATGTGCCAGGTTCAGGTGGAGGTGGACGCCGCTGCAGGCACGATGCTGGCCACCTCTGCCATTGACAATTTGACCAAAGGTACCGCCGGGGCTGCTGTGCAGTGCATGAATCTCGCTCTGGGCTTCCCAGAGGACGCGGGGCTGCCACGCCTTGGCGTTGCCCCCTAACCACGTCACTGATTGACCCACCACTATTCCATTTATTTGCCTACGAAGGATAACCATGAGCATCACCACCCCCGCCGGGTTTAGCGCCGCTGCCACAACGGCAGGGATCAAAGCATCCGGGAAGAAAGACATGGCGCTTGTTGTCAATAACGGCCCGGATTACACAGCTGCGGGCGTATTTACCCGTAACCGCGTGGTTGCCGCTCCGGTGAAGCTTACCCGCCGCGCTGTTGCTGATGGCCAGCTCAGGGCCGTGGTGTACAACTCCGGTAACGCCAATGCCTGCAACGGTGCACAAGGTGATGCTGATGCTTACCACACTGCAGAACAGCTTGCGGCGCTTCTCGACGTCCCGGTGTCCGAGGTTGCAGTCTGCTCCACAGGCTTGATCGGCGAACCGTTGCCCATGCCCATTCTTCTCGAGGGACTGGCACCGCTGGTTGATGGGCTTGGATCTCAGCCCACTGATGGCACTGCTGCGGCCGAAGCCATCATGACCACAGATATGGTGGTTAAAGAAACCGTTGTCCATGGTGAGGGCTGGACTATCGGCGGCATGGGGAAAGGCGCTGGCATGATGGCGCCCTCGTTGGCCACCATGTTGGTATGCCTGACCACCGATGCTTCCATCACGCCAGACATGGCAGATGCCGCGCTTCGCGCCGCCACATCCGTGACCTTTGACACGCTCGATATTGACGGCTCCACCTCGACCAACGACACCGTAGTGCTCCTCGCATCTGGCGCATCGGGGGTAACGCCCAGCCAGGAAGAATTCGCCCAGGCTGTTCGTGCCGCATGCGATGACCTCGCATCACAGATGCAGGCAGATGCGGAAGGTGTGACAAAGCGGGTGAGCATCACGGTCGTCGGCACTAGCACCGATGAGCAAGCTCTCGCAGCAGCCCGAACCGTGGGGCGCGACAACCTGTTCAAATGCGCCATGTTCGGATCCGACCCCAACTGGGGGCGCGTGCTTGCGGCCGTCGGAATGGCCGACGCCGACATGGACCCAGAACACATTTCCGTCTATTTCAACGATCAAGCCGTATGCCTTGATTCCTGCGGTGCTCCCGGCGCGCGTGATGTCGATCTATCCGGCGCGGATATTGAGGTTCGCATTGACCTTGGCACTGGGGGCCCCGGACGCGCTACCGTAAAAACCACTGACCTCAGCCATGCCTATGTAGAAATCAACTCCGAATACTCAACCTAGGAGCCCAGTACATGACCAACCCCCAACAAAAACAACTCATGGCGGCGCTCACCCCAGAAATCCGGGCAAACGTGCTTGTTGAGGCATTGCCATGGCTGCAGCATTTTCGCGACAAAATCGTCGTGGTCAAATACGGTGGAAACGCCATGGTCGATGATGACCTCAAAGCTGCCTTCGCGGCGGACATGATCTTCCTCCGAACAGTCGGCGCTAAACCTGTGGTGGTGCATGGTGGTGGCCCTCAAATCTCGTCCATGCTCGCGCGCGTCGGCTTGGAGGGCGAATTCCTCGGCGGCTTCCGCGTCACTACACCGGAAGTCATGGAAATTGTTCGTATGGTGCTGTTTGGAAAAGTCGGCCGTGAACTCGTTGGGCTGATTAATTCTTACGGCCCCTACGCCGTGGGCACCTCCGGCGAAGACGCAGGTCTGTTCACGGCCACCAAACGCCTTATTGATGTTGATGGCGAACTCACCGATATTGGGCTGGTCGGCGACATTGTGCACGTTGATGCCACCCCGTTGGTTGACCTTATTGAGGCCGGGCGTATCCCGGTGGTGTCTACTATCGCGCCGGGTGAGGATGGCGAGGTATACAACATCAACGCTGATACCGCTGCGGCGTCGTTAGCAGTGGCTCTGGGGGCGGAGCGCCTGCTGATTCTCACCAACGTGGAAGGGTTGTATGCGGACTGGCCGGATAAATCCTCGCTGGTGTCAACAATCAGGACGAAGGATTTGGAAGCACTGTTTCCGAAGCTGGACACGGGGATGATTCCGAAGATGGAGGCGTGCCTTCATGCGGTGGAGCATGGTGTGAAGGCGGCGCACGTGATTGACGGTAGGGTTGCGCATTCGGTGCTGTTGGAGCTGTTGACCTCTGGTGGCATCGGCACGATGGTGCTTCCCAATAATTATGAGGACGATGATTATCCAGAAGGCCCTGCACAAGGCACTGTCTTTTGGGGAGGAGAACAATAGCCATGAGTGGTTCTTTGTCGGCACTTGAGCAGTGGCCGCACGTGATGATGAATACCTACGGCATACCCCAGGTGGAGCTGGTATCTGGCAGTGGTGCGCAGGTCACGGATTCCAGCGGCCGTACGTATATTGACATGCTCGCGGGCATTGCCGTGAATTCGTTGGGGCACGCGCACCCGGCGATTGTCTCTGCAGTGTCGTCGCAGGTTACGCGGCTGGGGCATGTGTCTAATTTGTTTGCCTCGGAACCTGTTGTGCACGTTGGGGAGGAGCTGATTCGCCGTTTCGCCCGCAACGATGGGGATCTTGCGGCCAGCACCAGAGTGTTTTTCTGCAACTCGGGTGCCGAGGCAAATGAGACCGCTTTTAAGATTGCACGCTTGACCGGGCGTACAAGGATTCTTGCCGCCGTCAATGGTTTTCACGGGCGCACTATGGGGGCGTTGGCGCTGACTGGCCAACCCGACAAGCAAGGGCCTTTTGAGCCGATGACACCAGGGGTGTCGTATTACCCATTCGGCGACATTGACTACCTCACCACGCTTGTGGAGATGAATCCGCAACAAACAGCGGCAATTTTCCTAGAACCGATTCAAGGCGAAACAGGTGTTATTCCCGCGCCGGAGGGTTTTCTGCGTGCAGTGCGTGACCTGTGCGATAAGCACGGAATCCTGATGATGGTCGATGAAGTCCAAACGGGTATCGGCCGTACCGGTGACTTCTTCGCTTTCCAACACGAGGGCGTCGTGCCGGATGTGGTCACGATGGCGAAGGGGCTTGGCGGCGGCCTACCCATCGGTGCCTGTCTGGCGCACGGGCATGCCGCTGAGCTGATGCAACCTGGCAAACACGGCACCACGTTTGGTGGTAACCCTGTTTCCTGTGCTGCGGCAGGTGCGGTGTTGCACGTTATCGACGACGATTTCTGCCGCGGCGTCGCCACCCGAGGTCAGCGTCTTGCAGAACTGATCACTGAACGCGTACCGGGTGTCGTTGAGGTGCGCGGTCGGGGTCTCATGGTGGGTGTGGTGCTGGAGCAACCGATTGCACAGGAGGTTGTCAAGGAAGCCCTGAATCATGGGCTGATCCTCAACGCTCCCAGCCCGAGCGTCCTACGGCTCACCCCACCGCTTGTTGTGACAGACGAGGACTGCGAGACCGCTGTGTCCCGCCTTGCAGCGACCATCACCCATGTGCGTGCCCTTGTCGACGCCGCGCAAGAATCAGACGGATAGGACTGCCAGCTGTTATGTCTTCACTCACCCATATACCAGTCCGGCATTTCCTCGCCGACGACGACCTTTCGCCCAGCGAGCAGGCCGACGTGCTCAACCTCGCCGCTGAGCTGAAAAAACAACCGTTCCTCATGCGGCCCCTGCAAGGACCGCTGAGCGTTGCGGTGCTGTTTGATAAAACATCCACGCGCACGCGATTCTCCTTTGATGCTGGCATTTCCCAGTTGGGCGGCAACCCTATTGTCGTGTCGGCGGGTGACAGCCAGCTAGGAAAAGGCGAAACCATTCAAGACACCGGTGCGGTGCTGTCACGCTTTGTCAGCATGATTGTGTGGCGTACCTTCGCGCAAAAAAATCTCACCGACATGGCGGAAACGGCCACCGTGCCCATCATCAACGCTTTGTCTGATGCATTCCACCCCTGCCAACTCCTCGCCGACCTGCAAACCTGCGTGGAACACCTTTGCCCAGAACAAGGGCCTGCGGGCCTGAAAGGCAAAAAAGCGGTGTACTTGGGGGACGGCAGTAACAACATGACGAACTCCTACATGATTGGTTTCGCCACCTCCGGGATGGACGTTTCCATCATCACCCCCAAGGAATTCCAGCCGCGTCAGGACTACGTCGAGCGTGCCCGCCGCCGCGCCGCAGAGACAGGCGCTACCGTCACCGTCACTGACAGCCTCGACGAGGTGGCTGGCGCCGACGTGGTGATCACCGACACGTGGGTATCCATGGGCATGGAACACGACGGCAAGGATCGCCGCACGCCCTTCCTGCCGTACCAGGTCAACGACGACCTCATGGCGAAAGCCAAAGACACCGCCATCTTTCTGCACTGCCTGCCTGCCTACCGGGGACAGGAGGTGACCGCGAGCGTCATTGACGGGCCCCAATCAGTCGTATTCGATGAGGCTGAAAACCGGTTACATGCCCAGAAGGCGCTCATGGCCTGGCTGTTGGAACAGAACAGGCATTACACACGACAGGGGAGCGACCATGCCGGGTAACACAACAACCGGCCCACACCCCGTGAGCCGAGCAACCCGTCAAGCCAAGATCCTTGATTTGCTGGATCAATATCGAATATCCAGCCAAGTGCAACTCTCCGAGCTGCTTCTCGATGAAAATATCGACGTCACCCAAGCAACCCTGTCCCGTGACCTCGACGAACTTGGCGCAAAGAAAATTCGAGTGGGCGTCGGACGAAGTTTCTACACCGTCAGCCCTGTGGAATCCACCGCGTTTGAAGCCCTGTCCGGCCCGCATGACAAATTGCGTCGAGTGCTCGGTGACCTTCTCGTCTCCGCCGATCACTCGGCAAACATGACGGTACTGCGCACACCCCCAGGTGCTGCCCAATATCTCGCCAGCTTCATTGATCGCGTGTCTATGCCAGAGGTAGTGGGTACCATCGCCGGTGACGACACCGTTTTTGTCCTTGCCCGCGAACCCATGACGGGCCAAGAGCTGGGGGAGCTGTTCAGCAAACTGGCATCAGAACGCTAAGGTAATTACTCGCTACATAATCTACGTAATCTAAGGAGAATTGTTATGACTGATCGCGTTGTACTCGCTTATTCCGGTGGTCTGGACACCTCCGTGGCTATCCCTTACCTGGCCAAAATGACCGGTGGGGAGGTTGTTGCCGTCTCCCTTGACCTAGGACAAGGTGGCGAAGACATGGAGTCCGTCCGGCAGCGCGCACTGGATTGCGGTGCGGTGGAATCCATCGTCGTGGACGCCAAGGATGAGTTCGCGGAAGAATATTGCCTACCCACCATCAAAGCCAACGGCATGTACATGAAGCAGTACCCGCTGGTATCCGCTATTTCCCGCCCCCTGATTGTCAAGCACCTTGTGGAGGCGGCGCGTGAACACGGCGGAACACATGTGGCACATGGCTGCACAGGTAAAGGCAATGACCAGGTGCGCTTCGAGGTAGGCTTTGCCAACACGCACCCAGACCTGAAAATTATCGCCCCCGCGCGCGATTACGCGTGGACCCGCGACAAGGCCATCGCCTTTGCGGAGGAAATTGACCTTCCCATTGAACAGTCGAAAAAATCACCGTTTTCCATCGACCAGAACGTGTGGGGACGCGCCGTCGAAACAGGTTTCCTTGAAGACCTGTGGAACCCGCCAACAAAAGACCTCTACGCCTACACCGAAGACCCGGCGCTGGGCAACGCGCCCGATGAGGTCATTATCTCCTTCAAAGGTGGCGCCCCGGTTGCCATTGACGGCCGCCCTGTCACCGTTCTCGAAGCCATCGAAGAACTCAATCGCCGTGGCGGCGCGCAGGGTGTCGGCCGCCTCGACATGGTGGAAGACCGACTAGTAGGCATTAAATCCCGCGAGGTATACGAAGCCCCCGGTGCCATGGTGCTGATCACCGCACACCAAGCACTCGAAGACGTCACTATGGAACGCGAACTCGCCCGCTACAAGCGGCTTATCGACGCCCGCTGGTCCGAGGAAGTCTACGACGGACTCTGGTTCGCACCCCTCAAACGTTCCCTCGACGCATTCATTAACTCCACCCAGGACAACGTCACCGGTGACATTCGCCTTGTCCTCCACGCTGGGCGCATCACCGTCAACGGTCGTCGCAGCGATGCCTCACTCTACGACTTCAACCTGGCCACCTACGACACCGGCGACACCTTCGACCAGACTCTGGCCAAGGGATTCGTGGAACTCCATGGCCTGTCCTCCAAGATTGCCTGCCGCCGCGACCGCGAGGCACAGTAAATGGACAGTCACGGAACAAACGAAGGTGCCCTGTGGGGCGGACGTTTCGCAGGCGGACCCGCCGATGCCATGTTTGCGCTCAGCGTGTCCACGCATTTCGACTGGGTGCTGGCACCCTACGACGTGCTGGCATCCAAAGCCCACGCCAAGGTACTGCATGCTGCTGGGCTGCTCTCTGACGCTGACCTTGACACCATGCTCGCGGGCCTTGACCAGCTGGGACGAGACGTAGCCTCCGGCGACTTCACGCCACTGCCCACAGATGAAGACGTCCACGGCGCTATGGAACGCGGCCTTATCGACCGCGTTGGCCCCGAGGTAGGCGGCCGGTTGCGCGCCGGGAGGTCCCGTAACGACCAGGTGGCCACGCTCTTTCGCATGTGGGTGCGTGATGCAATCCGCGACATTGCGATTGGCGTTACAGAGCTTATCGACGCCCTAGTGGCTCAGGCCGCAGCCCATCCTGACGCTATCATGCCTGGTAAAACGCATTTCCAAGCGGCGCAACCGGTTTTACTCGCCCACCAGCTATTGGCGCATGCGCAGCCGTTGCTTCGTGATGTCGATCGGATCCAGGATCTAGACAAACGTCTTGCGGTGTCACCCTACGGGTCCGGTGCGTTGGCCGGATCGTCGCTCACACTCAATCCCGAGGCGATTGCTGAGGAATTGGGGTTTGACTCCGCAGCCGATAATTCCATTGACGCAACCAGTTCCCGCGATTTCGCCTCAGAAACCGCTTTTGTGCTGGCACAGATCGCTATCGACATGTCACGCCTTGCTGAGGAAATTATTGCTTGGTGCACACCGGAATTCGGATATGTCACCCTCGCCGATGCTTGGTCTACCGGCAGTTCCATCATGCCTCAGAAGAAAAACCCCGATGTTGCGGAACTAACACGTGGTAAAACAGGTCGGCTTATCGGCAATCTCACCGGATTGATGGCCACCCTCAAGGCACAGCCCCTTGCTTACAACCGAGACTTGCAGGAAGATAAAGAACCCATCGTGGACTCGGTGGCTCAGTTGAATCTCCTGCTTCCCGCCATGACAGGGTTGGTGTCCACGCTGACGTTTCACCCTGATCGCATGCGGGAACTCGCACCGGCTGGGTTCACCCTGGCCACCGACCTTGCCGAATGGCTGGTCCGTGAAGGTGTGCCGTTCCGCGAAGCCCACGAGGCATCCGGCGCGTGCGTTCGCATTGCGGAGGCCAGGGGAGTGGGCCTTGTGGACCTCACGGATGAGGAGTTGCAGGGCGTCGATAAGCGCCTGACCCCAGAGGTGCGTGACGTGTTGACGGTCGATGGTGCCGTCGCATCGCGGTCCACCCGCGGCGGGACTGCGGGCGTGCGGGTGGCTGAGCAGCGTAACCGCGTGGCCGCAGCCAGTGCGGATTACCGCAACTGGGCGGAAACACCGGTGCGCTCCTGAGACGTCAGGTGGCTGCTATTCAGCGGTCAGCACAAACAACCGGGAATCAAAATCCCGGTTGGGGGTCACATTCTGGGGGACGTCGCCTGAGTTGCGGTCGCTGGTTATCAGACCAATATTGTGCAGCTCGCTGCCGGAACGTATAACATCGCGACCGTCCACAAGCTCATTACCCGTAATGCGGTAGCGTTTGGTGGTATCCAAACCCACCAAACGTACACGGTCAAACGGTGCGTTTACTGTGTTGAGTACCCGATACCAGCCCACAATGGCCTTGGTTTTCTGTTTGTTCACCACCATCCAGCACGTGACATTTGAATCAAAAGGGCTGCGCAGGCGGTAAAATGTTCCAAATTGAATGAGCTCACGATGCTCCTTCATGAATGCAACCTGAGCCTTGACCTCTGCAATCTCCTCATCGGAGAGTTTGTTCAAATCAAGTTCGTACCCAAACGCGCCGAAAAACGCCACATTCGCCCGAGTATGCAACGGTGTCACCCTATTGACTTGATGGTTCGGCGTTATCGACACATGTGCGCCATGGGAGACAATTGGGTAGGCAAAAGAGGATCCCCACTGGATTTTCAGCCGCTCCACCGCATCGGAATCATCACTGGCCCACGCCTGCGGGGCGTAAAAGAGCATGCCGGCATCAAAACGCGCTCCGCCCGATGCGCACGACTCAAACAAAATATGCGGGAAAGCAGTGGTCAAACGCTCAAGTAGAGCATAGACACCTAGCATGTGGCGATGTGCCACCTCACCCTGCTGATCTGTGGGCAGCGCCGAGGAAAACACTTCCGTCAAACTGCGGTTCATATCCCACTTCACATACGATATCTTCGCAGTGCTAAAAACGTCCGATAACTGGGTAAACACATGGTCCACCACCTCGGCGCGGGAATAATCCAACACTAATTGGAAACGCCCGACGGACCTGCGACGATTAGGCGTTTGAATCACCCAGTCCGGATGGGTGCGAAAAAGATTCGAATCCTCATTCACCATTTCCGGCTCTACCCACAGTCCAAAATCAATGCCGAGATCATTCACTTTCTCCGACAACCCCGCAATACCGTCAGGTAATAAATCAGTGTTCGGCGTCCAATCGCCGAGGCCCGCGCGTTCGCCGCGCCGTGCGCCAAACCAGCCATCGTCGAGCACAAATAGTTCCGCGCCGACGCCCTGCGCCGTGCGTGCAATATCAATGAGGGTGTCTTCGGTGAAATCAAAATAGGTGGCTTCCCAGTTATTGGTCACAATGGGACGCGGTCGGTCGCGCCACTGGCCGCGCATCAGGCGTTCACGGAACAAAGAATGCAGTGTTGCGCTGAGATCATTGAGGCCCTCTGTGGTATAGGCAAACACCACCTCTGGGGTTTGAAAGCTGCTTCCTGGGCGGAGTTTCCAGCGAAAACCTTGTGGATGGATTCCCACCAGCAGGCGAGTGGTGTCAAACGTATCCACCTCAGCCTGGATGAGGAAATTTCCGCTGTAGACAAAGGCGCAACCTATGGCTTCACCCTGAAGATCGTCTGTTCCTGGGCGGGCGAGAATAACAAAAGGATTCTGCTGTGCTGAAGAATTCCCACGGATTGACCCGATTGAGGTAATTCCCTGTTCCAATGTGCGGGTTTTCAGATGACGTTCACGCCCCCACGCTCCGGAAAACTGCCACCACTCGTACTTAGAGTCGGGAAGATCAAGGCAGGCGCTCATCGCTTGATCAAGAAAGACCTCAGCGTGGCCATCATTGATAAAACGCGCCGTACGCGTCAGCACTGGACGAGAGGAAAACAGTGTGTAACTCAGCTCAATCCGAACCGTGGTCAGCGGATCCACCAGCACAATGATGAGTGTTTCCGCCTCGGAATCATCCTCAACATACGTTGCCGGGAGACCATCAAGGCGGGATTTGCCAGCCTCAATGCGATGCGACTCATACTGGAATGTAGTGACTGTACTGCCGTCGGGTTGCGACATCACCACTGCAGGCTGACGATAATCACTGCCGCCATACTGCCCGTACTCCTGCTTCACATGTTCCAGCGAAAACACTGGGTTGTCATAGAACGGACATGCTGATGTTGGCCGTGCCGCAAATTCCAGCAGGTAGGAATAATCAACGTCAAGGGGGACAGCCGGACCTACATACAGTTGCCCCAGATAACCATTGGGCAAGATCTGCATGATGTAGCTCAGGGAATCGTTGCGGAGATGGAACAGGGTGTCTGTGACGTGGATAGTCATACGGCTCCGGTGCTGATCAAGCGGGTAGGAAAGTAAACAGAGCGAGGAATGATCGTCTCTATCACTACTTTTTACTAGTTTTGTCACAAAAGTTTTGTAGGACGCTGTAGGGCGGGCGCGTCGCGACGCCCGCCCACGTACTGTTTCCCGTGCAGTACACCGTCTCACAGACAACTGCGGTGTCAATGTGGGAAGAGGCAACTCACCCGGGTAAAATGCGGAACTTATGAGTATCGATCCCACGTTGTTGGAAGTGTTGGCGTGCCCGCAAGACAAGGGGCCGTTGGAGTATCTTTCGGAGGAGCAGGTGCTCTATAACCCCCGCCTGGGAGTCGCATATCGCATTGACAACGGAATTCCCGTGATGCTGATTGATGAGGCGATGCCTTGGCCTGCAGAACACGCCACCCAGACTGAACGTGACGATTGAGAAACACCATGACGAACAACATTATTGATGAGCTGCAATGGCGCGGATTGATTAACCAGTCCACCGATCTTGAACAGTTGCGCGAGGCGTGCGAACAACCCATTACCTTGTACTGTGGGTTCGACCCGACCGGCCCGTCTCTGCATGCCGGGCACCTGGTGCCGCTTCTGATGCTGCGTCGTTTCCAGCAAGCTGGGCATAACCCCATTGTGCTTGCAGGTGGCGCCACCGGCATGATCGGTGACCCCCGCGATGTTGGTGAACGCGCTATGTTGGCGGATGATCAAGTGGCGGAATGGGCCGATCGCATCATTAACCAGCTCTCGCGATTTGTTGATTTTGATGGCGAGCATGCCGCCCGCCTCGTGAACAATAACGACTGGACGAAGAACCTGTCGGTGACGCAGTTTTTGCGCGACGTCGGTAAGCACTTTTCGCTGAATACCATGCTCGCTCGCGACACGGTTAAGCGCCGCTTGGATAATGACGGCATCTCCTACACTGAGTTTTCCTACATGTTGCTTCAGGCCAACGACTACGTTCAGTTGCACAACACCTACGGCTGTTCGCTGCAGATCGGCGGCGGTGACCAGTGGGGAAACATTGTTTCTGGTGTAGATCTGAACCGTCGCATTAATGGCGCAACGGTGCACGCCCTGACGGTCCCGCTGGTTACCGATGCCGACGGCAATAAATTTGGCAAGTCTACGGGTGGAGGCAAGTTGTGGCTCGACCCGGAGATGACTAGTCCATACGCCTGGTACCAGTACTTCATCAATGCTGCTGATGCTGATGTTATCCGCTATCTGCGGTGGTTCACCTTCCTCACGCAAGAGGAGCTGGCGGAGCTGCAACAGGCCGTTGATGAGCGTCCCCATACCCGTGAGGCTCAACGGAGGCTCGCCCAGGAAATGACCAACCTTGTGCATGGCAAGGACGCGACTCACGCTGTGGAACTCGCAGCTCAGGCTCTTTTTGGGCGCGCGGAACTTACTGAATTGGACGAGGGGACCTTGGCTGGCGCATTGTCGGAAACGACGATCGCTGAGATCGGTGCCGACGACCCACGCACGATCGTCGATCTTCTCGTTGCCACTGGGTTGGTGGACTCCAAAAAAGCTGCGCGTCGAGCCGTCAACGAAGGTGGCGCGTATGTGAATAATCAGCGCATCACCAGTGACGAATGGCAGCCCACCAATGAAAATCTGCTGCACGGCCGCTGGTTAGTGCTCCGCCGCGGCAAGAAAAACTTCGCCGGCGTGCGGGTTGCGTAACTGTCACTCGCTTATCGACGCCCCGTCTTCCGGATGGGGCGTTCTTTACGTCCACAGGTGGGTGCCCCTGGCATGGGGCATTGGTTACCCCATAAAGACGTAACAAAGTGTAGACACATGGCTACCTGAGTTAGGGGGACCGATCGGGGGAGGCTCGGACCTAAATAGTGAACTATCTAACGTAACTATTTTGTAAAACTCTATTGTGACGGGGGTACAGGGTAGTACTCTGAACCTTGAGTTTCATGTCTTACGTGATTCAATCTTCAGTGCATCATCTGCACAGAAAGGAGCTCACATGAGTTCCCCGGCAACTATTGACCTCGCCGAGTACCCTTATGTGCGTCTGGCTAGCGGCGAATACTCAGTAGAAGTATCCACGTATGGTGGTGGACTGCGGGTGTGTGAATATGGGGGAAAGCCGCTTATAGAAAGCTACCCCCGGGGGCATGTACCACCATTAAGTTCCAATGCCATTTTGGCACCATGGACAAACCGAACAGAAGACGGTGCCTTTGATTTTGCCGGGCAGTCGCATCAGTTGGACATTAATGAGCCTGCACGCACTAACGCTATTCACGGCTTTGTGCGATCCGAGCGCTGGAGTATTCGTGAATCTACAGATGACCACGCCGTCCTTGAATGTGCCATCACGCCACGTAACGGATGGCCATGGAAACTGACACTCACGGTTGATTACCTTCTCACTCCACAGGGGCTTTGTGTCACCTACGAAGTCACTAACGTAGGTGATGATGCTGCCCCCTTTGCCTTGGGCGTGCACACATATCCAACTCTTTTCGGCGCACCTGTCGATGACTGTGTTGTCAGCGTTCCTGTTGATATGAAACTAGAACTTGATCCCACCCGGCTACTTCCAACGGGAGAGGAGACAAAGTTGGCAACCATCCCCGTGTTGGCAGACCTTCCAGAAGGTTTGGCTCTGGCCGGAGTGTTGCTGGATGACTGTTTCCACGCCCCTGACAAGGGAGACGATGATCGCGTTACTGTGCTGAGGCATCATGATGAGGGCGTCGAGAAACGTCGGGTGGTGATGTCCACGAGCGCTAACCTGCCGTGGTTCCAAATCTTCACTGCAGATCCTGCGGCTGGCCATGGGTATCCGGGCCGAGGACGTGCGTTGGCTGTTGAGCCGATGAGCGCTCCGCCGAATGCGCTGCGGTCAGGGCGGGATGTGGTGGTTCTCCAGCCTGGAGAAAAAACTCAATTCCACTGGGGGATCAAGATTGAGGAGTGACATGTAACCGATACTTGGGTTAACAACTTTTCACATTTTTCGATCGTTAAGGATTTTTCACATGAATGCCGCGGATACAGTCCTTAGGCTTAATGCAAGCTGGGTGGATTACAGCCTGGTTGCCCTTTACTTTGTGTTCGTTCTTGGTATTGGCTGGGCTGCAAAGTCTAAAGTGTCCAGCTCAATCGACTTCTTCCTCTCGGGCAGGGGACTACCCGCCTGGGTCACAGGTCTTGCCTTTATTTCGGCAAACTTGGGTGCTGTTGAAATTGTTGGTCACTCAGCAAACGGTGTCCAATATGGTTTCCAAACAATGCACTACTTCTGGATCGGTGCTGTACCCGCAATGGTCTTCCTGGGCATTGTGATGATGCCGTTCTACTACGGATCCAAAGTTCGTTCAGTTCCAGAATTCATGCTTCGCCGCTTTGGTTCGGCAGCTCACTTGGTGAATGCACTATCATTCGCCATTGCCCAGCTGCTCATTGCTGGAGTGAACCTCCTGCTTCTTGCCAAGGTTGTGAATTCACTGCTGGGCTGGCCAATGTGGCTGACGCTGCTTATCGCGGCAATCATTGTGCTGTCGTACATTACACTGGGTGGACTCTCCGCAGCTATCTACAATGAGGTTCTGCAGTTCTTCGTGATTGTGGCTGGCCTTTTGCCGTTGACCATTATTGGTCTGAACCGCGTTGGCGGCTGGAGTGGCTTGAAAGAGCGCGTAGCTACTGAGTCGCACTTCCACACGTGGCCTGGCACCGACATTTCTGGTTTTGCTAACCCAGCATGGTCTGTCATTGGCATTGTGTTTGGCCTGGGCTTCGTGCTGTCCTTCGGTTACTGGACCACTAACTTCGTGGAAGTTCAGCGTTCCATGGCAGCTGAATCAATGTCGGCCGCGCGTCGTACGCCCATCATCGGCGCATTCCCCAAGATGTTTATTCCGTTCATTGTGGTTATTCCGGGCATGGTTGCTGGAACACTGGTTACCCCGATTATGGATGGCAGTGCACAGCCGAACGACGCTGTTTTGTACTTGATGCGCGACCTCCTACCTAACGGTCTTTTGGGTATCGCCATTGCTGGTCTTCTAGCCGCATTCATGGCTGGTATGGCTGCAAACATTTCGTCCTTCAACACGGTGATGAGTTACGACATTTGGCAAACCTACATAGTCAAGGATCGTGACGACGATTACTACCTCAAGTTCGGTCGTATTGCCACCGTCATTGCTACATTCATCGCCGTATTCACCGCCATTATTGCCGCAAACTTTGGCAACGTGATGGATTACCTCCAGACACTATTTGGCTTCTTTAACGCGCCCCTGTTTGCAACATTTATCCTCGGCATGTTCTGGAAGCGCATGACTCCTACCGCAGGTTGGGTTGGTCTTGTGTCAGGTACGGCTGCGGCAATTGTCTTCTGGGCGTTGTCGCTAGGCGCTGATCCTGTGGTCAGCCTTCCGGGTCAGGGTGTTGCATTCCTTGCTGCGTCAATCGCCTTTGTCACCGATATTGTGGTCTCGCTGGTTGTCAGTACGTTCACTACGCCGAAGCCAGATGCAGAACTGGTCGGTTTTGTACACTCTGTGACACCGAAAGAACAACTGGTTGATGCACACGAAACCACATTGCCGTGGTACCGCCGTACAGTTCCCTTGGGCATCCTATGTCTTGCCATGGTGATCGCTCTCAATCTGATCTTCTTCTAAGGAAAAATCATGTCGCAGAATACGCAAAACACGTCGAAGCGCCGTAGCGCTGGTACGTTTGATATCCGCAACATCATTGCCTTGCTTCTTGGTATCTATGGCATTGTGCTGGTCCTGTGTAGTTTCTTCTTGGATCCTGGTGTTGACCCCGATACTGGTGGCCTCAAGGACTCCGCTGATAATCTGTGGACAGGTATCGGCCTTGTGGCTGTTGCTGCGTTCTTCTTCATCTGGGCGTGGCTAAATCCGATTGTGGTCCAAACTCCTACCGAAGAGACTGAGGTCAAGTAAATGCCTGAGCATAGCTTTCGCGTCACCCGAACAAAGCTTTCTGATGGCCGTGAGCTCCTCTACTTCGATGATTCCCCCGAGTACGTCTCGGGAGAGCGGACCCGGGAGCTACATGACAGCCGCGACCTGCCTCAGTCGCGTACCAATTCTGAGGTACGTATAGACCCGTTAACCGGTGAACCAGTGGTTTTTGCTGCGCATCGCATGGATAGAACCTTCCTTCCGCCTGCGCATGAAAACCCTTTGGCACCTACTCGTTCTGAGGATAATCCCACGGAAATTCCCGCAGACGATTATGACGTTGTGGTGTTTGAAAACCGTTTCCCATCATTTTCTCTCACCAGTGATCATGGTCCTGACTTTGATCATCACGTGGATGGGGAAGAGCTCTTTGAGCGGTCACCCGCTGTCGCGCGATGCGAAGTTGTGTGCTTTACCTCTGATCCTGACAGTTCATTCTCCGCACTGTCGCCGCAACGAGCCCGAACAGTTATTGAAGCATGGGCACACCGCACCGCAGAGCTTTCCCAACTCAAGGACATTCGCCTGGTTTACCCCTTTGAAAACAGGGGAGAAGAGATAGGCGTGACCTTGGGACACCCGCATGGCCAGATCTACTCGTACCCATATCTTCCTACTCGGGCACGCGCGATTGTGAATCGCGCGAAAGCGCATAAGGAGGCAACAGGACGGGACCTTTTTGATGATATCCTTGCTGCCGAGCGTCGGTCCGGGAACCGTATTGTCCACGAAGGAAAGTTTTTCACAGCTTTCGTTCCCGCTGCGGCCAAATGGCCAGTGGAAATTATGATCATGCCGCATCGTGCTGTTCGGGATTTTACTGAGCTGACGAATGCTGAAAAAGATGAGCTGGCGGTCATGTATCTGGATGTTTTGCAACGAATGGACCGGTTCTTCGACGGCGTTGATAAAACGCCTTATCTGGCCTCATGGAATCAAGCTCCTGTTGGTGAAGATCGCGATTATGGGCGTTTGCATCTCCAACTGTTTTCCACAATGCGTTCTCCACACCGTATGAAATTCCTGGCGAGTTCCGAATCAGGTGCTGGTGCCTGGATTTCAGACACCACGCCCGAACGGATCGCCCAACGTTTTCGTGAAATTGCATGAAGGAGCTAGGACATGAGTGTACATGTGCAATGGTCCACAACTCGGACGGAATCTGAGGCTGCTAGTGCTGCTGCAGCACTTTTTGAATCAGAGTTTCAAGCGCCGCCAGTTGGTGTGTGGGCCGCACCTGGCCGAGTGAATCTTATTGGCGAGCATGTCGACTATGCAGGTGGTGTCTGTTTACCATTTGCATTGACACAATGCGCATTTGTTGCGGCATCTCCACGTGATGACGGCACCATTTCGGTCGTGTCTAACGTGAAAGATAAAGACGGCACTGATGTAACACACCGTGCCACTATAAGTCTTTCAGAAGTAGGGCCGAATAACCCAGCCTCGTGGTTAGGCTATATTGCGGGAACAGTGTGGGCAATGGTTGACGACGGAATTTTGTCTCACAATTCCGGTTTCAACTTTGCCTTTGTTTCTGATGTTCCTCTAGGAGCAGGACTGTCAAGTTCGGCGGCGATTGAGTGTTCAACTGCTGTCGCGGCAGCAGAACTTTCGAACCTTACAGTCGATAATGCACTTCGTAAGAGGCTTGTTGGTTGCTGTATTCGTGCCGAGAATGAGGTAGTCGGAGCTTCCACCGGTGGCCTAGACCAAAAGATTTCATTATTTGGCCATCGCGATTCTGCTCTCGCTCTTGACTTCACGGATGCAACCGAAACCATTATTCCCTGCAATTTCAACAACCACGGCTTAGCGATTTTGGTTATCAATACAAATGCGCCGCACTCCTTAGCGGATGGGCAGTACGCTTCTCGACGCCGCGTCATTGATGGAGTTGCTGATGTTGCAGGTGCTTCAACGCTACGTGAGGTGAGCAACGTTGACGAGTCAACGCTTGCATGGGCTGAAGCTAACGTTCCACCTGATGTGTCACATGACGATTGGCTGGATACAGTTAAGCGCCGTGTGGGGCATGTGACAAGTGAAGTCGCTCGAACGCTGGAGGCCATTGAAAACCTCAAGGTCAACGATTTTGAAGCATTTGGCCAACGTATGTGTGAAAGTCATGTGTCACTGCGTGATGACTACGAAGTGTCATGCCAAGAACTAGACATCGCAGTGGATACAGCGATGGCGAATGGCGCTTTGGGTGCACGAATGACCGGTGGTGGTTTTGGTGGCAGTGCTATTGCACTGCTTGATGTGCAATCTGCTGAGTCTGTTGCTGCATCCATTGCGGAAGCATTTGCTGATGCTGGTTTACGTGCGCCTGAGTTTCTTATGGCAGTGCCGTCTGCTGGTGCGAGAAAAGTGCCCTGACCACCACACTTGTCACACCACACACCACTCTGTATATTAGAACAACGTCAGCGCAACAACACTGACACCAACAACCAGCACCCAACACAGAGTTGACAACCAACCCTGCAAGCCGGTAAGTTGGAAAAAGTCACTCCTCAACCCTTAAAACAACATAAAAATTAAGGGACACCTTGAGAAGCGCTGACAATACCTATTTTTTGTTGTGTGAGAACTCAATAGCGTACCAAGTACTACACACACCCACACTACTGTTGTTGTGTGGGTGTCGCACACCCCGACCCTGTGGTGGTGGGGGTGTGTTGCTCTTGTCAAGAGATACACGCTTGAAACACTTTTTTATTTTGTTTTTGTTTTGTTTTCGCAGCACGCGCTTTTGTGTGTGTTGTGGTTGGAGAGTTTGATCCTGGCTCAGGACGAACGCTGGCGGCGTGCTTAACACATGCAAGTCGAACGGAAAGGCCCAGCATCTTTGGTGGTGGGTACTCGAGTGGCGAACGGGTGAGTAACACGTGGGTGATCTGCCCCGCACTGTGGGATAAGCCTGGGAAACTGGGTCTAATACCACATACGACCATGGCGTAGGGGTCATGGTGGAAAGCCTTATTGCGGTGTGGGATGAGCCCGCGGCCTATCAGCTTGTTGGTGGGGTAATGGCCTACCAAGGCGGCGACGGGTAGCCGGCCTGAGAGGGTGGACGGCCACATTGGGACTGAGACACGGCCCAGACTCCTACGGGAGGCAGCAGTGGGGAATATTGCACAATGGGCGCAAGCCTGATGCAGCGACGCCGCGTGGGGGATGAAGGCCTTCGGGTTGTAAACTCCTTTCGCCCGGGACGAAGCCCACCTGGTGGGTGACGGTACCGTGGAGAAGAAGCACCGGCTAACTACGTGCCAGCAGCCGCGGTAATACGTAGGGTGCAAGCGTTGTCCGGATTTACTGGGCGTAAAGAGCTCGTAGGTGGTGTGTCGCGTCGTCTGTGAAATTCCGGGGCTTAACTCCGGGCGTGCAGGCGATACGGGCACGACTAGAGTGCTGTAGGGGTAACTGGAATTCCTGGTGTAGCGGTGAAATGCGCAGATATCAGGAGGAACACCGATGGCGAAGGCAGGTTACTGGGCAGTTACTGACGCTGAGGAGCGAAAGCATGGGGAGCGAACAGGATTAGATACCCTGGTAGTCCATGCTGTAAACGGTGGGCGCTAGGTGTGGGCTGTGTGTTTGCAGTCTGTGCCGTAGCTAACGCATTAAGCGCCCCGCCTGGGGAGTACGGCCGCAAGGCTAAAACTCAAAGGAATTGACGGGGGCCCGCACAAGCGGCGGAGCATGTGGATTAATTCGATGCAACGCGAAGAACCTTACCTGGGTTTGACATGCACCAGATCGGCGTAGAGATACGTCCTCCCTTGTGGTTGGTGCACAGGTGGTGCATGGTTGTCGTCAGCTCGTGTCGTGAGATGTTGGGTTAAGTCCCGCAACGAGCGCAACCCTTGTCTTATGTTGCCAGCACAACTTTGGTGGGGACTCATGAGAAACTGCCGGGGTCAACTCGGAGGAAGGTGGGGATGACGTCAAATCATCATGCCCTTTATACCCAGGGCTTCACACATGCTACAATGGTCGGTACAACGGGTTGCGACACTGTGAAGTGAAGCTAATCTCTGAAAGCCGGCCTCAGTTCGGATTGGGGTCTGCAACTCGACCCCATGAAGTCGGAGTCGCTAGTAATCGCAGATCAGCAACGCTGCGGTGAATACGTTCCCGGGCCTTGTACACACCGCCCGTCACGTCATGAAAGTTGGTAACACCCGAAGCCCATGGCCTAACCACCGTTTGTGGTGGGGGGAGTGGTCGAAGGTGGGATTGGCGATTGGGACGAAGTCGTAACAAGGTAGCCGTACCGGAAGGTGCGGCTGGATCACCTCCTTTCTAGGGAGAATATGTGGTGTGTATCCATGGGGGTGTGGTGCTTGGTGTGGCTGTTGGGTGTCCCACATAATAAATGTGTGGAATTTTACGTCCTTGTCTGCTGGTGATCATTATTGTGGTTGCTGGTGGTGGGGTGGTGTTGTGTGAGAACTGTATAGTGGACGCGAAATCATTTTTCTGTTTAATTTCTTTTGTGTTTTGTGTGTGTTTTTCGTGTGGCGCACCACCAGAGGGTGGTGTGTTTGTTGTAAGGGCGCACGGTGGATGCCTGGGCATGTCAAGCCGATGAAGGACGTGAAGGGCTGCGTTAAGCCTCGGGGAGTTGCCGATTAAGCGTTGATCCGAGGATGTCCGAATGGGGAAACCCGGCCGTGGTTGTGTGCGGTCACCTGCTGCTGAATGAAATAGGTGGTATGGGGGTTACGCGGGGAAGTGAAACATCTCAGTACCCGTAGGAGAAGAAAACAATATGTGATTCCGTTAGTAGTGGCGAGCGAAGGCGGAGATGATGGCTAAACTCTATGCGTGGATGATACTTGGTAGGGGTTGCGTGTAGGGGGTTGTGGGATGCGTGTGTCTGGCTGGCTACCACTGGCTGGCACCCTTGGATTGTGTGTTAGGGGAAGTGGTGTGGAATCGCCTGCCGTAGACGGTGACAGTCCGGTACCTGAAGACATGTGGTTGGGGTGTGTGCGTATTTTCCCGAGTAGCAGCGGGCTCGTGGAATCTGCTGTGAATCTGCCGGGACCACCCGGTAAGCCTGAATACTTGGCGTGACCGATAGTGCAGTTTAGTACCGTGAGGGAAAGGTGAAAAGTACCCCGGGAGGGGAGTGAAATAGTTCCTGAAACCGTGTGCTTACAATCCGTCATAGCCCCTTTGGTGGGGTGGTGGCGTGCCTTTTGAAGAATGAGCCTGCGAGTCAGCGGCATGTCGCGAGGTTAACCCGTGTGTGTGGGGTAGTCGTAGCGAAAGCGAATCCTAATGGGGTGTGTTAGTGGCATGTTCTGGACCCGAAGCGGGGTGATCTACCCATGGCCAGTGTGAAGCGGTGGTAAAACATTGTGGAGGCGCGAACCCACTTAGGTTGAAAACTGAGGGGATGAGCTGTGGGTAGGGGTGAAAGGCCAATCAAACTCCGTGATAGCTGGTTCTCCCCGAAATGCATTTAGGTGCAGCGTTGCGTGGTTGTTGTTGGTGGTAGAGCGACTGGTTGGTTGATGCGGGACGATCATCTTAGCGATGCCAGCTAAACTCCGAATGCCAATAATATGCGAGCGTGGCAGTGAGACGGCGGGGGATAAGCTCCGTGACGTCGAGAGGGAAACAGCCCAGATCGTCGGTTAAGGCCCCTAAGGGTGTGCTGAGTGGAAAAGGAGGTGTCATCGCGAAGACAGCCAGGAGGTTGGCTTAGAAGCAGCCATCCTTGAAAGAGTGCGTAATAGCTCACTGGTTAAGTGGTGATGCGCCGATAATGTAGTGGGGCTTTTAAAGTACACCGCCGAAACCGCGGCAACACACACGTCTTTGGTGTGTGTTGGGTAGGGGAGCGTCGTGCATGTGTGGAAGCTGTCATGGAAATGGTGGTGGAGTGTGTGCGAGTGAGAATGCAGGCATGAGTAGCGAAAAACATGTGGAAAACGTGTTCGCCGGATGACTAAGGGTTCCTGGGTGAAGCTAATCTTCCCAGGGTGAGTCGGGACCTAAGGCGAGGCCGACAGGCGTAGTCGATGGATAACGGGTTGATAGTCCCGTACCCGTGTATACGCGACCAGTGGTGACTCGGTTGTACTAACCACCCACTACCATTGATGGTCACACGTTGTGTGTTTGTTGGTGTGTGGTGCGTGGGATCTTGATCGTTGGTAGCCAAGCGATGGGGTGACACAGATTGGTAGTCAAGGCCACTGAGTGGATTGTGGTGTAAGCGTGTGGCCCGCAGGATAGGTAAATCCGTTCTGCATATAGGGTGAGGCGTGATGCGTACCCAGTTTGTTGGGGATGTTTGATGTGCCTGTGCTGTCGAGAAAAGCCTCTAGCGATGTGTGTGCACGGCCCGTACCGGAAACCGACACAGGTGGTCTGGTTGAGGATACTAAGGCGTTCGGGTGAACTATGGTTAAGGAACTCGGCAAAATGCCCCCGTAACTTCGGGAGAAGGGGGGCCATGTGCGGCAATCGCCCTTGTGCGGTGTGCGTTGTGTGTGGCCGCAGAGAAGTGAGGGAAGCGACTGTTTATTAAAAACACAGGTCCGTGCGAAGACGTTGCAAGTCGAGGTATACGGACTGACGCCTGCCCGGTGCTGGAAGGTTAAGAGGACTCGTGAGCACACCACGTGGTGTGTGAGGCGGGTAATTGAAGCCCCAGTAAACGGCGGTGGTAACTATAACCATCCTAAGGTAGCGAAATTCCTTGTCGGGTAAGTTCCGACCTGCACGAATGGCGTAACGACTTCCCTGCTGTCTCAACCATAGGCCCGGTGAAATTGCAGTACGAGTAAAGATGCTCGTTTCGCGCGGCAGGACGAAAAGACCCCGGGACCTTTACTATAGCTTGGTATTGGTGTGTGCTGCAGCTTGTGTAGGATAGGTGGGAGACTGTGAAGCGTTCACGCTAGTGGGTGTGGAGTCGATTGGTGAAATACCACTCTGGTTGTTGTGTGCATCTAACTGTGGGCCCTGATCGGGTTTTGGGACAGTGCCTGGTGGGTAGTTTAACTGGGGCGGTTGCCTCCTAAATGGTAACGGAGGCGCCCAAAGGTTCCCTCGGCTTGGTTGGTAATCAGGTTTTAGAGTGTAAGTGCAATAAGGGAGCTTGACTGTGACACTGACGGGTGGAGCAGGTGCGAAAGCAGGGACTAGTGATCCGGCATCAACGTGTGGGTGTGGTGTCGCTCAACGGATAAAAGGTACCCCGGGGATAACAGGCTGATCTTCCCCAAGAGTTCATATCGACGGGATGGTTTGGCACCTCGATGTCGGCTCGTCGCATCCTGGGGCTGGAGTAGGTCCCAAGGGTTGGGCTGTTCGCCCATTAAAGCGGCACGCGAGCTGGGTTTAGAACGTCGTGAGACAGTTCGGTCTCTATCCGCCGCGCGCGTGGAAACTTGAACAAGGCTGTCCCTAGTACGAGAGGACCGGGATGGACGTACCTCTAGTGTGCCAGTTGTCACGCCGGTGGCATGGCTGGTTGGCTATGTGCGGGAGGGATAACCGCTGAAAGCATCTAAGCGGGAAGCCTGTTGTGAGATGAGGTTTCTGTTGAGGTTCCCTGGAGATGAGGGGGTTGATAGGTCGGAGTTGGAAGCATCGTGAGGTGTTGTGAGATGACCGATACTAATATGACCGACACAAACACTATCGCCATAGATGATAGGTGGTGTGCCACAGGATTGTGGAAAACGCGTGCGTGTGATAACAACACGAAGGAATGATGAAAACAGGACGTCGCTGCTGTTGGTGGTGGTGTGGTTTCGTGGTCTGCTGTGCAGTGTCTGGCGCAACACCTGTTGTTGTGTTGGGTGTGTTGGTGGTGATAGTCGCAGGGTCACGCCCGGTTGTCCTTTTCGAACCCGGTTGCTAAGTCTGTGGGCGCTGATGGTACTGCACCTGGGAGGGTGTGGGAGAGTAGGTTACTGCCAGCATTAATAACTTGATGGTGGGTGGGGTGTCTGGTGTGCCTGTGTGGCGCATAGGGGCACCCCACCCACCCCTTTTTTTTGTTTTGCTACACAGGGGTTACAGAGGGGTTGTGTTGCAAAGGGGTTGTGTGTGGGGGTTATGTGGTGTCGTTGATGTATCTGATGAGTTCGTCTTAGTGATTAACAATCACTGCAGCTCATGTGCGCTTTCTTTGTGTGGCTTAGACGCTGTAGACTTGTTCGGGTATGTGAGTGAATTCTGTGGAAGGTCCGATACATGGCTGATTCTTATTCCCGCGGTAGGCGTTCTGATGGTCGACGCGATGACCATAGACGTGGCGGATCCCGCGACACTGGGGAGCGCCGTCGACACGATGATCGTCGTGAGTCTCGTCCTTATGGTGACCGGGATCGTGATCGTCGTCGCGGGCGTGACTATGATCGCCGTGATCGGGATGATCGTAGACGGGATGACCGGCGGGACTGGGATGATGACCGCCGTCAGTCCCGCAATGATCGTCATTCTCGTGATGATCGCGGTGATCGTAATTATCGGTCGCGTGACGATAGGTATTCGCGTAGTGAGCGTAGGTATTCCGATGGTGATGCGGGTGGGCGCACGCAGGGTAATCGGAATCGTCGTGATCGTGATGGGCAACGCGGAGATGGCCATCGGCAGCGCCGCCATTCACAGCGTGCAGGTAGTGGCCGTAATGAGGGGCAACGTCGTTCTGGTCCTTCGCGGCCTAATTTCCGTGAGGAACGCACAGCTAAACGTATGAAGGAACCCAGTCTTCCTCAGGACATCACGTCGCGTGATTTGGATCCGTCGATTTTGCAGGATTTGCGGTCGCTGTCAAAGGATAATGCTGAGCAGGTTGGTCGTCACATGGTGATGGCGGCGACGTTGATGCAGGATGATCCACAGTTAGCTTTGCAGCATGCCAGGGCTGCTAAGGAACGTGCTGGTCGTGTGGCTGTTGTCCGGGAGACGTGTGGTATTGCTGCGTATCACGCTGGGGAATGGAAGGAAGCTCTTGCTGAGTTGCGTGCTGCCCGCCGTATGAGTGGCGGCCCTGGTTTGATGGCCGTGATGGCTGACTGTGAGCGTGGACTTGGCCACCCTGAAAAAGCGATTGAAATAGCGAGGTCTGAGGAATTGTCACGGCTGGATGCTGCCTCCATGGTGGAGTTGGCTATTGTTGTGGCGGGAGCTCGCCAGGATATGGGCCAGTTTGATGCAGCTGTGGCTGAGTTGGAGCGGCAGGATTTGAATCCAAGTCGTCATGGTGTGAGTGCATCTCGGCTGTTTTACGCGTATGCGGATGCCTTGGCTGCTGCTGGTCGTACTGCTGAGGCTAGGCAGTGGTTTGAGCACGCTGCGGACGCTGATGAGGATGAGTTGTTAGATGCAGCTGATCGTCTTCATGAGCTTGAAGGCTAAGTTTCGCTGCGTGTGTGCCTCACTTTTAACCCTCGGTGCTGATTGCCGGGGGTTTCTGTTTTAGACTAGGTAACTATGGCTGTTGCTCAGGATTATGATGCTCTTCTGTTGGATCTGGATGGAACTATATGGGAGGGCGGTCGAGCAATTCCTGGTGCTGTTGAGGGGGTCATTGCCTCGGGCCTTCCTGCTATGTATGTGACCAATAATGCCTCGCGTGCGCCGGAGGCGGTGGCGGAGCAGCTTCGGTCTATTGGTCTGCCTGCGAAGGATTCCGATGTGTTGACATCGGCCCAGGCTGCGATTGAGATGGTGTCGGACCGTATTCCCGCAGGCTCTAAGGTTTTTGTCTTGGGGAGTTCTTCGTTTCGAGCATTGGCTGAGCAGGCTGGTTTTGTTGTGGTGGATTCCGCTGATGATGCCCCTATCGCTGTGCTCCAGGGGCATAGTCCAGAGACAGGGTGGGCGCAGTTGTCTGAGGCAGCCTTAGCTATTCAACGGGGTGCTGTGTATGTTGCGTCGAATTTGGATACGACGTTGCCGCAGGAACGTGGGCTGATGATTGGGAATGGTTCAATGGTTGCTGCGGTGGTGACTGCAACAGGTGTGGTGCCGGATTCTGCAGGGAAGCCGGGTCCGCCAATGTTTTTTTCGGCAGCGGCAAAGCTTGGCTCGTCACGCCCGTTAGCGGTGGGAGACCGTCTGAATACCGATATCGCGGGGGGCAATGCCGCCGGCATGGATACGTTTCAGGTGCTTACAGGGGTGAGTGGCTATCATGCTGTACTGCGCGCCATTCCTGAGGAACGTCCAACGATGTTTGCGGATTCGATGGGGGCATTGCTTGACGACGCCGCGGAACTCATCCCCGCCGCCCAAGGCGGCTTTCAGGCCAGGCTGGAGGGGTCAACACTAGTGCTGTCAGGTGGCACTTCAGAGTCCACTCCGATTCAGTCGTTGCGTACAGCGGCTGCGGTAGCATGGGGTACGGACACATCAGTGCAGGATGTCCGTGCTGAGGGGGAGTATGCGACGCGAGCTTTGGAGCAGTGGTCATAATTATGGATAGACCAATTCCCCATGATCCACGTGTGCCTGCGGTGACCCCAGCGGACGTCGAGAAGCGGTTAGCCGAGGTGCTTGGCCGCGAGGTGTCGTCGCTGGTTGAGGAGGCCGCTGTGCTAGAGGAAGCCCACGCCTTGTTGTCTGAGGCGTTGCAGTAATGGTGGCACGGCGGAGGCTGGATGCTGAGCTAGTGCGTCGTAAGATGGCGCGCTCGCGGGATCATGCGGTGGAGATGATTCGGGGAGGGCGTGTGTTTGTGGGGGGTATGCGCGCGGTGAAACCTGCGACGGTCGTGGATGGGGAGGAGTCGATACGTGTGATTGAAGGGGAGAGCGACGATTGGGCATCGCGTGGTGCTCATAAGTTGCTGGGTGCCGTGGAGGCGTTTGAGCCGTTCGGGTTAAGCATTGAGGGACGTCGAGTGCTGGATGCGGGGGCGTCGACAGGCGGTTTTACGGATGTGCTCTTGCGTCGTGGTGCACGTGAGGTTGTTGCCGTGGATGTGGGGTATGGCCAACTTGTGTGGCGCTTGCAAAATGATGACCGTGTGCTGGTGCTGGACCGCACGAATATTCGTCATCTGACGGTGGACATGACAGAGGGACCATGCGACATGATGGTAGGGGATTTGTCGTTTATTTCACTGAAGTTGACCCTCCCAGCGATTGCGCACTGCCTTACCGAGGGAGCCGACCTACTTCCGATGGTGAAACCTCAATTTGAGGTAGGCAAGGATCGATTAGGGGCTGGCGGTGTGGTGCGGAGTGCCCAGCTGCGTGAAGATGTTACGGTGGAGGTCGCGGAGTTCGCGGCTACCTTGGGGCTAAGCATGCAGGCGGTGGTGGCGTCACCGCTTCCAGGGCCGTCGGGCAACGTAGAGTACTTCCTGTGGTTGAAAAAAGACGGTGGCGCTTCGGCGGTGTCGGCTGAGGATATGCGCCACATGATTCATCGTGCTGTTGAGGAGGGTCCGCAGTGACTGGACGCGAAGTGTTGCTCGTCCCGCACACTGGTCGGAAATCTAATCTGGAGTCGTCTGCGCTTGCAGCTGAGCTTCTTGACGCCGCAGGTATTGGTGTGCGTGTTCTTGCCCCAGAAAACACTCCTGCACTGGCTAATCACCCAACATTGAGTCGGTTTTCGCGTTTTCCGCATAGCAAAGCCTCCGCTGATCACGTGGAATTGGTGTTAGTCCTAGGCGGTGACGGGACGTTCCTGCGCGCCGCCGACCTCGCCCACGCGGTGGATTTGCCTGTTCTAGGCATTAATTTGGGGCATGTTGGTTTCCTAGCGGAGTGGGAAAGCGACTCGCTAGAAGAGGCGATACGCCGGGTTATTAACCGCGATTACCACATTGAAGACCGCATGACATTAGACATTGTCGTGCGGGACCGCTCCTTGGACATCACTGGGCGCGGGTGGGCGTTGAACGAGTTGAGTGTTGAGAACTTGGATCGACGCGGAGTGCTGGATGCCACCTTGGAGGTTGATGGGCGACCTGTGAGCACCTTTGGCTGTGACGGTGTTTTGGTTTCCACTCCTACGGGTTCCACAGCCTACGCTTTTTCGGCTGGGGGGCCGGTGCTGTGGCCTGAGCTTGACGCGATTCTGGTGGTGCCGAATAATGCGCATGCCCTTTTTGCGAAGCCGCTGGTAGTGAGTCCTCGTTCTCAAGTCGCAGTGGAGTCTCATGTCACATCGTCTCCTGCTGTGGCGGTGATGGACGGGTTCCGATCCATCCAAATGCCCCCTGGATCCCGTGTGGAAGTGGTGCGTGGCGAACGGCCCGTGCGTTGGGTGCGCTTGGATCACTCGACGTTTACAGACCGTCTTGTCACTAAGTTCCGGCTCCCTGTCGCCGGATGGCGGGGTCCGGGAACATCGTCCGAGTCGAACTGATGTAGGGTATCTTTATGCTTGCTGAAATCAGCATTGAAAACCTTGGTGTCATTTCTGCATCCTCCGCCGAACTGAGCAGTGGGTTAACTGTATTAACGGGTGAAACCGGCGCTGGAAAGACCATGGTTGTCTCTGGTCTGCGCCTACTGTGTGGGGGGCGTGCCGACGCTTCCCGAGTTCGAACAGGTGCGCAACATGCGGTGGTGGAGGGGCGGTTTCTTCTCGACGCCCTGCCCGCTGATGCCGCACACACCATTCAGGATCTTGTTGAATCAGCCGGGGGCCGCGCCGATGAAAATGGTGAGTTCATTGCATCCCGACAGGTGAATTCTACGGGACGCTCCAAAGCTCATCTCGGGGGGCGGTCCGTCCCCGCCGCTACACTGCAGGATTTCACTGCGGAATTACTTACCATCCATGGCCAAAATGACCAGTTGCGCCTGTTGTCGCCAGAACGGCAGCTTGCCGCCCTGGACCGCTTTGATCCTGATGTTGCCGAACTCGTGGACAGCTATCGCACTGTATACGGTGCGTGGCGCACTCTTGCCAAAGACCTGAAAGAGCGCACGATGAAGCGCCGCGAACTTGCTCAAGAGGTGGATCGCCTGCAGTTTGCTATCAATGAGATTGACGAGGTCGCCCCAGAGCCGGGTGAAGATACAGTGCTGATTCAAGATATTCGGCGGTTGCAGGACATCGATACGCTGCGGGAACAAGCGACGTTAGCGTTAGTGGCGATTGACGGCGGAGGGGCACTATTTGGGTTTGATCAGGACGATGAGTCCGTGGCATCTGACTTGTTGGGGCGTGCGGAAAACGCCCTGAACTCCAGTGACGATGAGGAACTGAAAGCACTAGGAAACCGCCTCGGGGATCTCACCGCAACGCTATCCGATATTTCCGCAGAACTGGGTGCATTTTTGTCTGCACTTCCGGCAGACTCCCAGGCGCTTGAAAATATGTTGCTGCGACAGCAACAGCTTAAGCTTCTTACCAGGAAGTACGCGGCTGATATTGATGGCGTTTTGGCGTGGCGTGACAAAGCAGAGGCCAAATTATCCAGCATTGATGTCTCGTCCGAGGCGGTGGAAAAACTCAAGAAGGATACGGCGGCTGCCGAGAAAAAAATGCTGGCTGCGGCCAAGAAACTGACCAAAGCTCGCACTGCTGCCGCTGAAAAACTAGGTGTGCTAGTAACGGAGGAACTTCAGGGGCTGGCCATGGCGAAATCGCGGTTTGAGGTTGCGGTGCGCAGCATCGCACCTAGTAGTGACGGGGCAGACGAGGTGGAGTTTTTATTGGCACCCAACCGTGAAGCCGAGTCGCGACCGCTGGCCACGTCTGCGTCGGGTGGCGAATTGTCTCGCGTGATGTTGGCGCTGGAAGTGATCCTCGGCGCGGGTACCAAGGGAACGACCCTGGTGTTTGATGAAATCGACGCTGGTGTCGGTGGGCGTGCAGCTGTGGAGATTGGCCGCAGGCTGGCACGGCTCGCGGTGCATAACCAGGTGATCGTTGTTACGCACTTACCGCAGGTTGCGGCGTATGCAGATACACATCTTCACGTGGCAAAAGATGTTGGTGATTCCTCTGTTACCTCAGGGGTGGATACTCTCACAGGGGATCGGCGTGTGGAGGAACTTGCCCGGATGCTTGCCGGCTTGGAGGACACAGAAACGGGCCGCGCCCACGCCCAGGAATTGCTGCTCAAAGCCCAGGACGAACGCGCGGCCTTTTAAGGGAAAACTACTGGTCAGCGTCGAGCAGGTGCAGAGGACGTGCTGGGCGCGTTTTGGCCTTCCTTGATGATGACGGCATCTGAGAGTCGGCTGTTGTCAGAGAAAATGACATCAAGGGCAGGCTGTTTTGCGACATAGCTGTAGGCCAATTCGATCTGAAGAATGGTCGACAGGTCGCTGTTTGGAGGGATGTTACCCGTGCGGGGAGTTTTAGCGATCGTATTCACGATGTCCTTGGCTGTGATAGAGGACAGGTCGATCACCTGATCAGGAAGGCTTTCACTCGATGTGCTCACCTTCATTATGATCGCAGCATCGGGCTCTTTGAGGTTTGCCGCTCGAATGAGCGTTGCCTCGCACGTTTCGCCATTAGTGCACTGTTCAGTTTTGAAACTAACCTGCGCATTTGCAAAGGAAACTTTTTCAGCGTCGGACTGATTGGTTAGACGCATCTTTGTGATCTCATTGCCACCGTACTTTTTGGCTTCGTCTACGACCGCGCTGATGGCATCAACGGAGTTCCAGTTGTCGAACTCGGGCAAGGGATTGCCTGCGGTATCAAATGTTTTGGTCACGCCAGAGAGAAAGCCGGTACTGCACTGTACGTGTTGGATTAGTTCGCCAGTTGGAGTGGCTTCAGCAGCTGCGACGCGTTTGGCTTCTTCGCAGTCCGACATCTGGTCGAGCTTTTTGTTCAGTTGTTCTACATCAAACTTGTCGGGCGATGCTGAGTTGATAAAATTTTCGTGTTCTTCGTCCTCTTTGATGGTGTCGTCACCGTTACCCAGTCGAGCCGTCGTGTAGGAACCGTCCTTAAGATACGTTACCGACACTCCGGCAGCGTTGACGGTCACGCGGTTAATCGCGGTGATGTTCTGATCTTTAACAATTTTATCGAATTGGCCCTTGACAGAATCCGTTCCTCCGTCGATGGCTTGTTTAAGAATGGTGCCACAACCAGAAAGTAGCAGCAATGATATGATCGCTGGTGCAATCACCTTCGCTATTTTTTGCATAAAAGGAAGTATATTTGCGGAAGGTAATTATTTATAATCCGCTGAAGCTGAATTGTGGAATTCTACCCGCTTTGGGGTGGCTTCATCTGTGAAGCGGTGAAAAATTAATTTTTGCTCATTTGTTATCTTTGGGTCTTAATTTTTAAGAGAAATATCTCCACTTGTGGTTGGGTGACATTGAAAGTCAATTTTGGTGCTATGTCAACAATTTTGCCACTGCGAATACCTCATGCTGAGTGGTTTTCAGCGTGTCTCCACCACAGGTTGAGGGTTTGGTAGCACAATGAGCGCCATGAGTCTGTTCTCCCGAAATGCTGATCTTCCGGGTCTTCAGGGCGTTGTCCGTGACTGTTCCGCGACCGGTAAGGGCTTTAAGCGGCTTGCCCCTGGTGATATTGCGGTTGTGGATGCGCCTGATATTGATCGTTCACTCGCCCAGCGGTTGATTGATGCCAAGGTGGCGGTGGTAATCAACACATCACAGTTCACCACAGGTTCAGTGCCTAACTATGGGCCGCAGATGATGTTGGATGCCGGAATGTTGCTCATTGAGGGTGTGGGCTCGGATGTGTGGTCGTCCGTTAAAGACGGGAAGAAGGGGCGTGTCACGGATGAGGGCAAACTGTTTTTCGGTGAACGTCTTGTGGCCTCTGGAACGGTGCTTGAGCAGGAGTGGGCGGAGTCGGCGTTTTCGGATGCGCAGCAGTCGCTCATGGATGACATGGAGGCGTTCTTTGGCAACACGATTCAGTTCATTCACTCCGAGACTCCGCTGCTGATCGATGGGATTGGCATTCCGTCAACGGGCATTGATTTCAAAGATCGCAAGGTGTTGATTGTTGGCCCAGGTTATGAGCATCGTAAGCAGGTGAAGGAGCTTCGGAACTTTATCCGGGAGTACGATCCTGTCCTTGTCGGGGTGGATGAGGCTGCAGATACTTTGGTGGATCTAGGGTACAAGCCGGATTTGATTGTCGGGAACCCAGCAGGAATCGGCGCTGAGGCGCTGCGTAGCGGCGCAAAAGTGGTCTTGCCAGCCGATCCAGATGGTCATGCTATTGGTCTTGAGCGTATTCAGGATCTCGGCGTCGGCGCGATGACATTTCCAGCGGCAAGTGATTCAGCGACTGATCTAGCGCTGCTGCTGGCTGATTATCATGGTGCATCAATGATTGTGAATGCCGGTTCGCCGTTGGATTTGGGCATGATTTTTAATGAGGAACCGGAGGCCACCCCTTCGGCTTTGCTGACGCGGGCGAAAGTGGGTGCCAAGCTGGTCGATGCTCGGTCTGTGATAGAGCTTTACACTATTCGGTCAGCGGGTAATCTTGCCTGGTTGTGGGTGATTTTTGGGCTGTTGGTAGCGGTTGGGGTGATTGTCGCCATCGCGGGTACTGCGGGGGACGGCAGTTTTGCCGACAACCTTGTGAACACGTGGAATAACATGACCGGCACGGTTCGGGGCTGGTTCCGCTAACGTGCGGTAACTGCACAGATACGTATTAAGGGGATGTGTGATGGCTGCAAAAAAACGCCGCTATGGCGCTGTTATTGCTGGTTTGCTTTTTGGTGTTGCACTAGGGACCGCCTTTGATCACTTTGTGCTCACACCTAATATTCCTGGTGGAAACAACGAGGCAAACAATAAGACGGTTGCCGAACTGTCTAACACAAAACGGCAATCAGAGATTAATCAAGCAGAAGCACAGTCGGCGGACGCCTACGTCGCAAGCGTGGCAGAAACTGCAGTGCAGGGGAAACTGGCGGATAAAACAGTCGTCGTTATTCGTACTGCCGATGCCGATAAGGGTGACGTGGACAATGTGGAGTGGTTGTTGCAGAAGGCAGGTGCAACGAAGGCGGGGGAGGTGACGCTCAAGGAGCGTTTTCTCAGCCAGGATGGTGCCGACGCCGTCAAAAGCCTGGTGGTTAATACGCTTCCATCTGGCGCACAGTTGTCGTCAGATCGGCTGGATTCTGGAACCCACGCTGGTCAGGCGTTTGCGGCTGGTCTGATGGTGCCTCACACTGAAGGGGCGTCGGATGCGGATGAGCAAGAGCGGTCCGCGTTGCTTGATGCCTTCACAGAAGGTGGCTTCATCGATGCTGACTATGATGCTACTAGGGCTGCCGATGCAGCAGTGATCGTCACTGGTGATTCCGAAGGGATTGGCTCGGAATCCTTTGCAGCAACTAACCTTGCGGCGTTTGCGGAAGCCCTCAAAAGTAAAAGCAAAGGGGTTGTTGTTGCTGGGCGCATCCATACCGCCGCCCCCACCGGTGTGATTGGCCAGTTGCGCAAGTCGGATCGGGGCAAGTCGGTATCCACGATGGATTCGGTGAACCGCGCGTACGGCCGTCTTGGGACAGTGCTGGCGGTTCAGGAACAGCTTGATGGTGGTAAAGGCGCGTATGGTGCCGCTGCCAGCGCCGACGCTTCGACGCCGGGAGGCTAGGCTAGGAGTATGACTTCTTCACCTGGACAGCATCACTTTGACATTCTTGATTCCGAGGTGCTTCTCGACGCCCCGATTATTGCGGTTCGCCGCGACACGCTCCGCATGCCTGGAGGCGGCACCGGAAAACGCGAAATTGTGGAGCATTTCGGTGCCGTCGCAGTTGTCGCGTTTGATGGCGCCAACATTGCTCTTGTGCACCAGTATCGCCATAGTGTTCAACGGCGTTTGTGGGAACTGCCGGCTGGTATTTTGGACATTGCCGACGAGGATCCGCTCGTATGCGCTCAGCGGGAACTTACTGAGGAGGCTGGCCTTGCGGCGAAGCAATGGGGGCTTCTGACCGATCTGGTGTGTTCACCCGGATTCTGCGAGGAAGGTGTGCGCATCTTCCTCGCACAGGAATTGTCGGAGGTTCCCCAGCCCGATGCCGACGATGAGGAAGCTGATATGCAGCTTACGTGGGTTGCTTTGGAGGAGGCGAAGAACATGGTTCTCCGTGGGGAAATTGCGAATTCCATTGCCATCGCGGGGATTATGATTGCCGCCGACCTTGTGGCGCGGGGGCAAGGGCCGCGCCCTGTCACTGATCCCTTTGATCTCCGGCCGACTTCACTGCCTGAGCGTAGGAAGGCTGCGGGACTGGGCGCTGATATGAAACGAGTATGACGTCAGCAGCTGGTGTCGATAGCCTCATCGCCGCGTGGCTTGGGCACTTGTCGGTGGAAAAAGGCGTGTCGGCCAACACCTTGTCCAACTATCGACGTGATCTGAAGCGTTACCGTGACTGGCTTGTTTCTGCTGGGAAAACTGATCTTGCCGACGTGACGACTGCAGATGTGGAGGCGTACGTCGCTGACCTTAGACGTGGTGATCCTAGTGTTGGGCGAGCGCCACTCGCGGCGTCGTCAAGCGGCCGCGCCTTGGTGGTGGCTCGTGGGCTACATAAGTTTGGCGTGCTTGAGGGGATGTTGAGTGTTGATGTTGCTGCGGATGTGCACCCGCCCGCGACAGGTAGACGCCTGCCCGATACCTTAAGCATCAGCGATGTGACGGCGCTTATCGACGCCGTGCCCACAGGCGACACCGCCACACCCACCGACCTGCGCGATCGAGCTCTCATCGAGTTGCTGTATGGTACTGGTGCGCGTATTTCTGAGGTGCTGGGTTTGGCTGTTGATGACTTCACGGACTGTGAGGGGCTGATCATGTTGCATGGAAAGGGCGACAAGCAACGCATTGTCCCGGTCGGGAGTAAAGCTCTTGAGGTAGTGGAAGCGTATCTTGTGCGTGCTCGTCCTGTCTTGTCCAAGGGAAAAAGCCACGCATTGCTCTTAAACAAACGCGGTGGTGCGTTGTCTCGGCAGAGTGCGTGGGCAGTGTTGAAAGACACGGCAGCGAGGGCGGGAATCACGCACGATATATCACCGCATACCCTTCGTCATTCCTTTGCCACCCACCTGCTTGAGGGTGGTGCAGATGTGAGGGTGGTTCAGGAGCTGTTGGGGCATTCGTCAGTGACCACCACACAGATTTACACGCACGTGACGGCGGAGAACCTGCGCCAGGTGTGGGCAAGCTCGCACCCGCGTGCGTAATTGTGCTACCAGGCAAGGCTTGAGGCTTGATTGCGGCGGGTAGGGAGTGCCTAATCCAGTTTTGCAATGGTGGCATGTACTCTAGGTAAATCAGGAGCAAGGTTGCCAAAGAGTTTTTAGATAAAAGTCGTCACATGACATCACGGAAGAAAAGGGTTGGACTGTGAATAAAGCTGCTTCAGCGCATGCTGCTGCTTCGGCCGATAAACCGGAAATTCAGGTGGGCCTCACTGGTCGTCCTCTGCGTGAACTTCCTGAACCTGCGCCGCTTGACCGGCATGGCCCAGCGACAATCCTGGCGATGTGTAACCAAAAAGGCGGAGTAGGTAAAACAACCTCAACTATTAACCTTGGTGCGTGCTTAGCGGAGGCGGGGCGTCGAGTGTTGTTAGTGGATCTAGATCCACAGGGTGCGTTGTCTGCAGGCTTAGGGATTCCGCACGACGACCTTGACTTGACTATCTATAACCTTTTGGTAGATAACCGCACGACTATTTTGAATGCAATTCACCAGACTCCAGTACAGGGACTGGATTTGGTACCAGCTAATATCGATCTTTCTGCCGCCGAGATTCAGCTGGTCAATGAGGTGGGGAGGGAACAGACACTTGCCCGTGCACTGCGCCCAGTAATGAAGGATTATGATTACATCATTTTGGATTGTCAGCCGTCATTGGGTTTGCTGACAGTTAATGCGCTAGCCTGCGCGCAGGGCGTGGTTATTCCCATGGAGTGCGAGTATTTCTCTTTGCGTGGCCTCGCGTTACTGACTGACACCGTAGAAAAGGTTCGCGATCGCCTGAATTTCAACCTTGAAGTGGTGGGAATTTTGGTCACTATGTTTGACCGACGCACCTCCCACGCGCGCGAAGTGATGACTCGCGTGGTGGATGTTTTTGGCGAGCGGGTCTTTGACACTGTGATCACCCGAACCGTACGTTTCCCTGAAACTACCGTTGCGGGTGAACCGATCATTTCGTGGGCGCCGAGTTCTCAAGGCGCGCAGCAGTACCGGGATTTGGCCCGCGAAGTGATTGAGAGGACGACATAGCACCCCACAAAAGGGTTGTGGTGGATCTTGATGCCCCCGACACCCAGGATGACGCTAGCGATTCTGCTGGGTTCACTCTGGCGCTGTCCAACTTTGAGGGACCTTTTGATCTTTTGCTGCAGCTCATCAGTTCAAAGAAACTCGATGTCACTGAGGTAGCATTATCCAAAGTTACTGACGAGTTCATTGCCTACACCCGCATGCTGGGGGAGACCGCAGACCTTGACGAAACCACCGAGTTTCTGGTCGTTGCTGCAACACTACTGGACTTGAAGGCTGCCAGGCTGCTTCCCAGTGGGGAAGTTGATTCGGAGGAAGACCTTGCGCTTTTAGAGTCCCGAGATTTGCTGTTTGCCAGGCTGCTGCAGTACAAGGCATACAAACAAGTTGCCGAGCTGTTTGCGGACTGGCAGCGCACTGCACAGAAACGCTATCCTCGTGCGGCCTCGTTGGAGGATCGTTTTGTCAATCTTCTTCCGCCTGTGACACTGTCCCACAGCCCTGATTCTTTCGCCGAGATGGCGGCGACAGTGTTCCGTCCAAAGCCTCCCGACGTGGTGGGGACAGATCATCTCCACCAGGTGGCTGTATCGGTTCCCGAGCAAGCAGGAAAACTGCTTGATGTGCTGCGTATGTCTGGTGAGGGCACATGGCTTACGTTTGCGATTCTCACCAAAGACTGCCAGGTATCCATGGAGGTGGTGGGCAGGTTTTTGGCCATCTTGGAACTGTACAAAGCTCAGGCTGTCAGCGTGGAACAGGAGGAATCCTTGGGGGATTTGAAAATTGCGTGGACGGGCTTAAATGTTGATCCCGCTGTGGTCGCGGCCAGCAACTGGGCATAACCTATGTTTCAGCTTGTATCCTCGTTGTATGGCACAGGAAGCACGTACCCTAGGACGTAGTATTGTTTCTGTTGACTGGCTGCGTCAGCATATCGACGACCCCGATGTGGTTGTGTTGTGCGCGTCAATGGGCAATCCAATTCGGTCACACCAGGTTGCAATCCCGGGGGCAATTGTTGCCGATCTGGAGAGTGACTTTTCCGATGCCAGCAATTCATTACCGCATACTGCACCACAGAACGCGACTGCAGTCTTCGAAAATGTGGGGGTTTCCGATTCTTCGACCGTGGTGGTCTATGACCGTCACGGCATGATGTGTGCTGCTCGCGTGTGGTGGCTGGCTCGGCTTGCCGGGCTATCCAGCGTCGCCGTCCTGGATGGCGGGTTACCTGCGTGGGTTGCGGCGGGAGGGGAGACGTCGGCAAGCGTGCAGGCTCAGAGTAGGGGGAGGATCACAGCTTCAGAGAATCGGGACTTACTCACAGACATGCGCGGTGTAGAACGTGCAGCCGCACGGTCCTATGGTGTGATTGTGGATGCGCGGTCGGCTGGGCGATTTGCGGGCGTTGAGCCTGAACCGCGGGATGGACTTGTTGCCGGCCATATACCGGGAAGTGTGAACCTTCCGTACACGGATGTTGTGGATGACAACGGTCTGCTCAAAACGCCTGAAGAATTGCAGACGCTTGTGGAAAGCGTGGTGGGATCGGCGCGTGAACTAACCATGACCTGCGGTTCGGGCGTGAGTGCATGCCTAATTGCGCTGGCAGCGTGGGAGGCGGGCTACCGCGATGTGGTGGTTTATGACGGTTCATGGTCCGAGTGGGGGCGCCCGGACCTGGGCAAGCCCTGCGAGACCTAAAAAACTACACTATAAGGCGTGACATCAACGATGAATGCCCCCATATCTGCACTGCGATCCCAGTTGGAATCAATTCTTCTGGTAGTGGACTCGCCGGTTGCCGCCGAGGTGCTCGCACGCGTTGTGGAGGAGGAACCCGCAACGGTGGTGACTGTGTTGAAGCAGATCGCCGCCGAATTTGACGACCGCGGTAGCGGCATGGACCTACGAGAAACCCCGGAAGGGTGGCGGCTGTACACCCGCCCTGATAACGCACCCGTGGTGGAAAAACTTCTGCTTGATGGTACGCAAACGAAACTGACTCGCGCCGCGCTGGAAACCCTCGCTGTGGTGGCCTACCGGCAACCCGTCACCCGTGCGCAAGTATCCGCTGTGCGTGGTGTCAATGTGGACGGCGTGATGCGTACTTTGCAACTACGCGGGTTGATCAGGGAGGTTGAACCGGACGAAGGGACAGGCCTCGCGCACCGCTACATGACCACCGAATTATTTTTGGAGCAATTAGGCATTGATAGCGTGGATCGCTTGCCTAACCTCGCACCTCTCCTTCCAGACATCGAAACAATCGAAGAAGAACTTCCATGAGACTGTTTGCCGCGTTGCCGCTTCCTGACCATGTGCGCGACCATCTCGTCTCCGCACTTCTTCCCATTCGCACTGCTGCAGGACCGGCGCTACGGTGGTCCGACCCCGATCAATGGCACATCACCTGTGCGTTTTACGGTGAGCAGCCCGACGGTATAACCGATGACCTGCTCGCGCACATCGCTGCGGGGGTGGGGACTCCCTTTGACCTGTGTTTGAAAGGCGCTGGCAGCTTCCACGACCGTAACTTATGGATCGGCGTCGGTGGTGAGGTTTCAGCGCTTCACACGCTGATGGCTGCATGTGCGCTTGACGACGCCCCTGAACACCACCGCGCACACATGACCGTTGCGCGCGTCACCCGTACTGCAGCTCGTCCAAGGTTTTCCCCGTCCCTCACGGGGGAATTTGTTCATGCGTTAAGCGTGTACAGCGGACCCACATGGACGGTGGATGAGGTGCATCTTATCCAGTCCGAACTCGGGAAAGGACGATCCGGCGGGCCACTGCACACTGTTGTGGGAAACATTTTTTTGGTGTAGAAACAGCTATTTCATCCGAGCGCTGATTGCCGTTGTGCCAGCGCCGATGATCACGGCTGCAAGACCGCAACAGACAAAATAGGTAAACTCCGCTGAACCAGATTCGGGGTGGTAAAACCCAGACAGCGTTCCTGCGGTGGATGTTCCAATCGCCATTGTGAGAAAGTACAGCGCTGAAAAACGGGTGCGGTATGTACCCGGCGCGTGGGCCGTGGTGGCCGACATTCCCACTGGTCCTACAAGAAGTTCACCCAGCGACACAATCAGTACGCACAACGCCAAGGCCAGGAACGGAGTGCTGCTCTCGCCGCCACCCGTGAAGGGAAGAAGTACCAGCATGCCGGCACCTGTCAGCATCACGCCACAGCCCATCTTTACTGGCGCGCTCGGCGCGCGATCACCAATTTTTGCCCACGCCCACGCGATGGGAACGGACAAAGCCAAGATGAACAGCGGATTGAGCGACTGCGTCCAAGCGGCAGGAATGGTGAATGTCCCGATGGTGCGATCAAGGCGAATATCGGAGTACACGGCAAACACTCCGTAGGTTTGGTTGAGTATGGACCAGAACGTGCACGATGCGACAAAAATGGGGATGTATCGTAGCAATTGACGCCGTTCAGCTGCAGTAACCTGACGTGAGCGAAACATTGAAACGTACAGCACCACGGCGGCGCTGAGCGTGAGGACAAGGAGAATGGTGGCCAGGCTTGCCAGTGGAATTGTCCCAACGCGCACCAACACACCGAGTCCTACGATGCCCGCAATGACGATGCTGATGGTGATCGCGGCGCGGCCGAAGGGGATCGGGTTTGTCGGCGCGGTGAGGGCCGTGGCGGTGTCAGAGGACAGGGCGGTGAGGTAGCGGCGTCGCAAGGCAAGATACGTGATCAAGCCGATACCCATGAGTCCAGCGGCAGCGAGGAAGCCAGTGTGGAAGGTGTACTTGGTGGATAGCCAGCCGGTCAGGAGTGGGCCGAGGACGGCACCGATATTGATGCCCAGGTAGAAGAGTTGGAAGCCGGCATCGCGCTGGGGGTCGTCGGTGGGGTAGGCGTGGCCAAGGATGGTGATGGCTGCTGTTTTGACGAAGCCTGATCCGATGGCGATGAGCGCCAGTCCGAAGGTCGCGCCCGCTCCACCGCTAAGGGTGGATAAGGAAAGGTGGCCGACCATCAGGGCAATGCAACCGGTAAGGAGTGTTCTTTCGGTTCCGATAAGGCGGTCGCCGATCCAGCCTCCGGCGAGGGTGCACAGGTAGACGGAGGCGCCATAGGCACCAAGAAGTGTGGTGGCCTGGGCACGTTCGAGTCCGAGGCCGCCGTCGGTGGTTGCGTAGTAGAGGTAGTAGGCGAGGATGGCTTGCATGCCATAGAAGCTGAATCGTTCCCACATTTCGATGCTGACGGTAGCTGGCATGGCGAGTGGGTGTCGGGGGTTGGTTTCGGGGGTGGTTTGCGTACGTGAACGACGTTTAGTCATGGTCATGGTTGCCATTATGGCGCATAACGCCCCCATTCCTCTCTGAAATGGGGGTAAACTATGAACGATGTTCAATTCTGACAGTAATCCCGACAGCCTCTCCGCCCAGCTCATCGCCTATGACCAAGCACACATTTGGCACCCCTATAGCACTACACCCGCTCCTATGGATCCCATCCCGATCGCCAGTGCTACAGGGGTCTACCTCACCCTCCACGACGGCACCTGCATCATTGACGGAATGAGTTCGTGGTGGGCTGCCGCCCACGGCCACAGCCACCCAGCACTTGTCGAGGCTGCGCACACGCAAATCGACACCATGAGCCATGTCATGTTCGGCGGTCTCACCCACGAGCCAGCAGTGCGGTTAGCGGAAAAACTCATTAGCCTCACCGACGACCCCCTCACCACCATTTTCTTCGCGGACTCCGGCTCTGTCGCCGTCGAAGTAGCCATCAAAATGGCGCTGCAATACCAACGCGGTATTGGGCATCCAGAACGAAACCGGCTGCTCACCTGGCGATCCGGTTACCACGGCGACACGTTTGCCCCCATGAGCGTATGTGACCCCGACAATGGAATGCACTCGTTGTGGAAAGGAACCATTACCGAGCAACTTTTCGCTCCGCCGCCACCCACGCGCGGTGCTACCCCTGAACAGCGCGAGACCTACTTGCGCGACATGGAACGCCTCATCGACTCAACCGTGGCGGCCGTAATCATCGAACCCGTGGTTCAAGGTGCCGGCGGGATGCGATTCCACGATCCGGAACTTGTCGCCGGGGTACGCGCCCTCTGCGACCGTCACGGCATACTCCTCATCGCCGACGAAATCGCCACGGGATTTGGGCGCACAGGTTCGTTGTTTGCCACCAACGCCGCCGGAATCACCCCAGACATTCTCTGCCTCGGAAAGGCGCTCACCGGAGGTTTCATGACACTCTCCGCCGTACTTACCACCGATGCTGTACGTGATGGAATCGGCGGCCCCGTCATGCATGGGCCAACCTTCATGGCTAACCCTTTGGCCTGCGCCGTCGCCACCGCAGCTGTTGGCATCATCGAAACAGGTCACTGGCGCACACAGGTGCCTCGCATCGAACAGGAACTCACCACCCATCTCAGCCCGCTTATCGACGCTCCGCACGTCACCGACGTACGCGTCCTCGGTGCCATCGGCGTCATCGAAATGGACCAGCCCGTCAACATGAAAACCACCACTGCAGCCGCCGTCAGCCACGGAGTGTGGTTGCGTCCCTTCGGCAAGCTCATTTACTGCATGCCGCCCTACATTTCCACATCCAACGAAGTCCACCGCATTTGCACCGCCATGGCAGCTGCCGCGGCCACGGTGTAACGCATCACAAGGAGCAGACTCACCATGATCATCATCGTCACCGGAACCAATACTGACGTGGGCAAAACCATTGCCACCGCAGCGTTGGCGTGCCAGTACCGCGACGCAGGTTATGGCGTGGAGGTGGTCAAACCCGCACAAACCGGCGATGACAGCGATATTCACGACATCGAAAAGCTCAGCGGAGTAGTTGGAAGGGAATACGCGCACTACCCGGAACCCCTCGCGCCCAATATCGCGGCGCGCCGAGCGGGCATGCCGCAGCTAGAGCTACACACCACCGCAGAGCGGATCCGACACCTCGACGCAGAGGACACGGTTGTGCTTGTCGAAGGCGCCGGAGGTCTCCTTGTTCGTATGGCTGATACCTGGACCCTCGTGGACCTGGCCGTTGAACTCGCGGCACCCCTCATCGTGGTGACCTCCACCGGGCTTGGATCCCTCAATCTTGCCGAGCTCACCGTCATGGCGGCACGTGCTCGCGGAATTACCGTCCTCGGACTTATCGGTGGATCCCTGCCAACCAACCCAGACCTTGCCACCCGGCTCAACCTCACAGAATTTCCCGTCGTTACCGGTGTGCCACTTCTTGGCTGCCTCCCAGAAAACTGTGGGGATTGCCCGCCCGAACACTTTAAGCTGATAGCGCAGCAGATAACCCTCCCACGAAGTGGTCAATGACAACATCTATGGGCTAGGCTTGCAGGAACTTATACAATTTCACCAGATAGGACACACTTGTGACCCCACCCGCTCGCCGCGACGGCACACCGGACCAGAAAATCTACCTCTCCAAAGCAAAACCCGCTCGCAAACAACACGTGCAACAGCCCAACAGCGAGCACAATGATGGTGAAGGTATCCGCCTGCAGAAAGTCCTAGCGCAAGCAGGCGTGGCATCCCGCCGCATGTCCGAAAAACTCATCGACATGGGACGTGTCGAAGTCAACGGAAAAATCGTCACCACGCAGGGCATGCGTATCAACCCTGACACTGCAGTTGTCCGTGTTGACGGGGTACGTATCCGCGTCAATGACAACCTCCAATACTTTATTCTCAACAAGCCGTATGGCGTGCAGTCCACCATGCATGATGACCTGGGGCGCCCCTGCATCGGTGACATCATTGGCGAAAAGATCGATGCCGGACAGCGCCTGTTCCATGTCGGCCGACTCGACGCCGCCACCGAGGGCTTGCTGCTGCTCACTAACGATGGGGAACTGGCCAATCGCCTGACCCACCCCACGTACGAAATCGCAAAAACCTACCTGGCAACCGTCATTGGTGAGGCAAATCGTAGGCTCATCCGCACACTCAAAAACGGTATCGAGCTTGACGACGGCCCCGCACGCGCCGATTACGTGCAAATCGTCGACGTTCACGACGGTAAATCCCTCATTCGCGTGGAACTCCACGAAGGCCGTAAACACATCGTCCGCCGCATGCTCAAAGAAGTGGGTTATCCGGTCGAACGGCTAGTTCGCACCAGAATCCACACGGTGCAACTCGGTGACCAAACCCCTGGGACGATCCGCGCCCTCAATGATGCTGAATTGTCCAGCCTGTACAAGGCGGTGGGGATGTGATCCCACTGCTCATTGCCGTTGATGGCCCATCCGGGACTGGAAAATCAACCGCTTGCCGGGCGGTAGCCCATCGTCTTCACGCGCACTACCTGGACACTGGGGCGATGTATCGCGTGGCCACGCTCCAGGTTCTCCGCGCAGGCATTGATGCCACTGACGACGCAGCCGTCGCCAACGCTACGGCTGACCTGCCACTCGTGGTCAATAACGACCCGCATTCCACCTCCGTACTCCTCGGTGGTGAAGATGTGTCACAGGAGATTCGTGGCCCCGAGGTCACGCGCAGTGTTTCCGCTGTGTCCGCCAACCCCAAGGTACGCGCCAACCTGGTGTCACTGCAGCGTCGATTAGCACAGCAGGCCGGACGATGCGTTGTCGAAGGTCGCGACATCGGGACAGTTGTGTTGAGCGATGCACCGCTGAAAATCTTCCTAACGGCGGCACCAGAGGTACGCGCGCGGCGTCGATACGAACAAGACATCGCTGCAGGCCGCACCGTGATTTTTGAAGACATCCTCGCCGACGTACAGCGACGCGACCACCTGGACTCTACCCGGGCCACATCGCCACTGCGTCCGGCCGACGACGCAATAATCGTGGACACCTCTACCATGACCCTCGATGACGTCATCACCCACCTCGTCGAACTAGCAGAAGCCTGCGAAGAAAGGATGACCCGATGAGCGACAACCAGGAAACCCCTGAATACGTTGAAGAATTCGACACCTTTGATGAGTTCGACGAAGACGACTTTGGCGAACCTGACTACGGGGACGACTACGCAGCGGACGCTGACGATGTGGACTGGGAGGAACTAGAACGTGCCTATGGTGTCACCCCAGAGGGACACCTGGAAGAAGCGCTTCCCACAGTTGCCATCGTCGGACGACCCAACGTCGGCAAATCAACACTAGTGAACCGTTTTCTCGGACGCCGTGAGGCAGTGGTGGAAGACACCCCTGGCGTGACCCGCGACCGCATTTCCTACCTAGCTGACTGGAACGGACGCAGGTACTGGGTACAAGACACCGGTGGTTGGGATCCCAACGTGAAAGGCATCCACGGTGCTATCGCACGGCAGGCTGAAACCGCCATGGACACCGCCGACGTCATCGTGCTGGTCGTCGATAGCAAAGTTGGCATCACCGAAACGGACGAAATCATGGCCCGCAAACTGCAGCGATCCTCCGTCCCCGTGATCCTCGTGGCCAACAAGTTCGACTCAGACTCCCAATACGGCGATGTTGCAGAACTATGGGGACTGGGCCTCGGTGATCCCTTCCCCGTGTCCGCACAACATGGACGCGGCGGGGCCGACGTGCTCGACAAAATCGTCGAGTCCTTCCCAGAAACCCCACGCACCAGCACTATTGTGCATGGACCCCGGCGCGTGGCACTCGTTGGCAAACCAAACGTGGGTAAATCCTCGCTACTGAACAAGATCGCCGGTGAGGAACGTTCTGTGGTTGACGACGTCGCCGGAACCACCGTTGATCCTGTCGACTCCCTCGTCCAACTTGACGGGCAGTTGTGGAAGTTCATTGATACCGCCGGGCTACGCAAAAAAGTGAAAACCGCCAGCGGGCATGAATACTATGCTTCTTTACGCACCCGAGGTGCCATTGAGGCCGCTGAGGTATGTGTGTTTCTCATTGATTCCTCCGAACCCATCAGTGAGCAGGACCAGAAAATCCTCGGTTTGATCATCGACGCTGGCAAGGCTCTCGTCATCGCCTACAACAAGTGGGACCTGATGGACGAAGACCGCCGCGACCTCCTCGAACGCGAGATTGATTTGCAGCTTGCACACGTGCCCTGGGCGCGTCGGGTAAATATTTCCGCCAAAACTGGACGGGCGTTGAAGAAACTTGAACCGGCTATGGTGGAAGCCCTGGAGAGCTGGGACAAACGCATTCCAACTGGTCAACTGAATAACTGGCTGCGCCAAGTCATTGCGCAAAACCCGCCGCCTATGCGCGGGGGCCGGTTGCCGCGAGTGCTGTTTGCCACCCAAGCCTCCACGCGACCACCCGTGATCGTGCTGTTTACCACCGGTTTCCTGGAGGCCGGGTATCGGCGCTATCTGGAAAGAAAACTGCGGGAAACCTTTGGTTTCGAAGGGTCTCCAGTTCGGATCGCAGTGCGTATGCGTGAAAAACGAGGCAAGAAGAAATAGCCAAGAAGCACGAAGCCCCATGATCTACCGCGATACGGTGACAAGGAAAGAACTCATTGACGGCATCGAACTTCTCCGATCAGCCACGATGGAGGAATCGGAGGAGTCGGCGTTGTTAGAACGCCTTGAACGCGGGGTGTCGGACCCGGCTCTCAGCGACTACATATTGTGGTCCGACATGACAGCGACCGAGATTGTACGCATCGTGGAAGCCCACCAACCCATAGCGCTGAGCTGATGTTGGTGCAATCGAGCACGCTACTATGTAGCGATAGTAGCGTTTACCCTCTATAACCCAAGGAGTCCGGCCCAGCTATGACGATTCGTGAAGTTCGCTTGTTTGGCGACCCAGTGCTCAACACCCGCGCTGATGAGGTCACGCAGTTCGATGATGCGTTGAAGACGTTGGTGGAAGACATGTTGGACACCATGGACGAGTACGACGGGGTGGGCCTTGCTGCCAACCAAGTTGGGGTGACACGTCGAGTGTTTGTATTTGACTGCGCCCATGAGAACCCAGGAATGCGGGGGCACGTGATAAACCCAGTGTGGGAACCCGTTGGTGAGGAAAAGCAAGTGGGTAATGAGGGGTGCTTGTCCATTCCAGCAGTGGTGAAAGAGACGGAACGGTACAACTCCGTGAAGGTCACAGGGCAGGATGTGGACGGCAACCCGGTGGAGATTACAGCATCAGGACTGATGGCACGCTGTATTCAACACGAAACGGACCATCTTGACGGTGTGTTGTTTTTGAAGAGACTGTCGCCAGAACTTCGTAAAGAAGCAATGCGTGAGATCCGCGAATCCGACTGGTTTAACGCTTAAGGCAACCAAGGAAGGCCAAGAAAAGGAGCGTCTGTGCGCATAGTTTTTGCTGGTACCCCCGACCCCGCCGTGGTGGCGTTACAACATCTGATTGACTCCGGCCACGACGTTGTGGGCGTGATTACCCGACCCGATGCCAGGAAAGGCCGAGGGAGAACCATGCACCTATCACCGGTGGCGGCGCTCGCCGAGAAACATGCCATTCCCATGGTCAAGCCCACCTCCTTGAAACCTGGGACAGAAGACGGCGATGACGTGCGTGAACGCTTGCGGCAGTGGCAACCTGAGTGCATTCCGGTGGTGGCATATGGCAACCTCATCACGTCGGATCTTCTGGACGTAGCACCGCACGGCTGGGTTAATCTGCATTTTTCTCTTCTTCCAGCATGGCGCGGGGCGGCACCAGTGCAGGCAGCGATTTTGCATGGCGATGAGATCACAGGTGCCTCGACGTTTCGTATTGAGCAGGGCCTAGACACCGGCCCGGTATTGGGGTCGATCACCGAGCCTATTCACCCGACAGATACGTCCGATGACCTGCTCACGCGGCTGGCCTACAAAGGTGCGGAGCTTCTTGTCGCAACACTGGACGGTCTGGAAGCGGGCACAGTTGTTGCCCGCCCTCAGGATGGTACTGCAACCTACGCCCCGAAAATTGATAAACACGACGCGCGCATTGACTGGCAGCAGCCAGCACACATGATTGACCGGCAGATTCGTGCGCATACACCAGCCCCAGGTGCGTGGACGATGATGGGGGAGGACCGTGTGAAAGTCGGTCCGGTCACGCAGGCATCACCGGAAGGTTCGACTCCTGATCACCCTGGACATGTGGTGGTGACCAAGCGCGGCGTGTTTGTGGGCACTGGCACAGATCCTGTCCAGCTCGGCCAGATGCAGGTTCCGGGAAAGAAAATGATGTCCGCAAGTGACTGGGCACGTGGTGCGCAGGTGCATGGAGATGAAGGCGTGGTGTGGCAGTAATGGCTGGTGGCTTTAGGTCAAGATCAAAAAGTGGCGATAAACCCACCAGTACATCCATGTCGCGGCCGAAGGGCGCAAAGGATGGTGGGCGCAAACAGTCTCAACCACGCCAGCAGCGCCGCTCGCCACAGCAACGGGAGGTGCGAAGGTTTGTCGAGGCGGGCGTCGACAAGCCGCGTGCAGCTGCGTTTGACGTGCTCACCGACGTTCGCGTCAATGATGCTTACGCCAACTTGGTGCTGCCTGCGTTGCTGCGGGAGCGTCGAATCACCGGCAGGGATGCTGCCTTCGCTACGGAATTGACCTACGGTACGTTGCGCACGCAGGGGGTGCTGGATCGGGTGATTGCGGCGTCGTCGTCACGCTCCGTGACCCAGATTGATCCGACTCTTCTCGACGCCCTCCGGCTTGGCGTGTACCAGTTGCTGTATACGCGCGTGGAGCAGCATGCCGCAGTGGACACGACTGTGCGCATGGCTGAGGCGGTGGGGCAGCCAAAGGCCAAAGGGTTTGTGAATGCGGTGATGCGTACCACCTCTCGATCGACTCCAGAGCAGTGGATGGAGCAACTTACCCCTGAAGAAAGCCTGGCGGCCGTGGCTTTTCGGCACGCCCACCCCGAATGGATTGCTCGCAGTTTCGTGCGTGCCTTGGGGTCAGACGCAGAACTGGACGAGGCGCTTGAAGCCGACTCGCAACGTCCAACAGTGCATCTTGTTGCCCGTCCTGGGGAGCTGACCGCAGAGGAGTTGGCGCTGGTCACCGGTGGTGAACAGGGGCGTTACTCACCCTATGCCGTGTATTTGGACGGTGGTGACCCCGGCGAGCTGGAACCTGTCCGTGAGGGCATGGCAGCGGTCCAGGATGAAGGCAGCCAACTGATTGCTCGTGCTGTTGTGGAGGCCCCGCTTGAGGGGCCTGACCAGGGACGTTGGCTTGATTTGTGCGCAGGCCCCGGCGGCAAGGCTGCCTTGATGGGGGCGCTGGCCCAGATCGATGGTGCGCATGTGGATGCGGTGGAAAAAACACCGCACCGCGCCCGGTTGGTGGACAATAGCGTCCGCGGTCTTCCCGTGACGGTTCATGTGGTGGACGGGCGTTCCCCGCACATCGGCACAGGGTTTGATCGTGTGCTTGTTGATGCCCCCTGCTCAGGTCTCGGTGCGCTCCGTCGCCGCCCCGAAGCGCGCTGGCGCAAACGCGATTCAGACATTGCTGGACTGGCGAGCTTGCAGGGTGAGCTGCTGGAATCCGCCTGCTCGCTTGTTCGGCCAGGGGGAGTGGTGGTGTACTCCACCTGCTCACCCGACGTGAGGGAAACCCGCGAAATTGTTGATCGCGCTGTCAACGAATGGGGCATGCAGGAACTATCCGCCCACGAGTACGCACTGGGCATGGATAACGTGGGTGAACATAAGTCGGTGCAGATGTGGCCGCATCGTCATGGCACCGATGCTATGTTCTTCGCCGTGCTGCGGCGGCCAGTGTCATAACCTCCCGTGGTTGTCGCGCGGCAGTCTATGATGGGGCCATGACAAAGACGCCGATCATCGCCCCATCCATTTTGGCCGCCAACTTTGCCCACCTGGGTGACGACATCCAGAAAGTCAACAACGCAGACTGGATTCACGTCGACATCATGGATGGGCATTTTGTTCCTAATCTGTCCTTTGGCGCGGGGATCACCGCCGATGTGCATAAGGTCACCGATCAGCCGCTTGACGTGCACCTGATGATCGACAATCCCGAAAAATGGGTTGATGACTACATCGCCGCTGGGGCATCCTGCGTGATTTTCCACGTGGAAGCCACCGACGACCACGTCGCCCTTGCTGATCACATTCGCAGCAAAGGCATCCGCGCAGGTTTCTCACTCCGCCCCGGCACCCCCATTGAGCCCTACCTCAAAGACCTCGACCACTTCGATCTTGTGCTGGTTATGAGCGTCGAACCCGGGTTTGGTGGGCAGTCTTTCATGCCTGATCAACTGGACAAAGTACGCTACCTTCGCGCTGAAATAGACAGCCACAACCTCTCCACCCTCATCGAAATCGACGGCGGGATAGGCGAGAAAACCATCACAGACGCTGCCATCGCTGGGTGCGATGCCTTTGTTGCAGGCTCAGCCGTCTTTGGCACAGACGACCCCCACGCTGCTGTGGAGTCCCTACGGCGTCTTGCCACCGTGTAAACAGTCTCTATGGATAATCCGGACACTATCCCGCAGATCGTTATTGAAGCCCTGCAGCGCGCCATGGCGGCCGCCGAGGAGGTTCGTGGCACCACCAGCCCAAACCCGCCGGTTGGTGCCGCAATCCTGGACACTGCAGGGAATCTCGTTGGCGTTGGGGCGACCCAACCTCCAGGTGGCTCGCACGCCGAGATTATGGCGATCGCACAGGCGGGAACGAATACTCAAGGCGGCACCGCAGTGGTTACCCTTGAACCTTGCAATCACACAGGACGCACCGGTCCTTGCTCCCACGCGATCTTGGACGCCGGGATTACTACCGTCTACTACGTCCATTCCGATCCCAACCCTGTGGCCTGTGGTGGAGCCACCTGGCTTGCCGACCGTGGTGTACAGGTCATTCAGCTTCCCGGTCATGTTCCAGCCCTCCGCCCGTGGCTTATTGCCACCCGCATGCAGCGACCTCACCTGACCTGGAAAACCGCCAACACCATCGACGGCTTCACCGCCGCGTTGGACGGCACCAGCCAGTGGATTACCGGGGAAGATGCCCGACACCACGCACACCGCGACCGTAGCAAGCGCGATGCCATCATTGTTGGTACCGGCACCTACTTCGCCGACAACCCTCAGCTCACTGCCCGAACCTCTGAAGACACGCTCTACCCGCACCAACCGCGGCGGATAGTCGTTGGCCGCCGTGCGGTCAACGAACCCGGTTGGGAACACTACCCCGATAGTGACACCGCGCTTACCGAACTTTGGCGAACCGGAGCCCGCGACGTCCTCATTGAAGGCGGTGCCACCCTAGCCACCAGCCTCCTCAGCAGAGGGCTTATAGACGCCGTCCACGCCTACATTGCCCCAGCATTCCTCGGCCAAGGACTCGGCGTTGTTACAGAGGCATTGGGCACCACCATCACCGACATACGCCGCTTCACTCTCGACTCCGTCACCCGACTTGGTGACGATGTCCTCCTGGAACTCGCGCGGTAAACAGTCGAATGTGTTAATAATGAGGAGTGTTTACTGGAATCATCGAACAAGTTGGTACCATCTCCGCAGTTGAACCACTAGGGGATTCCGTTCGGCTCACTATCGACGCCCCCGCCATCCTTGACGGTGTTGCCCTTGGCGACTCCATCGCCGTCAACGGCGTATGCCTCACTGTTGCGGAGCACACCGCCACCACCTTCACTGCAGACTGTATGCAGGAAACACTGGACCGAAGCAACCTTGGTGAACTGCACGTCGGCAGTCCCGTCAATCTCGAACGCGCAGCTCTGGTGAACGCGCGACTCGACGGACACATCGTGCAGGGGCACGTGGATGCCACCACCACACTGACCAGCCGAAACTCCTCCGAGCACTGGGATGTTCTCCGGTTCGCACTACCACCCACACTGGCGCGCTACATCGTGGAAAAGGGCTCCATTGCCATCAACGGAACCTCTCTCACCGTATCCGCCCTGGGCGATGATTATTTTGAAGTGTCACTTATACCGATCACACTCCGCGACACCATCTTTGGAAAACTCGCAGTCGGAGGCACCGTCAATCTAGAAGTAGATGTGCTGGCAAAATATGTGGAACGGAATCTAACGTTCCGAACCTAACAACTTCCAACACCCAGATTTCATACACCACCAGGCGAAAAGGCAGAAAATTCCGTGACCGACCAGGCAGAGGTACGCCTCGACGACATCGAAGCAGCCATCAGAGATATTGCAGCAGGAAAAGCGGTTATTGTTGTCGACGATCATGACCGCGAGAACGAAGGCGACCTCATCTTCGCTGCAGAAAAAGCAACCCCCGAACTTGTTGCCTTCATGGTCCGCTACTCCTCGGGCTACATCTGTGCACCACTGACCGGTGAGAATTGCGACAGGCTGGATCTCCCCCCGATGACCACCTTCAACCAAGATATTCGCTCCACCGCCTACACCGTCACCGTGGATGCCGCTACCGGGACAACTGGAATCTCAGCCGCCGACCGCGCCGAAACACTGCGTCGATTAGCCAACCCAGACAGTACCCCTGGAGACTTCACCCGCCCAGGCCACGTTGTACCCCTCCGAGCCAAAGAAGGCGGCGTTCTTGTACGCGCTGGGCATACGGAAGCTGCCGTAGACCTCGCACGGCTCGCAGGTCTACGCCCTGCCGGCGTGCTCTGCGAAATAGTCAGTGAAGACGACCCCACTGACATGGCGCGCAGCCCAGAACTAAGGCGCTTTGCTGACACCCACGGTTTGCACATGGTCTCTATTGCTCAACTCATTGAATGGCGGCGTAAACACGAGACGCTTGTGGAGCGAGTTGTCGAAACGCGCCTACCCACCGACTTCGGACTCTTCACCGCCATTGGCTATCGCAGCACCGTCGACGGCATAGAACATGTCGCGCTTGTTGTCGGTGATCCGTCGGACAACAACGGAGAGAATGTCCTGGTAAGAGTGCATTCCGAATGTCTCACTGGTGACGTCTTCGGCTCCCGCCGCTGCGATTGTGGACAACAACTTCATGCCTCCATGAAAGCTGTCCAAGAAGAAGGTCGGGGAGTGGTGCTCTACATGCGCGGCCACGAAGGCCGGGGCATCGGTTTACTCGAAAAACTTAAGGCATACCGCATCCAAGACAGTGGAGTAGACACCGTTGACGCAAACCTAGCACTTGGACTGCCTACCGACGCCCGAGAATTTGGCACCGGAGCACAAATCCTCCGAGACCTTGGAATTCGCTCCCTCAACCTCCTCAGCAACAACCCCACCAAACGCAGTGGACTCATTGGGCATGGGATTACCATCGCCAAACGCACGCCCGTCAGCGTAGAAGTCAACGAAGACAACATCACCTACCTCAAAACCAAACGTGACCGCATGGGGCACGACCTCCCACAAGTAGCCGCATATGAGGAGGAGCACCGATGAGCACAGACGGACTGCCCACCATCAACGAGATCAACGCCACCGGTCTGCGCGTCGCCGTCGTCACCGCGATCTGGAACAGTGAGATTTGCGACCTCCTGCACGCCCGCGCCGTCGACATGGGCAACGCCTTAGGGGCAACCGTCACCGACTACCGCGTCGTCGGAGCACTCGAACTACCGGTTGTTGTTCAGGAACTTGCACCCCGCTACGATGCCGTCGTAGCGCTCGGCTGCGTCATCCGCGGCGGTACCCCACACTTTGACTACGTCTGCGACTCGGTGACACAAGGACTCACACGCATCGCCCTCGACACAGCCACCCCCATTGGTAACGGCGTCCTCACCACCAACACTTACGACCAAGCCAAAGAACGTGCAGGCGGCAGTAACGCCGTGGAAGACAAAGGCGCCGAAGCCATGATTGCGGCCCTCCACACCGCCAGCATCCTTGCAGCCATCCGCGCAGACCAGTCAGGGGTGTAGTCCACTACCATTCCCACATCCGCCTACCTCACGACTACAATATTCACGACACACCAAGACCCCGTGTAAGAAAGCGAACCGACTGTGGACAACATCCAACGCCTTGTGGCTGCCGACGCCGCCACAACCACCACCAAGCCGTGGGAACTGGAAGTAACGTCCCAGCGTCTGAAAATAGTGGCCGCCCTCGCCATCATCATCGTCATGGGCGTACACATCTTCATGGCCTCCGTCGTCGCCAGCGGCAACACAGGCGCCGCTGTCACCACCATCGATCAATGGGCCTTCGTCGGTATTGGCCTCATCATCTCCGCAGTCTGTCTCACTATCATGCGCCCCCGCGTCCGCGCCAACGAAGACGGCGTAGAAATCCGTAACTTCATCGGGACACGCTTCTACCCCTGGGACGTGATCTACGGGCTGTCTTTCCCCAAAGGCGAACGCTGGGCGCGCCTCGAACTGCCCGAATTTGAATTCGTCCCCATGTGGGCATTCCAATCCGCAGACGGCGCACGCGTCGTCACCGCCGTCGAACAATTCCGCACCCTTGAAGACAAATACATGCCGGAAGATTAATGGCTGACCCAGCAACCTACCGCCCAGCACCCAGCAGCATCCCCACTGACCCGGGAGTCTACAAATTCCGCGACGAACACGGCCGGGTCATCTACGTCGGTAAAGCCAAAAACCTACGAGCCCGCCTCGCCAACTACTTTCAGGACCTCATACAACTCCATCCACGCACCCGACACATGGTCACCACTGCCGCCAGCGTGGAATGGACAGTCGTCTCCAGCGAAGTTGAAGCGCTCCAGCTCGAATACACCTGGATCAAAAAATTTGATCCACGATTTAACGTCAAATACAAAGACGACAAAAGCTACCCCATGCTGGCTGTATCGGTCGGCGAACATTTCCCGCGTGCCTTCGTTTACCGGGGACCTCGACGCGCCGGGGTGAGGTATTTTGGCCCGTATTCTCATGCCTGGGCGATCAGGGAAACCTTGGATCTACTCACTCGGGTTTTCCCGATCCGAACGTGTTCCAAGGGCGTGTTTAATAGGCATCAGCAATTGGGACGTCCGTGTTTGTTGGGATACATCGATAAGTGTGCCGCTCCCTGCGTGGGGAGAGTCACGGCCGCCGAGCATAGGGAATTAGTGGATGGCTTCTGCCGCTTCATGGCTGGCCGTACGGATGAGGTCACGCGCGCGTTGACGGATCAGATGATGCACGCGGCAGAGGAACTTGATTTTGAAAATGCTGCTCGGTTGCGTGACGACTTGACTGCTGTGGAAAAGGTGATGGAAAAACAGACTGTGGTGTTGGGGGACGGCACAGATGCAGATGTCATTGCCTTTGCAGAGGATGATCTTGAGGTGGCTCTGCAGATTTTCTATATTCGCGCCGGACGCGTTCGTGGTCAGCGGGGATGGGTGGTGGAGAAACCAGAGACACCCGAAGGTGACGCGGGCGTCGATACGCAGTCGGGGACGCCATCGTCTGTGATGTCTGAGGTGCTGCGAAACTTCATGGTGCAGTTTTATGGCGATGCAGTGGAGCGGGAGCGTGAAGTGCAGGACGCGGACGGGGAGCAGCGGGAGTCCGTGGTGCCGCGCGAGGTGCTGGTTCAAGCCATGCCCGCTGAGGCTGATGACGTCATCGAATGGTTGAGTTCATTGCGGGGTGCTCAGGTGTCGTTGCGGGTCCCACAGCGTGGGGAAAAGAAGGCCCTGGCGGAGACGGTTGAGCGCAATGCACAGGAGGCGTTGAAGCAGCATAAGTTGAAGCGAACTGGGGATTTAACGGCGCGGTCGGCGGCATTGCAGGATATTCAGGAAGCGCTGTTTCTGGAGCAGGCACCGCTGCGGATTGAGTGTATTGATATTTCACATATTCAGGGCACGGATGTAGTGGCATCGCTGGTGGTGTTCGAGGACGGTATACCTAAAAAATCCGACTATCGGCGCTATAAAATTAAAGATGCGGCTGGTGATGGCCATTCAAACGATGTTGCGTCTATTGCGGAGGTGGTGCGGCGTCGTTTTGTGCGTCATAACCAGGACAAACGTGCCGTTCCCGACGAGGCCCAGGATGCCTCGACGTTTTCGGATGAGCAGGTGGAAGAGTTTTCCACTGATCAGGGCAGGCGGTTTGCTTACCCGCCGCAACTGTTCATCGTTGATGGTGGCGCGCCACAGGTTAATGCAGCCCAGGAAATATTTGATGAGCTTGGTGTTGTGGATGTGGCGCTTATCGGTCTGGCCAAACGCTTGGAGGAAGTATGGGTTCCAGGGGACCCGGATCCGGTGATTCTTCCGCGCACTTCGCAGGGGCTTTTCATGTTGCAGCATATTCGCGATGAGGCGCACCGCTTTGCCATTTCCTTCCATAGGCAGCAGCGGTCGAAGCGTTTGAGGGCGTCTGAACTCGACGGAATTAAGGGGCTTGGGCAACAGCGGCGTACTGACCTGGTGAAGCATTTCGGGTCGGTAAAGAAACTCAAAGAGGCAAGTGTTGAGGAGATTACGGAGGTGAAAGGTTTCGGCCCCAAGCTTGCTCAGGAGGTATATGCAAAACTCCACTCTGGTTAAACATGGTTATGATGAACACCATGACAGAGACACAACCCATCGAACGAATTGAAAAGGCCCCGGTGCTGATCACCGGCATGTCGGGGGCTGGTATTAACTCGGCGGCGCGCGTGCTGGAAGACCTCGGCTGGTACGTGTCGCACAACCTGCCGCCAGAGTTGATTTTTGCGTTGGTGGAGTTGTATCAGTCTGACGAGTCGCCAGTGGACAAACTCGCCGTGGTTACTGATGTCCGTGCCCGGGAATTTCGCGGAAACCTCTATGAGGTGGTGGACAAGCTGCGCTCTGAGGGGAAAAACCCCACGGTGCTATTCATGGAAGCGCGTGATGAGGTGCTGATTAAACGCTTCGATTCTGTGCGCCGCACTCACCCATTACAAGGGCGCGAGACGTTGAAAATGGGAATCGAGCGTGAACGCAAGGCGCTGGCGCGGATTAAAGAAGAAGCGGACATCGTTATTGACACCTCCGATCTCTCAGTACATGATCTGCGTCATGCTATTGAAAATAGTTTTGCCACGTTAGCGCACAACAGGCAACACATTACTGTCCAGTCTTTTGGTTTTAAGCACGGTGCCCCCGCTGATGCCGACTATGTGGTAGACGTGCGCTTCCTTCCCAACCCCTACTGGGTGCCGGAACTGCGTGCGTATCGGGGTGTTGATGCCCCTGTCTCCGATTATGTGTTGAGTCAGGAGGATGCTGAGCCTTTTATTAGCAACCTTGTCAATCTGATCACCAGCGTTACCCCGGCGTATCGGCGTGAGGGGAAGAACTTCATTACCGTCGCCGTCGGTTGCACCGGCGGACATCATCGTTCCGTTGCTGTCGCAGAGGAACTTGCCCGTCGTTTCGACGAGGTCGATGGGCTTGATGTGTCTGTCACGCACCGCGATATTAACCGGAGTTAGTGACCATGACTTTCCGTGATGCTCATGAAAACCTGCGTTCTATGGTGTGCCTCGGTGGCGGGCATGGACTCTTTCAAACTCTCCGCGCAGCCCGCACACTGGAGGTGCCCACTATTACTGCGGTGGTCACTGTTGCTGATGATGGCGGTTCCTCCGGCCGCATTCGGCGTGAATTGGGCCAGATTCCGCCGGGTGATCTCCGCATGGCGCTTGCGGCCCTAGCCCGCGATGATGATAACGGGCGCATGTGGGAGCACACCCTCCAGCACCGCTTCGGTGGGCATGGGGCGCTGGCGGGCCATGCGGTGGGTAATTTGCTGATCGCTGGGCTTGCCGACGTCCTGGGAAGCCACATCGCTGCCCTCGATACTGTTGCGCAACTTACTCAGTCCCACGGGCGGGTTGTTCCCATGTCGGAACAACCCCTAGACATTGAGGCTGAGGTAGCGGGGCTTGACGACGACCCGCGCGTCATTCGCCTCGTTCGCGGCCAGGTAGCCGTGGCCACCACGCCTGGATCGGTACGGCGCGTGCGATTGATACCGAGCCACCCGCCAGGCGGCCGTGACGCCCTCAACGCTATCGACTCCGCTGATGTTGTTACCCTCGGTCCTGGATCGTGGTTTAGCAGTGTAATCCCGCACCTGCTTGTTCCTGATATTGTGCATGCGCTTGCTGCTACTGATGCCCTTAAAGTTGTGGTTCTCAATTTGACTGCTGAACCTGGTGAAACAAGTGGGTTCTCCGCCGAACGGCACATCCACATGCTAAGCCAGCACGCACCCATGCTTCGTGTTGATCGCATTCTTGTTGACGCAACAACCGTCAACTCCTCTGTTGAGCTTGCCAACTTGGAACGTGCCGCGGCGAGCTTGGGAGCCATTCTTATTGCTGCTGACGTGCAGGAACATGACGAAAACGGGCGTCCCACGGAGCGCCACGATCCTGTAAAACTAGCCGCAGCGCTGAAAGACATATCCTTGACCCGTTAATATGAAACGCGTTGTTGATCAACGTGATCAACAACGTAGCAATCAAAAGATGGGTGGACATACGGTGACATTAACAACGCAAGTAAAAGAGGAATTGGCTCGCGTCACTGTGAGCAGGCCAAGTTCTAGGAGGGCGGAAGTCTCTGCCCTCGCGCGTTTTACTGCCACCATTCACACCGTTTCAGGGCAGGTTCTTGTTGAATTCGACGTGGATAGCGACAACATTGCGCGGAGACTTCAAACAGAAATTGACGATCTCTATCACCGTGAATCAACTATTCACACTACTGGCAGCGCAAGTGGACGAAAAGGCACACGCTACCTTGTCCGAGTTGTGGAACCAGGTTTTGATTTCGCGCGCAAAGTCGGCTTGGTTACTCGCGGAGGGCAATACATTCGGGGCCTATCTCCTACCATCGTTTCTGGCACGGTGTCAGATGCGGAGGCAGCATGGCGGGGTGCCTTTCTGGCTTGTGGAAGTCTCACTGAACCGGGACGTTCCAGCGCTTTAGAAGTGACATGTCCGTGTGCGGAGGCCGCGCTGGCGCTGGTCGGCTGCGCTCGTCGTTTGGGTATTTCTGCAAAAACAAAGGAAACCCGTGGCGCGGATCGAGTGAGCATTCGGGAAAACGAGTCGATTGGGGCGTTGCTGACGCGTATGGGGGCGCAACAGTCTCGCCTGGAATGGGAAGAGCAGCGGCAGCGCCGAGAGGTTCGTTCACCCGCTAGTCGGCTGGCCAATTTCGATGATGCTAACCTACGTCGGTCGGCCCGCGCTGCCGTAGCTGCGGCAGCGCGGGTGGAACGCGCTCTGGACATTCTGGGGGAGGATGTTCCTGACCATTTGGCGGAGGCGGGTCACTTGCGAGTGACGCATCGTCAGGCATCCTTGGAGGAATTAGGCCGCCTGGCTGATCCGCAAATGACCAAGGATGCTGTGGCCGGACGTATCCGCCGGCTTCTCACCATGGCCGATAAGCGAGCCAAAGAATTGGGGATTCCCGCGACTGATGCCGCTGTGACGGACGATTTGCTCGAAGACATGTAGCCCAGGCGTGGCTTTAGTTGGGTTTTCGTCCGATTGGTGTGGGTTTTGTGTCAAATTTGTGTCAATCAGTCGCCTTTCATCCAGCGATGTGGCTGTATATGTGGCCGCGATGAAAGAAAAACCCACATTGTGACTAGTAACACGGTAACGTGGTGTGGGGTGGGTTTTTCTGTTTTTCCACGCTGGTTTTTTGCGTAAATAACGCCCTAAAAGGGGGGTGAATTTGCGCATAATGAGGGCGATTCTGTGTGTAGTTTGTGAAAAGTTACTCCAATAAAACCTGTAATTCTGCCCCCCGATTGGGAGGTGGGCATGTCCGATCAAAAACTATGGGGCGGTGACGTAAGTCGCAAATGCAGGAGTTGCTGCTGCGCAACTCACAAAGGCTGGGTACAGTGGGCAGTACCGCGGATAAATAACCCCGACGGACAAGTTCCAACCACTGTAAGGAGTACATTGTGACGGTTCGTGTAGGTATCAACGGCTTTGGCCGCATTGGTCGCAACTTCTTCCGTGCCATCAAAGAGCGCGGTTCTGACATTGAGGTCGTGGCTGTCAACGACCTCACCGACAATCACACCCTCGCTCATCTGCTCAAGTACGACTCCGTGCTCGGTCGCCTCGGCGCTGATGTTGAGTACGACGACGAGTCCATCACCGTTGACGGCAAGAAGATCATCGTCACCGCTGAGCGTGATCCGAAGGACCTGAAGTGGGGCGAGCAGGACGTCGATATCGTCATTGAATCCACCGGTTTCTTCACTGATGCTGAAGCTGCCAAGGCTCACCTGGATGCTGGTGCTAAGAAGGTCATCATCTCCGCTCCAGCGAAGAATGAAGACGCAACCTTTGTCGTTGGCGTGAACCACACTGATTACGACCCAGCGAAGCACAACATTATTTCCAATGCTTCCTGTACTACCAACTGCCTCGCACCGCTGGCAAAGGCACTCAACGATGGCTTGGGCATTGAGAAGGGGCTCATGACCACCATTCACGCCTACACCGGCGACCAGCGCCTGCACGATGCTCCACACCGCGATCTGCGTCGCGCCCGTGCAGCTGCAGTTAACATCGTTCCGACCTCCACCGGTGCAGCCAAGGCAGTGTCCCTGGTTCTGCCGGAGCTGAAGGGCAAGCTGGACGGCTTTGCTATGCGCGTTCCGGTTATCACCGGCTCCGCCACTGACCTGACCTTCACCGCTCCTCGCGAGACCACCGTTGAAGAAGTCAACAAGATCGTCAAGGAAGCTGCTGCAGGCGAACTCAAGGGTGTGCTGAGCTACTCGGAGGAGCCGCTGGTCTCCACCGACATTGTCACCGATCCTCACCCCTCCATTTTCGACGCCGGCTTGACCAAGGTCATCGGCGACCAGGTCAAGGTTGTTTCCTGGTACGACAACGAGTGGGGCTACTCCAACCAGCTGGTGAACCTCACCGAATACGTGGGCGAGCGCCTCTAATAACTCTCTAACCCTGCGGCCCGGGGTGTGCCACCCGGCACACGACGGGCCGTTTGGCTTATATAGACCCCACAAAACACACAAGGAGTTGCAATGACCGTTAAAACCCTTCAAGATCTTCTCGCTGAAGGCGTGGAAGGCCGTTATGTTCTCGTCCGCTCTGACTTCAACGTCCCGTTGAATGACAAGCAGGAGATCACTGACTCAGGCCGTATCAAGGCATCACTTCCAACGTTGAAGGCCCTGTCTGAGGCAGGGGCCAAAGTCATCGTTATGGCCCACCTTGGCCGTCCTAAAGGGGAACCGAACCCCAAGTACTCCCTCGCTCCTGTAGCCGCAGCATTGTCCGACGAACTGGGACAATATGTTGCTTTGGCCAGCGATGTGGTGGGGGAAGACGCCCATGAGCGCGCCAATGGTCTGACAGACGGCGATGTCCTTTTGGTGGAGAACGTACGTTTTGATCCCCGCGAAACCTCAAAGGATGAGGCAGAACGTGGTGAGTTCGCCGATCAGCTGGTTGCCCTGACCGCTGAAGGCGGAGCATTCGTCTCCGACGGATTCGGCGTGGTTCACCGCGCACAGGCTTCTGTCTACGATGTTGCTAAGCGTCTTCCACACTATGCCGGCGGCCTGGTGGAGAAGGAAATTGACGTCCTGAAGAAGGTCGCGGAAGATCCGGCCAAGCCCTACGTTGTTGTGTTGGGCGGCTCCAAGGTCTCTGACAAGCTGGGCGTTATTGAAGCACTAGCACCGAAGACTGATGCACTGATTATTGGTGGGGGCATGTGCTACACCTTCCTGGCTGCTCAGGGTGTGAATGTTCAGAAGTCGCTGCTGCAGGAAGAGATGATCGATACCTGCAAGAGCCTGCTTGAGCGCTACGGTGACAAGATTGTCCTGCCAGTTGACCTCGTAGCTGCTACGGAGTTTGCTGCTGACGCAGAAAAGAAGATCGTTCCAGTCAACGAAATCCCCGAAGGCTGGATGAGCTTGGACGTTGGACCCGAAACCGTTAAAAAGTTTGCGGGTATCCTGGCCAGCGCGAAGACCGTTTTCTGGAACGGCCCGATGGGTGTGTTCGAGTTTGAAGCATTCTCCGACGGTACCCGTGGTGTTGCTCAGGCCATTATTGACTCCACCAAGAACGGTTGCTTCTCTGTGGTCGGTGGTGGCGATTCCGCAGCATCGGTTCGTCTGCTCGGCCTTGACGAAGACGGATTCTCGCACATCTCCACGGGTGGCGGTGCTTCCCTCGAATACCTCGAAGGCAAGGAACTGCCTGGTGTTGCTGTCCTGAATGACTAAGCCCACCGCAACTTTTGTTTCCCTCATGTAGTTCGGCGGCGTCGATACGCGTTGATGATGCCGCCGTGCACACCCTTGTTCGACACTGGAAAGGTCGTTGACTTATGGCACGCAAGCCACTTATCGCAGGTAACTGGAAGATGAACCTGAACCACCTAGAAGCAGTCGCCACTGTGCAGAAGCTTGCTTTCGCACTGCCGAAGGAATACTACGAGAAGGTAGACGTTGCAGTCACCGTCCCGTTCACTGATATCCGCTCTGTGCAGACCGTTGTTGAGGGTGACAAACTCAGCATCACCTACGGCGCCCAGGACGTTTCCCAGCATGAATCCGGTGCGTACACGGGCGAAGTGTCGGCGGAAATGCTCGCCAAACTGGGTTGTGCTTGGGTGGTTGTGGGGCACTCGGAGCGTCGTGAGTACCATGGCGAAACCGATGGGCAGGTTGCAGCCAAAGCTAAGGCAGCCCTTGGCCAAGGGGTTAGCCCGATCGTCTGTGTTGGCGAGCCGCTGGACATCCGCGAGGCAGGTACCCACGTGCAGTATGTCGTCGATCAGACCAAGGCATCCCTCGCTGGATTGGATAAAGGCCAACTGTCCAAGACCGTGATCGCGTACGAACCGGTGTGGGCGATTGGCACTGGTAAGGTCGCTTCTGCCGCTGATGCTCAGGAAGTGTGCGCAGCAATTCGAAATACCATCAAGGAACTCGCAGGTGACGACGTCGCGGCAGGTATCCGTATCCTGTACGGTGGCTCGGTGAAAGCCGATTCAGTGGCCGAAATCGTCGGTCAGCCTGATGTTGATGGTGGACTTGTTGGCGGCGCATCGCTTGACGGTGAGGCCTTTGCCAAGTTGTGTGCCAACGCCGCTGGCGGCCCCTTCTAAAACTTACCTTAATTGTCCAAAATGCCCACTGCATCCGTGGCAGCGTATCGCAGACGCCGGAAGCCGAGGGCATTTTTTCAGCCCGAATTCACAAAGGACTTCCCCGTGACCGAACAACTTCGCGAAGATATTCGACACCTTGGTCGTATCCTTGGTGAAGTCATCGAAGAGCAAGAAGGATCAGAAACCTACGACCTGGTTGAGCAATGCCGAAAGCTCGCATTCGACCTAGACAGTGACACTCATGATTTTTCAGGCTTCGTTGAACTTTTCCGCAACATTGAACCCGCAAAAACTATTCCTATCATTCGGGCTTTCAGCCACTTTGCGTTACTTGCTAACCTGGCGGAAGATCTCAATGACGAGGCGGAACTTGAAGCCAGGCTTGATGCCGGGGAGCCGCCTATGGATTCGACTTTGGACGCCACCTGGAGCAAACTCACAGAGGCGCACATAGAAGCCGCCGATATTGCTGAGGTATTGGACCGTGCACAGGTCGCCCCAGTTCTGACTGCGCACCCCACAGAAACGCGGCGTCGTACCGTGTTTGATGCGCAAAAGCACATTACTGAACTGATGTACCGCAGGCACGATATTCTTTCTCGGCCTGAGAATGCGCGCACCCAGGCGAAACTCGCCGATATTGACCGTGATATTCGGCGCCGGATCACTACACTGTGGCAAACGGCGTTGATTCGCGTTAATCGCCCGCGCATTGAGGATGAGGTTGAAGTGGGATTGAGGTACTACAATCTCAGCCTGTTAGAGCAAATACCCGCCATTAACTATGACGTGATCCATGAACTTCGTTCACGTTTCGGAGCTGACATTCCCGACGTCGCCGTGATTAAACCGGGTTCCTGGATCGGGGGCGACCATGACGGGAACCCCTATGTCACGGCCGAAACCTTGCGATACGCCACCACTCGCGCTGCCGAAGTCGTGTTGAAATACTACGCGCGCCAGCTGCATGCCTTGGAACACGAACTGAGTTTGTCGGACCGGCATTCTGAGGTGACCGTTGAGCTGGTGGAACTCGCCTCCAAGGGACATAACGATGTGCCAAGTCGCGCGGACGAACCATATCGACGCGCTGTTCACGGTATTCGCGGCCGCATCATGGCAACAATGGCTCAGCTCATAGGGCCTAACTCGGTGGAGGGAACATGGTTTAAGGTACATGAACCCTACAAGTCGCCAGAGGATTTCACGGCCGACCTCAATGTGATCGACGCTTCCTTGCGCGTCGCCAATGACCAGCTCATTGCCGACGATCGCCTCGCGCGAATCCGTGCCGCCGCAGCAAGCTTTGGTTTCCATCTTTATTCCATGGACCTGCGACAGAATTCCGACTCATACGAAGAAATACTCACAGAAGTATTCGCTGTAGCACACATCTGTGATGACTACTCGGCGCTCAGTGAAGAACAAAAACGCGAACTATTGCTCGCAGAACTTGCATCGCCACGACCCATTATTCCGGCACGGGGCTGTAATTTCTCCGAGGCTACGCAGCGTGAACTAGACATCATTGCTGAGGCCGCGCGGGCCATTGACCGCTTCGGGCATCGTATGATTCCACACAGCATTATTTCTATGGCGACGTCGGTGAGCGATATTCTGGAGCCCATGATTTTGCTGAAGGAATTCGGCATTATCCAAGCGGATGGTGATCATCCGCACGGCACTGTTGATATTATTCCGCTGTTTGAAACGATAGAAGATCTAGAAGCGGGGGAGTCGATCCTTCGTGATTTGTGGAATGTGCCTCTGTATCGTCATTACCTTGCGCAACGTGGTAATGTTCAGGAAGTCATGTTGGGGTATTCCGATTCCAATAAGGATGGTGGATATTTCGCTGCAAACTGGGCTTTGTACGATGCGGAACTTAATATTGTTCAGGCGTGCAAAGACAACGGCGTGAACCTGCGTTTGTTCCATGGTCGCGGTGGAACAGTTGGTCGTGGTGGCGGCCCTTCCTACGATGCGATCCTCGCGCAGCCTCAGGGCGCTGTCCAGGGGTCGGTGCGCATCACCGAACAAGGCGAGATTATTTCTGCCAAATACGGTCACCCATCCGCAGCTCGCCGTAATCTTGAAGCGTTGGTGTCGGCGACACTGGAGGCATCGCTTCTCGACGTCGACGAACTCACCGACCGCACGCGTGCTTACGCGATCATGCGCGATATTTCACGATTGAGCCAAGAAAAGTACGCGTCACTGATGCACAACGACCCCGGCTTTATCGAGTATTTCACCACCTCAACTCCCTTGCAGGAGATCGGTGCACTCAACATTGGGTCGCGGCCGTCGGCCAGGAAGCAAACTACTTCAATTTCCGACCTTCGGGCTATTCCGTGGGTGCTGGCGTGGTCACAATCTCGTGTGATGCTGCCCGGATGGTTTGGCGTGGGCACCGCGTTGAAGCAGTGGATCGGTGATAGCGAGGATAGCGAGGAACGCCTGGAAGAACTCCGCGAACTGAGCCGTACATGGCCATTTTTCGCGTCAATCCTTGACAACATGGCCCAGGTGATGAGTAAAGCGGACATGCAGTTGACCAAGCTGTATTCCACGTTGGTCGGCGACAAGGAGATAGCGGATCGCGTTTATAACGCCATCGCTGAGGAGTACACTCTAACACTGGAAATGTTCTTGAAAGTCACAGAGCAGGAGCATTTACTGGCGGAAAACCCCGCGCTGGAGCGATCGGTACGCAGTCGATTCCCCTATTTGGTGCCATTGAATATTATTCAGCTGGAATTGCTGCGCCGCTATCGTGCCGGTGATGAGCGGGAAGTGGTATCTAATGGTATTCGCTTGACAATGAATGGCTTGGCCACTGCACTGCGCAACTCGGGTTAGTGGTAATTCGGGTTCGCGGCCTTCATGTATACTGGCCGGTGGTGCCGCGCAGGCCGCGCAGGCATTTTAGACGTAAAGGATTTACATGGCTCTCACACTCCAGATCATTCTCGTTCTGTCCTGCCTGGTATTGACGATGTTCGTCCTACTCCACAAGGGCAAAGGCGGCGGTTTGTCCAGCCTGTTCGGTGGTGGTGTGCAGTCCAACCTGTCCGGTTCTACCGTGGTGGAAAAAAACCTTAACCGCGTCACCATCCTCACGGCGATTGTGTGGTTGGTGTGCATCATCGGATTGAACCTGATCCAGGCATACGCTTCGTAGTAGCACTACAGCACGAAGGGGCCGACCGGGTGTTTTTCACCTTTGTGTCGGCCCCTTAGCTTTTGCGCTTTTATGCACCTGCCCTTGCAGCGTCGTCAGCAAGGAATACCAGAGTTTCTTTCCGACCGTGGGCACCAGCGGCAGGCCAGTCTTCAGCGGGCGATTCAGCGATCACGTGTGCTGCGGCTTCAGCTTTCGCTGCTCCATCAATGAGCAACCATACGTGATCCGCCTGTGCCACTGCGGGGAGTGTCAGCGTTCCACGTTCAGCAGGTGGCTTCGGGGAGTCGGTGACCGCGAGGACAAGGCGTTCGGTTTCGCGCACAGCATCAGTATGGGGAAACAGGGAGTTCATGTGCCCTTCATGACCCATGCCTAGCAGGTGGAGGTCAAAACCTTTTGGGGCATACTGGGCGAGAACACCTTCGTAGGCGGTAACCCCGTCCTCCAGCGACAGCTCACCGAAACGCCACCCATGAATGTTATCCTCTGGAATGCCCACGTGGTCCAGCAGCGCTTCCCGGGCTTGGCCTTCGTTGGATTCTGGATCGTTGACGGCAACGTTGCGTTCGTCGCCGAAGAAGACGTGCACCCGGTTCCAGTCCACCACCGGAGTGGGAAAAGAATCGCTTTGGGCGAGAGCGGATTGGTGGAGTGCCAGAATATCCCTCAGCGTCCCGATACCTGCGCCACCGCCGGTCAGCACAATACGTGCGTAACCATCGCCGCGTCCTTGGGCGTCAATGATGAGATTCCACGTGCGAAGTGCCGCTTCGCGGGTGAGTTCCGCACGGTCAGCTACGGGAACAACAGTGGTGGGCACAGGTGACCGCCTTTCTTCAGTGTGTAGGATTCTTACTGCGCAACCGCATCAATATACTGCACGCGAGACAACCCACGAAGGGCTTTAGCGTAGCTACGGTCTGGGTCAAGGTGGCGTAATTCCTCGGCAAGGCAATCAGACCGGCTACGACGGTTCAATGCCACAAGTGCAGGTTCACGACCAGGAACCCGGACACGCAGGGTGTGTGCATCAAGAATGTCAATGGTGATGGTCGATGATTCCCGCGTGATGTCAATTTGGGTGACTTCAATGCATGGTTCGCCAGCCTCATCGACAGGGATTGTCGTCGTGTCGGTGGTTTCGCGGGTGATGGTTGTCCCTAGACGGTCGGCGAGCCACCCAGCAGCCAAGTCAACGCTGGGGCTGAGTGCCGGGCCAGTAACGCGGGCGTCGATAATCTCCTGGTGAGGTGGTTCATCAATGACGGAGGAGACGATGCCTCGCCATTGAGTGATGCGGGCCCATGACATATCGGAATCGCCGGGTGTGTAGTGGTCGCGGCGCAGGTAGATTGAATCTGGCGGCGGATCATGGAGTGCGTCGGTGATGCGACGTTGCGCGATGTGGCCGATTGGGTCTTGTGCTGGGTTGACGGGTGCTTTCGATGGCCACCACGCCACGATGGGGGTGTCGGGAAGCAACAGGGGAGTGACCACAGCCTCCATGTGCTTAGCCACCTCGCCATGTAACGCCATCAATATAATTTCGGATGCTCCAGCATCGCCGCCGAAGCGAATCTCCGCGTCGACGCGAGGCTCACCCTGAGGGTCACCGGCAACCATGATGAGCACGCGAGATGGGTGTTCACGGGAGGCATCATGGGTTGCTTTGATGATGGACTCAAGGTCGTCGTCTTCAGAGGCTACGACAATGAGGGTGAGCACACGCCCCGTGGTGACCTGCCCGCCGGAATCACGAACGCTCACAAGCTGCTTAGCGATCTCCCGGGTATTAGTGTCAGAGAGCTTAATGATCATAGTGACCTTTCGTATCTGTCAACTCTGTCAACAGTGTTAACTAGGGGCGTCGCCACGTACGGCCCTGGCGGCCCAGCATCTTGTCGGCACTGGCCGGACCCCAGGTACCCGCCTCGTAATCATCAGGGCGGCCATGGTCAGCCCAGTACTCCAGGATCGGGTCGAGAATCTTCCAGCTGAGCTCAACCTCTTCGTTGGTGGGGAACAGACTGGATTCCCCAAGTAACACGTCCAGAATGAGGCGTTCGTACGCTTCGGGTGATTCCTCGGTAAAAGCCTCAGAGTAGGAAAAGTCCATGTTGACATCGCGAACTTCCATGGTGGAACCAGGGACCTTCGAACCAAAACGCATGAGGACACCTTCGTCCGGCTGTACCCGAATAACCACAGCATTTTGCCCCAGCTCGGAAGCAACCGCGTCACCAAAAGGTTGGTGCGGGGCTCGTTTAAACACCAAGGCAATTTCCGTGACACGACGCCCAAGGCGTTTACCAGTGCGCAGGTAGAACGGCACTCCAGCCCAGCGGCGGGTGTTTACCTCCAGGGTGCACGCCGCGTACGTTTCGGTGTTGGATTCTGCATCGAAGCCCTCTTCCTCCCGCAGACCCTTGACGTATTCGCTCCCTTGCCAACCGGCGGTGTACTGCCCGCGAGCGGTGGTTTTAGAGAGGGGATACACCGGCGTAGTGGAACGCAACACCTTGACTTTTTCGGTCTGCAGCTCTTGCGGGTTGAAGGACACGGGTTCCTCCATAGCCACCAATGCCAGCAGTTGCAGCAGGTGGTTTTGGATCACGTCACGCGCAGCACCGATGCCATCGTAGTAGCCTGCCCGGCCGCCCAGGCCAATATCTTCTGACATGGTGATTTGGACGTGGTCAATGTAGTGCGCATTCCATAGTGGGTCAAACAGCTGGTTAGCAAAGCGCAGCGCCATGATGTTTTGCACTGTTTCTTTGCCCAGGTAGTGGTCAATACGGAACACAGCATCTTCTGGGAAGACCGAGTTGACCAGGCGGTTGAGTTCATGGGCTGAGTCGAGATCATGCCCAAAGGGTTTCTCAATGATCACGCGTCGCCAACTTCCCGGCCCAGGCTGTGCCATGCCGGAACGCTGCAGCTGGTGACACACATCGGCGAAGTAGTCCGGTGGAACCGACAAGTAGAAAGCCCAGTTTCCGCTGGTGCCGCGTTCCCTATCTAGGGATGTGAGAGTGTTTTCTAGCTGGTCAAACGCGGCATCATCGTCGAAGTTGCCGGTGACAAAGTGCATGCCCTCGGCCAAGCGCTTCCACACGTTTTCCCGAAACTCGGTTCGGGCACCAGCTTTGACGGCCTTGCAGACGTAGTCTTCAAAATCCTGCTTCGACCAGTCACGACGACCATAACCCACCAGGGCAAACCCTGCGGGCAGGAGGCCGCGATTGGCTAGGTCGTAGATAGCTGGTAACAGTTTTTTGCGTGCAAGATCACCGGTGACTCCGAAAATCACCATGCCCGACGGTCCGGCGATGCGGGGGAGTCGCTTGTCTTGGCCATCCCGAAGGGGATTGTGCCACTCTGCGTCGACGGGTGTGCCTGCGGGTGAGTTACTCACGAGAAAACTTCTTAGCCTTTCCGATGGGACAACGTGGGTTGGTGCGTATCAAGCCAGACGAGCATTCAAGGAATCAAGCAGCTCGGTCCAACTATCCACGAACTTTTCGACGCCCTCGCGCTCCAACACCTCAAACACGTCATCGAAGTCAATGCCGAGGGCTGTAAGCTGCGACCACTGTTTATCGGCAGCGGCGGGATCATTCAAGGTATTACCATGCAGGTTGCCTAGTTCCAACACGGCATCAATGGTGCCTTCCGGCATGGTGTTGACGGTATGCGGTCCGGCAAGCTCGCTCACGTACAACGTTGCAGGATAATCCGGGTTTTTCACGCCTGTCGACGCCCACAATGGGCGCTGTAGGTTGGCACCTTCAGGTAGCTTCGCGGCATCGAAAAGCTCTTGGAACGCACCATATGCACGTTGTGCATTAGCAACGCCAGCCTTTCCACGAGCGGCGCGTGCCTCGTCGGTTCCTATTGCGTCCAGGCGCTTATCTACCTCAGAGTCCAACCGGGAGACAAAGAACGAGGCAACGGAGTGAATCTTTGACACGTCAAGGCCGTTGTCTGCGGCGCGCTGGATGCCATCAACGTAGGCTGCAACGACCTCGCGGTAACGCTCGACAGAGAAGATCAGCGTGACGTTGACGCTAATGCCTTCGGCTAGCGCGTCAGTGATGGCAGGCAAGGAACCTGGGGTTGCTGGGATTTTGATCATCACGTTGGGGCGGCCGACGCGATTCCACAAGTCACGCGCCTGCTGGAGTGTTGCGGCGGTATCCTCGGAAATGCGGGGGTCAACCTCAATGGACACGCGACCATCAGCACCATTGGTTGCCTCGAAGATGGGGGCGAACAGGTCACAAGCGCGGCGTACATCCTCAATAGCCATGTCGTAGACAGCCGTGTCGGCAGTTGCACCTGCGGCCTTCAACTCAGCAAGCTGCGCGTCATAGGCAGAACCTTGCGACATGGCAGCGGCGAAAATAGCCGGGTTTGTGGTCACTCCAACAATGGACTTGGAGTTGATGATCTCGGCGAGGTTACCGCTGTCTAGGCGGTCGCGGGAGAGGTCATCAAGCCAAGTGGAGGTGCCCAGAGCGGCGAGGTCATCAATGTAGGTCATGGGTTGCAAGCTCCTTTAGCTAGCCAAAGAATCGTGTGCTGCCGCGACGGCGGCATCCGTGGTAATTCCGAACTCGTTGTACAGCTTCTGATAGTCGGCAGACGCGCCGAAATGTTCCAGCGATACTGCGCGACCGCGGGAACCGAGCCAGCGATACCACGGCATAGCAATACCGGCTTCAACGGACACTCGGGCAGTTACCTCCGACGGAAGAACCTTCTCCTGGTACTCCTTGTCTTGCTCCTCAAACCAATCCAGGCAGGGAACCGAAACAACACGTGCAGCAATGCCTTTGGATTCCAGCTGCTGAGCAGCCTCAACGGCAAGTTGTACTTCCGAGCCGGTGGCCATGAGAATCACATCGGGAGTTTCCTTGGAACCTTCTACTAGCACATATGCACCACGGCGAACACCTTCGTCGGCTTTCTCTTTCGTGCCTTCCAACACCGGAACATTTTGGCGGGTCAGCGCCAGACCCTTGGGTCCTTCCTTGTACAGCAACGCGGCTTTCCATGCGGCCGCAGTTTCGTTTGCATCGGCGGGGCGCAACACAGACATGCTGGGAATGGCGCGCAGGGAGGCTAATTGTTCAACTGGCTGGTGAGTGGGGCCGTCTTCGCCTAGGCCAATGGAGTCGTGAGTCCAGACGTAGTAGGCATCGGTGCCCATCAGGGCAGCTAGGCGGACGGCAGGGCGCATGTAATCAGAGAAAATCAAGAATGTGCCGCCGTAGGGGCGTGTGCCGCCGTGCAGAGAAATGCCGTTCATGATGGCACCCATGCCGTGCTCTCGAATGCCAAAGTGTAGGTTACGGCCGTATGGGTTGGTGCTCCAGGTTTCTGTGGTGATGTCCTCGGGGCCGAACGATGGCTCGCCCTTGATCACCGTGTTGTTGGAACCAGCCAGATCTGCTGATCCGCCCCACAGTTCTGGCAGCGTTGCACCCAATGCCTGCAGCGTTGCTTCTGATGCCTTGCGGGTGGCCACGCCCTTGGCATCCGGCTCCCACACGGGCAGATCATCAGCCCAGCCTTCGGGCAGTTCACGGCGGGACAGCCTCTCGAACAGCGCGTTGTGTTCGGGGTTAGCTGCAGCCCATGCGTCAAACTTCTTCTGCCATTCAGCGTGCTTCTCGGTACCACGTTCTGCAGCTTTGCGGGTGTGGTTGATCACATCATCGGCGATGAAGAAATTCACCTCAGGGTCAAATCCCAGCTCGCGTTTGGTGGCAGCAACTTCTTCCTCACCCAGTGCAGCACCGTGAACGGCACCCGTGTTCATCATAGTGGGAGCGGGGTAACCAATGATCGTTCGAACACGAATCAGCGTCGGCTGTGAGGTGTTGGCTTGTGCTTCCTTTACCGCGCGTTCGATGGCGGCAACGTCCTCGCCACCCTCAACCTCAAGGGTCTGCCAACCATACGCTTTGTACCGTGCCACCACATCTTCGGTAAACGCGATTTGGGTGTCTTCTTCGATGGAAATGTGGTTGTCGTCCCAGAACACAATGAGGTTGCCCAGCTGCTGTGTACCAGCCAGGGAACATGCCTCTGAGGTGACACCTTCTTCAATGTCACCATCTGAGCAAATGACGTAAATGTAGTGATCAAACGGGGACTCTCCCTGAGGAGTATTCGGGTCAAATAAGCCCCGTTCCCGGCGTGACGCCATGGCCATGCCTACCGCCGATGCTAAGCCCTGGCCGAGGGGACCGGTGGTGATTTCCACGCCGTCGGTGTGGCGGTATTCCGGGTGGCCCGGGGTTTTTGCGCCCCAGGTGCGTAGTGACTTGAGATCGTCCATTTCCAGGCCGAATCCGGCTAGGTATAGCTGGATGTACTGGGTAAGGGATGAGTGCCCACAGGAAAGGACAAAACGATCACGACCCGCCCAGTGAGGGTCGTTCGGGTCAACATTCATGATTCGCTGGTAGAGCGTGTAGGCCAAGGGCGCCAGGCTCATGGCCGTTCCGGGGTGGCCCGAGCCGACTTTTTGAACCGCATCAGCAGCGAGGACACGAACGGTATCAACCGCTTGAGTGTCTAGGTCGCTCCAATCCGAGGGGTAGTTGCGGGTGGTTAGTGCCAACAATTCTGGAGACAAGCTCACTATTATGTTCCTCGATTCACAAAATGTGCAGCTTCGTAGAGCCGCCGCGGATACGCATCGCTACATAGCTTAGTGGTTTTTTGAGTCACAGGTTGGTTGTACATGACGTATAGGTCAGATGAAGTTACTCAGCAGTTCTGCGACACCGGCGTGGTGAGGGTGAGGCATGATAGGGGGTGCATTTATGGCATTAGGCTGTGCACGGGATACCATGGTTCGGTCATGCTGCCCTGATGTATCTTTACTCGTGGATGGAACTTAACTGGGCGTGCATCCGACTATTTTTAGACACGTATGTGTCACGTACTTGGTATCGGCCAGGTGCTTGTTTGAGTGAAAGCTGTTGGAGGACGACCCTTGGAGACAATCAAGGCCTATTTTGCGCTGACAAAGCCGAGGGTTATTGAGCTACTCCTGGTTGCCACCATTCCAGCAATGCTGCAGGCGGACCGCGGTGAAAACCACATTGGTTTGATTCTGTTGACGGTTGTTGGTGGTTGGATGGGTGCTGCTGCGGCCAATACATTTAACATGGTCGCCGATTCTGACATTGACAAGGTGATGAAGCGCACCGAACGTCGGCCCTTGGCTAAGTCGGCCGTGAGTAACCGCAACGCCACTATTTTTGCGTGGACCTTGACGGTGGCGAGTTTCTTGTGGTTGTGGCTGCTGTGTGGCTCGTTAAGCGCAGCGTTGTTTGTCATGGCGACCATTGCCTTTTATATTTTCGTCTACACAAAGTGGCTGAAGCGCCGAACTCCGCAGAATATTGTGTGGGGTGGTGCTGCTGGTTGTATGCCCGTCATTGTGGGGTGGGCTGTGATCACGGATAACATGCCGTCTTATGTTCCGCATCAGTGGTGGCAGGCTATCGTGCTGTTTCTGATTGTGTTCTTCTGGACACCGCCGCACACCTGGGCTTTGGCCATGAAGTACAAGGATGATTATGAGGCCGCAGGTGTGCCCATGATGCCGGTGGTGAGGACCCCGATTCAGGTCACCCGGCAGATCATTGCCTATACCTGGGCGACGGTGATCACGACTCTGCTGCTTCTTCCCGCGACTGGCTGGTTATATGCAATCGTGGCTGCCGCTGCAGGGGCATGGTTCTTGGGCGTCGCCTACAGGCTGCATTCGGGAGTGAAAAAAGGTCTGGAAGTCAAGCCCCTGAGATTGTTTATCCTCTCTAATAACTATTTGGCGCTTGTGTTTGTCGCGCTGTCGGTAGACGCGATGCTGGGGCTGAGCACGCTGGGGGAGCAGTACGGCTGGGTGCCTCAGCTGTTTTAGGAAATCTGCAGCACCACTGAACCCGTCGTGACGCGGGCTTCAAGGTCGCGGTGGGCTGCAGCGGCGTCGGCAAGCGGGTAGACGGCGCCGACGCGTACATTCAGCTCGCCGGACGTCACCGCACGGGTGACGGCTTGCGCACGCATGGCGAATTCACCTTCGCGGGCGGTCCAGGCACCTATCGACGGCCGCGTCAAAAAGATGGAGCCATGCGTGTTCAACACTTGCGGGTCGATGGGGTCTACTGGCCCTGAGGCGGCACCGAAGAGGCACACGGTTCCTCGGGGTCGTACAGCCTCCAGTGATTCGTTGAATGTTGCTTTACCGACGCCGTCGTAGACCACGTCAACACCTACGCCACCGTTTCTACGCCGGACGTCTTCAGCCAGGTTGTCCGAATAGAAAAACACCTCAGTTGCTCCAGCTTCATAGGCCAACGCAACTTTTTCTTCTGAAGAAACGACGCTGTATACCGTTGCGCCTGCCGACGCCGCCATCTGCGTGGCCAGCAAACCGACACCACCTGCCCCGGCCGTAATGAGGCACGAATCGCCTTCTGAAAGGTCATAGACTCCATGGGTGAGGTAGTGTGCAGTAATGCCTTGGAGCAGCATTGAGGCAGCGACGTGTGGTTCTAAGGATTCTGGCACCGCAACCATGCGATCGCGGGGCACGCACACCTGTTCAGCGTAGGAGCCAAACGCATCGCACCATGCCACCACTGTTCCCTCAGCAATCTCGCCCTGTGGGTCGTAGATGACCCGGCCGGTTCCTTCAAATCCAGGAACAAACGGAGTGGGGGAATGGTAGATGCCTTCGCGGAAGTAGACATCAATAAAATTGACGCCCGCAATATCCACCTGAACAACAACCTCGTTGTCCTTGGGAGTTGGGGCGTCAATGTCGGTGTGGGTTAAAACGTCTGGTCCGCCCGTGTGGGTGATGTAGATAGCACGCATGCCTCTCAAGTGTACTGACGCACAAACGCTTGGGCGTAGACCAAACCAGTGAATCCCGTGACCACACCAGATAAAGCGACATGCACGGGAACAGTCCAGCGTGGGATGCCGAAGTTGTACTGAATAATGCCCACAGCAGCCTGGACTACGATCATTGCAATCAGCCACCAGCTGAACTTCAGTGCTCGTGAGGAAGCTTTCACCGTTACCAGCGCCGCAACCAAGCCGACAGTAAGCCCCAGGTAGAGATACATGAAGTGGGCGTGAATGTGGGCCATCTCTGCGATATCCACATTGAGGCGGCCCTCCATGCCCACACCGTCGTCACCCGAGTGAACACCAGCGCCAGTGACCATGGTGCCCGTCATGAGCACAACCGCCAACGCCACAGCAGAACCGACCGCCAAATAGCGCAGTGGGCTGGGAAAACCATGTGTTATTTCGCCATCATCCGGTTCGCTAATCCGCTGATACAAGATCGCACCCAGCCACACGAGCAGCATGGATGGCAAAAAGTGCAGGGCAACCGTCCACCAACGCAACTCCAGGTGCACTGAGATTCCGCCGATCACCGCCTGGAGAATCACCCCAAGACCCTGAATAAAAGCCAACACAACAATCTCGCGGCGGCGCTTAGCAGCGAGCATCATCAGGAACACAATGAGTGCAAGCACGGCCAAAATAACGGCCAGCATACGGTTGCCGAACTCAATGGCTTGATGGATAGCTGGTGCAGCACCAGAGATGGGCACCAGGGAGCCTTGCTGACAATCCGGCCAGGAGGTACACCCCAAGCCTGAACCTGTCACACGAACAATGGAGCCAGTGACCGTAATACCGCCTTGTGCGAACAGCAACAACAGCGCCCAGAAGCGTTGAATACGGACGCCGAAAGAAAAGCGGTCCAGCCAGCTGTTCTTCCCAGTTTCATGCTGATCTATGGGTGTGCTTGTACTCACCCGGTTAAGTGTAGTCTGAGCACACCAGCAGCCTAAAAATTACGAGGTGAACTTGAACAGTCGGGTTGCCGCAGCTGCGCCACCTGCACACCACACCACCAAAATCCCCAGGTTAAGCAGCGGTAGGTGGCCTAAAAACGCTTGCGACATGGCATCAGCAAGCGCAACAGAAGGAACGGCCAACAGCCAGTGGGGGATGGCATCACCGGAGCGAATGAGTGCGTAGCTGGCTGCCGCGACCATGATAAACCACAACAGGTTAGCCAACGCCAGCACAAGCTCGGAGTTAAGAGTTCCGCCCACCAGCAGGCCCAGTGTGGTAAACGCCGCAACGCCTATCACAAAGACAATGGCAGCGAGTCCGAAACCGATGAATGTGGGTCGCCAACCAAGTATGCCTGCAGTGATCCCCAGAATCAGCGCTTGGAAGCAACACACCGCGATGACAGCCACGACTTTGCCGAAGATGATGGTCCATGGCGGCACCCCTGATGCGCCGATGCGTTTGAGTGCGCCGTAGCGCCGGTCGAATGCCACGGAAATGGCCTGACCGGTGAACCCCGCACTCATGATGGATACCCCCAAAGTCAGAGGAAATACCAGGTTAACCGGGTTCTCACTATCCAGTAGTGGGAGAGTGGATAACCCAATGAGCATGCCCAGCGGGATCACAATGCTCAGTAGCTGCTGCTCGCCGTGCCGGAGAAACAGTCGAGATTCGATTGATGCTTGCGACAACACCATGCCCACAGCAGAGGCGCGGCGGGTATCGGGGGTAAATGTTCCAGCGGGGAATGTGTTGTGCATGAAACTAGATCCTCATTTCGCGGCCGGTGATGTCTAGGAACACGTCTTCGAGACTACGGTGGTCAACGCTCAAGTCTTTGATAAGCACGTTTTGCTCCTCCGCAGCACTAGCAATAGCTCGCAGCAACTGCGGTGTGACCGCAGCATCAATGCGATACACCAGCGGCCGATTGACGTGGGTACGCAACGCGGGTGCTGCGCTGACAGCGTTGTTGATCGCGGCGTCGAAAAGCGGCACATCAAGTGCGGAGGCAGTTTCAAAGTTGATACGGCCGCTATCGTAACCCCCTGCAGATGTCAGCTCGGTGGGAGTGCCGGAGGCAACAATGGTGCCCTTATCCATGATGTAGACATGGTTGGCCAGCGCCTCGGCTTCGTCAATGAAGTGAGTGGTCAGCACCACGCTGACACCGTCGTTTCGGAGGGCGCACATAAGATCCCACACCATGTGGCGTGATTGGGCATCCATGCCTGCCGTTGGTTCGTCAAGGAATACCAGCTCGGGGCGACCCACCAAGGCGCAAGCCAGTGATAATCGCTGTTGCTGACCACCGGATAGTCGTCGATAAGAGGTGCGGGAGTGCTTTGACAACCCGACCATATCCAGCAACCACTCAGTGTCCATGGGATTGGCACTGTACGAGGCCACCAAGTTCAACATTTCGCGCACTCGAATACCCGGGTACGCGCCACCGCCTTGAAGCATGATGCCGATACGTCGCCGGACGTCATCAGGCTGGGCCGTTGGGTCTGTGCCAAGAACACGGATGTTGCCAGATGTGGGGTGAATAAAACCCTCACACATTTCAATCGTAGTGGTTTTACCTGCACCGTTCGGGCCCAGCAACGCCACCACGTCGGCCTGTTCGACGCGTAAAGAAATATCGTTAACTGCAACCAGTTGCCCAAACACTTTCGTCACATTGGTGATCTCCAATGCGGGTGCCGTGGACGAATCGTCGGCGCGCGGTGCGGATGAAGCAGTAGTCACGAAAAGCTAGTTTAGGCCAACGATGCCACGTCGGCGCAGTAGGCTCCATCCAACGGCTAGGAGAATAATGAAACTTATGGCTGATGCAAGGTAAATAGACACCACCGTCGCCCCCGGTAACGCCAATCCGCGAGGAAGAACAAAAAAACTCATCAACGAGGAATACGCCACCGCCGAAATCCTAAATGCGGGCCTGTTCGCCCAGGCAGCCAGCGGAAGAATCGCCCACAACATGTACCACGGGTGCACCACAGGAAACAACACCACCAGCACAAACGTGGACACCCCCAACGCGCCTACCGGGTGAATGCGGCCCAAAAACGTGGCAAACAACATGCGAATCATCACAAACCCCGAAATGCTCACACCGACCGCGCGAGTAAGCATGATGGTGGCATCCGTGTGATCGCCCAAACCCAGCAGCATTCCCATAAACCCACCAAGTACACCAATGTCAGTGGTAATGGACATCCAACTGCGAATCGTGGCCGCACCACCCTGACCAGTGACCCACCCCAAATTAATCCCCGATAGCGCAGTCACCGCCGCGACAGTGGCCACAGCAATAGCCACTTGCACCGCGATTGCTACTGCAAGCGCACAAAGAGCGTGTCGATCCGTCAAACTTCGAGCACTATTGAGCACACCGAAGCGGGCGTCGTGGCTCCACCGCAAATACCAGTGCCGCGCCACATACATCCCCAGGAAACCCAGCGCCAGAAAGCCAGTGACCTTGACTAGACCCGCCATAGTGATCAGCACACCGCCCAGGGCAAAAAGACCCCACTTTTTGTACCCGCGGTAAGTAACAATCTGACCAGTCAGACTGTCGTGAGGGACATAACCGTCCAGAGCACGCAAACCCAGCTCCAAACCCACCAACGCACAGCCTAGAAGAATGGCCTCGTTATGAATCCCGCCAATCAAGTGCAAAATACTCAACGGATTCAGGATGGCCAGCCATAACGCAGCTTGCGGGGTGACCTTACAACGACGCGCCAAATTTGTCACAGCCCACGCGGTAGCAACCACGAAAACGATTGAGACGGCGCGATGAGCGTACACGCCCCACACAACACTATCGTTAGTGATCACACTAATCACCGCCGCAATACCCAACGCCACCGGCCCATAGGGCGACGGTGAATGAGCCCAAATAAACGGCACAGACCGCACCAACGGATGCTCAGGCCCCAACACATCAATAGGACCCGCACTATAAGGGTCCAAGCCGTGCGCGGCAATAGACCCTTGAGCGATATAAGAATAAATATCCTGTGTAAAAAGCGGCGCAGATAACGCAATCGGGGTCACCCACGCCGCAAAGGTACGGCGCAGCATCGACATGGGAACCCGCGCCGGGGTATTACGCCGAATAGTTATCGAGGCTCCCACAAACGGTGCCATCAGAACCCACGACAGCACCATAAAACCCACGCCCACCAGCACAACCACTGACGCAGTTTGCATCATCCGCGTCATCAAACTGCCGCCAGGAAAAAACGTGAACGGGTTTTCCAATACTGGTAGGGCGCCCGCGCCCAGCGCCCCAAATGCCAACATCAACGCGCCGAATGTGCCCATGAGGCGGAGCACGATGAACCTGCGCATTTCGTCATGCGTCAACTGGTGGCGCTTGACTTGCTTGCTCTTATCGACGTCCGTCGTGGTTGCCGTGGTGATGCCCGAGGCGGTGTCGTGCAAGTGCGCAGCGCGTGACCCGGCTGTCCCAAGATGAGGTAACTCTTGGACAAACGAGCGCCAAAGCTCCAACACTGGTTGTTTCCTGGGACGTTTCACGCACTCATTGTACGTGGGATGAAGTGCGGTCACGACAACTCCGTAGTACCGCAGATGGTACTGGTGTCCTTGTCATGCCACGCTCCACGAGTGGGGATTGATGCAGGGGGCTTAGCATTGGCCAGCGAATTAAATTAAAGAACACTAGTGTTGTGTAATATAGGTTGTCGGTTCACGGCATAGGAGCCTTGAGACGACATCTGCGTAAGGAGGTAAAACGCATGGCAGCACAGCCCGAAGCACGGTCTACCGACGGTGAAACTCGGCGACAGATCATGCTCCTCCTGCTCAAGCACAGTCCCCTCAGCGCCTCCGATATTGGTGACCACTTGGGCCTGTCTGCCGCAGGTGTGCGACGACACCTTGACAACCTGGTTGAAGACGAACTGGCGGAAATCATCCCCACACGCCCTCATCCAGGTGGTGGCCGTGGCCGCGGCAGACCAGCGAAATCCTTCCGGCTTACAGATAAAGGTCGTGCCCACTTTGGGCACGACTATGATTCGCTGGCCGCACTCGCCATCACCGCCCTTCGGGACGCTGGTGGCGACGAAGCGGTACGGCAATTTGCGCGCGATCGCATCGCCGCCATCCTTGAGGATGTTGTGCCTGCAGGAAGCACGGAAGAATCCATTGAGGCAACAGCCCGCGCCCTCATGGATGCGTTCAGCGCACATGGATACGCCACGACTGTCCACAATGCAGGTGGTGGTGTGCAAATCTGCCAGCATCATTGCCCAATCTCACACGTTGCTTCCGAATTTCCGGAACTGTGTGAGGCTGAACATGAAGCAATTGCGGAGCTATTGGGACAACATGTGCAGCCGCTCGCCACCATCATTGATGGACACGGCGTCTGCACCACCAACATCCCACCAAAAAATCTCACTTTGACCCCCATTAACCACACTCCTGATGAAAGGAGCGGTACATGACTCAGGCAAACCCTGCCGCACCCCAAACAGATGAAGAAATCATCCAGTCCATTGGTGCCTACAACTACGGCTGGCACGACTCTGATGACGCTGGTGCTTCAGCACGCCGCGGTCTCGACGAAGAAGTCGTCGCCGATATTTCCGCCAAGAAAAACGAGCCGGAATGGATGCTGGAAAACCGCCTCAAAGCGCTGAGCATTTTTGAGAAAAAACCCCTACCAACCTGGGGAGCGGACCTATCAGACATTGATTTCGATAACATCAAGTACTTTGTGCGGTCCACTGAGCAACAAGCAACCACCTGGGAGGACCTGCCCGAGGACATCAAAAACACCTACGACCGCCTCGGCATCCCTGAGGCCGAGAAACAGCGCCTCGTTGCAGGTGTTGCTGCCCAGTATGAATCCGAAGTCGTGTACCACCAGATCCGCCAAGACCTCGAAGAAAAAGGCGTGATCTTCCTTGACACCGACACGGCCCTGCGCGAACACGAAGAGCTGTTCCGCGAGTATTTTGGCACCGTCATTCCCGCCGGCGACAATAAATTCGCCGCCCTTAACACGGCGGTGTGGTCAGGTGGATCGTTCGTTTATGTTCCCAAAGGTGTGCATGTTGACATCCCGCTCCAGGCGTACTTCCGCATCAACACGGAAAACATGGGGCAGTTTGAACGCACCCTCATCATTGTGGATGAAGACGCTTACGTGCACTACGTCGAAGGCTGCACCGCACCTATCTACAAATCCGACTCGCTACATTCCGCGGTCGTCGAGATCATTGTCAAAAAGGGCGGTCGGTGCCGTTACACCACTATCCAAAACTGGTCGAACAACGTCTACAACCTGGTTACCAAACGCACCAAGTGCGAAGAAGGTGCCACCATGGAATGGGTTGATGGAAATATTGGCTCCAAAGTCACCATGAAATACCCTGCCGTATGGATGACTGGTCCCCACGCCAAAGGCGAAGTGCTTTCCGTTGCCTTTGCTGGTGAAGGCCAATTCCAAGACACCGGCGCAAAAATGGTACACATGGCGCCTTACACATCCTCCAATATTGTCTCCAAATCCGTCGCGCGCAGCGGCGGTCGCGCCGCCTACCGTGGACTCGTACAGATCAACAAAGATGCACACCACTCCACCTCCAATGTGGAATGCGATGCCCTCCTTGTTGACAACATCTCCAGGTCAGACACCTACCCTTACAACGACATCCGCAACGACCATGTTTCGCTTGGACACGAAGCAACCGTCTCCCAAGTCTCGGAAGACCAACTGTTCTACCTCATGAGCCGCGGCATTGCAGAAGATGAAGCCATGGCTATGATCGTCCGCGGATTCGTCGAGCCCATTGCCAAAGAGCTCCCCATGGAATACGCCCTTGAGCTGAACCGCCTCATCGAACTGCAAATGGAAGGATCGGTGGGTTAGTCCAATGACAACAGTCAAAAACGCCACGTACCACAACAACAAAGGCGACTTGTTCAGCTCTTTCGACGTCAATGACTTTGACATTCCCAAGGGCCGGGACGAAGTATGGCGGTTTGTCCCACTTCGACGCCTCCGGGGACTTCATGACGGTACTTTTGCTCCCGTCGAGGCACCCGACGTTCGCTTCGATATCCCTGAGACCGCCAACGGGGTCACCACCGAAGCGCTCACTGTTGGTGACCCACGCCTTGGCCGTGCAGGAGCACCCGTTGACCGTGTTTCCGCACAAGCATGGAGCGCCATGAAAGGCGGGCAACTACTCAAGTTTGCTAAAAACACCGTCAACACAGATGCCGTCACCGTCACAGTCACTGGTCGTGGCGATGACGTAACCACCTTTGGTGCTCTTGTCATCGAGGTGGAAGAAGGCGCTGAAGCTGTAGTCAACCTCCACTTTGTCGGCTCTGGTACGCATGCCGACAACCACGAATACCTGATTGGAGACAACGCTCGACTGACAGTTGTCATTCACGAAGACTGGAACGATGATGCCGTGCATCTGGCCAGCGAACGCGCTGTCCTGGGACGCGATTCAGTATTCCGCCACAATGTTGCCTGCTTCGGTGGCGGTGTCGTGCGACTCGTTCCACAGGTGAAATTCACCGCGCCAGGTGGTGATGCTGAACTGTTAGGTGTCTACTTCGCCGACACCGGGCAGTTTTTCGAACAGCGTCTTCTTGTGGACCATGCCGTTCCGAATTGTCGCTCCAATGTCCTGTACAAAGGCGCATTGCAGGGTGATGCTAGTTCCACACTGCCGGAAGCCCGCACCGCCTGGGTTGGCGATGTGTTGATTCGGTCCAACGCGCAAGGCACTGACACGTACGAAACCAACCGCAACCTTGTGCTCACGGATGGTGCCCGCGCCGATGCCGTGCCGAACCTGGAAATTGAGACAGGCGAAATCACCGGTGCAGGGCACGCGGCCACAGTGGGACGCTTTGATGACGAGCAGCTGTTTTATCTGTGCTCACGTGGTATCTCCGCAGAGCAGGCCCGCCGTTTGATTGTGCGTGGATTCTTCTCTGAGGTGATCAACCGTATTCCCATTCCGGCTGTGCGCGAGGAACTTGAACACCGCGTCGCCGCAGAACTTGAAGGCACTCAGCTGTAGCCTGCGTGCCGCATGTCTTACCCATATTCTTCAAAAGGAACACTATGAGCACTCTTGAAATTCGCAACCTTACCGCCCAGGTTCGCCCAACCGATGAGTCTACTGAGCCGAAAGAAATTCTCAAAGGCGTCAACCTGACCATTAACTCGGGTGAAACCCATGCCATCATGGGTCCCAATGGATCTGGCAAGTCAACCCTGTCTTACACGCTGGCAGGCCACCCGAAGTATGAAGTCACCGGCGGTGAAGTCCTGCTTGATGGTGAAAATCTGCTGGACATGGACGTTGATGAGCGCGCTAAAGCAGGTTTATTCCTGGCTATGCAGTACCCGATCGAAGTCCCTGGCGTATCCATGGCAAACTTCCTGCGTACTGCAGCGACTGCCGTCCGAGGCGAAGCCCCGAAGCTGCGCGAGTGGGTGAAGGAAGTCCGTGAAGCCCAGGATGAGTTGGTTATTGATAAGGCTTTTTCCGAGCGTTCTGTCAATGAAGGTTTCTCCGGTGGAGAGAAGAAACGCCACGAAATTCTGCAACTTGGTTTGCTAAAGCCAAAGTTCGCGGTGTTGGACGAGACCGACTCGGGCCTGGACGTTGATGCGTTGCGGGTTGTGTCCGCCGGTATTAATAACTACAAAGAGCGCAACGATGGTGGCGTGCTGATGATTACCCACTACAAGCGCATCTTGAACTATGTGAAGCCTGATTTTGTTCACGTGTTTGCTGACGGCAAGATCGTCACGTCGGGTGGTCCTGAGCTTGCCGACCAGCTGGAAGAGCACGGCTACGATCGTTTCCTGTGATGACCAACGCTAACTTTCTAGACGTTGATGCTGTGCGGGCGCAGTTTCCCATTCTCGCCCGCACAGTCCGCCATGGTAACCCGCTGGTATACCTGGACTCTGGTGCGACATCGCAACGCCCAGAAGTGGTCTGGCGCGCCGAGGAGAATTTTGTCCTGAGCACCAATGCACCTGTGCATCGTGGAGCTTATTCATTGGCCGAGGAAGCTACCGATGCCTACGAAAAGGCACGCGTGACCATCGCTGATTTTGTCGGCGCAGATTCGGACGAACTGGTGTTTACCAAAAATGCAACGGAGGCGCTCAACCTTGTTGCGTTTGTGCTTGGCGACGACCGCGCGGGTGCCCGCCGTGTTCAGGCTGGGGACACCGTCGTGGTTACGGAACTAGAGCACCACGCCAACTTGGTTCCATGGCAGGAATTGTGCCGTAGAACTGGCGCGACGTTGAAATGGTATGGGCTGACTAATGATGGCCGTATTGATCTGGATTCCTTGGAACTTGACGATACGGTTAAGGTTGTGGCGTTTACCCATCAGTCAAATGTGACTGGTGCTGTTGCTGATGTTGCAGAGATTGTGCGCCGAGCACGTAGCGTCAATGCTTTAACAGTGTTGGATGCTTGCCAGTCAGTTCCACACATGCCGGTGAATTTCCACGATTTAGGTGTAGATTTTGCTGCGTTTTCCGGGCACAAGATGTGTGGCCCCAGCGGCGTGGGCGTGCTTTACGCGCGTGATCCGCTGCTGAAAGAGCTTCCGCCGTTTTTGACAGGTGGCTCCATGATCGAAAAAGTGACCATGGAGGGGAGCACGTTTACCGAACCACCACAACGCTTTGAAGCTGGGACCCAAATGACCAGCCAGGTCGTTGGATTGGCGGCTGCAGCAGAGTTCCTTAATGGTGTAGGGATGGAGGCTGTTGCAGCGCATGAGCACGACCTCATTGTGTACGCCTTGGAACAACTGCAAGGCATTGACGGTCTCACCATTATTGGTCCCACCACAGCCGAACAGCGTGGAAGCGCAGTGAGCTTTGTCGTTAATGGTATTCACCCGCATGACCTGGGACAGGTGCTTGACGATTACGGTGTATCTATCCGCGTTGGCCATCATTGTGCGTGGCCCGTGCACCGTGCCGTAGGTGCTCAAGCCACCGCACGTGCATCCTTTTACCTGTACAACACGCGTGAGGAGATTGATGCACTCGTTCATGCGATCACCAAGGCTCAGGAATTTTTCGGAGTTGCGCGATGAAGTTAGAACAGATGTATCAAGAGGTCATTCTGGACCATTACAGGCATCCACAACATCGTGGGCTGCGCGACCCCTTCGATGCTGAAGTGCACCACGTCAATACGTCTTGTGGAGACGAACTGACGCTTCGAGTAAAACTGTCCGCAGACGGGACTGTGGTGGACGACGTGTCCTATGAGGCAGAGGGATGCTCAATCAGCCAGGCATCCACTTCGGTGATGGCCGAGGAAATTGTCGGCCGCCCAGTGGAGGAAGCGATGGACAAGCTTGCCGAATTTGAGCGCATGATTACCTCCCGTGGACAGGTGGACGGCGATGAAGAGATCATTGGAGATGGGGTGGCGTTTTCTGGGGTTTCCCAATACCCGGCGCGCGTGAAATGTGCATTGTTAGGATGGAAAGCTTTTCAGGCTGCAACAGCCGACGCTTTGGAGGATAAATGATTGAAGAACATGACCTGCCTGAGGACCGTAGCGACCAGCTGGAGGATAAAGTCAAGCCGGAGCAGTCCGACAAGGATCTTGCTCTAGCCGCAGATGTTGAAGAATACATGCGCGACGTGATTGACCCGGAACTGGGAATTAACGTTGTGGATCTGGGTTTGGTCTATGACATTTGGATTGAAAACGACACGGAAGCTGTCGTTGAGATGACGCTGACGTCGCCTGCCTGTCCGCTGACAGATGTGCTGGAAGACCAAGCACAGAATGCTGTGGTGATGAACGGTATCGCCTCTAAACTCACGCTGAAGTGGGTATGGATGCCACCGTGGGGTCCCCACATGATTACCGAAGATGGGCGCGAACAACTCCGCGCCCTGGGATTCTCGGTTTAGGCAATCATGCGCAGGCAGCGCCGCTTGAGCGCAGGGCTTGCGGCGCGGAACATTCTTATCATGGCGGCAACGCTTCCACGCCAGCATCCAAGCTGGAGGAAGCGTTGTTGCTGTGCGGAGGAAAGCTGAAAAAGCAGCTCAAGGAAGGTGCACTGTTCCGTTGCGGTAAGGCTCAGTAAGACTGTTTGCGCGCGGCGAAGCAGCCACTGATCGCATCGGAAGCCGATTGAATGCCAGGGGAGAGATCGGTGTGTGGAAAGCGCGTCCAGGGTGGCGTCGACAAGCCTCAAAGCAGTGCCAACACTGTACCCAGTCACTGGGTTAATAAAACCCGCTCGTGCGCCGAAGGGAATGGCGGGACCCCGGTATGGCGCACTACCCAATGAAAACAGGACGTGTTCGATCCGCCCGCAGGCAGTGACACCGCGGGCGCAAAGCCGTGATTCCAGCTCGCCCCAGGCAACAGGTGCTGCAGTGATGAGGATGGTTTCCTCGTGGAGCATTCCGTGTGGGGTGGGGACTGTGTAGAGGAATGTGGGTGGGTAATCCTCACTGATGGGACGCAGGTCCATCCAGGTGGCGTTGGTGGAGGGGGCATCGACAAACGTGCCGAGCGCCTGTTGCACTGGTAGGGACGGGTCGGGGAGAGGGCCGCGGGCGTCGATAACCCAGCGTGCTCGGTAGGTAGTGCCCTGTGTGGTGACGGTGTGGGCGTCGATAATGGTGGCGTCAGCGCAGAGGGTGGGGAAGGTGACAAGTGCCGCTCGCCAAGCTGCTGTATCAATGACGGCGTACCCCTGCCCGAGGTTATGCCTACTCAGTGCGTGTGCGGCGGGGGTGCTTCGGATGACTGGAAGGTGCGCAAGCCACGTGGGAATGTCGCTAACCCAGACGCCCAGCGTCTTATCCCAGCTAGTGGTTGGGTCGATGCCCAGAACGCGCCAGCCGTAGTGTGTGGCTGCACGATACGCGAGGGCTGCACCGGCGGGGCCAAGTCCGACGACGATAAGGTCAACATCCATAGGCGGGCCTCCTTAGCTACCGGGTTGTGCTACAGCATACGCTGCCTGCGAGCATGGTTCGGCTAAACTATCTGATCGTGATTGTGACCAATGATTGTGAAGTCCGCGTGGGTGCCCGTACTCTGCTTCATGCGCCTGGCCAGCATCTGCGGGTACAACCTGGTGACCGTATTGGGCTTGTTGGTCGCAACGGTGCAGGCAAAACCACAACAATGCGGATTTTGGCTGGTGAGTCTGAGCCGTATGGGGGGTCAGTGACGCGGTCTGGTCCGGTGGGGTACCTGCCGCAGGATTCCAGGGAAGGCAATCTGGAGCAATCGGCGCGTGACCGCGTCCTGTCGGCACGGGGTTTGGAGCAGATCATGGCATCCATGGAGCGTCAGCAGGAGGTTATGGAAACCACCACCGATGACCGCAAGCGCGATGCTGCGATCAGGAAGTACTCTCGGTTGGAGGAACAATACCACCAGCTTGGCGGGTACGAGGCATCCTCAGAAGCCGCCCGAATTTGCGACGCCCTGGGGCTGCCCGCACGCATTTTAGACCAGCAACTTTCCACGCTCTCAGGCGGCCAACGACGCCGTGTTGAACTGGCGCGAATCTTATTTTCCGCCTCCGGTGGCTCGGGTAAATCCACCACAACACTGCTTCTTGATGAACCCACCAACCACCTTGACGCCGATTCCATCACCTGGCTGCGCGATTTTCTATCCAAGCACGAGGGGGGTTTGATCATGATTTCCCACGACGTTGAACTTCTTGATGCCGTGTGCAACAAGGTCTGGTTCCTAGATGCCGTGCGCGGTGAAGCCGACGTGTACAACATGGGCTGGGCGCAGTACCAGGACGCTCGAGCGACAGACGAGGCGCGGCGCCGTCGGGAACGCGCCAACGCTGAAAAGAAGGCCAGTGCGTTACGCAAACAAGCGGCGAAGTTGGGGGCAAAGGCCACGAAGGCAGCCGCTGCGAAGCAAATGGTTGCGCGCGCCGACAAGCTCATGGGCGAACTGGAAGAGGTGCGGATTGCTGACCGAGTAGCGCATATTACTTTCCCCGAACCCTCGCCGTGCGGAAAAACCCCGTTGAACGCGACGGGACTGACTAAAATGTATGGTTCTCTGGAGGTATTTGCGGGCGTTGACTTAGCTATTGATCGTGGTTCCCGTGTTGTTGTGTTGGGCTTTAACGGTGCAGGTAAAACCACGTTATTGAAGCTCCTCGCCGGAGTAGAACGCACCGACGGCGAGGGTGGCATTGTGTCTGGGCATGGGCTCAAAATCGGATACTTTGCGCAGGAACACGACACGATTGACCCAGAGGCCTCAGTGTGGGAAAACACTATCCGCGCCTGCCCTGACGCTGGCGAACAGGACCTGCGCGGCCTGCTAGGTGCATTCATGTTCTCCGGAGAGCAGCTGCAGCAGCCTGCTGGCACACTATCCGGTGGTGAGAAAACTCGACTGGCCTTGGCAGCGTTAGTGTCGTCTCGAGCTAATGTCCTGCTTCTTGACGAACCAACCAACAACCTTGATCCCATCTCCCGTGAACAGGTTCTCGACGCCCTGCGTACCTATAAAGGTGCGATTGTCTTGGTCACCCATGACCCTGGTGCAGTGAAGGCGCTGAACCCAGAGCGCGTGATTATATTGCCAGATGGTGTAGAAGACCTGTGGAATGACGATTACATGGAGATTGTCGAGCTTGCGTAGCTTAACACTTGTTAGGAACTCACCCCTGTGACCTAAGCACTATCCTTTTTATCGCGAGGGATAAGTCATATAAGTACCCCTTTTGTGGTGTGCCTATCTAATTAAATTCAAAGTAGGAGATTGTTTACCTTACGAAATGGTAAAGGTGCTTTTATGTGTAGCACTACACTTTAACATTCCATTTCACGATGTAACTATATTGTGTGCTTCCTTTATAGTACTTTTGCTAATAAATGTCCGAGGGTAAAAGTAGCTATTATTCGACCTCATTTTTTTCATAAAAACGCTTGATGCTTTGTTCAAAACAGGTCACAATAAAAGAGCATCTACAGCAACATAAAGAAAACTGCGGCGCCGGTAAAGGATCGGGATTGTAGCACTATGTGGGGCTATAGGCCGGGGTTTTCGCTACCGACCATATTGGGGAGAAAGGATCTAAAGATGCCTAAGAAAATGCTTTATAAGGCCGCAGTGGTGGGTGCATCGGTTGCCGCAGCGACTGCACTCATGACGCCAGCTGTCTCTGCACAAACAAAGTTCCCTGTCGATCTCGGCGGAATCGTCACTGTGAATTACCGCGACGACCACAACCAGTTCTGTGTAACCACGCAGAACGGCGGCTCAGCAAAAGTCCACCTCTCACCACGTGTTCCAGGACAAGGACCGGTCAAGGAATTCGTTGTTGAACCATACTCCACCGGCTGCGCCTTCTTAGGTGAGGCCCGTGAGAACACCGAATACAGGTGGCATGTCGACGGCTACTACTGGGCTGACGGCAGCGGCACGTTCCTCACCTAACATCCTCGCCGCTGTCTCATACGCGGGTTCATACTGCTCCTTGTTAAGAAGTGAGCGCGAACCCGCGTTTTCTGTCATAGTGGGGGCTATGTCAGAACACAAGAAGGCAATAATCATCGGTGGTCATGGGCATGTGGCGCTTTTTCTCGCCCCGCTCTTGGTAAACCACGGCTTTGACGTGACCTCGGTGGTACGCAACCCAGACCATGTCGCAGAGGTTGAACAAACAGGGGCAACAGCTAAGGTCGCCGACATCGCAGTCTTGGATGCTGTTGCTTGGGACGAACTTCTTGCTGACACTGATGTGGTGGTCTGGTCCGCTGGCGCTGGCGGTAAGGGTGGGCCGGATGCTACGTATGCCATTGACCGCGATGCGGCTATAGCGTCTATCAACGCCGCGACACGCGCGAGCACCCCACCGCGCTACATCATGGTGAGCTTTGTGGGATCATTGACTGATTTCTTTGAACAAAAACACCCGCTGTACCACTACGCGCTGGCCAAGCGCGTAGCTGATGAGGCGCTACTTGATTCACCCCTGGAGAGCATCATCCTCGGGCCAACAACCCTCAACCACAACGCCGCAGGTGGAGTGAAGGTCTTTGACAGCACCAAGTCTTCTGGCGGTACGACTTCCCGTGAGTTAGTCGCCCAGGTCGCAGCAGCTGCTGCGACTGCCAAGCACGTGCCGCAGGGCGATGCCCGCGTACTGGAGTTTTGCGACGGCGACACCCCAGTCGCCGACCTGTTTAGCTAGCGCGCTGATACCGTGACCGGAAATTTTGGAGCAACAGATTATCCACTGTGAGGTCGGCGCGAAAAGCCTCGTCGGCGATGCGGTGGTACTCGCTGGGATCGTAATAGCCGTTGTCGCGATAAATACGTAGGCGCTGGGCAAATGTCTCCGGTTCTAGCTCTGGATGAAATTGCGTAACGTAGACATTGTTGTTGAGGCGGTACATCTGAATCGGACATGCCTGGCCACGCACCAGATGCACGGCACCATCGGGTACCGCATCGGCAGCCTCGACATGGCCAACCAGGGTGGAAAAGGAGTCAGGCATCCCCGCGAACAGTGGATCATCCTTTGCTTCGTCGGTAACGAAGACCGTGATACATGAGGGGGTTTCGTTATAGGTGCGGCTCAGCGGTGCATCAAGTGCTAACGCGACCAAACCAATGCCATAACACGTGGCAAACAGCGGAAAATCCTGGTCAATGATTCTGCGAATAAGCGCAATGAGCTCGGACTCCACGCGGCGTTGATTATCGGACTTATCCTCATCACTGGCGTTAAATGGGCCGCCCCCAAGAATCACTCCAGAATAGTCAGAAAAATCAATGTCAGGCAGTGATGTTTCGTTGACCCGGATCTGCACGAGCTCCTCGGGGGAGAGGTCCATAATAGTGCGGAAAGAGTGATATTCCGCAGTAACCGCCTCACGTTCTGGACGGGTGCTAAGGAGCAGGAATGGCAGCTGGGGTTGGGGTGTTGGCATGGTCAGGCGAGTCCGTCCTAGGTGATGTGATGCGGCCAAGCTCCTCGCAGTGGGCCACAAAGTTACGCAGTATCTGATGTGAGTAGCGGGTATCTACTGTTTTTATGCTGGCGACGATACTATCAAAATCCTCGGGGGAGAAGTAGCCATAGTCAAAATAAAAACGCATACGAGTTTCCAGCGCAGCCGCGTCCATTTCAGCATGAAACTGGGATGCCCATGTCGTGTCGTTGGCGCGATACAGCTGGATCGGGCAGTTGGGCCCGGTAGCAAGAAGCGTTGCTGACGATGGTAACGCCACAACGTTTTCCGTGTGACCAGTGAGTACTTCAAAGCGAGTGGGCAGGGATGCCATAAGTGGGTCAGCTATGGCCTCAGGGGTCAGTTCGACGATGGAGGCACTGGACTCTTCCGGGTGAGTGCGCCCAACCTTTCCACCTTTGAGATGTGCGACCAGGCTGGCACCGAAGCAGATGAACATTACGGGGATCGGGGCGTCGATGAGCGTGGCCAATTGTGCGTGAACGTGCTGTTGCTCGGTGGAGTAGTGTGCTGTGGTGACATTGAATGGGCTACCGCCCACAATGACCCCATCGAAGCCGGAAAGTGGTCCGATGGAGGCGGTTTCCGAATCCAGCATGCGGTGAGTAAGTTCCTGTGGTGTGAGGCCGGTTGCGTGAAGAAAATCCTGGTATTCGGCCGCAGCAACGTCCGCACCGTGTCGTGGAGACACCAAGAGAAGAGAAACCATACCGAGCAGTCTAGTCGGTATGGTATCAGCACTAGAAAATCGCAGCTAGCGGCGATTACTGCGGACCGAATCTTCCACAACATCCAGCACTTGAGTCAAGTTTTCCGTCGAGGCTCCTGAGGCCATGCGAGAGATGAAACCATCCATGACGGTTTCAAGGAACGTGTGTAAAACCTCAACGGGGACATCAGTGCGCATGCGGCCTGCATTAGCGTTGGATTGCAGGCGGCGGTGCACGGCATCGTCAAGAATGGCTTGATGTTCCTGCCAGCGGGCCTGGAAGACAGGATCGGTGCGCCGTAGTCGGGTGATTTCCAACCGGGTCAGCAACCAATCGTAGCGTTCCGGGTGGGCGAGCATGTCGCGCATCACTTCCACCAATCCTTCCCGAGCAACAACATCAGCCATGCGGCGGGAATCCTCGCGGGCTAGCGCGAGGAAAAGGTTTTCCTTATCGGCAAAATGATGGAAGATTGCGCCACGAGACTTGCCTGTGGCTTCCTCTAGGCGACGCACCGTCGCCCCCTCGTAACCATGCTCGGCAAAGCACCTACGCGCACCTTCAAGGATGTCTTTGCGGCGCTGCGTCAAGTCTGAACTGCTGACCTTAGGCACAACACGGTCCTCCTCTGGTGATGGTGCACAAAAACTGTGGGGGCTGAGGTAGCCAGCCCCCACGGGGATGCTTCGGCGGGGCTATGCCCAACTGGTTAAGCCGAGTTTAGCTTTTCGCCATGTTTCGAAGCACGAACTGCAAAATACCACCATTGCGGTAGTATTCGGCCTCGCCAGGCGTGTCGATGCGAACCACCGCATCGAACTCCACAACAGAACCGTTGTCCTTGGTGGCAGTGACTTTCACGGTCTTGGGGGTGACGCCGTTGTTGAGTTCTTCGATGCCTTCAATATCAAAGACCTCCGTGCCGTCCAGCCCCAGTGACTCGTGAGATTCACCGGCGGGGAACTGCAACGGGATAACGCCCATTCCGATCAGGTTGGAGCGGTGAATGCGCTCGAAGGATTCGGTGATCACCGCTTTGACACCCAGCAAGTTTGTGCCCTTGGCGGCCCAGTCGCGGGACGAACCCGTGCCGTATTCCTTGCCGCCGAGGACAACCAGTGGGATGCCGGCTTTTTTGTAGTTCTCGCAGGCATCGAAAATGAAGGATTGCGGCCCGCCGTCCTGGGTGAAGTCGCGCGTGTAGCCACCGGCGACATCCACCAGCTGGTTTTGAAGGCGAATGTTGGCAAAAGTACCACGCATCATTACTTCGTGGTTGCCACGACGGGATCCCAGGGAGTTGTAGTCGTTGCGGGCAACGCCGTTCTCATCCAGGTATTGCGCCGCAGGGGTACCGGGTTTGATGGAGGAGGCGGGGGAGATGTGGTCTGTGGTCACCGAGTCGCCCAATTTGGCCAGTACACGGGCACCCTTGATGTCCGTGACCGGTTCTGGTTCCATGGTCATGCCATCAAAGTACGGTGCCTTACGGATGTAGGTGGATTTCTCATCCCAATCGAAGGTTTTGCCCTCTGGGGTAGGCAGGTTCTGCCAAGTTTCATCACCCAAGAACACATCGGCGTAGTCTGCTTCGTAGAGTTCACGGGAAATTGCGGACTCGATGGTCGCCTCAATTTCCTCGGTGGATGGCCAAATGTCGGTCAGGAAGACGTCGTTTCCGTCCTGATCCTGGCCCAAAGGCTGGGTAGCAAAATCAAAGTCCATGGTGCCCGCAATGGCGTAGGCAATGACCATAATCGGGGAGGCCAAGTAGTTCATCTTCACATCGGGGGAGATGCGGCCCTCAAAGTTGCGGTTGCCTGACAGTACAGCCGTGGCGGTGAGGTCATACTCGTTGATGGCCTGGGAGACTTCCTCGGGGAGCGGACCAGAGTTACCAATACAGGTGGTGCATCCGAAGCCTGCGAGGTAGAAGCCCAAAGCCTCCAGATCCTTCCACAGGTCAGCGCGCTTGTAGTAGCCATCCACAACCTGGGAACCAGGGGCGCAAATGGTCTTGACCCACGGCTTTGCCTTCAGTCCTTTTTCGTTGGCCTTGCGTGCGATCAAGCCGGCACCAATCATCACCGAGGGGTTGGAGGTGTTGGTACATGAGGTGATGGAGGCGATGGCCACCATGCCGTGATCCAGCGTGTACTCGCCGCCGCGCGGGGAGTGAACAACCACCGGGCGGGAGGCACGGCCGTCGGCACCCTCTGCTGCGGATTCGCCGTGGCCTGCGCGGGAGGAATTGTAGTTAGGTTCGCCAGCCGGGCCCAGGTCTACCGGCTCAAATGTGCCGTCTTCGCCCAGGTAGTTCGGCAGGTCAGTGCGGAACTGCTGCTTGGCCTCCGAGAGCAAAATACGATCCTGGGGACGCTTCGGACCGGCGATGGAGGGTACCACCGTGGAAAGGTCCAGCTCAAGGTACTCGGAGTACGTCGCCTCAGGGGTGTTCTCATCCAGCCACATGCCCTGAGCCTTGGCGTAAGCTTCAACCAATGCAATCTGCTCTTCAGATCGACCGGTCAGGCGCATGTACTTGGTGGTCTGCTCGTCGATGGGGAACATGGCACACGTCGAGCCGAACTCAGGAGACATGTTGCCAATGGTGGCGCGGTTGGCCAGCGGCACAGCCTTCACACCAGAGCCATAGAATTCTACAAACTTCTGGACCACGCCGTGCTCGCGCAGCATTTCCGTAATGGTCAACACCACATCGGTGGCAGTAACGCCGGCTGGGATTTCACCAGTCAGTTTGAAGCCAACAACGCGGGGGATCAGCATGGACACCGGCTGACCCAGCATAGCGGCCTCTGCCTCAATGCCACCCACGCCCCAGCCGAGAATACCCAGACCGTTTTCCATGGTGGTGTGGGAGTCGGTACCAATGCACGTATCCGGGTAGGCGAGGCCATTATTGTCAAACACCACGCGGGCGAGGTTTTCAATATTCACTTGGTGCACAATGCCGGTTCCGGGCGGCACTACGCGGAAGTTGGAAAACGCCTTGGATCCCCACCGCAGGAACTGATAACGCTCTTCATTGCGTTCGTATTCAATGTCGACGTTGGTGGACAAAGCGTCAGAGTTGCCGAAAGCCTCAATGATCACCGAGTGGTCAATCACCATCTCTGCGGGGTTCAGCGGGTTCACCTTGTCGGGGTCACCGCCAAGAGTTTTCACCGCTTCACGCATGGTGGCAAGGTCAACCACACAAGGGACACCAGTAAAGTCCTGCATCAACACCCGGGCCGGGGTGAACTGGATCTCAATGCTTGGTTCTGCAGTGGGATCCCAGTTGGCAATAGCCTCAATATGCTCTGTGGTGATGTTCGCGCCGTCCTCGGTGCGCAGAAGATTCTCCCCGAGAACCTTCAACGAATAGGGCAGCTTCTCCATACCAGGCACAGCGCTCAGCGCGAAGTACTCATAAGACTTCTCGCCAACTTCCAGTGTGCTTTTGGCGTTGAAGGAGTTTTTGCTATCGGTCACAGTTAGCTCCACTTCCTTAAAAAAAACTAGGGTGAGTCACACACCAGCAAATCCTTGATGTGGCTGGAATCGGTGCGTGATCAGTGCGTAAACGGACACCCGCGAAGGGCATCATGGTGATTCCGCCTGAAGGAAACCCCAGGATGAATCCTCATGATCGTTTGCCATTATCTTAACAGTACAAGCGTTCTGTTGCGGAATTTTGCGGCTTACGCCCTTAAAAATACCCCCGATTAAGGGAAAGATGACCCCCATCAACAGCAGCAATCGTCAATCTTGCACCTCCGGCACCCACGCGCGCCAAGGCGTAACACGACACCGTGTCCCTCAATCGCCACGCTCACCCGGACCCCACTAAAATAGAACCGCCATGCGTCATGTGGCACATGGTGCCGCATGACGACGCCTCTACCCGAATGCATCCCCGGAAGGTTCCAGGTTGATCCCCGAACAATACAACATCGACGAACTCGCCGCCCAACTCAACGACGACTCCGTTGTGCTCGGGGCGTATGGACGAGAACATCCAGGAGCGGAACAGGATATCGCCACCATCCTGGCCAACGCGGAAAACCAAGGTCGGGGTTCTTTTGGCTTCGTTGCACTCGATGAAACTCCAGCTCAGACCGCCGACCTCAGGGACATTGCCCAAGAGCTGCTCGACACCACCAATATCAACACCATCATTGTGCGGGCGCCGGGAAGTGGGGCGATTGTAAGCGATCAGTACTCTCGTAAGACCGTTGAATTGGCGCAATGGGATCTGTTGGGGAATCCAGACTATGTCAGTGCCGTGGACAACTATGTGGCCAGTGTGAGTAGCGATTCCACCCCATGGGGGCTGGTCACTGTCGGCCTATGTCTGGTGATCGTTGCAGCAGTCGTGTGCACGTTTTTGAGCTTGACGTTGCGTGTACATACATCTGAAAAATCTGCACGTCTAAAGGGGCCCTTGGCTATGTGACAGACTTCATAGTCTGTGATTTTTTTGTTAACCGCGCAGGCCAGCACCATATCTACCATCCTCTGGATGGCATGGTGTTGGCCTTTACTTGTGTGACCAATGAGATTGAAGTGTTGTTTGTTGTGAAAGTGGACTATTGTTAAGAATGTCGGCTCACGGGGTTGGTTTGTGACGTCGATAACCACGCTAAACCGCACATCATGGTGTGCAGCGGGCACGTGGGGAAGCATGCCACGCACCACCAGACGTGAGGCAGCTGCTTATTCGACGCAGACAATCAACCTCGTGGGCGGGCTTTTATTTGGTTCACATAAAAGGAGTTTTCGTGGCACGCACGCGATTCACTCGGCGGCTGATTGCCATTGCACTGAGCAGCACAATACTGACCGCGACAATCGCATCACCTGAGGCAGGGTTGGCGCAGCCCGTCAATCCAGATGATTCGGAAATCGCCACGGCGGAAAGCAATGTGAACACAAACTCACGCAACGTCGCACAGTTGGCCAATACACTCAGCAACACCCAGAACGACATCAGTCGCCTGGAAAACGAAATGGGCGGATTGCGGGAAGCGGTCAACAAAGCCCTTGTTGACCTCCATGATGCTCAAGCATCCGCAGAGCAAGCCCGCCAAGCTGCCCGCGCCGCCCGCCAGGAACTCGACGATGTACAAAACCAGATGACCCAGGCGCAGCAGCGGCTCGACGAGTTTTCACGCTCTGCCTACCGCAAGGGTGCCTCCAATCCGGGCGTGTCAGGGGTCGCGGGGACCAAACACTCTAACGATGCCCTTGACCGACAAACCTACCTACGCACCAACATTGCCAAGCAACGCGCCATCATCGACCACCTCGATCACCTGCGCACTGACAAAGCCAACAAAGAATCACAGCTGCGAGAAGCCAGCAAGCTGGCAGAACAACGCGAGGCGCAAGCTGCTCAGGCCAAAGAAGCGGCACAGAATGCCATTAATGAAAATTCCCGCCTGATTGAGCAGCGCACCGCGTCTCTGAAGAACCTAATGGCGCAGCGCGATGACGCGCAGAAGAAGCTTGATGCCGCCAAGTCCACGTCCGACACGTTGAATAATCAGCGCAAGGAATATCAGGATTATCAGAAAGCCAAGGAAGAGCGGGAGCGTGCCGAAGCTGAGGCTGCAGCTGCGGAGAAAGCTCGCCACGATGCCGAACAAACCCAGGCTGATGCCCAGGCCCGTGCGGACGCCGAGGCGGACGCTGCAGCAACAGCAAACGACGCACATAAATCAGATGCTGAAGAGCGGGCGCGTACCGCCGCTGATGAGGCCGAACGTGCGCGCACTAATACACAAGAAAAGACAACCCAAGCTCAGCAAGCGCAACAGCACCACGATGCTGCAACGGCCGCCGCGGCTGATGCGGCAGCCAAGATTGCCGAGCTATCACCGGATCACACCAATCTGGACAGCCCGTACCCCACGGACTTGGATGCTGACGCTGCCACCATCGCAGCCTTGCAAGGCCCTCAACAGGACAACCAACAGGATGATGCGGCCACCGGTAGTAGCAGCTCCTCGCTGAGCACTCTCGACACCGTTACCAGCGATGCGTCTGCGAGCGTCAGCGGATCAAAGGAAGAGAAAATCGAGGCCGTCATTGCACGCGCACAGTCCCAGGTGGGGCTGCCATACGCTTGGGGCGGAGGTAACGCCAGTGGCCCGACTCAGGGTATCCGCGACGGCGGCGTTGCCGATTCCTTCGGCGATTACAATAAGGTCGGCTTCGACTGTTCTGGGCTAGTGCTGTATGCCTTCGCCGGTGTCGGCATTGCATTGCCACATTACACGGGTTATCAGTATGAACGTGGCACTAAAATCTCACCGAATGAGATACAGCGCGGTGACCTGATTTTCTACGGCCCCAATGCCGAGGACCACGTGGCCATTTATCTTGGTGACGGCCAGATGCTCGAAGCCCCACAGTCTGGCTCTCAGGTGCAGGTTTCTCCTGTGCGGTGGACCGGTATGAGCCCGTATGCAGTGCGTTTGATCTAACTAACCCAACACCGCCGTGCGTGGTTCTCACTTGAAGGTCGGTGTTGGGTATTGTGTTCCCTATGCCTCCAACTTTTGATGCATTGTTATTTTTATCTTTTGGTGGTCCCGAGGGTCATGAGGATGTGCGTCCATTTTTAGAAAACGTCACACGCGGGCGAGGAGTGCCCCCAGAACGTTTGGATGAAGTTGAAGTGCATTACCACCATTTTGGTGGAGTCAGTCCTCTGAACGAACTGAATCGCGAGATCATCGCCAACGTTCAAGCAGAGTTGAAAGCCCAAGGGCTTGATCTGCCAATGTACTTTGGCAACAGAAACTGGCACCCCCTCGCTGCAGATACCGCTGTCGAGATGGAAAAGGCAGGGGTGCGCCGCGCACTAGTGTTCGCCACCTCGGCGTGGGCAGGGTACTCAGGCTGCAGGCAGTACGACGAAGACATTGATGCCATGCGTCAGCATCTCAAGAATCAGGGGTTGAATGACATTGAGTTCACCAAGCTCCGTCAGTTCTATGACCACCCGCTCTATATCGAAGCAATGACGGAGGCCGTCCAAGAGGCTTTCGCCGATCTGCCAGACGACTTGTGCGACAACGCTAGGCTTATTTTCACCGCCCACTCCATTCCCATGTCTGCAGATCACACCTCGGGTATTGACGCCGACGGCGCACTGTACTCACGCCAGGTTCAGGAATCCGCAGCTCTGGTGGCTCAGCAGCTGGGAATCACAGAGTTCGATGTGGTCTGGCAATCCCGGTCCGGCCCCGAGCACGTGCCGTGGTTGGAACCGGACATCGTGGACCACGTCGCTGATCTTCACTCCTCTGGTTATCCAGCGGCCATCGTGTGTCCCATAGGGTTCATCTCTGACCACATTGAAGTGGTGTGGGATTTGGATTCGGAGCTTGCAGAGGAGGCGGAACAACTGGGCATGTACATTGAACGCACCCGAACCGCCGGACCAACTCCGCATTTCGCATCCATGGTGGTGGAGCTGGTCAAGGAACTTATCGACGCCGCCCCTCCACGCCGCCTCGGTACAGCACCGCTGAAAGGGTGCTCCGTTAACGGAGCACCCTGTGACACGCAGTGCTGTACTCCACCTCAGCGCTTGAGACGACCCCACTCGGCCACCGCGTAGTTTACAGCCGCGATGCGGGCGTGCCTGATCGGTCGGGTTAACGCCAATAACTCAGCATCAAGGCTGTGATCACCGCTGTAGCTGATCACAGCCTCAATGATGGCACTGATGTGGTCGGCTCGGGTAAGTAATTTTAGTGTTCGCTGTGGTGTGGCATCAGGCAAACCTGAAAGATCATAGGTGTCGCCCACCATGCCAACGATGAGTCGCGGATTAGCGAGAGTATCGCTGCGGTAGCCGCGGGCGTCGATAAGCGTGGCGGCACGGCGGATAGCCTCGCTGAGCTCTAGGTCTGCCTCACCCGGAGTGGGAATATGGGGGCTTGGCAGAGCATCAGTGAGATGAAACCAACGGGGATTATCCAGCGGTGGAGTAATCACGACCTGCTCATTGGGGACGGGTGAAGCAAACACCAATGCTCCGCTGTGCTGGGCAGCCAGCGCGGCGTCGCTACCTGCGGGAAGGTGTGGCGCATCACCCGGACCCGGGAACTCCAGCCGCACAATGGGTTCGCCAGTGGGATTGTCGTCCAGCAGGGGAGAGGCATGACGGCGAAGCGCAGTAAACATATCCAAGGACGGGGCCCCACCGAGATCAATAAGGGCTGTTTCGGTGTCATCGTAGGATTCCAGCCCATACAGCCACGCGGCTATCCAAATGGCAGCGTTGTGCAAAGGCGTGTACACGTGTGATCGGAAATTCATGGCCGCGCCAGTTTAGCCGATAGGGTAGGAAACCATGAGCATCAACGATCCGTACGGTGGTGACATTTTCGCCGGGCACGCACGCAACAAAACCCCCGACTATCCAACTGTTCCCGCCGAACCCGGCCTGGTGGTAGAAGTACGAGCCACCGGATACGTTGGTGCTGTAGTGGGGTTTGAACGCACCTATGACGGGGATTTTGTTCGCCTTGAGGATCGTCACGGCGCGCAACACCTGTTCAAACTCCGCACAGGTGCCTTCATGGTCGATGGGCAGATCGTGTCGCTCACGCGCTTTGTAGCCAAACAACAGCCCGCCCGCTCCAACTCCGGCTCCCGGAAAGTCGCCGGTGTGCAAGCGAAAGTCGCGGCACCATCTCGAATCTGGGTTGAAGGCATCCATGACGCAGCGATCGTGGAGAAAGTCTGGGGCCACGACCTGCGAGTAGAGGGCGTGGTTGTCGAATACTTGGAAGGCTTGGACAACCTTCCCGAACGATTAGCGGAATTCCAACCAGGCCCCGGGCGCAGGGTCGGCGTGCTTGCCGACCACCTAGTGACAGGCTCAAAAGAGACACGCCTGACCGAACAAGTCGGGCCACATGTAGCCGTCACCGGACACCCCTTCATTGATATTTGGGCCGCAGTGAAACCAGAGCGACTAGGCATGCGTGCCTGGCCCGACGTTCCCCGTAACGAAGACTGGAAAACCGGAATATGCCGCAGATTAGGCTGGGACGACACCCGGGAGGGGTGGAACCGGGTGTACGGGGCAGTGAATGGCTTCCGGGACCTCGATTCAACACTTATCGGCGCAGTAGAGCGCCTTATCGACTTTGTTACTATCCCAGAAGTCTCCAAGTCAGATCTTATGTAAGGCTATTTTTCCACGTATCCTTGAAAACGTGGGTGTATTTATTTGGTTAATTGCCGCATTGATACTAGCCTGTGGCGAACTAGCGATTGGCGATTTCACGCTACTCATGCTCGCCGGTGGCGCATTAGCCGCCGCTGGTGTCTCACTTGCTCATGTGCCGACATGGATTGAAGTTGTTGTGTTCGGCGTGACATCAATCGGCATGATTTTCTCCCTACGCCCAATGCTGAGAAAAAGGCTGCTGACGGCCCCCACGTTAGATACGTCGGTGCAGGCTTTAGTGGGTGCCACCGCACCCGTGATTGAAACGGTAGACCCCCACGGGGGACAGATCCGCCTTGACGGGTCGATTTGGTCTGCCCGCAGCCTCGACCCCTCTGAAACGTTTGCTGTGGGCGACACCGTCAATGTCATCAGCATTGACGGTGCCACCGCAGTTATATGGAAGGCACAGTAATGACATTTGGAACAGTTTTATTCGGCGTCTTAATTCTGCTGATTGTTGTGGTGGTAGCTCGCTCTGTCGCCCTCATTCCGCAAGGTGAAGCCGCCGTTATTGAACGCCTCGGCAGGTATACACGCACGGTGTCTGGTGGGCTGACTTTGCTCATCCCGTTTATTGACCGTATCCGTGCAAAAGTAGATACCCGCGAGCGCGTGTTTTCTTTCCCACCACAAGCGGTGATCACCCAAGACAACCTCACTGTGGCCATCGACACGGTAGTGACATTCCAGGTCAACGAACCGGAACGCGCCATCTACGGCGTGGACAACTACATCGTCGGCGTGGAACAGATCTCCACCGCAACGCTTCGCGACGTCGTGGGCGGCATGACGCTGGAAGAAACCCTCACCTCACGCGAGGTGATTAACCGCAGGCTACGCGGCGAACTAGATGCCGCCACCACCAAATGGGGCCTGCGCATCAGCCGCGTCGAACTCAAGGCCATTGATCCGCCACCATCCATCCAACAGTCCATGGAAATGCAGATGAAGGCGGACCGTGAAAAGCGCGCCATGATCCTTAACGCCGAAGGCCAGCGCGAGGCAGATATCAAAACCGCAGAAGGTGAAAAGCAAGCAAAGATCCTTGCCGCAGAAGGTGAAAAACACGCCGCCATCCTCGCCGCCGAGGCAGAGCGCCAAGCCGTGATCCTCCGTGCCGAAGGCGAACGCGCCGGGATGTTCCTCCGCGCACAAGGTGAAGCCCGGGCAATCCAGAAAGTCAACGCTGCCATCCGCGCAGCCCAAATTACCCCTGAAGTACTGGCCTACCAATATTTGGAGAAACTGCCGAAGATCGCCGAAGGCTCCGCCAACAAAGTCTGGGTGGTGCCCAGCCAATTTGGCGACTCCCTCGAACAATTCGCCAAGACACTGGCAAACAAAGACGACGACGGCATCTTCCGCTACGAACCCACCGAAGTGGACGCACGCACCCAAGAACTCGCGGACCAAGACGCAGACACCCAACACTGGTTCTCCACCGAATCCGACCCCGAAATCGCCGCCGCCGTTGCTGCAGCAAACGCAGTGGCCCAAAAATCGGTGGATTCCGAACCACCACAGGCACCCGTCATGCCATCACCGGAGCAACCCAACATCCCCGATGCCCAGTACGGGATAGAGAACTAACGCGCCGCTACAGTTCTTCGGCACGCTGCAACAGGTTCACCGCAAGGTGCCAACCCGCTGACTCAGCTTGCCACCCGGCCGCCTGGAGACGCTGCGACATCGCCTGCTTAGAGATGCCCAGCTCCTGGGCGGCTTCATTTTGGTTATACCCCGCCCGCATCAGCGAGGTTGCCTCCCGGCCCTCCAACGTGCGCTTAGACAACACATGCCCCAGCATGCAAAACACCCCAGAAATATCAGCAGTGTAGCGCGCAGGATCAGCACCACGGGCATCAATACGCGCCTTCACCACCCCAGCCTTACCGAGTTTACCCACCGCAGCAGTGGCCAGCTTTCGAACGCGTTCCACTGCTTCCACACTGTCAGAACCCAGATGTTCCCGCCGATGAGGTATAACACCGATCCCCACCGACCACTCCGCCGCAGACAACAACGCCATCGTGGCGTTAGTCACCGCCGCAGCACTGGACACATTGGCGCACATGTCCTCCACATCAAGAATGTGAAACGCCTCAACACCATCAGTGGCGGCAAGTGCAGTAGCAAACCGCTGAACATAGTCGGCGCGTTGGATCTCGCGGCCACGATACCGAGCGTGCAAAGCGAACATTGACGAGGAAAAACCTTAACTAAGCGCGAATTTTCACTGATAATTCCGTTTAGTCTACCGTCTGGGCTTGATCAAGGGAGGAAACACGCGAATGAGTGTCTCACGCAACATCGCGCCGAATTGGCAACCTGGAATCTACTGCAAGTCCCGACATGCCGAACACAAACAGCATAAGGCTGACCAGTAAAATCGCAGGATTTCCGGTGCCCGTCGCGGCGTCGCCAAGCAACACCGTCGCCATGGTTCCAGGGGCTGAGCCAAGAAGTGTTGCAATTGTAAACGCGCCCACCGGAACCGCGCTCAACGCCGCAGCGTAATTGAGCACACTAAATGGTACGGCAGCAATCATGCGCAACGACATGATGGCTAACCATCCCCGTGTGCGTAGTCGCTCGTTAATGCCAGACACGGCCGGGTGTGTCAACCGTGGCCGCATCCAATCGCCAAGCAAAAAACGCACAATTAACAGCGATAACGCCGCCGAAACAGTGGTAGCTCCTAGTGCGATAACAATTCCCACAACCGGCCCAAACAACAGCCCGCTGGAAAATGTCATGATGGTGCGGGGGAGCGGAAGCTGTGTGATCAGGACATACAAAACAAAAAAGACCACAGCAAACCACGGGCCTGCGGCCGCACTCCATGAACGCAGTAGATGGATGCTCGGAACATCTATGATAAACACCACCCCCACAAATGTGAGCAATACCGCAACAATCCCTAATTGCTTCACCCTTGAGAACCCTGAAAAACTCGCCCAAGCATCCCCACAAAGGGTAGCCAAAAAATCCCACAGCAACTGCAGTTTTGCTGAGCGGCCATGAGGCGTGGGTGTTGGTGAAGTACTCACCTGAATCAGGGTAGTCTCTGCGCTAGCTCATGGCGATATCGGCATATGTGATGGGGGTTTCTCGCACGAAGAGAAGGTTACGGGGGTTACACTGGTGAAAGATTGTGAGCACTCCGATGACGGGTGTGCTCATGATTTGACTATAACTGGAGGAATTTTCAAGGTTTAAGGGGAGTAGGTCCGCTGTGACTGATACACAGTCTGGTGCGCCGAACACTCTGCCCGAGGATTTCGATGCCAAGCAGCAAGCCTGGTACAAATCCGTCGCTGGAGTGTTTGCCCGCGTACAAAAAAAGGATGTCGCAGACATCCCACTTGATGTATGGAAAAAACTCATCAAGTCCACTTATGACGACATCGATATCAACCCGCTGTACACCCGTGCCGACGAACTAGACGAAGTCGCCGCCCCTGGCGTCTTCCCCTTCATTCGCGGCTCATACGTGTCCGATGCCTCGCGTGCCGGCTGGGGCGTCACCGAAACCTTCGGCACACACGGTACAGCCGCCGATGTCAACAAACTCATCCTGCACGCGTTGAACAACGGAACAACCAATGTCGTGCTCGACCTCACCGGTGATCTCAGCGCTGATGATCTGTCCACCGTGCTAGGTGATGTTTACCTCGACCTCGTGCCACTGCGTCTGCACGCCGGAACCGACACCCCAGCAGCTGCAACCGCACTCTATGCGCTTATCGACGCCGCCGGGGTCGCGGAATCCACCACCGTGGAACTCGGTGCTACCCCGCTGACCTCACGCGTCGACGGAAGTGACACAACAAGCCTCGACGATGCTATCGCCTTGGCCGTTGATGCTTCAGCCCGTCCAGGTGACGTACGCGCCATCATGATCGACGGTGTGGCGTTATCCAACCAAGGCGCCACCGATGCCCAAGAAGTCGGCATGGCACTCGCCGCCGGTGTGGATTACTTGCGTGCCCTCACCGCTGCAGGTCTCACCCCGGAGCAAGCACTCAAGCAGCTGTCCTTCCGCTTCGCCGCCACCGACGAGCAGTTCGAAGAAATTGCCAAGTTCCGTGCAGCACGCGGACTCTGGGCACGTATCGCTGAAGTCGTTGGTGCGCCCGAAGCAGGCTCCGCACCCCAGCACGCCATCACCGCACCTGTGATGTTCAGCCAGCGTGACCCCTGGGTCAACATGCTGCGCTGCACAGTCGCAGCATTCGGCGGAGGCGTCGGCGGAGCAAGCGACGTCGAGGTACTACCCTTCGACTACGTCGTTCCAGGCGGAATGCCCGGTACCTCACGCACTTTCGCATCCCGCATTGCCCGCAACACCAACCTGTTGCTTCTGGAAGAATCCCACCTCGGCTTCGTTGTCGACCCCGCCGGAGGCTCCTTCTTCGTTGAAGACCTCACCGACAAACTCGCCGACAAAGCCTGGGCAGTGTTCACAGAGATTGAATCCCACGGTGGCTTCACTGCAGCCGTGGCATCCGGTGCCATTGCTACCGCACTCGATGCCTCCCACGAGCGCACCCGCGCAGACATCGCACGTCGCGTGAAGAAACTCACTGGCATCAATGAATTCCCCAACCTCGGTGAACAACCCCTCAGCGACGACCGCCGAGTTGAACCGCGCGGTATCCGCCGCTGGGCCGCGGAGTTCGAAGCACTGCGCAACCGCTCAGACGTCTACCTAGCCGCCAAAGGCACACGCCCGCAAGCAGTACTCATCCCGCTCGGGCCACTGGCCAAGCACAACATCCGCACCGGGTTTGCCACCAACCTGCTCGCCTCCGGCGGCATCGAAGCTCTCAACCCTGGCCAAGTCGTACCAGGCACTCCTGAATTCGATACCGCTGCACAATCCGCGCCTATTGCCGTCATCTGCGGCACCGACGCAGAATATGGCGAGACTGGCGTCGAAGCCGTACAAGCACTACGTAAGGCAGGCGTCGAAACTGTACTACTTGCCGGATCACCCGCATCCTTTGAGGGGGCAGAGGCAGCACCCGACGACTACCTCAATCTCAAAATCGACGCCGCAGCTACTCTTGCAACACTGCTCGACAAGTTGGGAGCGTGAGAGGACACATGACCACCATCCCGAATTTCGCTGATATCCAGCGCACACCGGATACTGTCACCACAACCAGCGCCCCCAGCGCATCAGAACAGATCTGGTCCACCCCAGAAGGAATCGACGTCAAGCGTGTGTTTACCCGCGCTGACCGCGACGAAGCCGCCGCCGGAAACGACGAGCGTGCACCGCACCCCCTCGACTCCTTCCCAGGTATGCCGCCCTTCATGCGCGGACCATACCCAACCATGTACACCAACCAGCCCTGGACCATCCGCCAATACGCCGGATTTTCCACAGCAGCTGAATCAAACGCCTTCTACCGCCGCAACCTCGCCGCAGGTCAAAAGGGACTCTCCGTCGCCTTTGACCTAGCAACGCACCGCGGCTACGACTCCGACAACGAACGCGTTGTTGGTGACGTCGGCATGGCAGGCGTGGCCATTGACTCCATCCTGGACATGCGCCAACTTTTCGAAGGTATCGACCTCGGCAGCGTCTCCGTCTCCATGACCATGAACGGTGCCGTCCTCCCGGTCCTGGCGCTCTACATCGTCGCAGCTGAAGAACAAGGCGTACCCCCGGAAAAACTTGCCGGAACTATTCAGAATGACATTCTGAAAGAGTTCATGGTGCGTAACACCTACATCTACCCACCGAAGCCATCCATGCGCATCATCTCCAACATCTTCGAATACACCTCGATGATGATGCCGCGCTTCAACTCCATCTCCATCTCCGGTTACCACATCCAAGAAGCTGGAGCTACCGCAGACCTGGAGCTTGCCTACACCCTCGCCGACGGTATCGAATACATCCGTGCCGGCATGGACGTGGGCCTTGACGTAGATAAATTCGCACCGCGTCTTTCCTTCTTCTGGGGCATCTCCATGTACACCTTCATGGAAATCGCCAAGATGCGCGCAGGGCGTCTGCTGTGGAGCGAACTGGTGGCTAAGTTCGATCCCAAAAACCCGAAGTCCCAGTCGCTGCGTACTCACTCGCAGACCTCGGGTTGGTCGCTTACCGCGCAGGATGTGTACAACAACGTTCCCCGTACCTGCATTGAGGCAATGGCTGCCACCCAGGGACACACGCAGTCTCTGCACACCAATGCACTTGATGAGGCCCTGGCTTTGCCAACGGACTTCTCAGCCCGTATCGCCCGCAACACTCAGTTGCTTCTCCAGCAGGAATCCAACACGGTTCGCCCGGTCGACCCGTGGGCAGGTTCCTACTACATTGAGTGGTTGACCAATGAGCTAGCCAACCGTGCACGCGCCCACATCGAAGAAGTTGAGGCCGCAGGCGGCATGGCTCAAGCGACGATTGAGGGTATTCCGAAGCTGCGTATCGAGGAATCCGCCGCACGCACCCAGGCGCGCATTGACTCGGGCCGCCAGGCGCTGATCGGCGTGAACAAGTATGTCGTTGAGGAAGACGAGCAAATCGAAGTGCTGAAGGTGGACAACACCAAGGTGCGCGCTGAACAGCTTGAAAAGCTCGAACGCCTTCGTGCAGAGCGTGATGAGGAAGCCTGCCAGGCAGCTCTCGATGCTCTGACCGCTGCTGCTGCCCGCGAGGATAAGGAGGCTGGTGATCTTTCCCAGAACCTCCTGAAACTGTCGGTGGATGCAGCTCGCGCAAAGGCAACCGTCGGCGAAATTTCCTATGCGTTGGAGAAGGTTTTCGGCCGTCATGAGGCTGAGATCCGTACTCTGTCTGGCGTGTATAAGGAAGAGGTCGGAAAGGAAGGCACCGTGTCGAACGTGCAAAAAGCCATCGCCATGGCCGATGCCTTTGAAGCTGAGGAAGGTCGTCGCCCGCGTATCTTCATCGCCAAAATGGGGCAGGATGGCCACGATCGTGGACAGAAGGTTATTGCGTCCGCCTATGCCGACCTCGGCATGGACGTTGACGTCGGACCGCTGTTCCAGACTCCGGCCGAGGCTGCACGCTCCGCAGCAGATGCTGACGTCCACGTAGTGGGTGTGTCTTCCTTGGCAGCAGGTCACCTCACACTGGTGCCTGCGCTGAAGGAAGAGTTGGCCAAGCTGGGTCGCGAAGACATCATGATCGTCGTCGGTGGTGTGATCCCACCAGGAGACTTCCAAGAACTCTATGACGATGGTGCGGCCGCCATCTACCCGCCCGGCACGGTGATTGCCGATTCAGCTATTGACATGCTGACTAAACTATCCGCCAACCTAGGTTTTGACCTAGACGTAGATGCCTAGATTCTGATTGTGAGGGATGCCTGACATGGCTGTTGATAACGAATACCTTGAGCACCATTTGGGCTCTCTCATGACCACTGCGGGCACTGACCTCGGGGATGTCACTGCGGTGGCCCCCGAGGTGGTTAAGCGGGCTCGTCGGCGAATTGATGTTGATGAGCTTTTCGACGCCGTGCGAGCAGGCAATCGCACGCACATTTCCCGCGCCATCACGCTGCTGGAATCCAGTGCGCCAGCACATCGAGTGCTGGCGCAGGAGCTGCTGGTTCGCCTGTTGCCCTTCTCGGGGAATGCCCTCCGAGTAGGCATCACAGGCGTGCCTGGCGTTGGCAAATCTACGTTTATTGAGGCCCTGGGTATGAAGCTACTGGAGGAAGGACATAGAGTGGCTGTGTTGGCCATCGACCCGTCCTCTACGAAAACCCGTGGCTCTATTTTGGGTGATAAAACGCGCATGGCCAAGCTGTCAGCGCAGGATGACGCGTTTATTCGCCCGTCTCCATCTGCGGGGACGCTTGGTGGTGTAGCTAAAGCCACCAGGGAATCCATGGTGGTGTTTGAGGCCGCCGGATACGACGTGATTCTGGTAGAAACCGTCGGTGTGGGCCAGTCCGAGGTTGCTGTCTCCCAGATGGTGGATTGTTTCACGTTCTTGGCACTGGCCGGTGCCGGCGATCAATTGCAGGGCATTAAAAAGGGTGTCCTGGAGATGGCTGATCTTGTGGCCATTAACAAAGCTGACGGTCCGAACCTAAAAAACGCCAAACGCGCTGCCCGCGAGCTTGCGGCGGCGATGCGTATGGTGCGCAGTGAGGACGGTCTGTGGCACCCACCAACAATGACTATGTCTGCTGTTGAAGGTGACGGTGTTGATGAGTTCTGGGACACCGTACAGAAGCACCATGAGGTGATGCGAGAATCCGGGACATTTGAGACTGTTCGTCGTGATCAGCAAGTGGGGTGGATGTGGGCGATGGTGCATGAAACATTGCTGCAGCGCCTGAACACTGACCCTGAGGTGAAAGAAGTCCGCAGTCTGGTGGAGGCTCAGCTTCGCCAAGGTCAAATCACTCCGACACTCGCGGCGGAACGTATTCTGACAGCTTTTGACGCGGCGAAGTGATGCCTACAACGACTATTCTTGCTCGACTGAGTACATTTGTTGTTTTCGGAACAGTCGTTATGGGTGCAGTCGTGTGCGCCACGAATTCCTCAGCATCATGTCCGAATTGGCCTGGGTGTTATGACGGGCAATTCACGCCGGAGTTTCAGCTTAACCCGATCATTGAGTTTGTCCATCGCGTTTTCTCAATGACCTGTGCACCCTTCGTGCTCGTCATGGGGATTTTGCTGCGCAAACATCATGATCGCCGAGTGCGGTTGCTGCCATGGGTAGCTCTTGCTGGCGCACTTGGTGCTGGAATTTTTGGCATGTTTACCATTCTGACTGGATTATCACCAGTGGCCAGCATGATCGACTTGTGGTGCGCGCTTACTGCTTTGGTATGCATGGTGCTGACCACACGCCTGCTTGACGCAACACAGTTTGATGCTACACGCGCTCGCATTGCCGGATATGCGGTTGTGGGAGTGGCAGCGTTGTACGGAATGGGTGTCCTCGTGGCTGGTGATGGCTCTTTTACCCGCTGTATTGGTTGGCCATTGGGTTTTATTATCGACGCCGATCACGCGGCACCGCTGCAAATCCTGCGGGTAATTCTCGCTGTTGCCCTCATAGGTGTGTTCTTCTGGCTACGCTCGTTGCCAGTGCTGTTTGCGTTGGCAACTGAGCTTGTGCTGGGAATCGTCATTCGTACTTCCGGCCTGACGGATCTGCTGGGATCCTTGTATGGCGCTGTCGCGGTGTGCATTATTGCGCTTGCGGCGTGGCAGTGGGGCAATCACCAGTACGCGGCTGGGGCGTAGTCCTTAAGAAAACAGCCATACAGGTCTATCCCGTTTTCGCCGTCAACTATGGGTGGTAGACACGGGCGGCACCGTCGATAAGATCTAGTGGGGTGTGAAAGCCTTTGCGAGCAAAACGTTCTTTAGTCACATGTGGGCGTTCATCGGTGATCCAGCCGGTGTCAACAGCCGTCATGAGGGTCCTATCCTTGAACAGTTCTTCTGCGGATGTGCGGGTTAACATGTTGAGCGCTGCTTTGGCCATGTTTGTGTGTGGATGTCCTGGTCCCTTGTAGTCCCTGTGGAATATTCCTTCCATGGCGGAGACATTGACAATGTACTTCCGGCGAGCTGGGGAGGCTTCCAAAGCGGGCCGGAGCCGATTGATCAGTATGAACGGCGCAATGACATTGCAAAGATTGACTTCAAGCACCTCAATTGGGTCGATTTCACCCACCTTGGCTACCCACGAGTTATGGCCTACACGTTCAGGGAGTAATCCACCTGCATCAACAGTGATGTTGGCAAGGAGCTCTCGGCCAATGGTGGCTGGTTCGATGGCACTTGGAATGGAGGAATCCCCAAGAATGCGCATGTGAACATCCCTTTCGATGCCGCGTAGGGGCGTGCTCTCGGCGTCGACAAGGGCGGAATAGGCGCCGGGGGAGTGGCGAATGGTTTGAGCAGCGTTGTTGATCACTATGTCGAGTGGCTCTGTTGCGATGTCATCGGCGAGTGCTGCGACGTGAGCGGGGTTTCGAAGGTCAATACCCACAATGTGAAGTCGATCCAACCAGTCTGCCGAATCTGAAGTGGCACTGAAACGACGAACTGCGTCACGTGGAAAACGCGTGGTGATGGTGAGGTTCGCGCCGTCGCGAAGTAGTTTCAACGCAATATGCATGCCGATCTTGGCTCGTCCACCAGTCAGCAGTGCCCGCCGACCATGAAGATTGGTGCCTGCATGCCGGTGAAAGTGATTGGTTCGGGCGCAACTGGGGCAGAGGAGGTGATAAAAGGAATCCACCTGGGTGTAGCGCTTTTTGCAGACATAACATGACTGTGACCGGTGGAGGATGCCGACGCTGCTAGCTATTGCCTGTGGGAGTTCGGCGGCACCGTCGTCAATGCGATCAGGGTGACCGGTTACGGTGGCAGCGATGATAGCAGCATCGTCAGCGCGTCGTTGCGCGCGTGCTGCTTCGCCCGTGGCGATTGCCCTGGCTTTGCGCAGTTTTTTACCTGCCTTGAGTAATGCGTTGACGGTGTGGTCGTTGTTGGATTGTGGATCGTCAGCGACCATGCGTGTGGCCTGGTCAAGGACCTTGAGGCAGATTTCCAGTTCGTGGGGATCGATAAGCACATCTAATGATAATAATCTAATCTGCTACCTGGATAAAAGTATTGATGCGGGAATTACAATTTGATATTATCAATATAAATAATATTTCCTTATCAGAGGACTTTGCTATGACTACACTGCGCACGCTATCCGTTATTGCTGTTGCTGGACTTTTTCTCACGGGCTGTTCCTTAATCTGGGGTAATGGGGACTCGGAAACCACGACGGCAGCAAAAACAACTACAGCAAAAACAACTACAGCAAAAACAACTACAGCCGAAGTGACTACGTCAACCATCACGCAGACGGCAACCACAACAAGCTCGACCTCAACAAGCACAACAGCGACCACGTCGGAACCTGCCGGCAGCAGTGGATTCCATAACAGTGTCTTTGGGAAGATGCCCAAACAAATTAGTGACATGACGCAGAGGAAGTTGGAAGTGAACAATCCTGAGGAGGAGGCGTCCGTCTTCTACAGAAACGATACGGAAGAAATGCGCGTACACGAATTTCTTGCCACGGTTGATGAGGGTAAAAGAGAAATTAAAGATTCCGAGAAAGATGAAGCGCGGCATGACTTCGTGGATAGTTACACTGAAGGAAAATCATTCGCATCAACCCGACAAGAAGTTTCGGCATCTGGAATGGATTTCAGCTGCGCAGAGGGTAATAACACCGAAGAGAAATATTATGAGGCCGGTTGTTTTACGGTCTACAGAGGTCGCGTCATGAACTATCAACGGCATGATTCCACGCCTAGGTCACTTGAAGAGCAGAAGCATCGCACGGCATCCTTGGCTAAGGAAGTTGGAGAAGCCCTTGCATCACTCCCCAATTAATAGGCAAAAACCAGAAGCCATACGGCTTCTGGTTTTCATTTGTGTCCGGAGGGGGACTTGAACCCCCACGTCCGTTAATAGGACACTAGCACCTCAAGCTAGCGCGTCTGCCATTCCGCCACCCGGACCGGGCAACCATGTTGGTTGGGCACTGGAATACTGTATCCCGTTCGGTGCTATATTGCCAAATCTCCACGTCATGTGGCACTTCCTGCACCGATCCGTTAGGTTGGTGGAGTGAGTTTTACAGAACCCAAGAAACTGCGACGGATGCCAACGTGGTCTTGGTTCGCCCCCGTCACACCCCCTGAGGAACCAGATCTTATTCCTGTAGGATCCTGGCGTAGCAATAAACAAGCTGCGTGGGACCTCTTGTTTTCCTTTAAAAAAGTCAGCTGGTTGAGTATCGCCCTCATTATGGTCAATACGATCATTGGCTCGCTGATTTCTCGCATTATTGGTAATGCGACACAATGGGTTTTCGGTTCCGGCTCTTTTGGTGATGTTCTCTGGCCAATGACCCTCGTGACCGTGTTGCTTTTCGCCACCGCTGCGGGTGAAGCCACCGCTGATGCGTTGACCGAGCTTGGTTCTGCGCGGACAGTTCATCGTCTCCGCCTGGAACTTACTCGACGTTTGATGCGTGCACCGGCAGTGCGGGGCCTCACTCCAGGTGCCATTCTTAACACAGTGGATGAGGACTCTGACCAGCTCGCAAAACTCAAGGAAATTCTTAATTTTCCAGTGATGATGCTGGGCTTTCTCACCGGAACCATCCTTGTTCTCATACCGATATGGTGGCCGCTAGCTGTGCTCATGGTCATTGGCGGCGCCGCCACCATGTGGGCCTCGGCACTTACTGCACGGCCGATTGGACGAGTTTCTTCACGTCGCCGCGAGGCTGAGTCGCAAGCCGTGGCACTGGCCACCGACTTTGCCCAAGGTTCCCGCGTTGTCAAAGGGCTTGGGGCTGTATCCGCTAGTCAGGCACGTTTCGATGCTGCTGTGGACTGCTCCCTTGAGCTTATGCTTACCGACGCTCGCGTCAGCTCACTTATGACCTTCTACCGTCAGCTTGTCCCAGCTGTATTTTCCCTTATTGTTGTTGGTTATGCGGGATGGCTCACCAACGGTGGAACTATCAGCACAGGCGACTTCGTTACGGTTACGTTGTTGGCTCCACCTTCACTGACTGTGATGGGGCATTCCCTTGGTTTTCTCACCGACTCCTGGGCACGCGGTACCGCCTCTGCAGGCCGGGTCCGCACTCTTATTGATGTCACTGCGGACACTGACGATGGACCTGAACCCTGCTGCGTCGATACGCAGCAGGCTGGCCTGGTTGTGCTTTCTGCAACAACCTCTGCTGGGAGGGAAGCAGCACAACGCTATACTGCCAACCTCAACGCACTCCGACCGCCACATGCTGTCAACGTTTTTGAAGGCACTCTCGCCGATAACATCAACCCTTCCGGCGATATTCCTGACGATGTTGTTCGGTCGGCTCTTGATGCCGCAAGCTGCGATGATATTGTTCATCGTCTTGGCGGATATGGTGACGATGGCAGCCTGCCCACTGCGCTGATTGGTGAGGCTGGTTTGAACCTGTCTGGCGGGCAACGCCAACGGATAGCCCTTGCTCGTGCCTTAGCTCATGATGCACATGTCCTTATCCTTGATGAACCGACCACCGGTCTAGACACCGTCACCTTGGACAACGTTGCGCAGGCTGTGGCTGAGCTTCGCAGTGATCGCACCACCTTTGTGATCACCACCAGCAATGCGTGGAAATCTGTTGCTACTACCGTCCTCTCTGATGAGGAGCTACTCAACACATGAGCGCACCACTGACTCACGATGCTCTCCGCCCGACAACCTTGATGCAATCACTACGGTTTCTGCGGAGTTTGCCTTCGCGCCCGTCCTTAGGCTGGTGGATAATCTTCCTGGGAACACTGGGCGTAGGAAGTTTGTCTGTCACTATTTCTTCAAGTGTGCTTGGAAACGCTGTGGAAATTTTTCGTGGTGGAAGCCTTCCCATCATTGGTAGGGGATCGCAGGCCTTTGTCTCCGTCATCATCATTGTTGCCGTACTTCTCCTGACCGAAAACATTGGTCGCGTGTTCGCTTCCTATACTCTCGTATCAAAATCCCGCGTGATGAGCGTTGATCTCCGCCGTGCCTGCATGACCGCTACGCTGCGGGCACCAATTCCAGATATCATGGAGCTCGGAACAGGTAACGTCATCACCCGCCTGACCAAAGACGTAGATTCCGTCGTGCGCATCGTCAACTCGATCGGCGTTCGCGCTGGCACTACCATTGTGATGCTTTTGTTTACCACCATCACACTGATTATCACCGACTGGCATTACCTCATTATCATCGCGTTGATGGGCTTGCTGATGTACCCTTTCGTTCGCTCAACAGTGCGTGCCATGCCTGCCGCGACAAACCTTATGTCTACCGCAGAAGCGCGACGAAACAACCTCCTCCTTGACACTATCCGCGGTCTGGATACTATTCGCGCACTTCGTCTCCATGATTGGGCACATGGCAGGACACGGAAAGCATCGTGGAACGCAGTCCAGGCCAAGGCAGATTGCATTCCGTTGTTTAACCGGCTCATTTTCCAAGGAACCACCTGCTACGCCGTGCTTGTCGTTGGTGGTTTTGTTATGTCAGCGTGGTTAGCCAAACAGGGGAGCATCTCAGTTGGCTCGGCCGTTGCCGCTACGATTTTGATTAGCCGCTTGGAAATTCATATTTTCAACCTTCTGTTCTTTGCTGGTGACATTCAAGATGCCGTGACCAGCCTCGGCCGTGCTGTCGCACTCGCCGAACTCGGCGAACACATCACCACAACCGCCGAACCCGACGACCTTAACGACAACCCCGATGTCACCGTCACTAACCTCAGTTACGCCTATCCGGGTGGCGCCCCCATCATTGATAACCTCAGCCTCACCCTTAAAAGAGGAACAACAACCGCCCTTGTTGGTGCGTCAGGTGCTGGCAAATCAACACTCGCTGCGCTCATCGCAGGATTGCAGCGCCCACTATCAGGCAACATTGTGTTGGGCGGTGTTGATACGAACACCGTGCCAGACACGTGGACCGCCCGAAACGTTTCTCTGATCAGCCAGGAAGTTCACCTCTTTTCAGGGACACTACGCGAAGACCTTCGCATGGCGGCACCCAACGCGAGCGATGACGATCTACTCACCGCACTTGCGTCCGTGGGCCTTGAGGCCAGCAGCGCAGAATGGGATCGCTGGCTACCACAAGGACTCGACACACCCGTCGGCGCTGGTGCGCCAGGACTCAGCCCAGAAGTCCAGCAGCAAATTTCGCTTGCCCGCATCGTCCTACTCAACCCACCCGTACTCATCATGGATGAAGCCACCAGTGAAGCCGGAAGTGACAACGCCCGCGCTCTCGAACACGCAGCCAGCACAGTCGCCCGTGGGCGTACATCACTAGTGGTTGCCCACCGCCTCGACCAGGCAGTGGTTGCTGACCGCATTATTCTCATGGATCACGGCCGCATCATCGAAGATGGCACTCACGACGAACTTTTAGCACTGAACGGCCGCTACGCGGAGCTCTTCCACAGGTGGAGTAAATAAGGTAAAACGGACACCATGACACACTATGCAGACGACCCACGATTCCCAGGCCCAGACCCCTACGCGCCGTTGAAAGACCTTCCCAACTTCACCCTCACCTCCTCCGACTTCAGCAACGGCGACAAGATCTCTGAACTATACATCGGTGGGAGTGATATCTCCCCACAGCTTTCCTGGTCCGGCCTACCAGAAGGGACACAATCCCTTGCCGTTACCTGTTTCGACCCCGATGCGCCAACACTATCTGGATACTGGCACTGGGCAGTCTTCAACATCCCTGCTGATGTGACCGAACTGCCCACCGGCGCGGGATCTACCGCAAACGCTGGAATTGACGGTGCCATTACTCTCCGAAACGATGCTGGCATGACAGCCTATTTTGGCCCCCAGCCGCCGGCAGGCCATGCGCCACACCGCTACCTTTTCGCTGTCGATGCTGTCGACGTGGAAAAACTAGACATAGACCCCAATGCGAGCCCCACGGTGCTGAGCTTCAACCTGCACTTCCATTCACTAGGTCGAGCAATTCTCTGGGGCTGGTACGAAAACCCCTAGATACTAGCTAGGTACTAGGGTTCTGCCAATGCAGCCCACAGCCCACAGCCTCTGAAATCGAGGAAAAGCCGTGGTGCCTCAGTTGTGCGGCAATACCCAAGTGAATATCCCGAATCCAATCCAAGCCACCATAGATCATGCCCGTGTAGCCCTGCAGAAGACTAGCGCCGTTAGCGATGCGCTCCCACGCCTGTTCTGGTGTGCTTATTCCGCCGACGCTGACCAGCGCCAGTCGGCCACCAACCCGACTATATAGGCGTTTCAGCACTTCCAATGAGCGGGCAGCGACCGGTGTGCCAGAAATGCCGCCGGCACCCATGGCCTCCACCTCACGGGCATCCGTCACCAAACCATTCCGCGAAATCGTGGTGTTGGTGGCCACAATGCCTGCCAGTCCCAAGTCCACCGCCAAGTCTGCGACGGCATCCACATCCTCATCGGACAAGTCAGGGGCGATTTTCACCAGCACTGGCACGCGAGTGGATTCCTGCACCGCAACCAAAATCGGGCGCAGCGATTCCACTGCCTGAAGATCCCGGAGCCCCGGGGTGTTAGGGGAGGAAACATTCACCACCAAAAAATCAGCCAAGTCACCCAGCAGTGATGCCGATCTGCGGTAGTCCGAAACGGCCTGTTCAGCGGGGACGACCTTTGTTTTTCCAATGTTAATGCCAATAACATCGTGCGACCGCCTGCGTCGCAGATTGTCCGCCACCGCAGCGGCCCCCTCGTTGTTGAATCCCATACGATTCAAAATCGCCTTGTCACGTGGAAGGCGAAACAATCGGGGAGTGGGGTTACCAGGCTGGGGTGATGCTGTGACAGTTCCCAACTCTGAGTACCCAAACCCCACAGCAGTCCAGACGTCAGCGCAGGAGGCATTTTTATCAAAACCTGCAGCGAGACCCAGCGGACGGGGGAAAGTCACCCCAAAAACCTCTTGCGACAAGATGGGATCTTGCACCGCAAGCTTTTTTGAGAGAACACGATTAACCGGCGACGCGAGTTGCAGGGCACCCAACCCGTTTACCATCAGGTGATGGATACGTTCAGGGCTCAACATGAACATAACTTTCAACGCTGCAGCATAGGCTTTGGTGCGAAACGGGTGGTGCATGACCTTATCCTTCTGAAAGAGCCGCGCTCACCACGTCGGCTGGAATGATGGAGAGACCTTCTGACGCAGAAGCGGTGACCAGCGCGCCGTCGTTACGCGCGCTCATGGAGTTGATGTTGGCGGCGGAGGGAAGCGAGCCCTTTTTTACGGGGACTCCGGAACTAATATCGTAGGCAGCCAGGGTGTTCGTGCCTGTGGAGGACACCCACACCACCTTGTTCTTTTTGTCCCAGGCCAGCGCGTAGGGGCTCTGGTCAACTGGATGAAGTTGGTGAAGGCGAATAGCACCGCTTACCGTATACACCGCAAGTTGATCGCCAGTGGTGTCGGATGCGAACACAACATCGTCCTCGCCGGCGGCCAGACTACCTACCCCAAGACCGACCCGCAACGTCGGACCCGGCTTGTTGCTTGTCCAATCCACGCCATGAATGGTGGTGTCTTCCTTATTAATCAGTGCAACGCCATCGGGATTGCCGTTATGGGGAACACTGACAATCTTGGTTGTTTTATCGGACACGCGGAAGGTATCTACGGTGCCGGACGTCCGGAATACAGACACATCTCCAGAGGTGGATGACCCTGCCACGATTTCACCCGAAGTGGTCATTGCGGCCGTATCCATTGGTTTATCGGTTGTGCGCGCATTATCCAATGTGGGGTTGGCGGCATCAATGCTATAAATCGTGGTCCCACATGCCACGATAAATGTCGATCCTTGCGCACTTAGTTGCCCGCACTCGCTGGGTATAGAAAGCAATGGTGCTTCGCCTGCAGCAATGGTCTCCTGCGTTCCCACCAACAGACCATCTGAAGTGCGGACTGCAAGCACATCACCCGCCACAGACGTGTCCGTCGCGCTCGCGATACCTTCGACGTGGTAATCCTCAGACCCAGAGCGTGGAGATTCCGCAGGTGTGGCGTTTCCCATGACAATGGCTTCACCATCTGAATTTTTTTCTGGAGTCGAACAACTCGCCAGCATGATGGTCGCCACGGCTGACAGGGCACATGCTGCCACTTTGTGTCGCATAGTCACGAAGTAAAGATTATCAGAGCTGTCTAGCTCGAAATATCATCAAGCGCATCCAAAATAGCGCGTGGAAGCCGGACTTTTTCGCTGTCAATGATTTCGTTCCATTGCTCCGGGTGCCGTACCCCCACGATGGCTGCGGTCACCCCGGCGCGATCCCGTGCCCACACCAATGCTGTTGTTGCTGGAGAAATACCCAGCCCTTCGGCGGCGGTGCACAGGGCGTCGACAATGCTGAGGCTGCGTTCATCCAAGTAGCCCTGTACCTCCGCGTTGCGATGTCCGTTTGCCCCGCGCGAGGCTGAAGGAATATGCGACTGGTATTTCCCTGTGAGTACCCCCTGAGCGAGGGGAGCGCCCGCGAAGAAGCCCACGCCAAGGTGTTGGGTCGCAGGAAGCAGTTCCTCTTCGGCGCGGCGAACCAACAGATTATATTCGTTTTGTGCAGCGACAATGGGGCGTGCCGACGCTGCGGCATGGTTGGCGGCGGCGTGGGTGACGGCCAGCTGCCAGCCGGAATAGCCCCGCACACCTGTGTAGCGAACCCGACCAGTGCGAACGGCATAGTCCAAGGTGTCGGCCACCTCCTCAGGTGGTGTTTTGCCGTCCCAGAAGCCGACGCTCCACAGGTCTAAATAATCAGTGCCCAGGACGCTGAGCGTGTTGTCGAGGGAAGCGATCAGATGCCTGCGAGAGCAGTCCACGCGACGGCCCAGGGGTAGCGTAGGATCTACCCCGGCTGCGGAAGAGATCACAAGGTCTGTGCGAGATACCTCACGCGACAAAAGTGTTCCGAGGATTCCTTCAGCGCGGCCACCTGCGTAGGCCGGTGAGGCGTCGATAAGCGTGCCACCTGCGTCGATAAAGTTGCGCAGGATGGTGGCGGTGTCTTCTTCGGGGGTGTCGGCGCCCCAGGTGGATGTGCCGAGGCCCAACCGGGACACTCGCAAACCGCTCGCGCCTACCATTCGTTGTCTCACATCAATACAGACTAGTAGTACCGTGGTTCAGGTGAGTTATTTGAACACCCTCGCGGCGGCTGATGTTGCGTCAACGGACATGAGCTGGGCGCAAGTTATTGTTTTATCTATCGTTCAGGGGTTGACGGAGTTTCTACCCATTAGCTCCTCTGGCCACATTCGGATTATGTCCGAGTTGTTCTGGGGACATGACGCTGGGGCATCGTTTACTGCTGTGATCCAGCTGGGAACTGAGATCGCTGTGCTGGTCTTTTTTGCGCGCGATATTTTCAGTATTGCTGTGGACTGGGTGCGTGGCCTGTTCAATAAGGACGAGCGCAATTTCAACTACCGCATGGGGTGGATGGTTATTGTGGGCACCATTCCGGTGTCTGTGCTGGGTTTCCTGGGCAAAGACTACATTCGTGAAGCCCTGCGCAACCTATGGATCACCGCAACGGTTCTGATCCTGTTCTCCTTTGTATTTATTCTCGCTGAGCGCATAGGCTCGAAAAAACGCGGCTACGACGATTTGACCATGCGCGATGCCATTGTGATGGGTCTTGCACAGTGCCTGGCTCTCATCCCCGGCGTGTCACGCTCCGGCGGTACCATTTCCGCTGGCCTGTTCGTGGGACTCAACCGTGAAGTTGCCGCCAGGTTTAGCTTCCTGTTGGCCATTCCCGCTGTGTTTGCATCAGGTATTTTCTCTCTCCCTGACGCCTTTGCGCCTCAAGCAGGCCAGGCGGCATCTGGCGCGCAGCTGCTGATCGGTTCGGTCATTGCCTTTGCTGTGGGTTACGCCTCTATCGCGTGGTTCCTGAAGTTCGTGTCCTCCAACTCCTTCTCCTGGTTTGCGGTTTATCGTATTCCCGCAGGTCTCGTGGTGATGGCGCTGCTCGCTGCGGGTATCCTCGCCCCCTAACCAGCTTATCGACGCCCCGAACGCTAAAGTAGTGGGCATGCATTCTTGGCCCCAGCCTTCCGTGCCTTCTGTGGGAGGCACCCCTGTAGCATTGCAGCTTTTCGACACCGCTGATGCCGCACTAAAACCCGTGGCCGTCTATGACGGTGGAGCAGGTATGTACGTGTGTGGCATCACCCCTTATGATTCAACGCATCTGGGGCACGCTGCAACCTACCTCACTTTTGACTTAATCCACAGAATACTGCTGGATAATGGGGTGTCTGTGCGCTTTGTCCAAAACATCACCGACGTAGATGATCCGCTGTTTGAACGTGCAGCCCGTGACGGTGTGGACTGGCGTGAACTCGGGGAAAGCCAGATCAACCTGTTCCGCTCGGATATGGAAGACCTGCGAGTCATCCCACCCCACGACTACGTGAGCGTGACTGACTCTGTTGATGAGGTTATTGACATGGTGAGCGCTCTTCTTACAATCGGCGCAGCCTATGTGGTTGATGACCCCGACCATCCCGACATTTATGCCTCCATTGATGCTACGCCGCAGTTCGGATACGAATCCAACTACAGCCGCGATGTGATGGAACAACTCTTCGCCGAACGTGGTGGCGACCCCGACCGTCCTGGCAAACGCGACCCCCTTGACGCGTTGATCTGGCGTGCAGCCCGCGATGGCGAACCTGCTTGGGATGCACCATTCGGTGCGGGGCGTCCCGGCTGGCACATTGAATGCTCTGCCATCGCAAAAAACCGCATTGGCTCACTCTTTTCCATCCAAGGTGGTGGAAGCGACCTGATCTTCCCGCACCACGAATTTTCCGCAGCCCATTTCGAAGCAGCAGTTCCTGCCAAGCGCATGGCAGACCACTATGTGCATGCCGGGATGATTGCCCTTGATGGCGTAAAAATGAGTAAGTCCCTGGGGAATCTTGTCTTTGTGTCGCGATTGACTGCGGCTGGACATGACCCAGCTGCCATTCGACTCGGGGTCTACGCTGGACACTACCGCAGCGACAGGGACTGGTCCGACGTGGTGCTGCATGATGCTGAAGAACGCCTTGCGCGCTGGCGAGCTGCCGTTCATATTTCTTCTTCTGAGGAAGCTGCACAGGAGCTGGTGCGGACCGTACGCATGCACCTAGCCAATGATCTGGATACCCCCTCCGCCTTGGCAGCGGTTGATGGATGGGTAGACACACTTTCTGGCGACGGCGACGGTGGGGAAGTAGTGACTCGTGCCATTGATGCTTTGCTTGGGGTGAAGCTATGAGCAATTTTGCTGAGGATTTCATCGCCGACTTAGAAACCTATGCAACCGGTTCTTACCTACGCGATGATGAGAAGGAGCACTGGACGCAGCCTTATGATCCCTCAGTGTTGCCGCAGCTCAAGGCTTTGATCAGTGCATTTTCCAACAAGGTGGCGATGGATCCTGATGCTGCGGTGGTGGCGGCGGCTGACTTTATTCAAAAAGTCAATGACTTCAACCATGCCCACGGCTATGCAGTCATTGAGCATGAAGAGGAAAACGAATTACAGGGCTTCATCCGCTCCACACTCTATAGCGCTGGTGTAGAGGACGAAGCCCTGAAAACACTTCCAGAGTTTGAATAGATTTATCGTTTCAGCGGCATTCCTGCTGCGTCCTTGTCGTAGCCGCCGGCACCAATGATGATCATGATGAACTCCACGAATCCCCACAGGGCGACTGCTGCCACCACGAGACCTCCGATGACAATGATCGACGTGACGAGGCCAATGACCATCAAGCCTAGTTGGAGGACTCCCTTTTTGGTGTAGCCAAGGTAGAAGTTATGAGCACCAATGGCGCCAAGGAAGAATGCCAGGGCAAGGGCAACAATCCACGACTTTTCACCTGCTGGAGTCAGGCCAGCAAAAGGCTGAGCGGCTTTATCCAGGAAAGATGCATTAGGGTTAGGGGCAGTCACAATATCTCCTTGTAATGTGGACCAAACTATATCTTTTCCGTCTGATAACGATACCGAGTATCACGTCAGAAGCAAAACTAGAACATATCATCGATAGAGATTTTGCTGTATGTGGCTTGCCTTCTGTAGGTAAGCTGCGGTGAAGCTGCAGCTAGGGCTTATTTTTCTCGGTGTTACGTAATTTTCTAATCTACCCTAAAATGGGGGTGTCTCGTAATTCGGGTGGAGTGTTTCTGTGAATCTTTATCAACGTGTCAACGAAACTGACTGGTCGTAGCGCAGCTACGTGTACCAAAGTCTCCTTACCGCTCCTCTTTTTGGCCCGAACCATGCCAAACTCTTGCGGCTATGGCGGCGCGTCGCTGAATGAGGAGGGGCGAACTACCCCTAAACCCAAAAACGTACTAAGCTGTCTGGTCGATGATTACAAAAACTGGTTTCCTTGATGCCCTTTCCTCCCGTGTTTTGATTGGTGACGGCGCGATGGGTACGCAACTACAGTCGTTTGACCTGGACGTTGATAAGGATTTTCTAGGTCTTGAGGGCTGTAATGAAATTCTCAATGACACGCGACCTGACGTTTTGCGAAAGATTCACCGCGCGTATTTCGACGCGGGTGCCGATGTGGTGGAAACCAACACTTTTGGCTGTAATCTGCCGAACCTCGCGGACTACGGCATTGAGGATCGCTGCCGCGAACTCGCCTTGAAAGGCACGGCCCTTGCCAGGGAAGTGGCTGACGAGTACGAGGAGAAATTTGTGCTTGGCTCAATGGGGCCTGGGACGAAGCTTCCGTCACTGGGACACGCCCACTACGAGGATCTGAAGCGCTACTACAAGGAAGCCGCACTGGGCATGATTGAGGGAGGTGCTGACGGCATCCTCATTGAAACTGCCCAGGACTTGCTGCAGGTCAAAGCGGCAGTGTTGGGGTGTCACGAGGCGTTTGATGAGCTTCAGATAACCCTCCCCATTGTTTGTCACGTTACTGTTGAAACAACCGGAACGATGCTGTTGGGGTCGGAAATCGGTGCGGCACTCACGGCTCTGGAACCGCTGGGCATCAACATGATTGGTTTGAATTGCGCCACCGGCCCCCACGAGATGAGCGAGCATCTGCGCTATTTATCCCAACACGCCTCTATCCCGGTGTCCGTGATGCCGAACGCTGGCCTGCCGATTCTTGGTAAAAACGGCGCAGAATACCCACTGACCCCCAGTGAATTGGGCGACGCCCTGCGCACATTCGTCAAAGATTATGGTCTTGCGCTGGTGGGGGGCTGTTGTGGTACTACCCCTGAGCATATTAGGGCGGTGAGGGACGCGGTCGTCGATACGCAGCAAGCACAGCGTACGCCAGCTATGGAAGATAATGTGTCCTCGCTGTATGCGACGATGCCGTTGACACAGGATACGGGCATTACCATGATTGGTGAGCGCACCAACGCCAACGGTTCGAAGGCGTTCCGGGAAGCGATGCTGGCCGGGGACTGGGAGACATGCGTGGATATTGCCAAGCAGCAAACCCGCGACGGTGCCCACATGCTGGATTTGTGCGTGGACTATGTGGGGCGTGATGGACGCGCGGACATGGCGCAGCTCGCGGGCTTATTGTCCACCAGCTCCACCCTTCCCATCATGATTGACTCCACCGAACCTGCTGTCATTCAAACAGGCTTGGAGCACCTGGGCGGGCGGTGTGCAGTGAACTCCGTCAACTTCGAGGATGGCGACGGCCCCGACTCCCGTTACCAGCGCATTATGCGGCTAGTTAAGCAGCACGGGGCTGCTGTGGTGGCATTGACCATTGATGAGGAAGGCCAGGCGCGTACCGCCGACAAGAAAGTCGAGATTGCAACCCGTCTAATTGAAGACATTACTAAGACGTGGGGCCTTGACCATAACGACATTATTGTGGACTGCCTGACATTTCCCATTTCCACAGGTCAGGAAGAAACCCGGCGCGACGGCATTGAAACCATTAATGCCATTCGCATGCTGAAGGAAAAGTATCCCCGCGTGCACACAACACTAGGTCTTTCTAACATTTCCTTTGGGCTGAATCCTGCCGCACGGCAAGTGCTTAATTCGGTGTTTCTGAATGAGTGCATCGAAGCTGGCCTGGACACTGCCATTGCGCATTCTTCCAAGATCCTTCCCATGAATCGCATTGACGAGCAGCAGCGTGAAGTTGCGCTCGATATGGTGTATGACCGTCGTACTCCCGACTATGATCCGCTGCAGAAATTCATGGAACTCTTTGAAGGGGTTTCTGCAGCTGACGCTAAAGATGCGCGCGCCGAAGCCCTTGCCGCCATGCCCCTCTTTGAGAGGCTAGCACAGCGTATTGTTGACGGCGAAAAGAATGGTCTGGAAACCGACTTGGATGCCGGCATGGCTGAAAAATCACCCATTGAAATTATTAATCAAGACCTTTTGGGCGGCATGAAAACGGTTGGTGAACTATTCGGTTCCGGTCAAATGCAGCTGCCTTTCGTGCTCCAGTCGGCGGAAACAATGAAAACTGCTGTTGCCTATCTAGAAAACTTTATGGAGGCCACTGATAATTCCGGCGGTAAAGGTAAAATTGTCCTTGCTACAGTCAAGGGTGATGTGCATGATATTGGCAAAAATCTGGTCGATATTATTCTGTCCAATAACGGCTATGAGGTTGTGAATTTGGGAATTAAGCAGCCCATTTCCACCATTATTTCCGCCGTTCGCGACCATAATGCCGACGTGGTGGGCATGTCCGGTCTACTGGTGAAATCCACGGTGATCATGAAGGAAAACCTGGAGGAAATGAACACTGCGGGCGCATCGGACATTCCCGTGCTGCTGGGCGGCGCCGCGCTGACCCGTACCTATGTGGAAAACGACCTCACCGATGTGTATCAGGGTGATGTGCACTACGCCCGGGACGCGTTCGAGGGCCTCCGTCTGATGGACGACATCATGGCAACCAAACGCGGCGAACTAGTCATCGATCCTGCCGCTGAGGAAAAGAAGCTGCAGCGCAAGGCCCGGCATGAGCGATCCCGCAGGATTGCCGCTGAACGCAAAGCTGCCGCAACTCCTGTGGAGATTCCCGCGCGTAGCGACGTCGCGACCGACACTCCCGTGGCCACCCCACCGTTCTGGGGAACCAGGATTGTCAAGGGCCTCTCGCTGTCCGACTACCTGCCGTTTTTGGATGAACGGGCCCTGTTCATGGGGCAGTGGGGGCTGAGGGGCACCCGCGGTGCCGATGGCCCTTCCTACGACGACCTCGTGGAAACCGAAGGTCGCCCCCGTCTGCGCTATTGGGTCGATCGCCTGAAATCCGAAGGCATTCTCAACCACGCTGCAGTGGTGTACGGCTACTTCCCGGCAATCTCCGCAGGCGATGAGGTGCTGGTGCTAGAGTCGCCCACTCTCGATGCCCCGGTTCGCGCGCGTTTCCCCTTCCCGCGACAACAACGCGGACGCTTTCTTAACATTGCCGACTTCATTCATTCTGACACAGTTGACGTCTTGCCATTCCAGCTGGTCACCATGGGGCAGCCCATCGCTGATTTTGCTAACACGCTGTTTGCCAACAACGAGTACCGTGATTACCTGGAAGTTCACGGCATGGGGGTGCAGCTCACCGAAGCACTTGCCGAGTACTGGCATGCCCGCATCCGGTCAGAGCTTGTCCTTGATGACGGCACCGTAGGTGACCACGACGCCACCGACACAAAGCGCTTCTTTGACTTGGACTACCGTGGTGCGCGGTATTCCTTTGGTTATGGCTCCTGCCCCGACCTGGAATCACGCCGCACCATGGTGGATCTGCTGCAACCACAGCGCATTGGTGTCGAATTGTCTGAGGAACTGCAGCTGCATCCTGAGCAATCAACTGACGCGTTTGTTCTCTACCACCCTGAGGCGACGTACTTTAACGTCTGAGGTATGTCTTTGGGGTGTCGTAGGTGGTGTAGTTTTTCTGCGGGTATTTGGGCAAGTATTTCGGGTAGGTGACGGCGATAGCCTATGACCCATCGCCAGAATTCCCAGTTTTCATGACCGCGCCGCAACGCCCGCCAAGCGCAGAGCCATAAAGGAAAGTCAAGGACCACTACGGCGTCGGCACGCGCGACACGGGGAGCGAGATTGTCATAGGCACCTAGATCGCCGTCGATAACCCACTCCTCCCTAGAGACGATGCTTTCCCAGTCAAGAGGTTGGGGCGTGAGATCAGCGCCCCATAGCAACTTGTCCAGTTCGATGTGGGGTAGGCCCAGTTGTCTCGCGAGGGTGCTTTTGCCGGAACCCCCGCGACCAAGGATGGCTATCCGCATGGTTTACAACGGTAGCCGTCGCCGGTAGTCAACGCGAAATGTGGCGATGTGAGTGCCCCATTCCTCACAGTGCAACCACTGCCATGTTTCAAGGAAAAATTAGCATTCTTTTTCGATGTCTGGAATCAATAGGGACGCGATGGTGCAGAGGCGCTTTCGGTACACTAAAACCCATGCTAAAAGCGATACTATGGGACATGGACGGCACTCTCGTAGATTCAGAGCCACTGTGGGGGATTGCCGCCGATGAGATGAGCGAAAAAATGGGCAGGAAGCTCACCCCAGAACTTCACGAAAAAATAATCGGCGTTACATTCGAAGAAACCGTTACTATCTGCGCCAACCACGCAGGCATCACCCTCACCGATGACATCTTCCGGCACTACTACGACATCACCCTTGAACGGGTCGCTGAACTTTTCCAACAAAAACTTGCCCCCAATCCTGGTGTGCGTGAGCTGCTCACCGAACTGTCGCAACAAGGCATGCCCATGATGGTGGCCACCAACACCGTCAGGAAACTCGCCGACATGGCTATCAACGCCGTCGGCCGTGACTTCTTCACCGCCACCATCTGCGGTGATGAGGTCGAACACGGAAAACCAGCACCTGACATGTACCTGGCGGCAGCACGCATGCTTGGCGTCGAAGCAAAAGATTGCCTTGTCTTTGAAGACAGCATTGCAGGAATGAAGGCCGCCTACACAGCGGGATGCTCCGTCATCGGCCTGCCCGAAGCTGGAATCTACCCACCGGAAGGCATAACAACTCTCCAACAACTCCATGGATGCAACTCCTTCGATGGTGTTACCGCAACCGACGTGCATCAATGGTTTAACACCCAGCCCAGTAAGCATGTGGAAGAATGGCACAAGTGAAAAACTTTGACAGCCTTTACATCGAACTTTCGCAACGAGCCGCAGAGCGGCCCGACGGATCAGCCACCGTCGAAGCCCTCGATAAAGGCGTGCATGCAATAGGCAAAAAAATCATCGAAGAAGCAGGCGAAGTCTGGATCGCGGCTGAATACCAAACAGATGCCGAACTCGCCGAAGAAATATCCCAGCTTATGTACTGGACCCAAGTAATCATGCTTGCCCGCGGCATTACCCCCGACGACATCTACAAAAACCTCTAAGAAAGACACCCATGCTCAAAGTAGCCGTCCCCAACAAAGGCTCCCTTTCCGACACCGCTAGCGACATCCTCCGCGAAGCAGGCTACGCCAGTCGACGCGACTCCAAAGCGCTCACCATCATTGACCGTAAAAACGACGTCGAATTCTTCTTCCTCCGGCCCAAAGATATCGCCATCTATGTTGCGAATGGACACCTTGATCTTGGCATCACCGGCCGCGACCTGGCCGCCGACTCACTCGCCAACGTCACCGAAGTCCTTGCCTTAGGGTTTGGAAGCTCCACCTTCCGATACGCCGCCCCAACAGGCTGGACGATTGACCAACTCAATGGCGCACGCATCGCCACCTCATATCCCAACCTTGTACGCACCGACCTGAAAAAGCGGGGCATCACCGCAGACGTCATCCGCCTCGACGGTGCCGTGGAAATTTCCATTAAATTAGGTGTTGCCGATGTCATTGCCGACGTCGTGTCTACCGGCACCACCTTGCGCAAACAAGGACTCGAACCCTTCGGCGAACCACTATGCACCTCCGAAGCCGTCATCGTTGGGCGTGCCGACCGTGAAGTTACCCCTGAACAACGCGTCCTCCTCCGCCGCGTCGAAGGCATCCTCCATGCCCAGAATTACCTCATGCTCGATTACAACGTCCCACGCCACTTGCTTGACGACGCCACCCGCATCACCCCCGGCATCTCAGGCCCCACCGTCTCACCTCTCGCACTAGATGAGTGGGTAGCCGTCCGCGCCATGGTCCCGCGCAAAGACGCGAACTGGATCATGGACCAACTTGCGGCACTAGGAGCACAAGCAATACTCGCATCCGAAATTAGGATCGCGCGCATATAAATGGGGGTAGTCTTTCAAGTAGCCCCATAGGCGCAACGAAAGGCCCCACCAATGAGCAAAACCAAAAAAACAACCACCCCCACAGCACGCACCGGATACCGCCTAGAAGAAGACCTACTAGGCACCATGGAAGTACCCAACGACGCCTACTACGGCATCCACACCCTGCGCGCCATCGACAACTTCAACATTTCCCGAACCACCATTAACCACATTCCCGAATTCATCCGCGGCATGGTTCAAGTCAAAAAAGCAACGGCACTGGCCAACCGCCGACTGCACACCCTGCCCGCCAAAAAATGCGAGGCCATCGTCTGGGCCTGCGACCAAATCCTGGACAAAGGACGTTGCATGGATCAATTCCCCATTGACGTCTTCCAAGGCGGAGCCGGCACCAGCCTCAACATGAACACCAACGAGGTCATCGCTAACCTTGCACTCGAATACCTCGGCGAACCCAAAGGCAACTACAGCGTCATCAACCCCAACGACGACGTCAACATGAGCCAATCCACCAACGACGCCTATCCCACAGGTTTCCGTCTCGGGGTCTATGCTGCGCTCATTGAACTCATCAAACAAATCGACCAACTCCAATCAGCCTTCCACGCCAAAGGCACCGAATTCGTCGATATTCTCAAAATGGGACGCACCCAACTTCAAGACGCCGTGCCCATGACCCTCGGTGAGGAATTCCAAGCCTTCGCCCACAACCTCGCCGAAGAACAAGCTGTCCTCCGCATGGCCGCTGATCGACTCCTCGAAGTGAACCTGGGTGCTACAGCTATTGGAACCGGCGTCAACACCCCTGCAGGATACCGCCACCAAGTCGTCGCCTCGCTCTCCGAAGTCACCGGATTGGAGATCAAATCCGCCCGCGACCTCATCGAAGCAACATCCGACACTGGTGCCTATGTCCTCGCACACGGTGCCGTCAAACGCGCGGCCATGAAACTATCCAAGATCTGCAATGACCTCAGGCTGCTTTCCTCAGGCCCCCGCGCCGGGCTCAACGAAATCAACCTGCCTCCACGCCAGGCGGGATCATCCATCATGCCGGCCAAAGTGAACCCGGTGATCCCTGAAGTGGTCAACCAGGTCTGCCTGAAAGTGTTCGGTAACGATCTGACAGTAACCATGGCCGCCGAAGCGGGCCAGTTGCAGCTCAACGTCATGGAACCCGTCATTGGGGAAGCCCTGTTCCAATCCATTCGCATCCTCCGGAACGCAGTGACTGCGCTGCGTGAGAAGTGCGTCGTTGGCATCACCGCCAACGCCGACGTGTGCCGCGCTTACGTGGAAAACTCCATCGGCATTGTCACATACCTCAACCCTTTTATCGGTCACCATAACGGTGACATGATTGGCAAGGAGGCGGCCGCCACGGGAAAAACAGTACGCGAACTAGTCCTGGAGAAGGGACTGATGGATGAACAAACCCTCGACCAGGTTCTTTCTAAAGAAAACCTCATGCACCCTGTCTTTCGAGGAGCCCTCTACCTAGAAAACTAGTCCTTTTGGGGGAGGGCAGTAATTCGCCTGTACAGCCGATGTTTTTACGGTTGTCATGTCGCACACTTAAAGCATGACAACCATACTCGACGCTCGGGATATTTCGGTATCGTATGGGCGACAAGCAGTGCTTCACGGCGCGAACCTAACTGCCCAGCAGGGTGAGATCGTGGCACTGCTCGGCCCCAACGGCGCTGGAAAAACCACACTCATTAAAGCAGTTCTCGGACTTGTTGCATCGCGTGGCGGCATAGACATCACAGGAAATATTGGCATTCTGCTAGACGATGGGGGACTACTACCAGGACTAACCGGCCGACAGCACCTTCATGCCGTGGCGCTTTTTCACGGAAAAACCGGCGCCGATGAAGCGCTACAGCTCGTGGACATGGCCTACGCCGCCGACCAAAAAATCAGCACCTACTCACTAGGAATGAAGCGGCGCATCGCCCTCGCTGCAGCGCTCATCGCACAGCCAACCTTGCTGCTTCTCGACGAACCTGCCAACGGCCTCGACCCTGAAGGAATCCGCTGGCTCAACCACTTTCTGCGGGACTACGCGGCACAGGGCAATGCCGTGGTCCTGTGCACCCACCACCTCGCCGAAGCAGAGGCCATATCCACCATAACCACCATGATTCGCGCCGGGCGCACAATCTACCAAGGCCCCACCACAGACGACCTCGAACACCACTACTTCACCATGATGGGCAAGCCATGAAAACCGAACTCTACACAGCCATCCATTTACGTTCCATCCGCATCGCTGCCATGGCACTGCCCATTGCCGCAGCTTTTACCTCTATCCTTGCGTGGGTTCTGGGTATTGCAGCACCCGAAAAGCTGCCTCAATCCTTCGCGCCGGAAAGCTCCCAATTCCAACTTCAGGCACTCGACATCACCGGATCTGCACAATCAAGCGGCACCGCGGGTTCCTACATCGTGGCCAGCGTGCTGGGGGTACTCATGGTGGCCACCAACTACCGCCACGGGGCCGTCACCTGGAAAGTTCTCCACGGCAGGGGACGGTGGGGGCTCAACATTCTCGGGGCCGTGGGTGCTGTTACCGCAGGAGCAGCGGCGGTGAGCTGCGTAATTGCTGGAGTAATCACGGTCGTCGCAACGCAACTCAGCGGAACACCCTGGGAGGTGGCATTTAGTGACGTGCTGTTGATGTGGATACGTGGGATAGCGGCGCTCACCCTCCTAGCCGTCACCACAGCTGCGCTTACACTTGCCACCCGCAGCGGGCTTGTCAGCGGAGTCATACTCGGCGTGGCGTACACCATTGAAGCCATCATCGCGGCCATCGGAGCCGTCGCAGGCTGGAACCTTACAGCAATCGGCTGGCTGCCACTCCAATCCGCCCTCTCAGCAGTCGGAACCTCGACACTCGCGCCCTACAGCAGTGGTGCGGGACTCCTGCTATGTGCGGGGTGGACAGCACTGGTAGGAATCATCGGAATCAGCCGACTCAAAACCTACAATCTATAGACATGGCCACAGACAGGTTCATTGCGGGCATCATCCTTATCCCCGGGGTGATACACATCGCAGCGCTCTACGCAAAAGCAGGTGATCCACCCTTCAACGCACCCGCAGCACTATGGGTCGCAATCGCCCTCGGCATCATTTACACCATCGAATCAGCCACCGTACTCAGGCGCCGTACCCAACCGGTAAGAATGCTGTGGATCTGCATCATCCTAGAACTGATCAGGTTCATCGTTCTGATAGTGGGTGGCCCCCAGCCTGCAAGCAGCGGCCCCAGCTGCATAGCAGTGCTCGCCTACGCAGCCATACGCTACACACTCACCCCCTACAAACAACTTGCCGCCCAAAGCGTTGTATACACCATCACCAGCACGATCGCCTACATCTACATCCCCATCGCCATCGAAGGAATCGACGCACCACTCGTCCCACTCGTCCGCATCCTCATAGGCGCATTCAGTAGTATAGCCATGTTTGTCATCGGCATCATCTCCGGCTATATCGTCCTCAGCGACCACCGCCTTGCTGAGGCAAAACGCCAAACACTCCTCGCCAACGAACGCACCCGCATCGCCCGCGAACTCCACGACACCACCGCACACCACCTCAGCAGCATAGCCATCCAAACCACTGCTGCCCGCGCCGTCCTCCACGCCAACCCCCACGCCGCCGAACAACAACTCGAAGGCATCTCCACCAGCATCTCCAAAGCACTAGCCGATGTCCGCGCCACCGTCAACCACCTACGCACACCCACCGAAGCCGAAACCAACCGAACACCCCAACCCACCCTCGCCACCATCCCCGACCTCATCACCGAATGCCAACAACTAGGCATGAACATCCACGTCACCGGCCCCGGCCTCCGCGACACCCTCACCACCCCAGAACAACAATGCGCCTACCGCACCATCCAAGAAGCACTCACCAACGCACGCAAACACGCACCCGGCGCGCCCGTCACCATCCACATGGATAACCACGGACTCGCCATACAAACCCACGGACACTTCCAACCCAGCAGCACCCCCGGACGCGGCAGCATCGGCATGCAAGAACGCGCCGACAACTGCGGCGCAACACTCACAAACCAACCCAACACACAAGGATGGGAAGTCACACTCACATGGACATGATCCGCGTACTCCTCGCCGATGACGAACCACTCATCCGTGCAGGACTAGCAACCATCCTCCAAGCCTCCGGCAGCATCACCATCGTCGGCGAAGTCAGCACAGGAAAACAAGCCGTCGCCGAAGCACAACGATTACAGCCCGACGTCATTTGCATGGATATCCGTATGCCCGACGGCGATGGACTCGAAGCAACCCGACTCATCCAACAACTCGATCCGACCCCAGCCGTCATTGTCATCACCACCTTCGACCTTGATGAATACGTCTTCGGCGCACTCGAAGCCGGAGCCTGCGGAATCCTCCTCAAAGACAGCCCCATGGACGCACTCGTTGAAGGCGTCCAACGCGCCGCACTCGGCGAAGGGCTTGTCGACGCCGCCCTCACCCGACGCGTCATCACAGAATTCACCCGCCGAAAAATGACCATCACACCAGACACCAGCACCCTCACCCCACGCGAACTCGACTGCGTCGTACAACTCTGCCGCGGACTCAGCAACAACGATATCGCCAGCGAACTCTACCTCGAACCCTCCACCGTCAAAACACACCTATCTTCAGCCATGTCCAAAACCGGCGCAGAAAACCGCGTGCAACTCGTCATCTGGGCGTTCAAAAATAACATAGTTAGCTGACAAAACTGAGTAAACTGAGCATCATGAACCAGACGAGCCCGTTCACACCAACCTTCGGATCCTCACCCAGCGTCCCCGTCGGACGAACCGATATCGTCGAATCATTCACCCTCGCATTACGCAGCGGACCCGGCTCACCCAGCAGGGCACTACTCCTCTCAGGCACCAGAGGCGTCGGCAAAACAGTACTCCTCAACGAAGTCGAAGACGCCGCACGCGAACAAGGATGGGCCGTCATCACCGAAACAGCACTACCCGGGCTAGTCAACCGACTCGTCAACGAACACCTACCAGCACTCCTACAAATGGTCGACCCACGCTCCACCGTCCGACGAGTCACCGGAGTCACCGGCCCAGCCGGCCTCGGAGGATTCACCGGCACCGTCCACGAACGACACCCCATCGTCCCAGGACTACGCACACAACTCACCCAAGCCCTCAACCACCTACAAGAACACCACGTCGGACTACTCATCACCGTCGACGAAATAGGCCGAGGCACAACCGCCGAACTCGCAGAACTCGCCGCCGCAGTACAACACATCTTCCGAGAAAACCGCGACATCGCACTCGCCCTCGCCGGACTACCCGACGAAGTAAACGCTCTCCTCAAACACCGCGGAATCACCTTCATCCGCCGCGCTGACCACCGCGAACTAGGCGCAGTCACCAGAGAAGAAGCGCGCCGGGGCCTGGTGGAACCTGTAGAGGAAAACGGGTGGCACTGGGACGAAACCGCCTTGAATCGCGCACTAGAGGCAACTCGGGGATACCCGTTTATGATTCAGCTGATTGGTCACCATTCATGGTTGGCAGCGAAAAACCCCACGGTTATCGATGACCAGGCCGTCGAGCATGGAACCCAGCGAGCACTGAAAGACCTCAATACGTTGGTGCTTAAGCCTTTGGTGGCGGAACTGTCGGGCCTTGATTTGGCTTTTGTCAAGGCAATGGCGGAGGATCCCGGTCCCAGTAAAGTCAGTGACATCGCTGCCCGTATCGACCGATCGGCGGATACAGTTGCCCAGTATCGACGCCGCCTCATCGCTCGCCACATTGTTGTTCCGGTGTCCCATGGGGTCGTCGCCTTTACCATTCCAGGACTACGGGAATTCCTTCACATCGAAGAGGACCATGCCCCGATCCCATTCTGGTAGTTAGTCGGCGGTGCTCCCAGGCCATCCCGGATAGTCTGGCGGAGTACCACCAAAAGCTGGGCATAGTGCCTGATGCGGGCACCACCCACATAGTTTGGAGGTTTTGGGGCGGAATGTTCCGGCGCGGCCATCGCCCTCAATTTTGGCCCACAGGTCGCCGAGGTCGCGTTCAAAAAACTCCAGCTCCTCGGTGGAGGGGGTGAGGAACATGGAGTCGATGACCTTGAGGTACATGAGACGCAGTTGGGTGGGCACGACGTCGAAAAGCCGCCAGTACACTAGGGCGTAAAAGCGCATCTGAAACTGAGCCTGCTGACTCCATTGAGGTTTGGGCTTCTTTCCGGTTTTGTAGTCGACGACGCGAACCTGACCGGTGGGGGCGATGTCCACGCGGTCAATGAAGCCGCGGACGGGAACGCCATTAGGCAGGACGGTATCGACGTACATCTCGCATTCGTGGGCATCGAAACCTTGAGGGTTTTCCATCTCGAAGTAGCCCCGGAGAAGGGCGCGGCACTCGACGAGGAAGTCGTAGAGATCGGCGTCGGAAACCAGGTCAGTGAGTTCTGGGTCTGCCTGGCACATCGTTGTCCAGTTAGGTTTCAGACGCTTCACGGCAGCAGGGTAGAGGCGGTCCTGGCGAGGAAGCTTATGCATTTCCTCCAAAACCGCATGTACGAGGGTTCCCTTAACCTGTGCCACGGTTTTGGGTTCGGGGAGACGGTCAATAGCGCGGAAGCGGTACAACAGGGGGCATTGCTGGTAATCACCAGCGCGCGACGGTGACAAAGCGAGTGGGCGGGGGTGAGTCATAGGGGACTAGGTTACTCGCCCTGCCTTGAAGTGTCGTGCATTTTCGTAGGAGATGCAGAGCGTTGCCCGCGATTGTGCCCAAGTAATCTGTTGGTACTCTAATCTCTGTCTGCCGGGTAGTGGGGGTGAAAATAAAACCTTTGTCTACCTCCAGTTCCGGCGCTATGCAGGATAAATTTCCTGTTTAAAAGGTCGCATCAAGGGGGGAGGTTAGCGGAAACGATCCCCTAGTCGCAATTTTGCTATTATCGCAAGGTAGTATGCTGATGAAAAAATATTCATGAAAGGGTGTTCGCTATGGCTAATGCCTGGTTTTGGGGAGTGGAAGACAGAAAAACTGCATATTCACAACGTTGGCATAACGGTAGGTAATAATGAGTGTGGCATCACATATTTTTCCTGTAAAGCATGCTGATGACAGTATGGTTCCTGTTACAGCACAGGAATCCATTAGTTCGATCATGGGGGAGCGTGTTGTTGTTCGTCTCGTGCAAGAACCACTTGTGGAGGCAAATTCTTTCGTTCAGAAATATCTTGGACTAGAAATTTGCGACAGCTATAACGTGGGAATGGCGCCACCGCGTG